>CAWIVR010000021.1:0-316354 GCA_963839565.1 uncultured Actinomycetota bacterium | reverse complement strand
CGCGTTCACGTTGAAGCCGCAGACGTCGGCGCTGACCTCCTAGCCTGCGCCCTAGGGTGCGGCTCGTGCTGATCAGCGAGACCCACTGGATCTGGGACAGCTGGGTCGCCGACGACGGCGACGCGTACCACCTGTTCTACCTCCAGGCGCCGCGATCGCTGGGGGATGCCGGGCGCCGTCACCTCAACGCGACCGTGGGCCACGCGGTGTCCACGCGACCTGGTCTCGTGGGAGGTGCTCCCCGAGGCCCTCGGCCCGACGCCGGGGTCGTGGGACGACCTGTCGATCTGGACCGGCTCGACGGTGCTCGGCGACGACGGCGTGTGGCGGATGTTCTACACGGCGACCAGCACCCGCGGGTACGGCGTGAGGGACCAGCGCGTCGGCCTCGCCGAGTCCGACGACCTGGTCACCTGGCGCAAGGTCGGCACCTCACCGCTGCTGGTCGCCGACCCGCGCTGGTACCAGACCCTCCCCGAGGACGTCACCGCCAGCGAGACGTGGCGCGACCCCCAGGTCTTCCGCGACCCCGACGGCGACGGCTGGCACATGCTCGTCACCGCCCGCTCCCTCACCCACGGACCCGACGACGACGGCGTCCTCGCCCACGCGCGCTCCCACGACCTCCGGCACTGGGAGCTCGGGCCGCCCGTGTGCGAGTCCGGGTTCGGCTTCGGCCAGCTCGAGGTGGCCCAGGTCCGGCAGATCGAGGGCCGCTGGGTCCTGGTGTTCACCTGCCACCCGCAGGAGATGACGGCCGAACGCCGCGCGGCCACCGGCGACTACTGCACCTGGTCGGTCCCGGGTACGTCGGCGACGGGTCCGTGGGACATCGGCCTCGCCCGCCCCTTCACCGCCGAGCCCGACCTCTTCGCCGCCCCGCTCGTCCAGCGCCGCGACGGGTCGTGGGCGCTGGTCGGGTTCCTCAACACCGAACCGAAGGGCGAGCTCAACTTCCACATCACCGACCCCATCCCGGTCGGCCTGGACGAGCACGGGACGTTGCGGGCGGACAACGTCATACGTTCTGGTCGCCCTGGCGACCACTTCGTATGACGTCCCGGGCGACTCACGTCAGCCGCCGCCCAGCAGGCGGTTGATCCGCTCGGCGGTCTCCCGGTCGGTGGTGACGACGCGGCGCAGGCCGTGGGGGGTGCGGTGCCAGCCGGGCGGGACGACGGGTCGGCCGACGAGGGCGGGGCGGTCCGGGTCGGTGTTGTCGACGACGAGGTCGGCGGAGCGGACGGGGTCGGCGGCGTCGCGGTAGAGGCGTTGGGCGTCGAGGTACCTGCGCTGGTCGTCGTGGCCGGGGTCCGCGGCGACGCCGTCACGCGCGGCCATCCGGCGTACGCGCTCCTCGTCGCCCACCTCCAGCCACACGACCAGGTCCCAGCTGTCGCGGAGCTCCTCGCGCTGGGCGAAGACCGCGTCCACGACGAGGACGCCGTGGTCGGGCACGGCCAGCCGCGGCTCGTCGAGGAGGGCGTCGGTGGCGAGGTCGTGGTGACGACAGCGGTACGGCGACCCGGGACCCTGGCACCACGGGTCCAGGAGCTCGCGGCGCAGGGCCCGGTAGTCGAACGACCTTGCCCACACCGTCTCTCCCGTGCGGCCGAGCTCGTGGCGGAAGGAGCGCGGGTGGTGGAAGTCGTCGACGGTCGCGCGCACCGTCACCCGGCCGGTCTCCTCCAGGTGCCGGGCCAGGTCGTCGGCGAACCACGTCTTCCCGGCTCCGTCACCGCCGTCGACGGCCACGAGGAGAGGCCGGTCGAGGTCGGGCAGGGCGTCGGCGACGCGGGCGAGCACCGCGAGCCGTTCGGGAGTCACCCGTCGGAGCCTCGCACGTGCGTGCCGCCCGGGGGCCGGCGCACCATGAAGTCCCACACCAGGCCGTGACCGACGAGCACCAGCAGGATCAGCAGGATCGCCTCGGCCTGGATCGGCATGATGCCGATCGCCCTTGGCGATCTCCGGGTAGGCGCCGATGATCGCCACCGAGACGTAGATCGCCAGGGTCGCGAAGTACTTCGCCCGTGGCTGCTGGTCGCTGGCCGTGCGCAGCACGCGCAGCATCCGCAACGTCGAGATGCACCCGACGATCGCGACGCCGACGAAGCTGACCCGCCAGATCGCCGGGGTCTCGGTGCCGCCCACCTGGGCGAACAGGCCCATCAGCGCGGGCAGCAGGAAGGTCAGGTAGACCCCGCCCACGGCCCGGCGCTCGTCGTCGACGCCGACCCACGCGGGGTTCAGCTGGAGCACGTTCCACCAGAGCCCGAGCAGCGTGAAGCACGTTGCCGAGAACAACGCGTAGAACGTCGAGATGTCCATGGCTGGACATCGTAGGGAGCCCACGTCCCGATCGATCACCCCGATTTCATGGCCGCGAGACCACCCGCCCCCCAGGATGGGGGCATGCACGAGAAGGAACGGTTCGTCCAGCGCGGTGGTGTGTTCGGCCTCGACGACGTGGTCGGCGACTTCGACGCGTCCGGGGTCGAGGCGGTCCGGGGCATCGCGGACATGATCCGTACCCAGGCCCGCGAGTCGGTGCGGAGCGCGATGGCGCTGGCGGGCAGTGCGGCGCAGTCGAAGTTCCAGCTGTTCCCGGGCGACTGCGACTTCTTCGAGCGCGTGCACATCCAGGCACCCACCCGCGAGGACGCCGTCGAGATCCTGGCCGCGACCATGATCGAGTCCGTGGCGCGGACGTTCACCAACCCGCACCTGCAGTTCGTCGAGATGAAGCTCGGCCTGTACCCCGCGGCGTACAGCCGCGAGCAGGAGCCGGTGTCGCAGGGCTCGCCCATCAACTGGGGCCTCGAGGAGATCGACGTCCGGGTCGTGCGGGTCGTCGACGCGACCGGTGAGAGCCACCGGCTGCGGATGCACGAGGTCGCCATGGACCCCGGTTTCGTCAAGCTGGACTGGGTGTTCGCCGACCGCGACCGCGACCGGGTCGTACCGGTCTCCAAGGTGATCGACGCGACCTGGGAGGCGCCGGACGGGTCGATCGTGGCCCTGGACGGCGTGCTCGACAGCTTCTACCAGGAGGTCTACCTCGACCCCGAGAGCCAGATCGACGTGCAACGTCTCGTCCAGCACGTCTCGCCGGACGGCCTGGAGAACTACCTCGACCAGATCGCGGGCGAGATCGCCAGGTACTCCACCGAGGGGCACGAGAACTACGGCAAGGTCGCCAAGCGGCTCTACAACATCACCCGGATCCTGCGGCGCGACGCCGATGCGTCGTACCTGCGGCAGCTCTTCGACGACCCGCCGGCCCGGCTCTACCAGGTCGGCGGCACCATGCACGCGCTCAGCGAGGCCATCCGCGCCGACCGGCTCGACCGCGAGACGATCGTCGCCCAGCTCGCGGCCCTCGAGGGCACCATCGCCGACTGCTACACCGGCGAGGACCGCGAGGAGATCCTGGCCCTGGTCCGGCGGCTCCCCGAGATGGACGAGGACGAGCTGATCGCCGCGGCCGACCGGATCGCGGTGGCCTCCAACGTCCAGGTGAGCGGCTACTTCCAGCAGAAGATCGCCGAGTCCCCCGGTCTCAAGTCCGTCTACGACCTCATCCTGAAGGAAGCGCCGGGCCACAAGCCGTGACCACGACGTCCGAGGACGAGGCCCCCGACGAGCTCGAGACCCCGCCATCGGTCCGCGCGGACGCCTACATCTCCGCCGACATCGAGGCCGACGGCCCGATCCCGGGGCCGTACTCGATGCTCTCGCTCGGCATGTGCATCGCCGGGGAGCAGGACACCGTCGGGCACCTTCCGGCCGATCCAGCCGGAGTCGGCCCGCTTCTACCGCGAGCTCAAGCCGATCTCCGACCGCTTCGAGCAGGGCGCGCTCGACGCGATCGCGGGCAGCGGCATCGACCGCGAGCGGCTGAAGACCGAGGGCGCCGACCCCGCGGACGCGATGACCGAGGCCGCCCGCTGGGTGCTCGACCTGGCCGACGGCCGACGACCGGTCTTCGTCGGCTGGCCGATGGGCTACGACTGGATGTTCCTGACGTGGTACTTCCACTCGTTCTCCGAGATCGGCTCGCCCTTCTCGTTCGCCTCCGCCCTGGACATGAAGACGATGGTGTACGTCGGCACCCACCGCGTCCTGGACGAGCTCGGCAAGCGGCACCTGCCCGAGGAAGTGGTCCCGAAGCGACCACACACGCACCACGCTCTCGACGACGCGATCGAGCAGGCCGAGCTGTTCCAGAACCTGCGCCGCTGGCGGATCCCCGCCTTCGACGACCTGCCCTGAACCCACCCTCGCGGGTGGTCACTCGTCGCCCGAACTCTGGTTCCGTGGAGCGATGGGCACTGTTGGTTGGATCATCCTCATCGTCGTCATCGCCGTGATCGTCATCGGCATCGCCGTCGCCCTCATGGGCAACAAGCGCACCGCCGCCAAGCGTGAGGAGGCCGAGAGCCTGCGTACCGAGGCCGCCGAGCGCACCGCCAGCGTCGAGGCCTCACGCCGCGAGGCCGACGAGCAGGCCGCTCGGGCGGAGGTGGCCCGCGCCGAGGCCGCGCGTGCCGAGGAGGCCGCCCTCCAGGCGCAGCAGGGCGTGCAGGTCGAGGAGGCCCGGGTCGAGGACCAGGTCCGCGCCGCCGACCGGGTCGACCCGGACGTGGACACCCGGTCGGACGAGTACCGCCCGACGACCCCCACGACCGGAACCACGGCTGGTTCGACCAGCACGACCGACCGGACGTACGACGGCACGGTCACGGACGAGAACACCACCGTCGACCCCGACGCGAGCAGGTGGGGCCGCACCACCGACGAGACGGCGACGGTCGACCCCGCTCACGACCAGGAGACCGCACCGCGCCGCACCGACCCGGCCTGACGGTCGACGGGGGTCAGACCTCCGCCATCGGCACCCGTACGTCGCGCTCGGCGGCCACCTCGACCGCCCGGTCGTACCCCGCGTCGACGTGCCGGATCACGCCCATGCCGGGGTCGTTGGTCAGCACCCGCTCGATCTTCTGCGCCGCCAGGTCGGTGCCGTCGGCCACGCACACCTGCCCGGCGTGCAGCGAGCGACCCATGCCGACGCCGCCGCCGTGGTGGAACGACACCCAGGTCGCTCCTGACGCGGTGTTGACCAGCGCGTTGAGGATCGCCCAGTCGGCGATGGCGTCCGAGCCGTCGAGCATCGACTCGGTCTCGCGGTAGGGCGAGGCGACCGAGCCGCAGTCGAGGTGGTCGCGGCCGATCACGATCGGCGCCTTCAGCTCACCGGAAGCCACCATCTCGTTGAACTTCAGCCCGGCCAGGTGCCGTTCGCCGTACCCCAGCCAGCAGATCCGCGCCGGCAGCCCCTGGTAGTGCACCCGCTCGCCGGCCATGGTGATCCACTTCCGCAGCCGCTCGTTGTCGGGGAACAGCTCGAGGATCGCCCGGTCGGTGGCGGCGATGTCGGCCGGGTCGCCGGACAGCGCGGCCCAGCGGAACGGGCCCCTGCCCTCGCAGAAGAGCGGCCGGATGTACGCCGGCACGAACCCCGGGAACTCGAACGCCCGGTCGTACCCGCCCTTGCGGGCCTCGTCGCGGATCGAGTTGCCGTAGTCGAAGACCTCGGCGCCGGCGTCCTGGAACTCGACCATGGCCCGCACGTGCGCGGCCATCGACGCCTGGGCGTCCTTGGTGAAGCCGGCCGGGTCGCGGTCGGCCGCGTCGCGCCAGTCGTCGAACGCGACGCCCACGGGCAGGTACGACAGCGGGTCGTGCGCCGAGGTCTGGTCGGTGACGACGTCGATCGGCGCCTTCATCTCCAGCAGCTTCGGGAACAGCTCGGCCGCGTTGCCGAGCACGCCGATCGACAGTGGCCGCCGCTCGTCACGCGCGGCGACGGCCATCTCCACCGCCTCCTCCAGGGAGGCCGCCTGGTCGTCGAGGTAGCGGTGCTCGATGCGGCGGGTGATCCGCGTCTGGTCGACGTCGATGCAGATCGCCACCCCGTCGTTCATGGTGACGGCCAGCGGCTGCGCGCCGCCCATGCCGCCGAGTCCGGCGGTCAGCGTGATCGTGCCGGCCAGCGTGCCGCCGAACCGCTTGTCGGCCACCGCCGCGAACGTCTCGAACGTGCCTTGCAGGATGCCCTGCGTGCCGATGTAGATCCACGAACCGGCGGTCATCTGCCCGTACATGGTCAGGCCGAGGTCCTCGAGCCGCCTGAACTCCTCCCAGTTGGCCCAGTCGCCGACCAGGTTGGAGTTCGCGATCAGCACCCGCGGAGCCCACTCGTGGGTGCGCATCACGCCGACCGGCTTGCCCGACTGCACGAGCAGCGTCTCGTCGTCCTCGAGGTCGCGCAGGGAGCGGACGATCGCGTCGTACGCCGGCCAGCTCCGCGCGGCCTTGCCCGTCCCGCCGTACACGACGAGGTCCTCCGGGCGCTCGGCCACCTCGGGGTCGAGGTTGTTCATCAGCATCCGCAGCGGCGCCTCGGTCTGCCAGGACTTGGCGGTCAGCTCGGTGCCGGTGGCGGCGTGGATGGGGAGGCGATCGTTCACTGGAGTTCTCCGATCTTCGACTCGACGGCGGCGAGCACCGCGCCGGACTGGACGAGGGAGACCGTGGCCTCGATCTCCGGGGACAGGTAGCGGTCGGGGCCCGGCCCCTGCACGCCGTTCGCGCGCAGCAGGTCGACCACGGCGCCGGTGCCGGCGGCCGGCTCGAGCGGACGACGGAAGTCGAGCGCGCGGGCCGCGGTCAGCAGCTCGATCGCGACCACGCGGGACAGGCCGTCGACCGAGCGGCGCAGCTTGCGCGCGGCGTTCCAGCCCATCGACACGTGGTCCTCCTGCATGGCCGACGACGGGATCGAGTCGACGGACGCGGGCACCGCGAGCCGCTTCATCTCCGAGACGATCGCGGCCTGCGTGTACTGCGCGATCATGTGGCCGCTGTCGACGCCGGGGTCGTCGGCGAGGAAGGGCGGCAGGTCGTGGTTGCGGGCGCTGGTCGAGGAAGCGGTCGGTCCGCCGCTCGCTGATCGAGGCCGTGTCGGCGGCGACGATCGCGAGGAAGTCGAGCACGTACGCCACCGGGGCACCGTGGAAGTTGCCGTTGCTGCGGACCTCGTCGCCGACGACCACCGGGTTGTCGACGGCCGAGGCGAGCTCCCGCCCGGCGATCGTCGCGGCGTGCTCGACGGTGTCCCGGGCGGCGCCGTGCACCTGCGGGGAGCAGCGCAACGAGTACGCGTCCTGCACCCGGTGGAACATGTCCTCCCGGTGGCTGGCCATCACGCCCGAGCCGGCGAGCACGGCGCGGAGGTTGGCGGCCGAGAGCGCTTGTCCCACCTGGGGCCTGAGCTCCTGCAGCTCGGCCGCGAAGACCCGGTCGGTGCCCATCTGCGCCTCGACGCTCATGGCCGCGGCGATGTCGGCGGTCCGCAGCAGCATCCGCAGGTCGGTGATCGCGAGGACGAGCATCCCCAGCATGCCGTCGGTGCCGTTGATGAGCGCCAGGCCCTCCTTGGCCTTGAGCTCGACCGGGCTGAGCCCGGCGGCGGCCAGCGCCTCGGCGGCCGGCAGGAGGGTGCCGTCGGCGTCGCGCACCTCGCCCTCGCCCATCAGCGCCAGCGCGCAGTGCGAGAGCGGCGCCAGGTCGCCGGAGCAGCCCAGCGAGCCGTACTCCCGCACCACCGGCGTGATCCCCGCCGACAGCAGCGCCGCCATCAGCTCGGCGGTCTCCCGGCGGATCCCCGTGTGCCCGGTCGCCAGCGTCGAGAGGCGCAGCAGCATCAGCGCTCGCACCACCTCGCGCTCGACCTCGGGCCCGGACCCGGCGGCATGCGAACGGACCAGTGAGCGCTGGAGCTGCTCGCGCATCTCGGCCGGGATGTGCCGGGTCGCCAGGGCGCCGAAGCCCGTCGAGATCCCGTACGCCGGGTCGGTCGCCGCCGCCAGCCGCTCCACCACTCCGCGGGCCTGCTCGATGGCCGCCACCGCCTCCGCGGTCAGCGCCACCGGCGCCCCGCCACGAGCCACCTCGACCACGTCGGCGATCGACATCGGCCCCACGTCCACCTGCACCGTCATGGCCCCATGCAACTCCTGCGCGGGCATCGCGCGGCAGAGGGGGAAGCGTGGAGGCGTCTCGGATGCGAGACTGGCTGATCGTTGGTTGAGGAAGGCGCGCTAGCGCCTGTCACGAAACCAGTCCACGAAAGCTGGTTTCGTGACGGGACTTCGTCCCTCCTCAACCAGCGGGGAGGCGAGATGGGCCAGGTACCTGCGGCGACCAGAGCCCTGCGCGTGCTGCGCTTCCTGGCGAGCCAGCCGGAGCCGACGTCGATCGACCGGATCATGCGGGCGTGCGGGCTGCCGCGCAGCACGGCGTACCACCTGCTCACCGCGATGGCCGAGGAGGGTTTCGTCGCGCACCTGGCCGACGAGCACCGGTGGGGGCTGGGGGTGGCGGCGTTCGAGGTGGGCAGCGGGTACACCCGACAGGAGCCCCTGCAGCGGATCGCCCGCCGGTTGCTCGCCGACCTCGCCGACACGACCGGCCAGAGCGCGCACCTGGCCGTCCTGCACGGGCGCGACGTGCTGTACGTCGTCGAGGAGCGGGCCCCGGGCCGGCCTCCGCTGGTGACCGACGTCGGGGTCCGGCTCCCGGCCCACCTGACGGCGAGCGGTCGGGCGATCCTGGCGGCGCTGCCCGCGGCCCAGGTACGCGCGCTCTACCCGGACGCGGACGCGTTCGTCGACCGGCACGGCACCGGTCCGCGCAGCCTCAGCCAGCTGCGTACGTTGCTCAGCGACACCCGGCAGCGGGGGTACGCGATCGAGGAGGGTGAGGTCACGCCGGGGTTGTCGAGCGTCGCCTCCGCGGCGCTCGACCACAACGCGCACCCGGTCGCGGGGATCGCGCTGACCTTCGCGGATGGTGAGGTGGCGGACCTGGCGGCGGCCGTGCGGCGGACGGCGTCCGCCCTCGGCCGGCGGCTCGGTGGCCTGGACCGCCAGTGACCTCGGTGCGACGGTGTCGTTGACCGTGCAGAAGGCATGACCGTCGAGAGGGCACCCCATGAACCGTCGTACCGCGCGAGCCGCCGGCCTGGTGGCGCTGCTGATGGGCACCGGCATGCTCGTCCAGCCGGCCCAGGCCGTCGCACCGGCGCCCCAGAACACCTGCTCGGGTGCGTTCTGCGTGACGTTCGACCTGGTCACGTACGACGCCCTCGCGCCGACCCAGCCGACCACCGCCGCGGCCCAGCCCACCAACCTGGCGCTCCGGTTCACCGACACGTCCTCCGCCGTCGCCACCGACAAGTCCACGTGGCTCGCGAAGGTCTCGGCGGTGCTGGGCTCGACGTCGTCGAAGGCGTTCGCCGTCACGGCTCCCGATCAGCTGCCGCTCGGCGCGTACGTCGCCGGCACGGCGGCCACCGCCAGTGGCTGCGCCGCCGCCACCGACTTCGCCGCCGCCTGCCCGGCCGGCTCCGGGACGGGACTGGTCGAGGTCGGGGGTGTGCTCCCGACGACCATCAAGGCGGCGACGTTCGGGATCTCCCGCATCACCACCGGTGCCGGGGGCGCCCTGACCGCCGAGCTCACGGTGCGCATCGACGGCGAGCTGCTGCCCAGCACGACCACGACGCCGCTGACCTTCTCGCCGGCCACCGCTACGTCCGGCCCGACGTTGACGATGGACACCCGGCCCGCCGTGACGCCTCCGGTGGGGTACCTCTCAGCGGAGCTCTCCCTCAACACCGTCGCCCTCAACCTCAACGGCCTGGTCACCGAGGCAGCGGCAGGCGCGGTGAACCCGCCCGTCGCCTTCGTCCGCCAGTCGCCGCTCTGCACGACGGTCACCGCGACGCTCGCGGCCAACGCGCGGGGCACCGCCACGGCGGCCAGCGCGTTCCCACAGGGAGTCAAGGACTGTCCGGCCTCCCCCGACCTGGTGTCCGTGGTGCCGGACCCGACCAACCCCAGGGCCTTCACGTTCACGATGAAGCAGCCGACCGCGGCGGTCGCCGGCCGGACGGCGTCGCTGGAGTACGTCTTCGGTGACGGCGCGAAGGCCGTCGCCGGAGCCAGCACGTCGCACACGTACCCGGTCACCAGCCCGGTCGTCGCGCTGGTCACCGTGCTCGACAGCGCCGGCGCGCGGAGCACCGCCCTGCAGGTCAAGATCGGCGCGGCCGCCGTGCGCGGCAAGCAGAAGGAGGGCAACCTCCTCATCGGCTCGGTGACCGACCAGGACACGGGCGTCGGCCTCGGCGACCAAGAGGTGCTCGCCTACCGCTGCGACACCCGCCACACCCCGATCGCCCAGTGCGACTCCGTCGGGACGGCCACCACCCGGTCGACGGGGAAGTACCGCCTCAAGATCCCCGAGGTCAAGAAGAAGGGCTTCGTGCTCGTCGCCTACGCCGGCACCGCGACGACCTCGAACAGCCAGCCCGCGCGCTTCGGAGCGGCCCGCGCCATCGACGTGCTGCCTCAACCGGAGGTGACTCTCAAGCTCTCCCAGAAGCAGGTACGTCCCGGCGGCACGGTCACGCTCAGCGGCAAGGTCCAGCCGGGCAAGAAGGGCAAGACCGTCCGGCTCCAGGGCTTCATCCGCGGCAAGTGGCGCTCGATCGGCAAGACCACCATCTCCCAGCAGGGCGGCTACGCGCTGCAGTACGTCGTCCGGGTCCCCGGCCGCGACAAGGTCAAGGTCCGCGCCGTGGTCGACGGCACCGCGACGACGTTGATGGCCACGAGTCCGGTGAAGCGGATCACGATCCTGCGATAGCTCCGGTGGTCGAGGTGTGAGGGCCGCTAGGCCCGAGCCTCGAAACCACCGTCCACGGTCAGCGCTGCCAGCGCGTAGCCGCCGCGACGGTCTCGTCGGCCTGTCCGTCGAACAGCTCCAGCTCGGACTCCCGCAACGCGACGACGGAGGCCGACAACCCGGCACCCAAGGCGTACTGCACCGCCGCGTCGGCGGCGAAGGCGTCCACCGCCTCGCGCAGGGACTGCGGGAGGCGGGCGATCCCGCGCGACGCGAGCTCCTCGTCGCCGAGCACGGCCGGGTCGACGTCGACCGGGTCGGGCAGCGAGGCACCGGCGGCCAGGCCGGAGAGGCCGGCGCCGACCACGCCCGCGAACACCAGGTACGGGTTGGCGTGCAGGTCGAAGCACTTGACCTCGACGTTGGCGACCGACGACGTCGCTCCGGGTGACCCGGTGACCATGCGCATGGCCGCCTCGCGGTTCTCCAACCCCCAGCAGGCGTACGTCCCCGCCCAGTGCGAGGGCACGTGCCGGAGGTACGACGTGACGCCGGGCGCGCCGACCGCCATCAGGGCCGGCAGGTGCTCGAGGATCCCCGCGGCGAACGCCTCGCCGTCGGCGGTCAGCCCGAAGCGGGCGTCGGGGCCACCGGCCATCAGGTTCGCGCCGTCGCGCCACAGCGAGAGGTGCACGTGCCCGCCGTTGCCGACGCCCGGCACGGCGACCTTCGGCGAGAACGACGTGCGGAAGCCGTGCCGCAGGCCGACCGCCGCGATGACGCTGCGCACCAGCACCGAGGTGTCGGCCGCGGACACCGGGTCCTCGGCGGCGACCGAGAGCTCGAGCTGCCCGGGCGCGTACTCGGGGTGGAACTGCTCGACCACCACGCCCGAGTCGGCCAGGGCCGCGAGCAGGTCGGCGGAGTAGTCGGACGCGTCGACCAGCCGGGCCATGCCGTACGCCGGCCCGCGCGCTGCGGGCCTGAAGTCGTTGTCGGAGTCGTCGCCGACGTCGTGGCTGACCACCCACTCGAGCTCGACCGCGGCCTTCATGGTGATCCCCTGGGCGGCCAGGGTGCCGAGGAGCGAGGCCAGCAGCAGCCGGCCGCACTGGTCGTGCGGCGTGCCGTCCTGCTGGTAGCGGTCGGCGGGGGCCCAGGCCCACCCGGACGTACCGCCCAGCGGCACCACCCGACGTACGTCCGGCATCACGCGCAGGTCGCCGACGGCCTCGCGCCCGGCGCCGTCGCCGGCGATCCAGTCGTCGAAGCGGAACCGGTCGAACGAGACCGACGAACCGACCCCCCAGGCGGCCAGGTGCGGCAGCCGGCCGAGCGGGACGGCCTTCACCCGGGCGACGCCGGAGTTGTCGACGAACGTCGTCGCGACGCCCACCACGCCGCGCTCGGCGAGCGGCCCCAGCAGCGTCGAGGCGGCGGTCGCGCGGGCATCGCGCTCGGTCTGGTCCAGGTCGGCGACGTGCTCCACACTCGCATCGTAGGGAGTCCGCATCGGGTGGCCTCCCGAGAGGAGGGCACGTGGCCACAGAGACCAACACCGGACTCCGTCGCGGACTCTCGCTCTGGCAGGTCGTCGGCATCAGCGTGGCGCTGATGATCGCGTCGCCCGGGCTCGCCCGCCGCCTGTCGCTCTCGCTCGAGAAGGTCGACGAGACGGCGTGAACCAAGACGACGAGACGCCGTACGTCGCCGGGACGCTCGTCGACCACCACTGCCACGGCCTGGTGCTGAGGGACCTCGACCGGCCGGCGTTCGAGGCGCTGATGAACGAGGGCTCCGGCGCCGGGCGCTGGACCGGGTCGCCGTTCGACTCGATGCTCGGCCTCGCCATCCGCCGGCACTGCGCCCCGCTGCTCGGGCTCGAGCCGCACACCGACGCCGACACCTACGTGATGCGCCGGCAGGCGCTCGGCCACGTGGAGGTGGCCCGGCGGATGCTGGTGGCGGCCGGGATCGACACGTTCCTCGTCGACACCGGCTTCCTGCCCGGTGAGATCTGCACGCCGGCCGAGGTCGCGGCCCTCGCCGACCCCGGGGCCCGCTCGCACGAGGTCCTCCGGCTCGAGACCACCGCCCAGGACCTGCTGGCCGCCGGCACTCCGGTCGGCGAGCTGATGACCGCCGTCGGGCAGCGGCTCACGGAGTCCGAGGCCATCGCCGCCAAGAGCATCGCGGCGTACCGGTGCGGCCTCGACCTGCCCGGCGAGCGACCCCGCGAGCTCGACGTCCTGGTCGCGCTAACGCACTCCGTCCCGACGACTCCGGCGCGTACCGAATCGCCGACCCCACGGTGATCGCCGCACTGGCCTGGACCGCGATCGACGCGCGACTCCCGCTGCAGCTCCACGTCGGGTACGGCGACAGCGACGTCGACCTGCTGCGTTGCGACCCGCTGCACCTCACGCCCTTCCTCCGCGCGACCGCGTCGCAGAGCGTGCCCGTGCTGCTGCTGCACAACTACCCGTTCCACCGGCACGCGGCCTACCTCGCCCAGGTCTTCGACCACGTCTTCATGGACGTCGGCCTGGCGGTGCACAACACCGGCGCCCTGTCGCGACGCATGATCGAGGAGACCCTCGAGCTCGTGCCGTTCGGCAAGCTGCTGCACTCCTCCGACGCGTTCGGGCTGCCGGAGCTCTACCTGCTGGGGAGCCTGCTCCTCCGCCGCGGCCTCAACGGGGTGCTGGCCGACCTGGTCGACCGGACGAGCTCACGGCGGCCGACGCGACCCGGCTCGGCGTGATGGTGTCCGGCGGCAACGCGCGCCGCGCGTACGGACTCGAAGTTACCCGTCGGTAGGATTCATCTCACCTGCCCAGCCTCTGCCGCCCTTCCGGGCTCGGGCCTAGGCTCGGGCAGGCCGGAGACGAACCGCCAGACGTTGGGAGTCATGCGTGAACTGGGTCCTGGTCATCGGCCTGCTGATGAACGTGATCGCGCTGCCGATCGTCGCCCAGCGGGTCGTGTTCCTGAACCGGCTGATCACCTCCGGGCAGCCGGCACCCGGGCGGGTCGAGGGCGTCACCGGACGCCTGGGCGCCGCGGCGAAGCGCCAGGTCGTGGAGGTCTTCGGCCAGAAGAAGCTGCTGAAGTGGAGCCTTCCGGGGGCCGCTCACTTCTTCGTGTTCTGGGCCTTCCTGATCCTCGGCACCGTCTACATCGAGGCGTACGGCGCGCTGTTCGACGAGGACTTCGCGATCCCGGTGATCGGCCACTGGCCCGTGCTCGGCTTCCTCCAGGACTTCATCGCGCTGATGGCGCTGGCGGGCATCATCACCTTCGCGATCATCCGACTGCGCAACTCGCCCGAGCGGCTCGGCCGCCGGTCGCGTTTCAAGGGCTCGCACCTCACGGGTGCCTGGGTCGTGCTGTTCATGATCTTCAACGTCATCTGGTCGCTGTTCCTGTTCCGTGGCGCGGCGTCGGCGCTGGGCAACCTGCCGTACGAGAGCGGCGCGTTCGTGTCGATCGGCATCGGGAACCTGCTCGACGGGCTCAGTCACGAGACGCTGGAGGTCCTGGAGGGCATCGGCCTGCTGCTGCACATCGGCGTCATGCTGGTGTTCCTCGTCATCGTCGTGCACTCCAAGCACCTCCACATCTTCGTCGCCCCGCTCAACGTGATGTTCGGTCGCCAGCCGATGGCACTGGGCGCGGCCGTGCCGATGATGTCGGCCGGCAAGCCGGTGACCATGGAGGACCTCGAGGAGCTCGACGAGGACGCCAAGCTCGGCGTCGGCGCGGTCGAGGACTTCACGTGGAAGGGCCTGCTCGACTTCGCGACCTGCACCGAGTGCGGCCGCTGCCAGTCGCAGTGCCCGGCGTGGAACACCGAGAAGCCGCTCTCCCCGAAGATGCTGATCCTCGACCTGCGCGACCACGCGTTCGCCAAGGCGCCGTACATCCTGGCCGACGAGTCCGCCCGCGACGGGCTCTCGGACGAGGTGAAGAAGGAGGCCGCGCGTCCGCTGATCGCCGACGAGGCGTCGTACGGCGTCATCGACCCCGACGTGCTGTGGTCCTGCACCAACTGCGGCGCCTGCGTCAACCAGTGCCCGGTCGACATCGAGCACGTCGACCACATCATCGACATGCGGCGCTACCAGGTGCTGGTCGAGAACAACTTCCCCGCCGAGCTGAGCCAGCTGTTCCGCGGCCTCGAGGGCAAGGGCAACCCGTGGAACATGTCGCCGACCATGCGGATGGACTGGGCCAAGGGCCTGGAGTTCGACGTGCCGGTCGTGGGCGAGGACCTCGAGTCGCTGGAGTCGGTCGACTGGCTGTTCTGGGTCGGCTGCGCGGGGGCGTACGAGGACCGCGCGAAGAAGACGACGCGTGCCGTGGCCGAGCTGCTCGACATGGCGGGCATCTCGTTCGGCGTGCTGGGCAACGGCGAGACCTGCACCGGTGACGCCGCCCGCCGCGCCGGCAACGAGTTCGTCTACCAGGGACTCGCGCAGCAGAACGTCGCCACCCTCACCGAGGCGAAGGTCAAGCAGGTCGTCACGACCTGTGCGCACTGCTTCAACACCCTCAAGAACGAGTACCGCGACTTCGGCCTCGAGCTCGAGGTCGTGCACCACACCCAGCTGCTCAACCGGCTGGTGCGCGACGGCAGGCTGACGCCGGTCGCCGACGGGGCGGGCGCCGCGAAGC
This sequence comes from uncultured Actinomycetota bacterium, assembly GCA_963839565.1. GTDB lineage: Bacteria > Actinomycetota > Actinomycetes > Propionibacteriales > Nocardioidaceae > Nocardioides. The sequence continues at coordinate 300,919 of CAWIVR010000021.1, read as the reverse complement.
GCTCGATCACCTACCACGACCCGTGCTTCCTCGGCCGGCACAACCAGGTGTACAGCCCGCCGCGCGAGCTGCTCCAGGTGCTGCCCGGCGCCGAGTACGTCGAGATGGAGCGGTCCGCCGAACGGTCCTTCTGCTGCGGCGCCGGCGGCGCCCGCATGTGGATGGAGGAGCGGATCGGCGAGCGGATCAACGAGAACCGCACCCGCGAGGCCGTCGCCACCGGCGCCGACCAGATCGCCGTCGGCTGCCCGTTCTGCCGGGTCATGCTCGACGACGGGCTGACCTCCGCGCAGAGCAAGGGCGAGGCCGGCGAGGCGGTCGAGGTCCTCGACGTGGCCCAGATGCTGCTCGCCTCGGTGAAGGGCGTCTCGGCGACCCGGACGAGGGCCGGCGTCGGGGCTGGTGCCGCTACGGCGCCCGGTCCTGCCGCGCCGCCCGCCGCCGGCGAGTCCGACGCCTCCCCGACCCCCGGTGAGCCACCGAGCGAACCGCCGGCCGCCAAGGCTGCGGCGGCCGGTGCCTCGCTGTTCGACGACGACGGCGGCTCGCTGTTCGGCGACGTCGAGGAGCAGGCCGACAAGCCCCAGGCCACCGAGGCGAAGTCCGAGGTGGAAGGTACCCAGGACGCCGAGGGCAAGCTGGGCGGCTCCCTGTTCGGCGACGGGGCGTCGCTGTTCGACAGCCCGGTCGAGGAGGAGGCGGCGGCACCGCCCGCGGCCACCGCCGCGGTCGGGAGCACCATCCCCGAGGGCACCTCGCTCTTCGACGTCGGCGACGCCGAGCCGGAACCCGCGAAGGTCGAACCGACGCCGAGGCCGAAGCCGGAACAGACGTCGGAGCCCGCCCTCGGGAGCGAGATCCCCGAGGGCACCTCGCTCTTCGACCTCGGCGACCCGGAGCCAGCACCAGCACCGGCCGCGGCCCCGGCCGGCGAGGCGACCGACTGGGAGGTCGGCCACGACATCCCCGAGGGGCAGTCGCTCTTCGACGTCAACCGTCCCGACGACCCCGAGACCATCCTCGACGCCGACGACGAGCCGGAGCCAGAGCCGGACGAGAAGCCGAAGCCGGCGTCCAGCGGCGAGACCAACACCCCGCGGACCGACGCCGACATCAACCAGAGCGGGTCCCTGTTCGACCTGTGACACCCTTGCTGACCTGGGCAAACGTCCATTGACATCACCTGACGCCGAAATGATGTCACGAACGCCTTGACATGACATCACGGTGGTGTCATGCTGATGCCCATGGACATCACCCCCTACGTCGACTCCCTCAAGCGGGACCTGCTGGCCGCCGCCGAGGGTGCCGGGCCCGAGGCCCGGCAGCTCGCGGAGCGACTGAGCTACGCGATCGACCCGGCCGCCCGGCTGGCGCTGATGGAGGCCATCTCACAGGCCGCCGCCGAGATCACGGCCGAGCTGCCCAGCGGCGGCGTCGACGTCCGCCTCGACGGGCGCGACCTCGACTTCGTGGTGCACGCGCCCAACAACGTCCCCGCCCCGCCGGCTCCCCCCGCCCCGCCGATGCTCGGCGAGGACGACGAGGAGGGTGGGCTGGCCCGCATCACGCTGCGGATCCCCGAGTCCGTCAAGACCAAGGCCGAGGACGCCGCGGCGAAGTCCGGCCAGTCCCTCAACACCTGGCTCGTCAACGTCGTGCGGGCCGCGACCCGCGACGGCGCGATCAACGTCGACATCGACCTCTCGAGCATCCCGTTCTTCGGCAACGACCCCTTCGGGGGAGGCAAGCAGCGCGGCAACCGCCGCATGACCGGCTGGGTCTGACCGACCCGCACCCACCACCCCACCTCAGGGACCGCCCCGAACATCAGCAGGGGCCGGTCCCGCGGACGAACACACCCAGGAGACAGTCATGAGCAGCTACGAGTTCGAGACCCACGAGCCCGTCGACCTGTACGTCGAGCTCGGCAAGGGCGAGGTCGAGGTCACCGCCAGCGACACCACCGCCACCACCGTCGAGGTCGAGGGCCGCGACTCCGAGCGCGTCGAGGTCCGTCAGGACGGTCGGCAGATCAGCGTCATCGGCCCCAAGGGCAACCGCGGCGGCGGGTTCTTCGGCGGCGAGCAGGCGTACACCGTCACGATCAACCTGCCGGTCCACAGCAACGCGGTCCTCAAGACGGGCAGCGCCGACGTCGCCCTCGACGGCACGTTCGGCCACGGCCAGGTCAAGAGCGGCTCCGGCGACTGCCGGCTCGACACGTTCGACGGCCCGCTGATCGTCGAGACGGGCTCCGGCGACATCGTGCTCACCCGGGCCGGCGCCGAGCTCCGCGTCAAGAGCGGCTCCGGCGACGTCGAGGTGGCCCACGCCGAGGGCACCCTCTCGGTGTCGACGGGCTCCGGCGACGTCGAGATCGGGACGACCAACGGCCAGGCCGTCGTCAAGACCGGCTCCGGCGACCTCGAGATCGGCCGTGCCGGCGACGGCGTCTCGATGAGCACCGGCAGCGGCGACATGAAGATCGGGGCCGCGACCCGGGGCAAGTTCAGCGCCAAGGGCGCCTCGGGCGACGTGATGATCGGCGTCCCGGCCGGAGTTCCGGTCTGGACCGACGTGACCACCGTCAGCGGCTCGATCAACTCCGACCTGCGTGGCGCCGGCCAGCCCGAGCCGGGCGCCGACTACGTCGAGCTGCGGGCCAAGACCGTCAGCGGCGACATCGAGCTCCGCGAAGTCTGATCCACCACCACCACCTCACCCTCATCCACCACCACGCCGAAGGAGCACCGCCATGAACGACAACACTACCTCAACGAGCAGCTCACCCACCACCTCATCCGCGAGCGGGTCGCCCGCGCCTCCGAGCCGCACCTCCACACGGGCTCGCGTCGGCACCGCGTCGCCGAGGGCCTGCACCGCCTCGCGGAGCGCATCGAGAAGTGACGCCGCCCCTCCACCCCCACAACGTCATACGAACCGTGGCCCCTACGCCACGGTTCGTATGACGTTGTGGGGGTGCCTCAGCGTTCGGAGATGTCGGTGCGGTGGAAGTTCTGGAACGACCGCGAGGGCGTCGGGCCGCGCTGACCCTGGTAGCGCGACCCGTACTTCTCCGAGCCGTAGGGGTGCTGCGACGGCGAGGAGAGCCGGAAGAAGCAGAACTGGCCGATCTTCATGCCCGGGTAGAGCTTGATCGGCAGGGTGGCGACGTTCGCCAGCTCGAGGGTCACGTGCCCGGAGAACCCCGGGTCCACGAACCCGGCCGTCGCGTGCGTCAGCAGCCCCAGCCGGCCGAGCGACGACTTGCCCTCGACCCGGGCCGCGATGTCGTCGGGCAGGCTGACGACCTCGTACGTCGACCCCAGCACGAACTCGCCCGGGTGCAGGATGAACGGCTCGTCGCCCTCCGGCTCGACCTCGCGGGTCAGGTCGGACTGGTCCGCCGCCGGGTCGATGTGCGGGTACCGGTGGTTCTCGAACACCCGGAAGAACCGGTCGAGGCGCACGTCGATCGACGACGGCTGCAGCATCGCCGGGTCGTACGGCTCCATCCGGATCCGCCCCGCGTCGAGCTCGGTGAGGATGTCGCGGTCGGAGAGCAGCACGAACCGCACCTTATCTAGGGTGGCCCCGTGCCCTTCCACCGCTACGTCGCCCTCGGCGACTCGTTCGCCGAGGGCGTCGGCGACCCCCACCCCACCGCGTCCAACGGACTGCGCGGCTGGGCCGACCGGGTCGCGGCCGTGCTCGCCCAACAGGCCGGGCTGTCAGGGGACTTCGGCTACGCCAACCTCGCCATCCGCGGCCGCAAGCTCGACGCCGTGATCGCCGAGCAGGTCGAGCCCGCCGTCGCCCTGGCGCCCGACCTCGTCACGATCTACGCCGGCGGCAACGACATCATGCGACCCAAGGTCGACATCGACGCGCTCGTCGAGCGGTACGACGCGGCGCTCGGCAAGCTGGCCGGCACCGGCGCGCGCCTGCTCGTGTTCACGGCCTTCGACCCGGGCGGCTCGGCGATCTACCGGCCGCTGCGAGGCCGGTTCGCCCTCTACAACGAGCTGGTCCGCTGGTCGGCCGACCGCCACGGCGCGACGATCGTGGACTTCTGGCGGTTCCGCGTGCTGCGCGACTGGAGGTACTGGGACCACGACCGCCTGCACCTCGGCCCGGCCGGCCACCAGTTCATGGCCATCCAGGTCCTCGACGTGCTCGGCGTCCCGCACGGCGTCGACCAGCCCGACCTGCCGCCCGAGGCCGTGCTGACCCGCGGCGGTCGCTACCGGGCCAACGCCGAGTGGACCCGTACCCACTTCGTGCCCTGGGTGCGGCGACGGGTCACGGGCCGGTCGAGCGGCGACTCGGTGCTGCCCAAGCGACCGGGACTCGCGCCCTGGGACGAGCAGGACTGATCCACCTTCCCCGCCGTCCCGGCCGGGTGCACGATGAACGCACGATGTCGCGCTCGGCCCGCCTGCTGCTGATCGCCGCGGCCTGGGCGCTGCCGGTCGCGTGGGTCCTCGTCGCGCTCTCGGCCGGCCCGTCCGACGGCTCCGTGGTGTGGCGCTCACCGCTCACGTCGGACGAGCGCTGGGGCGTCCGGCTGGTCGTGCTGGAGACGTACGGCGACACGGCGCTCGAGGTCGGCGACGAGATCGAGACCATCGGCGGGGTCACGGTGACCGACCTGATCGCCGGCGAGCGGGCCGCCGACCTGGCCGTCGGTGACGAGGTCAGCTACGGCGTCCGCCGCGCCGGCGAGGGGCTGGCCCGCGACCAGGAGGTCACGGTGACGCTGGTGCACTACGCCGCACCGGAAGCGCTGCGCGAGAACGTCCCGGTCGTGGTGGTGGCGTTGTTGACGGTGCTGGCCGGAAGCGTGGCGTTCTGGCTGCAGCCCCTGGCGATCGCGACCCGCGCGTTCCTCGGCGCCTCGTCGCTGCTGCCGACGGCCCTCACGTCGGCCCCCTGGGGGCTCGGCGCGGTCGACGTCGCCGGCGCCCGGGGGTTCTGGCCCCACGCCGTCGGCGAGATCGCGTGCACCCTCGGCGTCGGGCTGGCGCTGCTGGCGGCGTGCACCCTCCGCGCTCCTCGCGGCTGGCTGCGCGCACGGCCCTGGGTGGCGCCCGTGGCGATCCTCGCCCCGTTCGCCGGGTACGCCGTCTGGGTCGGCGTCACCCTCGCCCGTACCGACGCCGGGCCGGAACAGACCCAGGCCCTGTTGTCGATCCTGGCGCCGTCGCTCGTGGTGGCGGTGCCGCTGGCGGCGGCCGCCCTGGCCCTGACGATCAGCCGCGCCCGCTCCCGCGAGGTCCGACTGGCGGCCCGTCTCGCGCTGCTCGCCCTCGTCGCGGGCGTCGCCGTACGGCTGCTGCTCGTCGAGCTCCCGGACCGGTTCGGCGACGGACCGATCCTGCCGTGGGACGTCCTGCTCCTGCTGGTGGCACCGCCCCTGCTCGCGGGGATCGTGGTCGCGCTGGTCGGCTACCGCCTCGAGGACGTCGAGCCCGTCGTGCGCCGCACCGTCGTGCAGGGCGCGGTCGCGGCCCTGGTCGGCACCGCCTTCGTCGTGGTCGCCAGCGCGGTGGGCCGCGCGACGGACGTCCCCGTCGGCGCGATCCTCACCGGCGGTGTCGTGGCCCTCGCCGTGCTGCCCGTGGGAGTGGCGCTGCAGCGTGGCTTCCGCCGCCTGGTGTACGGCGACCACGACCTGCGCCGCACCGTGGTCGCCGAGCTCCGTCGCCTCGACGCCACCACCGCCCCCTCCGAGGCGCTGACGGAGACGCTGACCCTGCTGTCCCGACGGCTGCGGCTCGCGTACGCCGGCATCGAGACCGACCGAGACGAGGAGCCGCTCCTCGCCTCCGTGGGGGAACGACAGGGGCGACCCCTCGTGACGGTGGAGCTGGTGGCCGGCGGCACCCGCCTCGGGTCGCTGCACCTCGAGGCGGCGCCGGACCGCGACCCGTTCCGGCGCGGCGACCGGCCCCTGCTCGAGGAGGTGGGGGCGCAGGTGGGCGCCGTGGTCCAGGCCGTGCTCGCGAACCGGGAGCTCAAGCGCTCGCGGCAGGAGATCGTCGCCGCCCGCGAGGAGGAACGCCGACGCCTGCGCCGAGACCTCCACGACGGCCTCGGCCCGTCGCTGGCCACCCTGGCCATGCGCCTGGAGTCCGCCGAGGAGCTGATCGCGTCCGACCCGGCGCAGGCCACCGCGGCCGTCGCGGGCCTCGCCGACCTGGCGCGCGACGAGATCACCGAGGTACGCCGACTCGTCGACGGCCTGCGCCCGGCCGCGCTCGACCAGCTCGGCCTGGTCTCCGCCCTCCGGCAGCGGGCCGCGCAGCACGACCTGAGTGCCGGCGAGGGCGCCATCGTCTGGGCGGTCGAGGCCGGCGACGACGTCGAGCCGCTGCCGGCGGCGGTCGAGGTGGCGGCGTACCTGATCGCGCTCGAGGCGGTCAACAACGCGGTGCGCCACAGTGCCGCCCGGGCCTGCACGGTGAGCCTGACCCGCGAGGGCGGCGACCTCCTGGTGAACGTCAGGGACGACGGCCAAGGTCTGGCCGACGAACGGCCTGGCGGTGTAGGCCTGGTGTCGATGAGGGAGCGCGCCGAGGAGGTGGGGGGCACCTGTCTCGTCACCTCCGACGAGACGGGGACCCTCGTGGCTGCCCGGCTGCCGCTCGGGGGAGAAGGAGGGTGAGCGTGGACAAGGTACGGGTGCTGGTGGTCGACGACCACGAGGAGTTCCGGCACAGCCTGGAGTCGCTGCTCGGCGCCATGGACGACGTCGAGGTGGTCGGCCGGGCGGGGGACGGCCGGCGAGCCGCCGAGCTGGCGCTCAGCCTCCAACCCGACGTCGTCGTGATGGACCTGCACATGCCGGAGCTCAACGGCGTGGAGGCCACGGCGCGCATCGTGCAGTCCTCACCGCACATCAGCGTGCTGGTGCTGACGATGATGGAGGACGACGAGTCGGTGTTCGCCGCGGTGCGGGCCGGCGCGCGCGGGTACCTGCTCAAGGGCGCCCGCCGCCAGGAGATCCAGCGCGCGATCGAGGCCGTCGGTTCCGGCGAGGTCATCTTCGGGCCGGGGATCGCCGAGCGCGTGATGACGTACTTCCGCCACGTACGGGCGAGGCCGACCGCCCAGGCGTTCCCCGAGCTCACCGACCGCGAGCGGGTGATCCTCGGCAAGATCGCCGAGGGCCTCGACAACGCCGAGATCGCCCGCGACCTCGGCCTGTCGATCAAGACGGTGCGCAACCACGCCAGCAACGTCTTCGCCAAGCTGCACGTCGCGCACCGCGCCCAGGCGATCGTGCTGGCCCGCGAGGCCGGGATCGAGTCCGGCGAGGTGATCTAGGGCGTGTCTCCCAAGTCTCGGCCGTCGCGAGCGGCATCCGGTGCGTGCGATGGCAAGGCGGAGGAGCGAAGGCGATGCGCCAGCATCGTCGATCGACGACAACGCAGCCAGCGTGCGTGCCGGGTGCCGCGCAGCAGGCCATGGACGAACTCGCCTCGGGGCAGTCGCGGTCGAAGTGGGCGTCGGAGCGGACGTCGTCGCCGTACCGCCGGGCCAGCTCGAAGTCCGGGAGGACGATGTCACCACCGAGCGGGCTGGTGGCGTAGCTGCCGAGCACGATGCACCCCGACGCACTCCCCGGGTCGACCGAGGTCAGCGCGTTGAGCAGGCGGTACAGGTCCAGCGGCGACAGGTTGCCGGTGTCGATGCCGTCGACGGCGTCGAGGCCGAGCGCCTCGATGAAGCCCGGCTCGTCGTCCCTGTCGCGGAGCGCCTCGAGGAGGCCGAGCAGCAGCGCCTGGTGGTTGAGGGAACGGTCGAAGTCGCCCCGCGTCAACGTCCGTGTGACGGCGAAGTCCAGCGCCTCCTGGGCGGAGAAGGTGTTCACCCCGCGGTGCACCTGGAGGTCGGAGTCCTCGGCCTGGAACGCGAACTCGGAGTCGACCTCGACCTCGCCGAGGGTGCCCACCATGGCGAGGAACCCGTCGGTGTCGGTCACCAGCACGTAGTCGGGAGCGATCCCGACCAGCCGCTCGACGGCGCCCGCGGCCAGCTCCGCGCCTCCCGCCGCGTACGCCGTGTTGATGCGAGCCTCGCCCTCTTCCGCGGAGAGCTCGAACCACGAGTCGCGCGGGATCCCGATCGCGGCCGCGTCCCCGTTGCGGAAGTTGATGCCGAGCAGCTGGATGAGGTCGGTCTGCCCCTCGGCGTCCTCACCGAGCACCAGGGTCCAGACGACGCCGTCGGCGAAGTCGTACGCCTCCGCGGGCTGCACCTTCATCAGGCCGATGGTCGTCGGTCGGACGCCCGACCCAGGCACCACCAGCGCCAGCACGACGACCAGCGGCAGCAGCCGCAACCCGTGCCGGAGCACCCGCAAGGCCGCCCTCATGACGTCTCCTCCGCCTGCAGCGCGGCTGGATCGGCACAGCAGATGCGGTAGCCCATCACCTGCCAGACGCCTTCGGAGCGCACGAGCGCGAAGCGGCCGGTGCGGGCCACCTGGCGGGTGGTGCCGTCCTCGAACGTGACGTCGAAGTCGAGGTCGACGAACGCCGATGCGCCGACGACGTCGCCATCCGGGTTGAAGAACGAGAGGTTGGCCTTCAAGCGCGTGGCGCGCACCGCTGTGACGTCCAGGGTCTCGGCCAGGGTGAGCGTCGTGAGGTCGCGGCCGCCGTCGTCGGCCAGGCCGTTGGAGAAGTCGGACAGAGCCCGCACGAAGTCGCCACGCGGGTGGTCGCCGAGGAACCCCTCGACGACGTAGCTCGCCAGCACGTCCCCGACCTCGGACTCCAGCCGGGTCCGGGTCTCCTCGTCGATCCCCCGCGCCTTGACCGACACGACCTGGAGGGCGACGTCGGCGGCGGGCTCGTCCGGCCCCGGCGGGGTCGACTCGTCGCCCGAGCAGGCGGCGAAGCCCACCACGAGCACTGTCACCAGCGCCCCGGCGAGGACACGACGGGCCATGCGCCCCATGATGGCCGATCGGCCGAAGCCCGCGCTCAACTCGCGTCGACCGAGTTCACGTCGGGCAGCGGGTAGCGGGCCACCGTGTCGCGGGCCGGGAGCGAGCGGCCGACCGGCCCGGCGGCGTACTGCTGCAGGAGGTTGTCGGTCACCGTTCCCACGAACGCGCGGGTGCGGTCGCCGAGGGCGTGCTCGCACCGGTCGACCAGCGCACAACCCCACCGCAACGTGCCGGCGTTGAAGACGCCGGAGCCGGAGTCCGTCGTGTAGTAGACCGCCTGCGCGCTGGTCGGGACGCCCCGGCACGAGTACGGCGAGTGGCTGAGCACCTCCATCGGCCGCGGCGTGCTCCTGTTGAGGTAGACGCGGTCGGCCTCGGGACCGACCAGTCCCTCGAACCGGTCGCCCCGACGGACACCCGTGCCGTCAAAGCCCCACCACGTCGGGGACTCCACGACGAAGGCGGCGTCGACCGGGTAGCACTCGTACATCATCCCGGTCACGGTCTGCTCCGGCTCGGGCGCCGGCACGTCGCGGAACTGCGACGTGGCCTCCGCGGGCCGGGTGGCGCGCAGCGGGTCCAGGGCGGCGTCCGACCGGTACCCGGTCTGCAGCCGGCCGTCCAGGCGGATCCGCCAGTACATCGTGTTCGCGCCGAGGAAGGCCAGGTTCGTGCCGGCGTCGCGGGCTCGCTCGACAGTCGCGCGCATCGCCGGCGTCCAGTACTCGTCGTGACCCATCGAGACGTACCCACGGGCGCCGTCGAGGACGCTGGAGTCCCGGTCGAGGTCGACGTTCGCGAAGTAGCTCAGCGGGATCCCGAGCCGCTCGGCCCGCAGCACCACCGGGAGGGCGGCCGTGCGGTAGTCGTTCGCGCCGGTCGCCAGGTTGTACGGCCGGTCGAAGCTGACGGCCCAGCTGCGCCGGTCGCCCGCGGGGCCGGAGTACAGGCTGTAGCCGCCCCACTCGTTGTACGCCTGCCAGGTCGTGACGGGAGCGACCAACGCCACCGTTCCACGCGCCGACGGCGAGGAGACGATGTAGGGCACGGCCGTCTGCCAGCCGGATCCGGTGACGAGCTTGAGCACGTAGTAGCCCGGCTGCCAGCCGTCGGTGTCGATCGTCAGGCTGCGGTGCCACGGCGCCACCACGGTGCGGGTCTCCACCGGGTCGAGGACGGGGTCCGCCTGGCGCTCGCCCGCGAGGAAGGGCGAGCGCCAGACGAGCGTCCCGGAGCCGCCGCGGTACGCGCCGATCCGGAACGCCGACACGCGATACCCCCCAGCGCGTGTCGACACCTTGAGACCCACCTCGGTGCCCGGAGGAGCGCTGATCTCGGTCGTGTACGCCGAGATGCGGCCGGCGGCCGGCCGGGTCACGCGCCACTCCTCGGTGCCCTTCGGGTCGGGCTGCGCCGTCGGGTCGACCGCTGGGACGACCGTCGACGACGACGTCGGTCCCAGCGGCACGGCGATGAACCCACCACCGGTCGGGTCGTTGTCCCCGACCAGCTCGTCGCCTCCCCCGCCCCCCTCGGGCCGGGCCGCGCAGCCCGCCAGCGTCAGGAATGCCACCACCGCCACGCACCATCGAGTCCTCATGGCCGCAGCGTGCGTCGACGGGGTGACCCGGCGGATGGGTCCGCGGTCCCGGTCAGCGCGGGAGCAAGAGGACAAGCACCCGGGTCGGCTGCGGTCGGCTCGGCAGTGAAGAGGGAGCGGATGACGAGACTCGAACTCGCGACATCGACCTTGGGAAGGTCGCGCTCTACCAACTGAGCTACATCCGCAGGCGACCGTGAGGTCGACTTCGGGAATGGTAACGGGTCGCTCGCGGCGACTTGACCCACCTCGGATCGAAGTGGACAGTGTGACGGGTGTGACTGCCGTCAACTTCTGAGGTCTTCCCCTTGTCCCGTCCTCGCGTGTTCCTGCTCGGCGCTGCCCTGTTGGTGCGGCCGGCCTCCTGCGCGACCCTGCTGGCGATCGACGGCGGCGACGCGACGCCCTTCGACGGCGTCACCGAGTGCCGCGGCTGGGACGCCGCCCGGCTCGACGACGGAGCAGTGTGGTCGGAGGTCCCGAAGCCGAACCGCCAGGAGGACGCCGTCTTCCACGCGCGCGTCGGCGACACGTCGTACGACCTCGGGCCCGGCACCACGGGGAGCCTGGTGTGGTGCGGCGGCGCGGCGTACTTCGTCCGCGACCCGCAGGCCGACACCGACCCGGCCCGCCTGATGCGCTTCTCCCCCGACGGCACCCTCGCCGTCGTCTACGAGTCGGCCTCGCAGGGCAACGCGTTCCTCTCCGTGCCGCGCTGCGGTGGCGACGCGATCACGCTGACCAGCTACGGGGACCAGGGCGACGAGCAGGTGACCGCCGACCTAGGCTGAGCCAGGTGAGCGACTTCCAAGGCTTCCCCGTCGCCGCACTCGACTTCTACGACGACCTCGAGGTCGACAACACCAAGTCGTACTGGGAGAAGCACAAGGCGACGTACGACGAGGCCGTGAAGGCGCCGATGGTCTCGCTGGTGTCGGCCCTCGCTCCGGAGTTCGCGTTGGATCGCCAGTCCTACAAGGTGTTCCGGCCCTACCGCGACGTGCGGTTCGCCAAGGACAAGACGCCGTACAAGACCAACCAGGGCGCGTACGTCGCCGTCGCGCCGGCCACCGGCTGGTACGTCGAGATCTCCGCGCGCGGGGTCCGCACCGGCGGCGGCTGCTACGACATGTCGGGCCCGCGGCTGGCGGCCTACCGGGATGCCGTCGCCGACGACAAGACCGGCGCCCAGCTGACCCGCATCACGAACAAGCTGACCAAGGCCGGCTGGGAGCTCGGCGGCGATCAGCTCAAGACCGCCCCGCGCGGGTACGACGCCGAGCACCGGCGCATCGACCTGTTGCGGCGCAAGTCTCTGCACGCCGGGAAGTCCTACGCCTTCGAGCCCGTCATCCACACCGCCGACCTGCTGGACGAGGTACGAGCCGACTGGAAGTCCCTGCGCCCGCTCATCGAGTGGCTGGCGCGCACCTCGGCCGAGTGACGGTCAGCCCGGGACGCCCGCCAGCCGCTTGACGGCTCGTAGGCCCGCGGGTGTCCCGGACCAGTGCCGATCGAGGGCGTCCGGTCCCGCCGCCCTCACGACCGAGCGGAGCGCCCACACCACGACGATCGCGTCGTCGGCGTAGCCGACCACGGGCACGAAGTCGGGCACCAGGTCGATCGGCATCAGCAGGTAGCCCACCAGGAGGCCCATCCGGACCCGGACCCCGCGCGGTACGTCCGGGTCGGCGGCGAGCCCGCGGCACATCCGCAGGACGTCCGGGACCAGGCGGAGCATCTCCTTGAGGCTCGCCGGGTCGTCCTGCTTGCGGCCGGCCACGTACAACGCGGCAACCAGCGCGACGTAGACGAGCACCAGCCCACCCAGGACGGCCACCACCGTCTGCCACCCCATGGCCCAACCCTGTCACGTGCGCCGGTGGAAGCTCGTCGCGCCGTTCGGGTGGTGATGTACGCGCCAGGCGGGGTCATGCGCGCGGTGGTGGTGGAACGAGCACAACAGCTTGCCGTCGGCCAGGTCAGTGCGGCCGCCCTGGGACCAGGGTTGTTTCCAGTGGTGGGCCTCGCACCAGGCGGCTGGGATGCGAGCAGCCGTCGGTGGTGCACTCGCGGTCGCGGATGGCCATCGCCTTGCGTTGGGCCGCTGAGAACAGCCGGGCCGAGCGTCCGAGATCGAGGACCTCACCCTTGCGGCCGAGGACGACCGGGATGATGCGGGCCTGGCAGGCGAGCCGGCGAGCTTGCTCGGCGGTGATCCGGTCGCCGGTGGAACTGGTCGGCGACACCGATCCCGGTCAGCAGGGTGTCCAGGTCGAGGGTGACCATCACGCGACGTGGTCGTGCCGCCGTGGGCGGGCAGCCCGGTGTCGGGCACGTTCTCCAGGAACGCCACGAACGCCTCGCCACGCCGCCGGGCGACCGGCAGGTGCATCGACCTCGCCGAGCGGGGTGCGGCGGGGTGAGGTGTAGGCGTCCAGGTAGGTCCGCAGCCGGTTGGCGACGTGGTCGGGGATCCGGGCGTGCAGATCGGTGGACCCGTCGCCGCGAGGCGTCAACGACAGACGCGTCGCGGCCTGGGCACGCGTCTCCTCGGCGAGCAGTCGCTGGTACTCGGCCTCGTCCGCGACCTCCGGGGCGAGGTGCTCGAGGACCCCGCGGCCGAGGTGGCGCAGCTCCCGCGGGCCGAACACCTCGGCCTGCTCGACCAGGTACGCCTCGGCCTTCACGATCAGGTCGTCACCCAGGTCGTCGGGGAGCGCGTCCAACGCCTCGACGATCACCCGGGCCTGGGCCAGGTTCAGATCACCGGCACCCAACGCGTCCGCGGTCTGGTTCCACTGCGACCCGAGGGACGCAGCCAAGCGCCGCGTGCCGGCGTACGGTCCCGTGGTGGTCGCGGGTCTGGTGTCGCCAACCACGCCGCGGTGGACCGGTCACCGGTCTCCTCGGCGATGTCCTCGGAGGCCGCGAGCACCCGCAGCTCGCTCGGCCGCCAGCGCGGCCTGATCACACGCGCAGACCCGGAGCAGCAGCTCCTGCTTCTCATCGGTGGAGCGGAACTCCGGACTGATCGACGCGAGCTCGTCCAACACACCATCGAGCCGGTCGAGCGGCTCGGCGTACGTGCTGGACATACGACGATCCAAGCACCGACCACCGACAGTCCTCTGGGCTCAGAACCCTTTGTCCACAAGGGATTCTCAGACTTCTCGGGCAGTTCAAGAGCGACACCGGGCTTCGACTCAGTCCGCTGGCATCTCCAGCCGTCCCACCCCTACGGGCGCTGTCGGACCCGTCGCGGCGGGTCTAGGTTGCGAAGCGGTAACCATCCCCCTCGGGAGGAGAGCCCGTGACCGCACCTGTGCCGATGGCGACGATCATCGACGCGAGCTTCGTCGACTACCTGATCCTCTTCATCTACTTCGCCTTCGTGCTGGGCATCGGCTTCCTGGCCAAGAGCCAGGTCTCGGAGTCGCTGGACTTCTTCCTGTCCGGGCGCTCGCTGCCCGCGTGGGTCACGGGCCTGGCGTTCATCTCCGCCAACCTCGGCGCGGTCGAGATCATGGGCATGTCGGCCAGCGGCGCCGACTTCGGCATCGCGACGGTGCACTACTTCTGGATCGGCGCCATCCCGGCGATGCTGTTCCTCGGTGTCGTGATGATGCCGTTCTACTACGGCTCCAAGGTGCGGTCGGTGCCGGAGTACATGCTCCGGCGGTTCGGTCCCGGCGCCCACCTCGTCAACGCGATCTCCTTCGCCGTGGCTCAGTTGCTCATCGCGGGCATCAACCTGTACCTGCTTGAGCAGCATCCTGCACGCTCTGCTCGGGTGGCCGCTCCTGGTCGCGCTGGTGGTCGCGGCCGTCATCGTGCTGTCGTACATCACCCTCGGCGGCCTCAGCGCGGCGATCTACAACGAGGTGCTGCAGTTCTTCGTGATCGTCGCCTCGCTGCTGCCGCTCACGCTGATCGGGCTGCACCGGGTCGGCGGTTGGGGCGGCCTCACCGACAAGATCACCGAGGCGGCGGACGCCGGCCACGGACCGCCCGCGGAGCAGCAGCTCAACTCCTGGCCCGGTCAGGCGCTCTCGGGCCTGGACTCGCCGTTCTGGTCGGTCGTCGGCATCGTGTTCGGTCTGGGCTTCGTGCTGTCGTTCGGCTACTGGACGACGAACTTCGTCGAGGTGCAGCGGGCGATGGCGTCCGAGTCGATGTCCGCGGCACGCAGGACGCCGATCATCGGCGCCTTCCCCAAGATGTTCGTCCCGTTCATCACGATCATTCCGGGCATGATCGCCGCGGTCCTGGTCGTCGAGATCGCCGACCTCAAGGCGGGCGAATCGCCACCGGGCGGGGCGTCGGGTGAGGGCGTCGCGTTCAACGACTCGCTGCTGTACCTGATGCGCGACCTGCTGCCCAACGGCCTGCTGGGGCTCGCGATCACAGGTCTGCTCGCCGCGTTCATGGCCGGCATGGCGGCCAACATCTCGGCCTTCAACACCGTCTTCTCCTACGACCTGTGGGCCGACTACGTCGTCAAGGACAAGCCCGACGAGTACTACCTGCGCGTCGGCCGGATCGCCACCGTGGCCGCCACCGCCATCGCGATCTTCACCGCCACCCTGGCGTCCAACTTCTCCAACATCATGGACTACCTCCAGGTGCTGTTCGGCTTCTTCAACGCACCCCTGTTCGCCACGTTCATCCTGGGCATGTTCTGGAAACGGATGACGGCCACCGCCGGTTGGGTGGGACTCGTGGCCGGCACGCTGTCGGCCGTCCTGGTCGCCTTCCTCACCGAGGATGCCTTCGGCAGCTGGAGCACCGGCGTGATCCCGCTCGCGGGTCAGGGCGCGGCGTTCCTCGCGGCCTCGACCGCGTTCGTGGTCGACATCGTGCTGAGCGTGGTCGTCTCGCTGGCGACCAAGCCGAAGCCCGTCGAGGAGCTGCGTGGTCTGGTCTACTCGGAGACACCCAAGGAGGAACGCACCGACCCCAACGAGGCGGGCTACCCGTGGTACCGCCGCACGTTGCCGCTCGCGGGCGTCGCCCTCGCCATGGTCATCGTCCTGAACGTGATCTTCTAGGAGGTCTGAGATGAGCGTCAGCGCCACCAAGTCCAGCAACCGCGGGCACCGCGCGGGCATCTTCGACATCCGCAACATCATCGGCGCCCTGCTCGGCATCGACGGCCTGATCATCCTGCTGGTCGGCATCTTCGGCGACGCCGAGGAGGACAAGACCGGCGGCGTCAACGCCAACCTGTGGGCCGGCCTCGTCCTGATCGTGATGAGTGCGATCTTCCTCGGCTGGGCGTGGCTGCGACCCGTGGTCGTCCCCGACGACTTCGAGGGAGACCACGACGACGAGGGCCGACCCGCCGGGCACTAGCCGCACTGTGTTCGCGTCATGACTGTCTGACCGACGGTTTCCGGCATACCGTGGGCGGGTGGAGCTGACCTCAGTGTCGGCCATTCGGGGGGTCACACCGCAGCACGTGCTGGACGTCGTCGAGCGATGGTTCGACGACACCGGTGTCGCGCACGGACGCCGACCGGTCACGGCCGCCCAGCCCCGGGACGTCCGCGTCTCCGGGGCCGACGGCTGGAGCACGGTGACCTGGCCGGCGTACTTCGCGCCGCGCGACCTCGCCGCCAGCCAGGTCCTGTCCCGCGAGCTGCACGCGGTGGTCAGCACCGTGGCCACCACCACCGACGAGGGCTGGTCGCACACCCTGCTCGGCTGCGGCACCCTGCTCGACCGCTTCCACTCCTACCCGGCCGGGCTCGCGTGGGACGACGGCGACGTGGCCGCCCTGGCCGCCGAGTGGTCGGGCGACCACGAGCTGGTCGCGCGCGTCTTCGGTGTCCCGGCGTGCGGGGTCCGGCGGCACTTCTGCCAGGCCACGACGGCCACCCGTGACCATCCTGGCCGCGACCGGGACGGCTACCTCGGCCTGTGGTCCGCGCTCGGGATCAGGGTCGACGACGCGGCGCCGTACGCCGTGCTCGCCGTGGACGCCGCGTGGCAGCGGTTGCCTGCCTGAGGGTCACAGCACCGTCTGCAGGTGCGCCTCGAGACGCCGCTGCTGGGCGGGGTCGGAGACGAACGGCACGCGGCCCGGCGCCCGAAGCAGCCCGACGATGTCCATCACGTCGAAGTACGGCTGTGGCTCCCGGCCGGTCAGCCGCGTGTACGTCGCGGCGAACCGGTCGGCCACCTCGGTCCCGTGCGTGAGCACCAGGTTGTTGCGGAAGTGGGCGACGTCCAGCCAGGGCGGCCCCCACGACGTCTCCACCCAGTCGACGACACCAGTGATGTCCGGCCCCGTCCACAGCACGTTGCGGGGAGCGAAGTCGCGATGGAGGAACGTGCCCTCGTACGGCGGCGCGTCCTCGTCGCAGATCTCGAACGCGCGCTCCCAGGCCGCGGCGTCGCGGGCCCACTCGGGCACGACGCGCTTGGCCGGGATCGCCCACGACTGGTAGGTGCGCGGCTGCACCGGTGGCCGCAAGGCGTGGATGTCGACGAGCATCCGCGCCAGGGTCTCGAGGTCGGTGTCCGAGGTACGGGAGACATCGACCGCCCCGGGGACCAGCGACATCAGGTGCGCGGCCTCGCCGGCGTGCGCGCCGTCGGCGTCGAGGGCGATGGAGCGCGGCGCCGGGATGGCGGTGTCCGCCAGCAGCAGCTGGGTCTCGTGCTCGCGGGTCGTCAGCTCGGTCCCGTGGGTGCGCCAGGGCTCGTTGGTCATCAGCCGCAGCACGACCCGGTCACCGTCCGCTGTCGTGAGCGCCAACATCGTCGACGTGATGCCGCCGCTCAGCTGCTCGACCTCGACGACGTCCTGCCCGAGCCGCTCAGCCGCCCAGCGAACGTGTCGTGTGCTGAGGTGGCTGTCCACGCGCCCACTCCAGCACACGTCGCGCGCATGTCTCGCGTCGCTGTGGCTACTGAACCTCCATGACGCGTTTCGGGTACACGTTGATGACCGAGCAGTCCTGGCCGCGCGAGCTGGTCCGCTACGCGCAGGCGGCCGAGGACCGCGGCTTCGACCTCCTCGTCAGCAGCGACCAGGACTACGTTCGTTGCCGTGCACCCGACTCGAGGATGTCATCCCACGCTGGACGAGGAGGGCCAACGTCGACGTCACGAAACCGTGCGATCGGTCGTCGTCGCGTCGCCGGGTCTCGGACAGGCGCTAGCGCGCCTACCTCGACCAACGGGTCGAGCGCCGGCTTCACCGACATCGCGCTCGTCCAGATCGGTGACGAGAGCCAGGAGCAGTTCCTCGCCGATGCCGCCGGGCCGCTGCTCGAGAAGCTGCGGTCGTCTGCTCCCTGACTCCGAGGTCCGGGCGCGCCGGGGCGTCTGGACCGACGAGTGCCATGCGAGCGCCAACTCCAGGTTCAGTGGGGCTGCCAGGCGTCCTCGTCGGCGGTCCGGGAGGTGACCGCCTCCGGGAGGCTGGCGGTGGCGAGGGCGGCCAGGCTGACGTTCTCGAACACGTCGCGCAGCGAGCTGCGGGCGGCGATCCAGACGAGCTGGAGCACCTCGGCCTTCTCGTTGTAGGACACCGACTCCGGCCGGACGCCGTACACGGAGACGAGTGGGCCGTCGACGGCGCGGATCACGTCGGCGACCGAGACGTCCTTCGGGTCGCGGTTCATCCGCCAGCCGCCGGACTGGCCGCGCTGGGCGATCACGACGCCGGCCTTGCGGAGGTCGGCCAGGATCGCCTGGAGGAAGCCGTGCGGGATGCCCTGCAGACGGCCGAGCTCCTCGGCGCTGACCGGCTTGCCGTCGTCGCGCGACGACATCTCGAGCAGCGCGCGCAGCGCGTAGTCGGTCTTGGCGGACACTCGCATGCACGCATTCTCACAGATATGTGCACCGGGTCGCTCTTCTCGACCGACTTGGGCCTGTTCGAGTCGTGACCCAGGCCACACCGAGCAGCCAATTGGTCCGATCTCCTTGCACACCCGCCGACGCCCGGGCAGAATTAAGTTACTGACGAGTAGCAACGCTCCACCAGACGAACAGGCGGGTCATGAGCCACTACAAGAGCAACCTCCGCGACATCGAGTTCAACCTCTTCGAGGTGCTCGGGCGCGACGAGCTGCTGGGCACCGGCCCGTTCGGTGACGTCGACACCGAGACCGTCAAGGAGATCCTGCGCGAGGTCGACCGCCTGGCCCGCGAGGAGCTGGCGACGTCGTTCGAGGAGGCCGACCGCAACCCGCCGGCGTTCGACCCGGAGACCCACGAGGCCCCGCTGCCCGAGTCGTTCAAGAAGGGCTACCACGCCTGGATGGACGCCGAGTACTGGCGGCTGATGACGATGGCCGAGCTCGGCGGTACCCCTGCTCCCTCGAGTGTGTGCTGGGCGCTCGGCGAGCTGGTGCTCGGCGCCAACCCGGCCATCTGGATGTACGGCGCCGGCCCGATGTTCGCCGGTGTCGTGCACCGCAACGGCAACGAGCGCGACCAGAAGATCGCCCAGTACATCGTCGACAAGGGCTGGAACACCACCATGGTGCTCACCGAGCCCGACGCCGGCTCCGACGTGGGCGCCGGCCGCGCCAAGGCCACCGCCAACGACGACGGCACCTGGAACATCACCGGCGTGAAGCGCTTCATCACCTCCGGCGAGAGCGACCTGTGCGACAACATCGTGCACCTGGTGCTGGCCCGCCCCGTCGGTGTCGAGGGTGCGGGCGGTCCCGGCACCAAGGGCCTCTCGATGTTCATCGTGCCCAAGCACCACTTCGACCCCGAGACCGGCGAGCTGACCGGCGAGCGCAACGGCGCGTACGTCACCGGCGTCGAGCACAAGATGGGCATCAAGGTGTCCAACACCTGCGAGCTCACCTTCGGCGACCCGGGCGTCGGTGGCGGCGAGCCCGCCCGTGGCTGGCTGCTCGGCGAGGTCCACAACGGCATCGCGCAGATGTTCCAGGTCATCGAGAACGCCCGGATGATGGTCGGCACCAAGGCCATCGCCACGCTGTCGACCGGCTACCTCAACGCGCTCGACTTCGCGAAGGAGCGCGTGCAGGGCGCCGACCTCACCCAGGCCGCCGACAAGACCGCGCCGCGCGTGACGATCACCCACCACCCCGACGTACGTCGGTCGCTGATGACGCAGAAGGCGTACGCCGAGGCGATGCGCTCGCTGGTCCTGTACGCCGCCTCGTGGCAGGACCGCGTCATGGTGGCCGAGCACGCCGGCGAGCACGACGAGCTGGCGATGGCCGTCAACGACCTGCTGCTGCCGATCGTGAAGGGCTACGGCTCGGAGCGCTCGTGGGTGCTGCTCGGCACCGAGTCGCTGCAGACGTTGGGCGGTTCGGGCTTCCTGACCGACTACCCGATCGAGCAGTACGTCCGCGACGCGAAGATCGACACGCTCTACGAAGGCACCACGGCCATCCAGGGCCAGGACTTCTTCTTCCGCAAGATCGTCAAGGACCAGGGCCGTGCGCTCGGCCACCTGGCCAAGGAGATCGAGACGTTCATCGCCTCCGAGGCCGGCAACGGCCGGCTCAAGGTCGAGCGCGCCCTGCTGGCCACGGCCCTCGAGGACGCCAACGCGATCGTCGGCGCGATGATCAACGACCTGATGTCGGCGGACGCCTCCGCCGAGGGTGGCGACGTCCGCAACATCTACAAGGTCGGCCTCAACACGTCGCGGCTCCTGATGGCGCTGGGCGACGTGGTCTGCGCCTGGCTGCTCCTGCGCGGCGCCGACGTGGCGCTGACCAAGCTCGCCGGCGACGTGTCCGCCAAGGACCAGGCGTTCTACGAGGGCAAGGTCGCCGCGGCGCAGTTCTTCGCCCAGAACATGCTGCCCCGCCTGGCCTCCGAGCGGGCGATCGCCGAGTCGACCGACCTGGCGCTGATGGACCTCGCGGAGGACTCCTTCTGATCGAGTCGTGTGCCTGAGGCAGCGCTCCAGCGCTGCCTCAGGCACACGACCCACTAGTTTGGCGCGATGCTCGCCGCGACGCTGACCGGGCTGGTCACCGGTCTGTCGCTGATCGTGGCGATCGGCGCGCAGAACGCGTTCGTGCTGCGGCAGGGCCTGGCCCGCCAGCACGTCGGCATCGTGGTGGCGATCTGCGCGGTGGCCGACGTCGTCCTGATCGTGGCGGGCGTCGCGGGCATCGGCAGGATCGTCGAGCGGGCGCCGGCGGCGCTGGACGTCGTGCGGTGGCTCGGGGTCGCGTTCCTGACCTGGTACGGCGTGTCGTCGCTGCTGCGGGCCCGGCACGCCGAAGCCCTCGAGGCATCGAAGGAGCGGGCGCTGACCCGCCGCGGGGCCGCCGTACGGGCGACGGCGCTGACGTTCCTCAACCCGCACGTGTACCTCGACACCGTGCTGCTGCTCGGGTCGTTGGCCGCCCACCAGGGACCGACGGGCCGGTGGTGGTTCGCGCTCGGCGCGTGCGTGGCGAGCGTGGCGTGGTTCACCGGGCTCGGCTACGGCGCCCGGCTGCTCAGCCCCCTGCTGAGGAAGCGGCGTGCCTGGCAGGTGCTCGACGTGCTCATCGGGCTGACCATGCTGGCGATCGCCGCCGGTCTCGCGCTCGGCTAGTCGACGAGCTCGGACGAGCTCGGCGACGTCGTCCTCGGACGGCGGCTCGAAGCCGTGCTGGATGCACCAGACGACCGCCTGGCTGCGGCTGGTCGCACCGATCCGGCGGTAGGCCGACCGGATGTAGGACTTCACCGAGTTGATCGACAGGAAGCACTCGTCGGCGATCTGCTGGTTGCTCATCCCGAGGGTCAGCAGGCGCAGGATGTCGGTCTCGCGCGGGGTGAGCCCGACCTCCTCGCCGAGGACGGCGTACGGGCCCGGCTGCTCGGAACCGGTGCCGGCGGCGTCCGGCTGGCCCTCACCCGCCACCGCGGAGCGGATCACCTCGAGGATCTCGTCGACGTCGCCGGCGAGGGTCACGCAGGCGTCGACGCCCTTGGCGAGCGCGCGGGCGGCGAGGTCGGGGCGGAGGTCGCGCGCCATCGCGATGACCGCCGAGTGGTAGTCCTTCACGAACCGGTCGAGGTCCTCGCCCTCGCCGTCGTGCAGGCCGAAGACGTCGTAGAGGATCACGTCGGGCTGCTGGTCGTCCGGCGCCCCCGGGTCCAGCACCATCACCTCGACGGCGCCCGGACGGGTGGCGAACATGCCCTCGAGTCCGGTGTGCACGATCTCGTGCGCGCTGATGATCGCTGCGGTGACAGGGCCCTCCCCCATGGGGGTACTCTCGCACACCCCTCAAGCCTCCGGCCGTAGGCTCCACCCGTGGACGATCGTCAGCGGTTGAGCGGGTACGTCGACGTCTGGTGGGGCTCGGTCCGCAGCTTCACCGATCTCCTCGACGACCTCGCCGACGACGACTGGCGGCGGCCCACGGACCTGCCCGGCTGGGACGTCCACGCGTGCGCGGCGCACACCGCTCACCTCGAGGCGGTCCTCGCCGGCGAGCCCGAGGAGGCACCGTCCGCGGACCCGCTGAACGCGGCGAGCTCACTGATCAGCATGTACACCGAGCAGGGCGTCCTGGCGCGCCAGGACCGGACCCCGGCCGAGCTGGTCGACGAGATCCGGCGGGCGGCCACGACGAGGTACGCGCGACTGCTCTCGGACCCGCCGACCGACGGCCGGGCCAAGCCCACCCCCATCTTCAGCGGCGTCGGCTGGGACTGGCAGACCCTGCTGCGCAACCGTCCGCTCGACGTCTGGATGCACGAGCAGGACGTCCGACGAGCAGTCGACCGACCCGGCGGCCTCGACTCGCCGGCCGCCGTGCACGTGGTCGACTACCTCGCCGAGTCGCTGGGCTACGTGCTCGCCAAGCGGGCGGGCGCGCCCGCCGGGACCACGCTCGTGCTGCGGGTCGACGGCCACGAGCCGGTGGCCTTCGTGGTCGACGAGTCGGGGCGCGGACGCCGCCTGGACGACGTACCCACCGCACCCACGGTCGGCCTGGCCATGGACCGCGAGTCCTTCATCGTGGCGGCCGGTGGCCGCCGCGAGCCCGGTCACGTGGTGGTGACCGGCGACGGCGAGCTGGCGCAACGGGTGCTGGACCGCTTGGCCGTCACCCCGTGACCGACGGCCCGTCCGGGACCGCGATCGTCACCGGTCCCACGGTCGGCGGCATCGGCTACTTCGTCGCCCTCGAGCTGGCCCGCGGTGGACGTCGCGTGGTGCTCGCCGGACGTACGCCGGAACGACTCGCCGCCGCCTCCGACGCGATCCGGCGCGAGGTCCCCGACGCCGACCTGGAGCGACTCGTGGTCGACGTGTCCGTGCTCGACTCGGTGCGCTCGGCGGCCGGACGGGCCGCCGACCTCGGGCCGGTGTCGCTGCTGGTCAACAACGCGGGCGTGATGGGCACGCCGTACTCCCGCACCCGCGACGGCTTCGACCTCCAGATGGCCACCAACCACTGGGGGCCGTTCCTGCTCACCGGGCTGCTGCTCCCCCAGCTCGTCGCGAGCGGCGACGGCCGCGTGGTCACCGTCTCGAGCGTCGGTCACCGCCTGGCCAGGCACGCGCCGCTGCACGACCCGCGCAGCAAGCCGCGGCTGTACTCCCGATGGGCGGTGTACGGGCAGACCAAGGTCGCCAACCTGCTGTTCACCTTCGAGCTCGACCGGCGGCTGGCCGCGGCCGGGCTGCCGGTGAAGTCGCTGGCCGCCCACCCCGGACTGGCCGGGACGCACCTGTTCGCCAACGGCCAGGTCGGCCGGGCCAGCGGCGCGATCGGCTCGATCTACGTCGCGGCCCAGCGCGTGGTCTCCCAGTCGGCGGCCGACGGCGCCCTGCCCGTGCTGATGGCCGCGACCGAGGACCTGCCGGGGTCGACGTACGTCGGTCCGTCCGGCCCGAACGAGTGGCGCGGGAAGCCCGTCGTCGTGGGCTGCTCGGACCTCGCCCGCGACCCGGACGCCGCACGCGGCTGTGGGAGCTCAGCGAACGGTCGACAGAGATCCGCTACCCGTGACCATCCCCCGCAGCGGCGAGGTCCACGCGACGACCGTCGCCAGCACGCCGGTGGAGGCCAGGACGAAGAGGGTGGGCACCAGCCCGAGCCAGCCGACGAGCGCACCGGCGAGGATGGCGCCCCCGGTCCACCCGCAGCCCCACGCCAGCATCCGGCCGGCCGTGTTGACCCGCCCGAGCAGGGCCTCGGGCGTGACCTGCTGGCGGTAGGTGACCGAGTTGATCACCACCAGCTGGTAGAAGAACCCCCAGAACATCAGCGTCACGCCCGCCACCCACCACGTGGTGATGAGGGGCACCAGCATGCCGATCGCAGCGGCCACCGGGAGCGCGGCCAGGGCGATCCGCGCCGCGGCGTACCGGTGGATCAGCAGCGGCAGCGCGAGCGAGGCGATCAGCCCACCCACGCCCCACGAGCCGAACACCAGGCCGAAGCGCAGGCCGGCGGTGCCGACCTCGAGCCGCTGGTCGATCCACACGACCATCAGCGCGATGAAGCCGCCGGCCCCCAGGCACTGGAGGAAGCCGATGATCGTGAAGGTGCGCACTCCCGCGTGACGGACGAGGTAGTCGAGCCCCTCACGGATGTCGCGGAACACCTGCCTCACGGTGAGGGGCGGACGCTCGCGCGTGGCGTCGTACATCGGACGGCTGATGCCGCCGATCAGGACGGCCGACAAGGCGAAGGTGAGGGCGTCGAAGCCCAGCAGCCACGCCGGGTGGACGAACGCCAGCAGCACGCCGACCGCCGACGGCATGGCCATCTCGACCACGCTCGCCGCGGCCCAGGTCAGCGAGTTCGCCTCGGCGATCCGCTGGCGTCCGACCAGCGTCGGCAGGGCGCCGAAGACCGCGCCGTCGAAGAACACGCCGATCGTCGGGCCGAGGAAGGCGACCGCGAGGACGTGCGGGACGGTCAGCTCCCAGAGCAGGTCCGCCAGCGGGACGGTGGCCACGAGCAGCGTGCTCAGGACGTCCGCGGTGACCATCACCTTCTTGCGGTTCCAGCGGTCGGTCAGCGCGCCGGAGAACAGCCCGAACAGCAGGTACGGCGCCGCCTCCGCCGCCGCGACCAGCGCCGTCAGGCTCGCCGATCCGGAGGTCCGGTAGACGATGATCGGCAGGGTCACCAGCGTGACGATGCTGCCCGCGACCGAGAGCAGGCGCGAGGCGAAGTACCTCAGGAACTCCTGGTCGCGGAGGACCGAGGCAGCCATGCCGCGAGGCTAGCGGGCGCTGATGCGCCCCGCCGCGGCGAGGATCGCGTCGGCGGAACGGTCGATGTCGTGCTCGGTGGTGGTGGCGTTGGAGACCGAGATGCGGATCAGGCGCTGGTGGTGCCAGGTGGTGGCGCCGACCCAGCACGTACCGTCGCGCTGGACCTCGGCGACGATCTCGTCGGTGGTGGAGAGGTCGCCGAAGCCGACCAGCACCTGGTTGAGCACCACGTCGTTGGCGATCGTGGCGCCACCCTCGGCCAGCCGCGCGGCCATCCGGGCCGCGAGCACGCACGTCCGCTCCACGAGGTCCTCGACGCCGGAGCGGCCGAGCTCGCGCAGGGCCGCCCAGACCGCGAAGCCGCGGGCGCGGCGCGAGGAGTCGGGGACCAGGTCGCCCAGGGAGAAGTCGTCGCGGCCCGAGCCGGCGAGGTACGCCGCGGAGTACGCCATCGACTGCCCGTGGACGACCGGGTCGGCGACGATCGCGAGCCCGCTGTCGTACGGCACGTTGAGCCACTTGTGGGCGTCGGTGGCCCAGGAGTCGGCCTCCTCGACGCCGGCGACGAGGTGCGCACGGCCGGCGGCCGCCGCGGCCCAGAGCCCGAAGGCGCCGTCCACGTGCACCCAGGCCCCGGCCTCCTTGGCGAGCGGGACGGCCTGCGCGAACAGGTCGCTGGCGCCGGTGTTCACGTTGCCGGCCTGGAGGCAGACGATCGTCGGCCGGTCCGGCTCCTGCCCGAGCACCTGCTCCAGGTCGGCGAGGTCGATCGTGCCGTGGTCGTCGGTCAGCACCGGCACCAACGACGCCGTGCCGAGGCCGAGCAGCCGCAGCGAGCGGTCGATGGTGGCGTGCCGCTCGGAGCCGGTGACGACCCGGACCCGCGGCGCCCCGACCAGCCCGTCCGTCTCGACGTCGTGGCCCGCCTGCTCCAGCACCCGGTGCCGGCCGCAGGCGATGCCCACGGTGTTGGCCGCCTGGGCGCCGGTCACGAACCCCACCGAGGCGCCACCCGGAAGCCCGAGCAGGTCCTTCACCCAGCCGCCCGCGGCCCGTTCGGCCGCCTCGGCAGCCGGAGAGAGCACGGGATTGAAGGCGTTCTGGTCCCACCCGACGGCGAGCAGGTCCGCCGCCGTGGCGGCGGGCGTGGAGCCACCGACCACGAAGCCGAAGTAGCGCGGGCCGACCGAGCCGACCAGGTGTCCCTCCGCGGCCGCGAGCAGCTCGTCGACCACCTGGTCCGCCGGCGTCGGGTCCTCAGGCAGGGGCAGGTCGAACGCGGCCCACGCGTCCTCGCGTGACGCCGCACCGGTGACGGGCCGGTCGCCGGCCGAGGCCCGGTGCTCGGCCGCGACGCGGGCGACCCGGACGAACAGGTCCTCGTTCACGTGCCCACTCGCTGGGTCGCGGTGAACAGCGCGGAGTAGGCGTTCAGCGCCGGCTGCCCGCCCAGGTGCGCGTAGAGCACGGTGCTGTCGCGGGGGATGTCGCCGTCGCGCACGAGGTCGATCAGCCCGGCCATCGACTTGCCCTCGTAGACCGTGTCGAGGATGACGCCCTCGAGCTGGCCGGTCAGCCGGATCGCGTCGAGGGTCGACTGCACGGGGATGCCGTAGAGATCGCCGGCCCACCCCTCGAGCACGGTGATCTCGTCGTCGCGCAGGTCGCGGCCGACGTCGATGAGGTCCGCCGTACGCCGAGCGATGCGGGCGACCTGGTCACGCGTCTTGTCGAGCGTGGCCGAGGCGTCGATCCCGATCACCCGCCGCGGCCGGCCGCCCGCCTCCTCGAGGGCTGCGAAGCCGGCGATCATCCCGGCGTGGGTCGACCCGGTGACCGTGCAGACGACGATCGTGTCGAAGAAGACGCCGAGCTGCTGCTCCTGCTCGGCCACCTCGAAGGCCCAGTTGGCGAAGCCGAGGCCGCCGAGCCGGTGGTCCGAGGCGCCGGCCGGGATGGCGTACGGAGTCCCGCCGCGGGCCTCGACGTCGGCGATGGCCTGCTTCCAGGAGTCCCGGAAGCCGATGTCGAAGCCGGACTCGTCGAGGCGGACCTCGGCGCCCATGATCCGGCTGAGCATGATGTTGCCGACGCGGTCGTTGACGGCGTCGGGCCAGTCGACCCACTTCTCCTGCACCAGCACGCAGCCCAGCCCGAGGTGCGCCGCGACGGCGGCGACCTGCCGGGTGTGGTTCGACTGGTACCCACCGATGCTGACGAGGGTGTCGGCGCCCTGGGCCAACGCCTCCGGCACCAGGTACTCGAGCTTGCGGACCTTGTTGCCGCCGTAGGCCAGGCCCGAGCTGACGTCCTCGCGCTTGGCCCACACCGTCGCGCCGCCCAGGTACGCGCTCAGCCGCTTCAGCTCGTGCACCGGGCTCGGCCCGAACGTGAGGGGATGACGAGGGAAGTCCGCAAGACTCATGAGGGAACGCTAGCGGGACTGGGTGCGGCCGAGGTGCACGCGCCAGCCGGCCCACGCGAGCACCCCGATCGGGATCGGCAGCCAGAACGAGACCAGCCGGTAGAGCAGCGTCGCGATCACCGAGACGTCGACCGGCACCCCGATCACCACCAGCAGCGCCGTCAGGCCCGACTCGACGAAGCCGAGCCCGCCAGGGGTGATCGGCACGATCGCCAGCGCCTGCGCGACGACGTACGCGAGCAGCACCTCGGACGGGCGCGCGTGCACGCCGAACGCGGCCAACGCCGCCACCAGGGCCGCGTAGTCGAACATCCGGTTCGCCGCCGCGAGGAACACCGCCAGCCACCACCGGCCCTGGAACGCCGCGGCGACCCGCGCACGCTGGGCCGTCAGCAGGGTGGCCATCGAGTCGGCCGTGATCGACGGCCGTACCCGATGGAGCACGTGCCCGACCAGACGACCGGTCGTGGTCAGCACCCGCGGCCAGGTCAGGACGGTCACCCCGACCCCGACGATGACGACCGCCACGACCAACGACACCAGCAGCCCCAGCCGCAGCTCCTCTTCCGGCGGGGGGCCGATCAGCAACGCCGGGATGGTCAGCACCGGGAGGAGCAGCAGCACCGCGGTGGTGATCAGGGCGACCCCGGCGAGGGCGGACGCCACCGCCGCGCCCGGCTGGCCCGCCTGGATCAGCAGCTTGCCCTGGACCGCCCCTCCGGTCGCCGCCCCGCCGGGCACCACCTTGCTGGCCGCGCTGCCCGCCAGCTGCGCGCTCGCCACGGTGCCCCAGCCCACCCGCCGGACCTCCCCGGCGTCGCCGCCGTCACCGGGGTGCGGCTCGAGGGCGAGCCGGGTGAGCCACCACAGGGACGCGAAGCTCGCCGTCTGGAGCAGCACCAGCAGCACGAACCACCGCAGCTGCACCTCGGCCAGCCGCGGCCACGAGCCGAAGAGCGACAACAGACCGGGAGCGACGACGTACAGGCCGACGCCCGTGACGGCCAGCGCGATGGCTCGACCACCCCAGCGACGGACCAGTGCTGCGGGCGTCGCCATCAGGGAAGTCGGGCGTGAGGACTCAGGCTTGGCTGATCTGCTTCGCCAGCGCCCAGATGATCAGGATGTCCATGGCGATCAGGATCATCGACCAGAAGGGGTAGTACGGCAGGAACGCGAACTGGCCCAGGGCCGAGAGCACCGCGAAGCCGATGCCGGCCGAGGCCGCCCAGACCTGCCCCTTGAGGATGCCGATACCGACGAGCACGGCGATGGCGCCCAGCAGCATGGTGATCCAGCCCCACGTGGTGAGGTCGATCTTGTAGGTGTAGTCGGCGCCCTTGATGAAGACGTCGTCCTTGAGCACGGCCGACAGGCCCTGCAGGATGTGGAAGCCGCCCAGCATCGCCAGCAAGACACCGGCGAAGATGGAGATGCCGAACGCGTTGTCGCCTGTTTCGTCGGTGTGACGTGGCCCGGTCGTGCTCATGAGTGTGTGCCTTTCGGATGACGAGACTGCTGGCGTGGCGAACGCTACCGCGTGGCCGCACGAGAGGCTCTCACCCGCTCCGGATGAGGCCTCTAGTGCTTGTTGTCGGCTGCCCAGAGGTCGGTGAGGCCCTTGAAGTGGGCCATGAACTGGTCCCGCTCGCGCTCGGGGTACGTCGCATCCACGGTCTCGCGGAGCAACCGCTCGAAGTCGGCCGACGTCACCCAGTCGTGGACCTGCTCCTCGAGGTGCGGGAGGTTCTCGGCGCACCATTGCCAGTAGCGCGCCGTGTCGAAGTGCTCGTCGGCCAGGGCCAGGTAGGCGGTGACCTTCGCGTCGTACGACAGCGACTCGTCGTCGGCGATCTCGAAGTACTTGCGCGTGTGCAGGTCGACGCGTCCGCTGCGGCCGGTCGCCAGCGTGAAGACCGACCAGCGCACGAGCGCCGTGATCGCCCACGGGAAGTAGTAGTGCAGCGAGGTGACGGCGACGTCGGGGCAGGCGTTGGCGTAGTCGATCGGGTAGACGTCGTCGCCCTGGACGAGCATCTCGCAGGAGTTGAACTCCCAGCCGAAGAAGGCGTTGACGATCCGCGAGATCGCGACGGTCTGGTTGCCGGCGGACTCGCCCAGGAAGCCGTGCGAGACGGCGTACCGGTTGTGCATCGGCTCGTCGGGCTGGAACTTCATCACCATCGTCTCGGGGCCGATCGACAGCGCCCGGGCGAAGTGCTCGTACTCGACGGTGGCCTGGAGGTGCATGAGCATCTCGCCGGACTCGTCGTAGGCCTGGTGGAGGTCGTCGCGGTTGTTGATGCGGGAGACGCCGCGCCAGCCGCCGCCGTCGAACGGCTTCATGTACATCGGGTAGCCGAGCTCGTCGGCGATCTTGTCCAGGTCGAACGCCTGGTTGTACTTCTTCGCCGTGTAGGCCCAGCGCACGTTGTCGATGGGGTTCTTGTAGGGCACCAGGATCGTGCGCGGCACCTTGAGACCGAGCCGGAGCATGGCGCAGTACGCCGAGTGCTTCTCCATCGCCTGGAACGTGAACGGGCTGTTCAGCAGGTACGTCCCGTTGACCAGCGCGGCCTTCTTCAGCCACTCGCGCGGGTGGTAGTACCAGTAGGCGAGCCGGTCGATGACGAGCTCGGTGCGCACCGGGTCCATCAGGTCGAACGGCTCGATGGTCAGCCGCTCGCTGCGGAACGTGTGCGTGCTGCCGTCGGAGAGGGCGACGGGTCCGACGCGGCCGAGGATGGCCTCGAAGGCTTGCGGCCAGTCCTCCTCGGCTCCCAGCAGCAGGCCGATCAGGTGGTCAGGCATCGTTGCTCCCTTCGGTGACTTCCAGCCGGATGCGCTTGTTGTCCTTGCCCTTGCTCTCGGTCCCCGTCACGCGGACGGCTCCCACCTCGGCGGTGGACAGCACGTGCGTGCCGCCGTCGGCCTGCTTGTCGAGACCCACGATGTCGATGATGCGCAGGGGGTCGATCGTCTGCGGGATGAGGTTGGCGCTGGTGCGGATCAGCGCGGGGTCGGCGTCCGCCAGTGAGCGCGGCACGAAGTCGACGAGGATCTCGTGCGCCTTCGCGATCTCGTCGTTGATGCGTTGCTCGACCCGGGCGCCGAGGTCGGCCGACATCGACGGGAACGGGAAGTCGAGGCGACCCTTGAGCGGCTCCATGTTGCCGCCGGTGACCGGGATGCCGTAGTCCGCCCAGATCACGCCGCAGAGGATGTGCAAGGCGGTGTGCGTGCGCATCAGCTGGTGGCGGCGGGTCCAGTCGAGGACCCCGCGCACCTCGGCGCCGGGATCGGGCAGATCCCCCTCGACCGTGTGCCAGATGGCGCCGGCCTCGCGCCGTACGACGGTCACGGCCAGGTTGCCGGCCGAGGTCTCGAAGGTCCCGAGGTCGTACGGCTGCCCGCCGCCCCCGGGGTAGAAAGCGGTGCGGTCGAGCCTGATGCGGGCGCCCGCCTCGTCGACTTCTGTGACCCGCGCGTCGAACTCGGTGGCGTAGGCATCGACCGCGAACAGCTCGGTCGCGGCGAGGTCCGCCGGGGCCTCGTTCGACCTGCCTGGCACAGCCATGCGTTCGACCCTAGCGAGGTAGCCCGGTCGGCGGCAGACCGTGCGGCCGGCGACCACTAAGAGGCGGAACGCGAGCTCCCCCGGCTCCGGCGGGTCCTGGTCGTGGGCGCGTTGCCCGTCGAGCGTCGCAGCACCAGCGCGGTGGGCAGCACCACGCGCGGCTGGTCGTCGGCCGCGCGCGAGCCGGCCGTGAGCAGCAGCTCGACGGCCGCGCGTCCGACGTCCACGTGGGCGCCGCCCAGGGTCGTGAGCCCGGGAGTGCAGACATCTGCCGCGAAGATGTCGTCGAAGCCGACCACGCTCACGTCCTCCGGGACGCGCAGGCCCCGCTGCGAGAGCCGCTGCATGACGCCGATGGCCAGCAGGTCGTTGTGGGCGACGATCGCGGTCGCGCCGTCGTTGACGGCGCCGTCGGCGGCGGCGCCGCCCTGGGTGGCCTTGGGGGTGAACGGGCCGATGCGACGCACGCCCATGCCGACCTGCTCGGCGGCCGACTGCAGGGCGGCCCAGCGGGTGGCGGCCATCCAGGAGTTGCGGGGTCCGGCGAGGTAGAGGAGGTCGCGGTGACCGAGCGACGACAGGTGCGCGACGATCTGCCGACACCCCTCCCCGTGGTCGAGGACCACACTGGCCAGGCCCGGCAGCTCGCGACTGATCAGCACGACGGGACGCTGGGCGGCGACCTGCTGCAGGTTCTCGTCGGGCAGGCGGCTCGCCGCCAGGAGGAACCCGTCGACCGCCGGTGAGAGTCGCTGGATCTGCTCCCACTCGACCCGCGGTGACTCTTCGGCGTTGACCAGCAGCAACGTGTACTCCGAGACGCGGGCCCGCATCTCCGCTCCCCGGATCAGCTCGAAGTAGTGGGGGTTGGTGATGTCGGAGACCACCATCGCGACCGTGTGGTGCTTGCCGGAGAGCAGCGCCCGCGCGTGCGGGTTGGGGCGGTAGTCGAGCTCCGCCGCGACTCTCATGATCCGGTCGCGGGTCTCCGCGGACACCCGTCCCGGTCGGGAGAACGCACGCGACACGGTCGAGGTGGCCACCCCCGCGGCGTTGGCGACGTCGTAGATGGTCGGTCGACCCACCGCGCCAGCAAACCCGATCTGGCAACATCATGGCAACCCCTTGCCGTCTGTTGCCGGGCGTCCGTAACTTCGACGGCTGTGACGGCCGAGACCCCGCCGGACCAGCGACCCGCGGACGAGCACCGACCAGCAGCCGGACGACTGCAGGCAGTCGGCCGGGTGCTGACGGCGATCGAGCTCTCGATCGGGGTCGCCGCGCTGCTGCTGATCTTCGGCCTCGTGCTGCTCCAGGCCGCGCAGAGGTACCTCCCCATCGACGGGTGGCCGTGGACCGGCGAGCTCGCGCGGTTCTGCCTGGTCTGGCTGACCTTCGTGGTGGCCGGGGTCCTGGTCAGCTCCGACTCGCACATCGCCATCGAGATGATCGACATGGCTCCGAGTGCGCGGCTGCGCCGGGTGGTCCGGGTCTTCTCCTGCCTGGTCGTCGCGGCCGTCGGCGTCGGCCTGTGCGCCGAGGCCTGGGAGCTCGTGCAGACCCAGGACATGTTGAAGTCCCCGGCCATGCAGATGCCGATGTCGTGGCTCTACGGCATCTCGCTGATCGGCTTCGTGAGCGTCGTGATCCGGTCCCTGATCGCCGCGGTCCAGTACGCCGTGCACGGCGTCGCCGGAGCCGACGTACGACGTGGTGGGGGTGCCGACCGAGTGAGCGTCCTCGTGCTCTGCCTGCTCATCGCCGGGCTGCTGGCGATCCGGGTCCCGGTCGCGTTCGCGTTCTTCGGCCCCTGCCTGCTGTACATGATCACGACCGACCAGTCCCTCGGCCTGGCGCTCCGGCTGGTCGCGAGCTCCACGGCGAGCTTCCCGCTGCTGGCGGTGCCGTTGTTCATCCTCCTGGGCTCCATCGCCAACCACGCGGGGATCGCCGACCGGCTCTTCGACTTCGCCCTGGCGCTGCTCGGGCGGGTGCGGGGCAGCCTCGGCTACGTCAGCGTCGGGGTCAGCCTCGGGTTCTCCTGGATGAGCGGATCGGCCGTCGCGGATGCGGCCGCGCTCGGCAAGGTCGAGATCCCGGCCATGCTGCGGGCCGGCTACTCCAAGCCGTTCGCCCTGGGCGTGGTGGGCTCGTCCTCGCTGATCGCACCGGTGATGCCGCCGAGCATCCCCGCCGTCATCTACGCGGGACTGGCCGGGGTGTCGACCGGGGCGCTCTTCGCCGCATCGGTGGTGCCGGCCCTGCTGATGGCGGTCGGCCTGTGCGTCGTCGTCTTCCTGTGGGTGCGGCGGATGCCGAACCTCGAGCGCACCGAGTTCAGCCGGGCCCAGCTGTGGGTGACGGGTCGGCGGGTGATCGCGCCGATGGGCGCCCCGGTGGTCATCCTCGGCGGCATCCTGGGCGGCTTCGTGACGCCGACCGAGGCGGCGGCCGTGGGCGCGGCGTACATGGCGATCCTCGGGTTCGCCTACCGCACCCTGCACCTCAGGGACGTGCCGAAGATCCTGGTGGAGGCGACGGTCACCACCGGCGCGATCATGCTCATCGTCGCCTCGGCCAACCTGCTCGGCTACGTCTTCGCCCGCGAGCGCATCCCCCAGGAGCTCTCCGAGGCCATGCTGGGGCTGAGCAGCGACGCGACGGTCTTCCTGCTGATCGTGTTCGCGCTGTCGATGGTCCTCGGCACGGCCCTGGACGCGATCGCGGTGCTCACCCTGACCGTCCCGATCCTCCAGCCGCTCGCCCTCCTGTACGACGTCGACCCGATCGCGCTCGGCGTGCTGATGATCATCTCGCAGATGATCGGCCTGCTGACGCCGCCGGTGGGCACGGTGATCTTCGTCCTCCAGGCGATCGCGAAGGCCACGATGGCGGAGGTCTTCTGGGGGTCGGTGCCGTTCCTCGTGCCGCTGATGCTGCTGTGCCTGGCGATCATCTTCTGGCCGGACGCGATCCTCTACCTGCCCGAGAGGCTGGGGCTGTGAACGCGGCACTGCCGCGCAGGTCGTGGCTGTCCGGGTTGATCGGCCACGGCGTCGGTCCGTCACTGACGCCGGAGATGCACGAGAGGGAGGCCGAGCGGCAAGGGATCCGGTACGTCTACAAGCTCATCGACCAGCCCGACGGCTCCGTCGACCGCGACCACCTGGCACACCTGCTGGCCGCGGCGATCGAGCTGGGCTTCGACGGTCTCAACATCACCCACCCGGTGAAGCAGGCGATGGTGCCCCTGGTCGACGAGGTCGCTCCCGCGGTGTCGGCCATCGGAGCGCTCAACACGGTCCTGATCCGCGACGGTCGGACCATCGGGCACAACACCGACGTCTCCGGCTTCCTCGAGTCGTTCGCCGACGAGCTCCCGGACGTCGACCGCGACCGGGTCGTGCTCCTGGGGGCCGGCGGAGCGGGCACCGCCGTCGCCCACGCGCTCGCCGAGGTGGGGGTCGGGCAGCTGCTGGTCTTCGACCCGGACCGCGACCGTGGCGCAGGTCCTCACGGCCTCCCTGGCCGGGCGGCCGACGCAGGTCGAGCTCGTCCCGGCGACCCGTGAGGGTCTGGCCGCCGCCGTGGCCACCAGCGCGGGCCTGGTCAACGCCACGCCCGTGGGGATGGAGGCCCACCCGGGGTCACCCGTGCCGCCGGAGCTGCTGCGGGCGGACCTCTGGCTCGCCGACATCGTCTACCGGCCACTCGACACCGACCTGCTGACCGCGGCCCGGCGCGCCGGCTGCACCGTGCTCACCGGCGCCGGCATGGCCGTCCACCAGGCAGCCGACTCGTTCGAGCTGTTCACCGGCCTGCCCGCCGATCGTGCGGCCATGCGCCGTGACTTCGACGAGCTCGTGGCGGTCGAGGCGGCCGCCACGGAACCCGCTCGGGAACCCACTGGAGAAAGGAACCGATGATGGCACCGCTCAACCAGCCGACACGCACCCGGAGGGGTACGGCGTCCGCAGCGTGTCTCCTCGCTCTGGCGACCGCCCTGTCCGCGTGCGGGGGGGACGACAGCAGCGAGGCCGGCGAGGAGTCCGGCGGCGGTGACGTCAGCCTCCAGCTCGCCCACAGCTACACCGAGGACCAGCCCCAGCACCGGTGCGGAGCACAGGTGATCGCCGACACCGTCGCCGACGCCGACGTGGGGCTCACCATCGAGATCTTCCCCGCCAGTCAGCTCGGTGCGGACGCCGACCGGATCGCGTCCGTGGTCTCCGGCGACATCGACATGGACATCCAGGGGGCCTCGGCCCTGGGCGCGGTCTACGAGCCGGTCGCCGTGCTGGACGCGGCGTACGCCTTCGACGACAGCGACCACCTGGCTCGCTACTTCGACAGCGACGCATCCGAGGACCTGCTGACCGGGTTCGAGGACGAGACCGGGGTGCACACGCTGGGTGCGTGGTCGGCCGGCATGCGTCAGTTCACGGCCAACGAGCCGATCCGCGAACCGGGTGACCTCGAGGGCCTGCGGATGCGCTTCCCCAACTCCCCGCAGTTCCTGATGAACGCCGAGGCGCTCGGCGCCGACGCGACCGAGGTCGCCTACGAGGAGCTCTTCCTGGCCCTGCAACAGGGCACCGTGGACGGTCAGGAGAACCCGATCACCAACATCAAGGCGAGCAACCTGCAGGAGGTGCAGGACTACATCAGCATGTCCAACCACCAGGCCAACTCCAACCTCGTGATCATCGGCGCGGACGCCTGGAACGGCCTGTCCGAGGACCAGCAGGAGGCCCTCGGAGAGGCGGTCGACGCAGCAGAGGAGCAGGTCCCGCAGTGCGTCGCCGACGACGAGGAGACGACCCTCGCCGAGTGGTCCGAGAGCGGTGACCTCGAGGTCGTCGACGACGTGGACGTGGAGACCTTCCGCACCCAGGTCGACACCTACCTGCGCGACAACTTCGACGAGGAGCAGCTCGCGGTCTACGAGGGCATCCGCGGCGAGGCGGGCTGACGGTTGGCACCGGAGGTCGAGACGTTCCGGGGGCCGGTGTCCCCGAGTGCCCTCGGCACGACGCTCATCCACGAGCACGTGTTCGTCGGCCACCCGGAGCTCGACCTCGACCTCCCCCACCCCGAGTGGTGCGAGGACGTCGCGGTCGCGAAGGCGGCCGCGGGGCTCGAACGGCTGTGGGACCTCGGGGTCCGCACGGTCGTCGACCTCACGGTGCTGGGTCTCGGCCGCGACGTCACGCGCGTGGGCCGGGTGGCCGAGCGCACGCGGATGCAGCTGGTCGCCTCCACGGGCTACTACACGGCCGACTCGCTGCCGGCGTACTTCCACACCCACGGCCCCGGTCGGCTCGTGGGCGGCCCGGACCCGTTGGTGGAGCTGTTCGCGCGCGACATCGAGCACGGCATCGCCGGCACCGACGTGCGCGCGGGGATGCTCAAGGTCGTCACCGACCACCAGGGACTCACCCCCGACGTGCGGCGGGTGATGGAGGCGGCGGCCGCCGCGCACCGGCGTACGGGTGTGCCGATCACCACCCACACGCACGCGCCGTCGCAGAACGGCCGCGACCAACTGGTGTTCCTCACGGCACGCGGCGTCTCCGCGGACCGGATCGTGATCGGGCACTGCGGCGACTCCGAGGACCTCGACTACCTGCGGGAGCTGATGGATGCCGGTGCCACCATCGGGATGGACCGCTTCGGGATGGAGCACGTGCTGTCCGACGACGCACGCACCGCGACGGTCCTGACGCTGTTGGCCGAGGGGTACGCCGATCGCATGGTGCTGTCCCACGACGCCGCGTTCTTCAGCCGGGTGACGCCGCCGTCGTGGCGCGCAGCCCACGCCCCGCACTGGAACATGGAGAACCTGCCACGACGGATCCTGCCCGCCCTGCTCGATGGCGGCGCGAGCCGCGAGCAGGTCCACCAGCTGATGGTCGTCAACCCGGCTCGCGTCCTGGTCCCCTCACGGCCGGTGGAGTGAGCGATGCGCACCTCGATCGCCACCGTCTGCCTCAGCGGCACCCTCACCGACAAGCTGCAGGCCGCCGCGGCCGCGGGGTTCGACGGCGTCGAGATCTTCGAACCCGACCTGGTCGCGTCCCAGGCCAGCCCCGAGGAGGTGGTCGCCCTGGCCGCGAGGCTCGGACTGACCCTCGACCTCTACCAGCCGTTCCGCGACGCGGAAGGGGTCACCGAGGCCGAGTTCGAGTCGGTTCTGCGTCGGGCGCGAGCCAAGTTCGCGCTCATGCAGCGGCTCGGCATCGGCACGATGCTGGTCTGCAGCAACGTCGCCACGGCCACGATCGACGACGACGACGTCTCCGCGTCCCAGCTGCGGCGCCTGGGCGAGGAGGCTGCGGCCCACGGCGTCCGGATCGCCTACGAGGCGCTGGCCTGGGGCCGGTTCGTCGACGACTACCGCCGTGCCTGGCGGATCGTGGAGCTCGCGGACCACGAGGCCGTCGGGACGTGTCTCGACAGCTTCCACATCCTCTCCCGGGGCCACGACCCCGCCGCGATCGAGGAGATCCCGGGTTCGAAGATCTTCTTCCTCCAGCTCGCGGACGCGCCGTTGCTCACCATGGACGTGCTGTCCTGGTCACGACACCACCGGCTCTTCCCGGGCGAGGGCGGCTTCGACCTCGGCGCCTTCCTCGGCCACGTCCTCCGCGCCGGGTACGACGGACCACTCTCGCTCGAGGTCTTCAACGACATCTTCCGGCAGACCGACGTCGCCCGGACGGCGCTGCAGGCTCGCCGTTCGCTCATCTGGCTGGAGGATCTCGTCGCGTCCGCGTCCGCCTGGGACTCCGCCCCGGACCCCCCGACGCCGTTGCCCGCTGTCGCCGAACCGTCAGCCTTCGACTTCGTCGAGGTCCGCGCCGACGACACCGGCGAGGTCGACGTCCTGCTCGGCCAGCTCGGTTTCACGTTCCGGGGCAGACATCGGAGCAAGGACGCGCGCCTGTGGACCGAGGGTCCGGCGCGCGTGGTCTGCAACGAGCAGCACGCCCGCGACCGGACCCCGACGATGGCGGCGGTCGGCTTCGAGGTCGCGGACCCGGCAGCGTCGGCCGCGCGGGCGCGGGCACTCCGGGCGCCGGCGGTCTATCGCCGTACCCTCGCCAACGAGCAGGAGCTCCCGGCCTTCCGCGCACCCGACGGCACCGAGGTCTTCCTCGGCCCACCGGCCTCGTCCGCCGACGCCGCCTGGGTCCCGGAGTTCGAGGGCGGCCAGGAAGGCGCCGCCGCCCTCCTGACGGGGATCGACCACGTCAACCTCGCCGCGCCCTGGCAGTGCTTCGACGAGGCGGTGCTGTTCTACAGCAGCCTGCTCGGCCTCGCCGCCGAGACCAGCCAGGAGGTCCCGGCCCCGAACGGGCTGGTGCGGAGCCAGGTCGTCCGGTCGGCGTCGGGTTCGTGCCGGCTCGCGCTCAACGTCGCCCCGCTCGCGTGGGACGCCTCCGGCTTCCCGCAGCACGTCGCGTTCTCGACCGACGACGTGGCGGCCGTCGCTCGACGGGCCGTCGACCGCGGACTCGTCCCGTTGGCCATCCCGCAGAACTACTACGACGACCTGATGGCCAGGTTCGACCTCGCCGCCCCGGAGGTCGAGACCATGGCCGCGCTCGGCCTCCTGCACGACCGTGACGCCTCGGGCGACTTCACCCACTTCTACACCGCCACCATCGGCGGGATCTTCTTCGAGGTGGTCCAGCGACGCGGGACCTACGACGGGTACGGCGCGACGGACGCCGGGGTCCGGCTGGCCGCGCAGCATCGCCACGAGGTGACGTCGCACTGACGAGCGCGTTCTGGGAACTTCCCGTGAACCGGGTGCACGGGATGTTCCCAGAATGCCGCCAGCGCCTCACGACGTCCCAGCGGTCGCCGCGGGACCTCCCCGGGCAGCGGGGGCATGATGCACCCATGGCCGACTCTCGTGCAGGCACCCTCGCCACCCCCGCCGACCTGGTCGACGTCGCGCACCTCGTGACGGCGTACTACACCGGCGTGCCCGATCCGGAGAACATCGACCAGCAGGTCGCGTTCGGGACGAGCGGACACCGCGGCAGCAGCCTCAAGACGGCGTTCAACGAGACGCACATCCTCGCGACGACGCAGGCGATCTGCGACTACCGCAAGGAGCAGGGCTACGACGGGCCGCTGTTCATCGGCCGTGACACCCACGGGCTGTCGGAGCCGGCGTGGGCGACGGCGCTGGAGGTGCTGGCTGCCAACGACGTCACCGTCCTCGTCGACGCGGACGACCGCTACACCCCGACGCCGGCGGTCTCGCACGCCATCATCAAGGCGAACGGCGGCCGGCAGACCGGCAGCGGCCTGGCCGACGGCATCGTGGTCACGCCGTCGCACAACCCGCCGGCCGACGGCGGCTTCAAGTACAACCCGCCGCACGGCGGGCCGGCCGACACCGACGCCACGTCGGTCATCGCCGCCCGGGCCAACGAGCTGATCAGGGGTGGGCTGGCGGACGTACGCCGCATCCCGTTCGCGCGGGCACGTGCGGCCGCGTCGGCGTACGACTTCATGGGTGAGTACGTCGGCGACCTGCCGTCGGTGGTCGACATCGAGGCGATCCGCCAAGCGGGCGTGCGGATCGGCGCCGACCCGCTCGGCGGCGCGTCGGTCGACTACTGGGGCGCGATCGGCGAGCGGCACGGGCTCGAGCTGACGGTCGTGAACCCGCTCGTCGACCCGACGTGGCGGTTCATGACCCTCGACTGGGACGAGAAGATCCGGATGGACTGCTCGTCGCCGTCCGCGATGGCGAGCCTGATCGGCCGCAAGGACGACTACGACATCGCGACCGGCAACGACGCCGACGCCGACCGGCACGGCATCGTCACGCCGGACGCCGGGCTGATGAACCCCAACCACTACCTGGCCGTCGCGATCGGCTACCTCTTCGGCGGCGCCCGCCCGGGGTGGCCGGACACCGCGCGCATCGGCAAGACGCTCGTGTCGTCGTCGATGATCGACCGGGTCGCGGCCGGGATCGGGAAGCCGATGGTCGAGGTGCCGGTCGGGTTCAAGTGGTTCGTGCCCGGGCTGATCGACGGGTCGTTCGGGTTCGGCGGCGAGGAGTCGGCTGGCGCGTCGTTCCTGCGGATGGACGGCTCGACCTGGACCACCGACAAGGACGGCCTGCTGCTGTGCCTGCTGGCCTCGGAGATCCTGGCCAAGACCGGCGAGACCCCGAGCAAGCACTACGCCGAGCTCGTCGCGAAGTACGGCGACCCGGCGTACGCCCGCGTCGACGCCCCCGCCACCCGCGAGCAGAAGGCCAAGCTGGGCGCCCTCTCCCCCGACGACGTGACCGCGACCGAGCTGGCGGGCGAGCCGATCGTCGACAAGCTCACCGCGGCCCCCGGCAACGGCGCCAAGATCGGCGGCCTCAAGGTCACCACCGAGAGCGCGTGGTTCGCGGCGCGGCCGTCCGGCACCGAGGACGTCTACAAGATCTACGCCGAGTCGTTCAAGGGTCCGGAGCACCTGGCCGAGGTCCAGGCCGAGGCGCGCGAGGTGGTGTCGGCGGCACTGGGGTCGTAGGGATTGCGGCGCGGTGAGGCAGCGTCCTCAGGGGCGAACTCGGATGATCGTCTTTCCCTTGGTGCCGCTGGCTGGTGTTGAAGGTTGCGACGGCATCGTCGAGGGTCGCAATGGTTCCGATGTTCGTGCGTAGCCGTCCATCACCGACCCGCTTCACGATCTCACCCAGCTGGTCGCGGTCGGCCTCCACGACGAAGTCGATCGCCCGGCTGTTCGCCGGTTGGCCGACGACCGGGCCGACGACCGACACCAGGGTGCCTCCCGGCTTGATCAAGGCCGAGGAGCTCTTCTGGATGTCGCCGCCGATGACATCGAAGACCAGGTCGACCTCGCCGACCTCGTGCAGCTGTGTCGTTCTCGAGGTCGACGAACTCCTGCGCGCCGAGCTCGAGCGCCCTCTCTCGGTCGGCGGAGCGTCCGGTACCGATGACGTAGGCGCCGGCCTCGGACGCGAGCTGGGTCACCATCGCTCCGACAGCGCCGACCGCGCCATGCGCGAGGACGCGCTGCCCCGACTGGAGCCGGCCGTGGATGAACAGTCCCTGCCATGCGGTCAGCCCGGAGATCGGCAGGGAAGCGCCGACCGTGAAGTCGACATCGTCCGGCAAGGGCGCGAGGTTGCGTGCCTCGATCGCGACGTACTCCGCCAGGGTGCCGTCGCGATGCCAGTCCGCGAGGCCGAACACGCGCTGTCCCAACGACAACCCCGTCGTGCCGTAGCCGAGTGCGGTGACCGTTCCCGCCAGCTCGTGCCCGGGGATCGATGGCGTCCGGTCACGGTCGGCGCGATCGGTCCAGGTCGACGGCCACTCGAGCTCGGTCGGGACCCATCCCGACGCGTGAACCTCGACGATGACGTCGTTGATCGCTGCCGGCGGCTCGGGCCGCTCCACCAGGGTCATCCCGGCTGTTCCCGCAGCCGGTCCGTCACCACGATTGCCTTCATCTGCGACACCTGCCCTCTCCGCCAGTCCCGACCTGACCGGCCCGGTTCCGTTACGAGCACTGTATGTAACCTAATGAGTTACGGCAAGGGTCTGTAACGGAACTGTCTAGGATGGACGCCATGCCCCGGGCGCGTGCACAGTCGAAGAGCCCCGCCGACACCACCGGCTCGCGCGCCGGCGGGCGCCCACGCGACCCTGCCCTCGACGAGGCGATCATCCTGGCCACCCGCGCTCGCCTCGTCCGGGACGGCTACTCGCGGATGACCCTGGGCGACATTGCCGTCGACGCGGGTGTCAGTCGCCCCACCCTGTACCGGCGGTGGAACAACAAGCTCGAGCTCGTGGCCGACGCGCTGGACTACGGGTTCCGGAAGCAGCGCGACCTGTACGACATCGACCTGCGCCGCTTGGGGCCACGGGAGGCCCTCGTCGAGGCGGTCCGCCGTCTGGATCCGGCGTACTTCAACCCGGACGCCATGGTGCTGATGGGCAACTTCGCCGGCGAGGTGATCCACACACCAGAGCTGCTCGAGATGCTTCGCCAGCACGCCGTCGAACCGCGCGTCACGCTCGTCGAGAACGTGCTGTCGGAGCTCCAGGCTGACGGGGCCGTGTCCGAGCACATCGACAGGCACACCATCGCCACCATGTGCTTCGGGAGCTACTTCGGTGCGTTCTACCGAGGCGACCCCAAGGAGGAGATCGCCGAGAAGGTCGTCGCCGTGCTGTGGCCGGTGATTGCCACGTGACGGGCGGACGAGCGAGCAGAGCCGGCAGACTCGCCACGGGGAACCGTTCGCCGGTCGCCGAGGTCAGGCCGCGCCGG
Organism: uncultured Actinomycetota bacterium; assembly: GCA_963839565.1. Lineage (GTDB taxonomy): Bacteria > Actinomycetota > Actinomycetes > Propionibacteriales > Nocardioidaceae > Nocardioides. The sequence continues at coordinate 258,836 of CAWIVR010000021.1, read as the reverse complement.
CCTCCTCGAGCCGGTCGCTCGGGCCCGCTCGCTTCACGTGTCCTGGCCTACTGCTCGACGTGGCCCGCGAGGTTCGCCAGCGAGGACGCGAGCCCCGCTGCATGGTCCTCTGCGGAGATGCCGGCGGGTACGTGCTCCGCACGGATGTCCATGCGCGTCCCATCCTCGGTCGCCGTGACCTCCCACGTCATCGTCATGGTGCCCGCGAGGTCGGGATCATCGGCGACGAAGGTGACCTCCTGCACCACGCGAACTCCGGGGACGATGTCGACGAAGCGGGCTTCGACGACGTCGGAGTCGGCGGTGGTCTTGCCTGGGCCCGTCGACGCGTCTGCGTAGGTGAGCACCATTCGGTACGAGCCGCCCGGCCGCGCATCGAATCGTTCGAATCTGGCGCTCATCCCGGGAGGTGGCAGCCATGCGGCGAGCGCGTCGGGATCGACCAGCGCGGCGAAGACACGATCGGGAGGGGCCGCGATCTCACGGAACGCAGTGTCTGTCCGTGGCACGACCCCATCATGCCGCGTCGTCTGATGCCCTCGTCTCGCGGCGAGTGACGCACCTTCCGGGCGCGCGGATCGCGGCAGATCCGGTCCTTCATCGCGCCCGTGCGGCGGGCTGGCGCAGGGATAGGGTCCCCGTCCATGGACATGCTGAAGGGCGAACAGATCGCCGAGGCGAACCTGACCGACTGGCGCAAGCTGGCTCAGGGACTGCATGCGCGTTACGTGGTCGACGACTTCGGCAGCGGCGTACGGTTCGTCGCGCGGTGGGCGAGGCGGGCGACGCGCTCGGCCACCACCCGCGCGTGGTCCATCGGCAAGGGGTACGTCGACTTCAAGCTGGTCAGCGACGACGCCATCTACCGCGACGGCGAAGGCACCGAGCACGTTGTCGGATGGGTGACCCAGCAGGACGTCGACCTCGCGCGACGGATCACCGAGATCGCCGTCGACCACAAGCTCGACGCCGACCCGGCCTCGGTCAGCGACATCGAGCTCGGGCTCGACACGGCGAGCTCCGCGACCATCGCGCCGGTGTGGGCCGCCCTCCTGACCGGGAGCGCCGACGCCCAGGGCCGCGGGACCCCCAGCGACGAGATCCGGGATGCCACGGGACGGGTGCCCAACCTGTGGTTCGGGGACGCCGACGAGCCTCAGGCCCCCGGGCAGCGGTTCCACATCGAGGTCTATGTGGCACCCGAGGCGGCCGCGCCACGGATCGCCGCTGCCGTCGCCGCGGGTGGGACCGTCGTCGATGACAGCGACGCGCCCTCGCTCACCGTGATCGCCGACCAGGACGGCAACAAGGGAGTCGTCTGCGTCGACGCGTCCGCCGCGAAGCAGGACTGAACCGGCACGACGGTTGACCCGTGGCCCGGCCCCCTTCAGTAGCCCAGGCCGTGTCCGAACGGGAACAGCTCGCCGGTGCCGTCTGCACGCGGGATGGAGACCGGCAGCCGGCCGGTCGGGTTCACCTCGCCGAAGAGCACCCGCACCAGTGACTCGACCTGGTGTGCGGTGTAGCCGTAGGTGTCGAGCACGGTCGGCGCTTCGGCGAACGAGGCGACGTCGTAGGGGTTGCGCATCGCGGCGACCACGACCGGCTTCCCGGTCGCGAGGAGTGCCCGCACCAGCTGGGTCTGCGCCACGGCGGCCGCAGTCGGCTGCCCGGTCGTGGCATTGATCGCGTAGGCGTTGTTGGTCGACACCACGACGAGGTCGTTGTTCTGCGCCGCGGCGACGGCGGCGTCGATGTCCGCGGTCGTCGGCGTGAGGCCGGACTCCAGGACCTGCGTCGTCGCACCCCGCGCGACAAGCGCGTCGGCGATCCCCTGGGTGGTGCCGACACCCCAGCCTGCGACGAGCACCTTGCGGGGGCCGGCGGTGAGCGGCAGCAGCCCGGCGTCGTTCTTGACCAGCGTGGTGGTGTGGTCGGTGATCGCCTGCGCTCTGGCGAGGTGCTCGGGCGCGCCCATGATCGTCGGCGCCGTCGCCGGGTCGACCATCGGGTCGGCGAAGATGCCGCGCCGGAACTTGTGCAGCAGCACGCGGTAGACCGACGGCGTCGAGCCGCTGCTGGCTGATGGTGCCGTCCCTGACCGCGTCGAGCACGGCGCCGTACGCCGTGTCCATCTGCGGCGGGACCAGCAGCTGGTCCGCGCCCGCGAGGATCGCCTCTACCGGGGCGACGTTCGGCGGGTAGGTCCGCGGTCGCGCCGCCCATGTCGAGCGCGTCGGTCACGATCAGGCCCTTGAAGCCCAGCTCGTCGCGCAGCACACCGGTGAGGATCGCGTGACTCATCGTCGCCGGCGCGCCGGCTCGGGTCGACCGCCGGGAACACGACGTGGGCGGTCATGATCGTGTCCACGCCCGCCGCGATGGCGGCCTTGAAGGGCGGCAGGTCGATCGCGTGGAACTGCTCCAGGCTGTGGGTGACCTCCGGCAGCCCGAAGTGGCTGTCGACGCCGGTGTCACCGTGGCCAGGGAAGTGCTTGGCGACGGCGGAGACCCCGCCCGCGTGGTAGCCCTTGACCTGCGCGGACGCCAAGTCGGACACCAGGTCCGCGTCACCGCCGATCGAGCGGATCCCGATGACCGGGTTGTTGGGGTTGATGTTGACGTCGGAGACCGGCGCGTAGTCCTGCGTCACGCCGACCGCCTCGAGCTCCTCGCCGATCACCTCCGCCGATTCGTGCGCGTCCGCGGTCGACCGGCCCGCGCCCAATGCCATGTTGCCGGGCATCTGGGTCGCCGGGGCCTGGAACCGCGCGACGAGCGCGCCGCCCTCCTGGTCGACCGAGATCTGCAGCGGGATGTGAGCCGGTTGGGCCAGCGATGCAGCCTGGAGCCCGTTGGACAGCGTGGCCACCTGGGCGGGGTCGCCGATGTTGTCGTCGCTGGTGCAGCCGGAGCAGGGCACCCGGGTCGAGTAGTAGATGACCCCGCCGGGCTGGTACTTCGCGATGGCCTGGGCGGGCGTGTCGACGCCGTAGAGCCGCTGGTTGACGGCCTTCGCCGCGTCGCTCACCGCGGTGGCGTGCCGACCGGCCACCTCGATGACGAAGAGCTGGCCGACCTTCTGCTGCAGCGTCATGTGCTGCATCAGAGAGAGCACCCGGCCGCGGTACGGCGCGTCGCCGGAGCGTCCCGGATCGCCGGCCGTGGCCGCCGGCGGCCCGAACGTCGCGGCCATCATCAGGGACAGGCCGATGACCAGCAGCCTGAGCGGTGTCCAGGTGCGATGGGTGGATGCTGACCGAGCGAACACAGGCGCCTCCGAGCTCGACTGCCCCCCGAGATGAGGACCACACGACACTAAGCCTGACGGCACCGCGTTGGGAATGGGCGCGGCTGTGCCGAAGAACGCGCGCAGGTCGCCGACGATCGCGTCCGGGTTCTCCAGCACGGCGAAGTGGCCGCCGCGGTCGAACTCCGACCAGTGCTGGATGTTCGCGTTGTCCCGCTCGGCCAACGACCGGATCGTCTGGAAGTCGTCCTTGAAGACGGCGACGCCGAGCCGGCCGGTGCTGACCACGGGCTCGCACGTCGTGCCAGGCGTGCGCCTCCTCGTAGTGGTAGCGGACCGAGCCGGCGGCCGTGTTCGTGAGCCAGTACAACGTCACCTGCTCCAGCACCTGCTCGGGCGTGACCAGGGAGGTCCCGTTGCCGAAGCTCTCGAACAGCTCGGAGTAGGCGAGCTGGCCGACCGGGCTGTCGGACAGGCCGGCGGCGACGGTCTGCGGACGCGAGCCGTTCATCGCGTTGTAGCCGCCGACGGACTGGAACCACTGCATGTGCTCGAGCGCGGCGTACTCCTTCGGGCCGAAACCCTCGAACTCCGCCGGGTCCCCCGAGGGGAAGGAGAACAGCTGCAGCACGTGCGCGCCGAGGAAGCCCTCGGGGTCGAGGATCGCCAGCTCGCGACCGACCATCGCGCCGCCGTCGGAGCCGTGCACGCCGTACGACGCGTAGCCCAGGCCGCGCATCAGCTCGTCGTAGGCGCGAGCGACGCGCGCCATCGTCCAGCCGCCGTCGACGACCGGGGTGGAGAACCCGAAGCCGGGCATCGAGGGGATGACGAGGTCGAAGCCGGCGTCGGTCAGCGGGCCGATGAGCGGCAGGAACTCGAGGAACGAGCCGGGGTAGGTGTGGGCCAGGAGCAGCGCACGGGCTCCAGGCACGGCCGACTTCACGTGGACGAAGTGGATGGTCTGTCCGTCGATCTCGGTCAGGTAGTTGGGGTGGGCGTTGATCCGGGCCTCGACCTCGCGCCAGTCGAAGTCCTTCCAGCGCTCGACCATGTCGCGCAGGTACGACGACGGGGTGCCGTAGTCCCACGAGTCGCCGGGCGCGGCCGGGGCGAACCGGGTGTGGTCGAGGCGGCGCCGCAGGTCGTCGATCTCGGCCTGGTCGATGGTGACGGTGAACGGGGTGATCTCGGTGATGGTCATGTCGCTGACGCTACGAGGGGTTCCGGAAGATAAGGTTCCGGAATTATGGGCGAGACCGCAACTCGTACCTTGGCGCTGCTGTCACTGCTCCAGACCCGGTCCGACTGGTCCGGCGCGGACCTGGCGAGCCGCCTCGACGTGTCCGACCGAACGATCCGCAACGACGTGACCCGGCTCCGGGAGCTCGGCTACCCCGTCGACGCCGTCCGCGGACCCGGCGGCCGCTACCGCCTCGGGGTCGGCGCGAAGCTGCCGCCCCTCCTCCTCGACGACGAGGAGGCCGTGGCGGTGGCCGTCGGGCTGCGCGCGGCCACGGGCGTCTCCGGCGTGGAGGAGACCAGCGCCCGCGCCCTCGCCAAGCTGGAGCAGGTGCTGCCCGACCGGCTCCGCCGCAAGCTCACCGCACTGGTCGAGGCGACCACGGCCGGGCCGGCCAACACGGACAGCAACGTCGAGGACCCGACGGTCGACGCTGCCGTCCTCGAGGCCATCTCGCTGGCGATCCGCGACCACGACGGGCATCCGCTGCGACTACCGCGACGAGCCGTTGGAGATCGAGCCCTACCACCTGGTCGCCTGGCAACGTCGGTGGTACCTCGTCGCCCGCGACCCACGGCATGACGCGTGGGCGCCGTACCGCGTCGACTGGCTACGACTCAAGACACCCGGCGGCCGGCGGTTCGCGCCGGCCGAGTTCCCCGGCGACATCACCGAGTTCGTGGTCCGCGAGGTGGCGCGCACCGGCTGGGCGGTGCACGCCCGGATCCGCATCGACGCACCTGCCGACGAGGTGGTGGCCCGCATCAACCCCGCGGTCGGCACCGTCGAGTCACACCCCGACGGCGGCAGCGTGCTGGTCACCGGGGGCGACAGCCTCGAGGTGGTCGCCGTCTGGATCTCGATGCTCGGCATGCCCTTCCACGTGAGCGACCCACCCGAGCTGGTGGAGCACGTCCGGGATCTCGCTCGGAGGTACGCCGCCGCACTGCCGTGAGCTCCAGCGTCTCCGAGCCCGGACGGGTAACGTGGCGACCGAGAAGAGATGGCCGATGCGCGCATCGCGGCCGGAGGGGGCACGACTCGTTGGACTCGCCTCGTGTGCTGGCGATCTTCGCGCACCCCGATGACGAGACGCTCTGCGCCGGCGGGACGCTGGCCAAGTACGCCAGCGCCGGGGCCGACGTACGGGTCGTGTCGCTGACCAAGGGCGGGGCCGGCCAGATCCGCGACGCCGGCGCGGCGACGCGGGCCACCCTGGCGGCAGCCAGGGAACGAGAGTTCCACGCCGCGGGGAAGGAGCTGGGGCTCACCGAGACGCGGTGTCTGGACTACCCGGACGGCGAGCTGCCCCACGTCGACCCTCGAGGTCCTGGTCGAGCTCGCGTCGCGGCTGCTCGACGAGCTCGACCCCGACGTGGTGGTCACGTTCGGGCCGGACGGGTTCTCCGGCCATCCGGACCACGTCGCCGTCGGCGCCGCCGTGACCGCGGCCTGCTACGAGCGGCAGTCCTCCTCGCCGATCCGGCTGTTCCACTGCCACCGGCCGCAGAGCCGGATGTTGCTGCGGGACCGACTCGCGGCCTGGGTCGTCGAGATGACCACCCGCTTCGAGGGCACGAACGACTTCGTCCATGCCATGTCGGTCTTCTCCCGGGAGACGTCGGCGCTGGGCTACGCAGCGGACTTCGTCAACGTCGAGTGGTTCCCGTCGCGGACCTACCTCATCGAGCAGGGCGAGGCCGCGACGACGATGTACCTCATCCTGTCCGGTCACGTCGAGATCCGACGTGAGGACGAGAACGGTGACGTGAGCGTGCTGAACGTCCTCGGAGCGGGGCAGTTCGTCGGCGAGGAGGGCATCGCCACGGGCCGGCCCCGCAACGCCCACGTGGTCGCCGCCGACGACGTGACGACCCTGACCTTCTCGGCCTCCGCGCCCATCGCCGTCGACGAGTCCGGGGACCGGACGCGGCTGACGAGGTCGCTCCCGTCAGGGGACCGCATCGACGCCCGGGTGGACACGTGCGTCGACGTCTCCGACTTCGTCGACCACAAGATCCGGGCGACGGCCGCCCACCGCTCGCAGTACCCGATCGACCCCACCTTGTTCCCGCGACACGTCCTCCAGGAGATGTTCGGGGTCGAGTACTTCATCCAGGTCCTGCCGGAGCGAGAGCTCCGCGCGTCCCTCCTGGACTAGAGCTCCGCGGCCACGTCGTCGAACAACGCGGTCGAGAAGTACCGCTCCATCCGGTCCGGCAGGATCGTGCCGACGTGGTGGCCGGGGCCGAGGCGCTCGGCGAGCCGCCGTGCCGCGGCGATGTTGAGCCCGCTCGACGGGCCGATGGCCAGGCCGCGCCGGGCGAACTCGCGGGCGGTGGCCATCGCCTCTGCCTCCGGGACCCGCACGGGTTCGTCGAGCCCGACCGCCTCCGCATCGAGCAGCCGGCTCATGCCTTCGACGATGCCGGGGATCCCGCCGACGACCTCGCGGTCACCCTCCGGAGTGAGGCTGGCCGTCGGCAGCGCCTCGGCGATCACCGTGGCGTGGCCGTGCTCGCGCAGCGCCAGCGCCACGCCCATCAGGGTGCCGCCCGTACCGACCCCGGCGACGAAGGCGTCGAGCGGCCGCCCGACCTGCTCGATGAGCTGGGGCCCGGTCGTGCGCTGGTGGGCGAGCACGTTGCGGGCGTTCTCGAACTGCCGGACGGCGTACACGTCGGCCTCGTCGGCCGAGTCCCGGACCAGGGCCGCGATCGCTCCGTCCATGCCGTCCTCGGCCGGGGTGAGGATGACCTCGCCGCCGAGCCGGCGGATCATCATGACCCGCTCGCCACTGACGGTCTTGGGCATGTACGCCCGGAACCGGACGCCCACCGTGGCGCAGACCATGCCCAACGCGATCGAGGTCGACCCGCTCGACGCCTCGACGACGACGGTGGAGGCGCGTACCTCACCCGACTCGATGGCGTGCGCGACGATGTTCGTCGCCATCCGGTCCTTGGTGCACCCGCTCGGCAGCAGGTACTCGAGCTTCAACCAGAGCGTGCATCCCGTCCGCTCGTCGTGGAACGGGATGGTGGGGGTCTCGAGGGGAAGCCGCAGCAGCCATGACGCTCGCTCGGCGAGCTCAGCTGCATCCGGACCCACGACCGCCTCCTGGCCCGCCAGCCTGCCACGGTCCGGGAGCACTAGTGTGAACGGGGTGCGGTCACCAGCGATCCGGTCGGTGTGCCCCTTCCGGCTCGTCGTCGACGACGACCTGGAGCAGCTCGACCGCGAGGTCGCGATGATCGATGCGGAAGCCGGATCGACGTTGTTCGAGGAGGGCGACGCCGCCGACGGCGTCGCGTCGATCGTCGAGGGAACGGTCGAGATCCTGAAGCGGGGCCGGGTCCTGGCGACGCTCGGACCCGGCACGGTCGTCGGTGAGCTCTCGATGTTCGTGCCGTCCGCGACCCGCAACGCGACAGCCCGGGCGAGCACGCCGGTGCGGATGATCAAGTGGCACGCGGAGGATCTCCAGGGCCGTCTCGACCAGCACGAGCGGCTGGCCACCGCGATCGTGGCCGACGTCGCGTACGTGCTGGCGGAGCGGCTCGGCCGGACCACCCACGACCTCGTCTCCGTGCTCGACGCCGTCGGGACCCGCCTCCCGGTGTCGGAGCTCGAGCGTCTGCGCAGCCGGGCCGTGCAGTAGGGCGAGGCCGCCACACCCCGGGCCGGGCCCTGTTAGCGTCGCGCCATGTCGACGCGTCGCGTGGTGATGCTCATCGCCGACATCGGCGGCTACACCGACTACATGCAGTTCCATCGCAGCTTCCTCGGACATGCCGAGGCCGCGACGACGCGCATGCTCGACAAGGTCGTGAAGGCCGCCCGCGGGTTCGACCTCATCGAGATCGAGGGCGACGCGGCCTTCCTGTCGCGCGACGTCGAGGGCCTGGACGGTCCCGCCACGCTGAACGCCGTGACGAGCTCGGCCGTCGCCCTGCACGCCGCCTTCCACGCGGAGCGTCGCCTGATCGAGCTCAACATGTGCCCGTGCGGCAGCTGCAAGAAGACCAGCGACCTGACGTTGAAGTTCGTCGCCCACGTCGGTGAGGTCGCCACCCAGACGATCCAGCGACGCAAGAACCTGGTCGGCCTCGACGTCATCCACCTGCACCGGATGTTGAAGAACCCCGTCGAGGTGCCGGAGTACCTCCTCGTCTCCGAGGAGCTCTTCCGCGACGGTGACACCGAGTCCTCCGGGCTGGCGATGCACGAGATCGACCTGGACCTCGAGGGCATCGGGCGGGTGCAGTCGCACTTCGTGGACATCGGCGCGATCGCCGCTCCCGTTCCCGAGCCTTCCTGGCCGCAGCGCATCGGCGCGACGTTCGCCATGGTCGGCCGAGGCGCCCCGTACGCCGTCAGCGGGACCCGCCGACGCGCCGTCGGCTCAGTGGGCTGAGCCCGGACCGACCTGCACCGACCCGAGCTGGCGTCGCGTCAGGAAGAGGGCACGAGACACGTCGGCTCCCGCGAGCGACGCGCCCCGGAGGTCGGCGCCCAGCAGGTCGGCGTCGGTGAGGTCGGCTCCGCGTCAGGTCGGCCCCGAGCAGCACCGCCCCGCGCAGGTCGGCGCCGCGCAGGTCCGCGCTGCGGAGGTCGGCACCGGCCAGGTCGGCACCGGCGAGGTCGCGCCAGCCGTCGTACGCCGACCGGGCGGCCTCGGCGACCGCGCGCAGGACCGGCGCGACGCGGGACCGCAGGTCGTCGACGTCCGGCTGCGGACGGCGAGTTCGGCGGCGGCGAGGCGCTCGGTCTCGGCGACCAGGAGCGCGACGTCGGCGCCCCGGTCGCTGGCGTCGGCGAGGTACCAGGCGATCTCGTGCACCTGCTCGACGACGAGGAAGTGCGGGATCCGGTCGGTCTCGGTGACCGACTGGCCGGCCCCGAAGCAGTCGTAGGCCACGCAGCCGCGCATGCCCGACTCGCGGAGACGGTCGTGGATGCCGCAGCGGGCGTCGGCGGCGAGGTGCCGGCACGGCGTACCCGCCGGCTTGTCGAACGCGAAGTCCGCCGACCGCGAGAAGGGCAGGACCACGCAGCACAGCCCGACGCAGCGGGTGCAGTCGGCGGTCAGCTCCACCCGGTCAGGGTGTCACGGGCGCACCAAGAGAGCCCGGCGATGAGGTGCCGGCTCGCCCCCCGCGAACCTTGGTCCCTCATCGCCGGTCAGCCCCCCAAGGGGCGTCTCAGGCCGCCTGCAGGCGGTTGGCCTCACGCGTGATCGAGGCCTGGATCAGCCGGCGCTCCTTGGGAGAGCCGGTGACCATCTTGTAGAGCTTGCCCAGCTGGGTCGGCAGGTTCTTCTTGTTGGTCGCCGCGAGCCAGCCGTTGGGTAGGGACAGTCGTACCACCTTGTGCCACGCGGAGTACACCTGCTGGGGCAGCGGGCGGGCGCAGTAGCTCAGCCCGTACTTCTCGAAGAGGGCCTCCACCTGAGGGGCGATCTCGGAGTAGCGGTTGGACGGCAGGTCCGGGAACAGGTGGTGCTCGATCTGGTGCGAGAGGTTGCCGGTCATGATGTGCATCAGCGGCGAGCCGGAGATGTTGGCCGAGCCGAGCATCTGGCGGACGTACCACTCACCGTGGGTCTCGCCCTCGATCGACTTCTTCTCGAAGGTCTCGACGCCCTCGGGGAAGTGGCCGCACATGATCACCGAGTGCGCCCACACGTTGCGCACGACGTTGGCGGTGAAGTTGGCGGCGAGGGTGTGCAGGAACGACGGGCCCGAGAGGATCGGGTGCACGACGTAGTCCTTGGTGGCCTGGCGACGGATCTTGTCGACGACCTTCTTGGCCTGGGCCTTGAACTCCGGCGTACTTGGTGCGCCCGGACTTCACGGCGCCGCGCAGCTCGAGGTCGTACGCCGCGATGCCGTACTCGAAGAACATCGCGTTGAAGGCGTTCCAGACCGGCTGGAAGAGGTAGAAGGGGATCCACTTCTGCTCCTCGTCGACGCGCATGATGCCGTAGCCGAGGTCGTTGTCCTTGCCGACGACGTTGGTGAAGTTGTGGTGGAGCTCGTTGTGGGAGACCTTCCACTGCTCGGCCGGCGTGGCGTGGTCCCACTCCCAGGTCGTCGAGTGGATCTTGGGGTCGCGCATCCAGTCCCACTGGCCGTGCAGGATGTTGTGGCCGATCTCCATGTTGTCGAGGATCTTGGCCACCGACAGGCCGGCCGTGCCGACGAGCCAGGCCGGCGGGAAGATCGAGAACAGCAGCACGGCCCGGCTGCCCAGCTCGAGGCTGCGCTGGGTCTTGATGACCTTGCGGATGTACGCCGCGTCGCTCGCGCCGCGGGTGTCGATCACGCTCTGGCGGATCGCGTCGAGCTCGATGCCGAGCATCTCGATGTCCTCGGGCGTGAGGTGCGCGATCGGGTTGTCGTGCTTCTTCTGGATCGTGGTCATGGTTGCTCTTCTCCTTCAGGGGTGGTTCGGAGCGCGTAGCTGGTGGTCAGTGGTCGAGGTGGCAGTCGCCTGCCGCGGCGTGGATGCAGGTCTGGACCTTGATGGCGGGGCCCTCGCCGGGGACGGCGGTGGTGATGGCGCCGGTCCGCAGGTCGCGGACGCTGCCCTCCTTGAGCGGCAGCACGCAGCCGTAGCAGATGCCCATCCGGCACCCGCTCGGCATCAGCACGCCGGCGGCCTCGGCGGCGTCGAGGATCGGCGAGTCGCCGGGGGCCGCGACCTCGGTGCCGTTGCGGTCGAAGACGACCGTGCCACCCTCGCCGGGAGCGGCGAGCCGGGCGGTACGGAACTGCTCGGTGAACAGCTTCAGCCCCGCGCGGTCGTGGTGGGCCGAGAGCGCGTCGAGGAGGCCCGCGGGTCCGCAGCCGTACGTGGTGCGCGCGCCCAGGTCGGGCACGAGCTCCGTCAGCCGGTCGAGGTCGAGCAGGCCGTGCTCGTCGTCGTACCTGGCGACGAGGCGGATGGCGCCCGCGTCGTGGAGCGCCTGGAGGTCGCGGCGGAAGATCGAGTCGGGCCGGCTGGGCGCGACGTGCAGGACGACGATGTCGTAGTCGGCGCTGCGCTTGGGGCGGAGCACGCCCGAGTCGGTCGAGGGGAACAGGTTGCGCAGCATGCCGATGACCGGCGTGATGCCCGAGCCGGCGGTGACGAAGAGGAGCTTGCCGCCGCCGTCCTGGGGGAGCACGAACTCGCCCTGGGCCTGCTCGAGGTGGACGAGCGTGCCGGGCTGGCAGTCGTGCACGATGTGGTGGCTGACGAGACCGTCCGGGACGGCCTTCACGGTGATCGAGATGAGCCCGTCGGGCCGGGGGCCGTGGGTCAGCGAGTACGCGCGCCACTGGCGGACGCCGTCGACGTCGAGGCCGATCCGGAGGTACTGACCGGGGACGTGGCCGGCCCAGTCGGCGCCCGGCTTGATGAGCAGGGTGGCCGCGTCCTTGGTCTCGGCGTGCACCGAGACGACCCGGCCGCGGAGCTCGGCGCCGCGCCGCAGGGGCGCGAAGAGGTCGAGGAAGTCGGCGGGGACGAGAGGGCTGCTGGCGGCTCCCGCCACGCGACCCAGCTGGGTGCGCAGGGCACGCCAGGGGGTCGGCGAAGCGTCGGTGGGGGTCACGTCTTCCAGGATGCCCGATCGATGTGACAAACTCATGACCCTCACGGGTGAATCGGTCGGCCCGTTTTGTCCGTTGGGAACAGTTAGGGGGCTAGGACGTGACCTCGCGCACTCCACGACGTACCGCTGGTCACGGTGTCCTCCTCTCCCCCGAGGTGATCGCCGACATGCGCGCCCACCTGCCCGACGTGGCCGACCGCACCGTGGCGGCCATCATCGACGAGGTCCCGAGCTACGAGGGCGCCCTCAGCGGCGGCATGGGCGAGATCATCGGCAACGCCGTGCAGCTCGCGCTGGGCGGGTTCCTGTCCCTCGCGGGCGGGCGGCGCGGCGCCGACCCCGGGACGCCGACCGCGCCGGCCATGGAGGGCGCCTACCAGCTCGGCCGCGGCGAGGCGCGCAACGGACGCTCCACCGACGCGCTGCTCTCCGCCTACCGCATCGGCGCCCGGGTGGCGTGGCGGGAGATGTCCGCGCGGGCCGTGGCCGCCGGCATCCCGGCCGAGCGGCTCGCCGGGTTCGCCGAGCTGGTGTTCGCCTACATCGACGAGCTGTCGGCCGCGAGCGTGGCCGGCCACACCGACGAGCTGGCCACGACCGGGCGCGTGCGCGAGCGGCTGCTCGAGCGGTTGGCCGCCGACCTGCTCGACGGGTCGCCGACCGAGCACGTGCAGGAGGCGGCCGACCGCGCCGAGTGGACACCGCCGACCACGCTGACGGCCGTGATCGTGCCGGAGGCGCAGGCGCGGTCCGTGCGCGGCGCCCTGCCCGGCGTGGTGCTCCAGGCCGTCGACCGGAGCGACATGTCGGACGACGCGACGCTGCTCCTCGTGCCCGACGCGCACGGCCGGCGACGGGCCGGGCTGCTCGCCTCGCTGACCGCCCGCGGGTGCATCGCCGGGCCCGCACGTCCGTGGCTGCAGGTGCGGGCGTCGTACGACCGCGCGCTCCGCGCCCACGCCGACGGTCTCTCGGGCGACACCGAGGACCACCTGACCCGGCTGGTGCTGACCGCCGACCCGGAGGCCCTCGCGGACCTGCGCGCGCGGGCGCTGGCGCCGCTCGCCGACCTGCGCCCCGCCGTGGCCGAGAAGCTCGCCGACACCCTCCGCTCCTGGCTGCTCCACCACGGCCGCCGCGAGGACGTCGCCGCCGCCCTGTTCGTGCACCCGCAGACCGTGAGGTACCGGATGAACCAGCTCCGCGACCTCTACGGCGACTCCCTCGACGACCCCGACACGGTCCTCGAGCTCACCATCGCCCTGAGCGCTCGTTGAGTTGGCTCGAATGGCTCCTTCAATTGGCCTGAATGGCTGATAGGCCGCGCCATTCGGGCCAACTCAACGCGCCACATCGGCCAACTCAACTGAAGGACTCGTCACCGTGGACGAGCCGGCCGTCGACCCAGGTGGCGGCGACGCGCATGGCGCGGAGACGGGCGGCCTGGTCCTCGGGCGTACCCGCCGGGTCGAGCGGGTCGGCGTCGAGGAGGACGAGGTCGGCGGGCATGCCCGCGCGCACCGAACCTCGCCCGTCGACGGAGCCGGCCAGCGCCTCCATCGCGGTGATCGCCTGCTCGGGGTGCCAGGCGGGGCGTTCGTCGGCCGACCGGTGCACGGCGGCCGCCATCGCGAGCCACGGGTCGAGCGGGGACACGGGCGCGTCGGAGCCGAGGGCGAGCTCGACGCCGTCGTCGACCATCCAGCGCAGCGGGAAGCACCGGTCGGCCCGGTCCGGCCAGATCAGCTCGGTCACGTCGCGGTCGTCGAGCAGGTGCGCGGGCTGCACGCTGGCGACGACCCCGAGGCGGCCCATCTCCGTGACGTCGGCCCGGGTCATCAGCTGCGCGTGCTCGATGGACCCGCGGGCGCCCGTCTCGGCGTACGCCGCCACCGCGTCGTGGCACGCCGCGTCGCCGATCGCGTGCACGGCGGTCCGCAGCCCGTGCTCGGTCGCGCGGGACATCAGGGCACGTAGCTCGGCCGGCGTCTGGTTGGCGGCACCGTGGCCCGACCCGTCGGCGTACGCGTGCTCGCACCAGGCGGTCCGGGTGTTGAGGGACCCGTCGCTGATGATCTTCAGCGGTCCCATCGTCAGCAGGCCCTGCCCCTCGACGAGGGGATCGCCCGTGCGCAGGCCGGCCGCGATGACCGCGTCGAGCCCATCGGGGTAGACGCCCCGGCGGATGCGGAGCACGTCCACCCCCTGGGCCAGCCGGTCGGGCCAGGCGTCGAACGCCTCGCCGTACTCGAGCTCGAGGACCCCGACGACCCCGAGGGCGGCGGCGGCCCGCTCCATCCGTTCGTACGCCTCGGGGGAGGTCTCGTCGCCGGCGACCTCGTGGATGCGGGCGTAGACGTCGTACCACTCCTGCTCGACCAGGATGCCGTCGCGCGGGGCGACGCCGAGCAGGTCGAGGGCGCGCGAGTTCAGCCAGCCGTGGTGGGCGTCGCCGCTGACCAGCACGACGGGGACGTCGGGTGCGACCTCGTCGAGGGCGGCGACCGTCGGCTGGACCGGCCAGGTGATCGGCCGGTGCCCGTACCCCACCACGGGCCGGCCCGGTGAGACCGCGAGCCGGCCCCGCAGCCGCGCGAGCGCCTCGTCGGCGGAACGGGTGCCGGCCAGGTCGAGCCGGCCGGAGGTCGCCGTCCACATCGCCAGGTGGGTGTGCTGGTCCCACAGTCCGGGGATGATCCAGCGGTCGCCCGCGTCGAGCTCCGGGATGCCGGGCGGGCGCGGCAGGGCGTGGTCGACGTCGCGGACGCGTCCGGCCTCCACCAGCAGGTCGACCGGGCCGACCCAGCCCGGCCCGCCGTCCAGCTCGACGATCCGCGCACTGCGCAGCAGGAAGTCCATGCGCGCAATGTAGGGCCTGCTAGGAGGCCCAGGGGCCGATGCCGCCCACCCTCTCGATCGCGTACCGCACCACGAAGCCCGGATCGCGCGGGGCGGGGAACGTGACGTCCGGGCCGAGATAGATCTTGGCCAGGCCGTCGAGCACGTCCCACGCCTCGTCGGAGCGGGACACGTCCGCACGCGCGCGCACCACGGCGTACGGCTGCAGGAACGCCCCCGGCTCGTCCGGACCCAGGAAGGACAGCACCACCCGAGGGTCGCGCTCCATGTTGCGCACCTTCTGGTTGTGCGGCAGGTGGGCGGTCACCAGGTCGTCACCGTCCGCGCCCACCCAGACCACCGTCACCTGCGGACTGCCGTCGGGGTTGAGGGTCGTCAGGTGGCACAGCGGGCCGGTGGCGACGAGGTCACGCAGGGCGGGGTCCACGACCGCCGCCTAGACGTGCCGGCGGGACTGGATGATGCGGAACCGCGAGGCGACGTACGCGCCGTCGGTGTACGACGCGTTGGCGGCCGGGTTGGCGCCGGTGCCGTGGAAGTCCGAGTACGCCGCCGACTGGTTCACGAACACGCCGCCGAGCAGGTTCTCCGAGAGGGCGACACCGGCGTCGAGCGAGGCCTCGCGCATGTCGGAGACCACCTCGCTCGAGGTCGAGTACACCGACGCGGTCATCGCGCCGTGGCGGTGCACGGTGTCGCGGAACAGCCTGATCGACTCCGCGGTCCCGGCGGTCGCGATGAGGTAGGCGACCGGTCCGAAGCACTCGTTCTCGTACACGTCCGAGTCGGCCGCGGTCAGCCCGATGATGGTGGGGGTGCGGACCGTCGCGTCGTCGTACGCCGGGTGGGTGACGACGCGCGACGGCACCAGCACCTCGCCGTGCGAGGCCGCCGCATCGAGGCGCTCGAGGACGCCCGCGTTGACGACGCCGCCCAGGAGCTCGACCGCTCGGGCGTCGTCGCCGAGCAGCTTGTCGAACGCCGCACCGAGCCCGGCGCCGACCTCGGCGACGGACTTGTGGCCCTCGTCGGTCTCGATGCCGTCGGCGGGCAGGTAGACGTTCTGCGGGGCGGTGCACATCTGGCCGGTGTAGAGCGCGAAGGAGAACGCGAGGTTCTGGCACATGGCCTGGAACGACGAGGTCGAGTCGACGACGACGGTGTTGACGCCGGCCTTCTCGGTGAACACGACCGCCTGGCGCGCGTTCTCCTCGAGCCAGTCGCCGAAGGTGTTGCCGCCGGTGTAGTCGATGAGCTTGACCTCGGGTCGCACGGCCAGGGTCGCGGCCAGCTTGTCGTCGGGGTTCTCGGCGGCCAGCGTCACCAGGTGCGGGTCGAAGCCGGCCTCCTCCAGCACCTGCTGGCAGACCTGCACGGTGATGGCCAGCGGCAGCACGGCGGCCGGGTGCGGCTTGACGACGACCGGGTTTCCGCACACCAGCGAGGCGAACAGCCCGGGCCACGAGTTCCAGGTCGGGAAGGTGTTGCAGCCGACCACCAGCGCGAGCCCGCGCGGCACGACCGTGAAGGTCTTCTCCATCACCAAGGGCTCGCCACGGCCGGGCTTCTCCCAGAGCGCGGTCGACGGGGTCCGGGTCATCTCGGTCCACGCGTAGGCGATGGACTCGAGGGCGCGGTCGAGCGCGTGCGCGCCGCCGGCCTGGAACGCCATCACGAACGCCTGGCCGCTGGTGTGCTGCACCGCGTTGGCCAGCTCGAAGACGCGCGCGTGCAGGCGGTCGAGGATCTCGAGACAGACGCCCGTACGTCCCTCGGGCCGGGCGTCACGCCAGTCGCGCATGCCGAGGAGGGCCGCCTCGATCAGCGGGTCCACGTCGGTGGTGTGCGGGTAGGACACCTCGAGGTCGAAGCCGTAGGGCGACCGCTCGGTCGCGACGTACCCCTGCGAGCCGGGGGTGTCGAGCGGGAACGCCGAGCCCAGCCAGGCCTCGAACGCGGCCTTGCCGTCGGCGGCGGCGGTCTCGCCGTACACGCGCGGGGACGGGGACTCGTCGAACGCCGCGTAGTAGGCCCGCGTGGAGCTCGCCCGGACGGCCGAGTCGAGGCGCTCCCGGTGCTTCTCCAGCAGGGCGTTCGGGTCGAGAGCCGTCGCAGTCATGGGGCCAACTCAACCTGGGGGCCGTCGGGCAGGCAAGTCGGGCGGACGGTGCGGCTCCTCATACCCTGGCCCCGTGCGCGCGAGGGTCCTCGGGGTCTTGCTGCTGGCAGCCGTGGTCGGCGTCGGCGGCGGACTCGTCGCGGGCTGGGGCGTCGGGCAGCTGGACCAGACGGAGGCGGCTGCCGGCGGCACCGCCTCCCCGCTGCCGGCCTCGTCGCCGAGCGTCCCGGTCGACCCGCCGCCGACCGTGGCGCCGTACGCCGACGACATCGACTACCCGCCGCTCCAGCCCGGGCTGACGCTCGCCCGGCAGCCGATGGGGAACTCGGTGCAGGCCTGGGTCGTGCCCTACCCGAAGGGCTGGCAGGCCTTCACGGTGCCGGGCGAGGTCGAGGTCCCCCGCAAGGAGCGCAGCACGTACGACGAGCTCCGCTTCCGCCCGCCGGACGAGCCGATCCAGGGCGGCTACAGCCTGCGCGTGAAGACCGTGAACGACCACGTCACGCCGGCCACGATGGTGGCGGAGCGGATCCGGTTGGTCACCAAGGCGTACGGCGCGGACGACGTCGACTACAGCCGCACCGAGGACTCGGTCAGGTTCGTGTTCCGCGACGGCAACAACCGGCTGCGCTACAACTACTTCCAGTGGTTCGCCGGCCCCGACTCGTCGGAGGCCTCGCTGGAGATGTCGGTGGCCGGCCGCAAGGCCGATGAACCCGGTCTCGACGCGTTGTTCGCGACCTTCGCCAGCAGCCTGCGGCCGGCCGATGAGATGAGTGGTCAGTCCTCGGTACGTCCGCGGCCAGACGGCCGTGGCCGCCGCGGTGGCCGCCCCGGCGACCTTCGCCGCGACGTCGCGGGGACCCCAGAGGTCCGCGAGCGGGGTGCCGTCGGCCCGGCGCCAGACGCGCCAGCCGTTGACCTCGTAGCCCGCCAGGTGGCGGGCGGCGGCCGACGGACTGTCGGCCACGTGGCCGTCCTCGAGGTGGAGGGTGCCGTCGGCACCGACGCGGGCGGTGTGGCGCTCGCCGTTGTTGCGGCGCTCCCACACGAGCTCCTCGTCGGGGCTCAGCAGGTCGTCGGCGACGAGCTTGGCGAGCTTGCGGCTCGCCCGGTCCTCGCCGCGGCGGCCGCCTCGGCGACCGACGGGGTGACCCGTGCTCTCGTCGGAGTCGGAGAGCCCGAGGATCCGGCGCAGCACGGTGTTGGGGGTGTCGACGAAGGCCTCGCCGCGCTGCTGGAGCAGGGCGTAGACCTCGTCATCGACGCGAATGGTCGGAGTCATGGTGGTGTTCCTTTCGAGATGCGGACCGGGGGGTTCACAGTCCGCCTGCGGAACAGTGTGACAGACAGACAGATTATCCGCAACCTCAGAGACCGGCTGTGGTGACCGAGTCGAGGACGGCCACCGCGGTCCCTCGCGTCGTCGGCGCGGACCTGTACCCAGAGCAGCCGGTTGGCCGCGACCTGGACCACGCGCTCGACCGTCACGAACGGGCAGTCGGTGAAGTACACGGTCATCGACCGGTCGCCGTCGCGCTCGTCGTCGATGGTGTCCTCGGGCGGGCCGCACTCGGGGTGGCCGGGCACGGTCCTCGGCAGCCTGCTGCCCGGCAGCACCCCGACGAACACCCCCTCGCCGCCGGTGGTCTCCCAGTCGGCGGAGGAGCCGACGGACAGGGCCGGGTACGTCGTGTCGGCGTCGGGCGGCTGCCACCCGTCGGTGGCGGTGTCTCGGTCCCAGTCGCCGGGGACGGTCACGGTGAGCGTGCTGCGCGAGTCCGAGAGGGTCGTGCTGCCGTCGAGGCCGAGCCAGGCGGCGTACCCGCCGACCGCGCCGGCCACCAGCAGGACGACCGCGGCCACGGCGACGAGGACGCGTCGGCGACGCACTACCCGTCGGCGGGGTGGGGTCGGCCAGCGGAGGTTGTGCGGTCAGCGGCGAGGGCCGGGCCCCGGGCTGGGTGCGCTGCGGGTCGATCGGCAGCACCCGTGGCGCGCCGACCGCACCGGGACCGCTGCCGGCCGCCTGCGCGAGCGCAGCGGTGAACGCCGCGACGTCGGGCCACCGCTCGTCGCGGTCGGCGGCGAGGCCACGCCGTACGACGTCCTCGACGCCGGGCGGTACCGGCCACTCGGGCGTGGACATCGGATCGGGCTCGCCCGGGTTGGCCGCCGCCGCGAGGGTGGCGTGCCGGTGCGGCGGGCGGCCGGTGAGCAGGAGGTAGGCGAGGGCGGCCAGGGAGTACTGGTCCGCGCGGGCGTCGATGCGCTCGCCCTGCGCCTGCTCCGGAGCCACGAACGTCGGCGTGCCCGCGATCATCGTCAGCCGCGAGGACATGTCGACGGTCTTGCCGAGGCCGAGGTCGCCGACCATGGCGCGCACCTCGACCGTCTCCCCCGACCCCTCCACGGTTCGGAACAGCACGTTGCCCGGCTTGATGTCGCGGTGCACGACGCCCTGCTGGTGCAGCGCACCGAGAGCCCGAGTCCGACCTGGCGGACCACCTCGAGCGCCTCGTCGCGCGCCAGGCCGCCGACCTCGAGCCGGTCGGCGAGGGTGCCCTGGTCGGCGTACCCCATCACCAGGTACGGCCGCCCGTCGTCGAGCTCGCCGGCGTCGTAGACCGGCACCACGTGCGGCGACTCCACCTTGCGCAGGAACCGGCCCTCGTCGACGAACCGCTGCTTCACGTGGTGGTCGTCGGTCCAGTTGTCGGCGAGCACCTTGATGGCGACCGGTGAGTCGAGGCTCTCGTCGTAGCCGAGCCACACCGTCGCGAAACCACCCGAGCCGATCCGCCGTCGGACGGCGTAGCGACCGATGCGGGTGGGTAGGGACACCACTGCATTATGTTTCCCAGGACTTTCCGAGGAGGACACGGCGTGGAGCCGGACGACATCGACGAGCTCGCCCGGCGGGCCAAGGCCGGTGACCGCGATGCCCTGGAGGCGCTGCTGACCGCGGTTCGCCCGCGCACGCTCGCGATCTGCCGCGGCGTGCTGCCGTACTCCTCCGACGCCGAGGACGCCTGCCAGGAGGCGCTGCTCAACGTCGCCACCAAGATCGGCGGCTGGGGCGAGCAGGGCCGCTTCACCACCTGGCTGCACGTCGTCGCCGTGAACTCCGCCCGGTCGACGTACCGCCGCCTGCGCAACCAGGCGGTCGTCAGCGACGTGCTGCCGGCCGAGAAGCCCGACCCGCGCACGACCAGCGTGATCGCGGGCACCCGCCTCGACCTGCTGGACGCGCTCGAGACCCTGGAGCAGGACCACCCGCAGTACGTCGAGCCGCTGCTGCTGCGCGACGTCTACGGGCTGGCCTACGACGAGATCGCCCACCAGGTGGGCGCCCCGCTCGGGACGGTCAAGGCGCAGATCCACCACGGGCGCAAGCTCGTCCGGCCGATGCTGAGAGGTACCGAATGACACGCACCCGCTGGGCCGCCGCGCTCGCCGCGACGGCCCTGCTGGCGGGCCTGACGGCCTGCAGCGGCGACGACTCCTCGACGGCTGCGCCCTCCGAGGACACGGCGTCCTCGGACACGGCGTCCGAGCCTGCCGGCGCCGACGGCGTCGTCGACCCCGACCTCGAGGCCGCGGCGGGCGACCCGCTCGAGGACAGCGTCTACCCCGACGTCGGCGACCCGTCGGTCGACGCCCTCCACTACGACCTCGACCTGGCCTGGGACCCCGAGGGGCGGACGCTGACCGGTGAGGAGGAGCTGACGTTCCGCTCCACCGGCGACGCCGACCACGTCCAGCTCGACCTCATCCCGCAGCTCGAGGTGTCGGCCGTCGAGGTCGACGGCGAGGACGCCGAGTTCGAGCACACCGGCGAAGAACCTGGTCGTCAGCGGCGACTTCGTCGAGGGCGACCAGTACGAGCTGTCGGTCGACTACTCCGGGACCCCCGAGCCGGTCGAGGCGCCGACCACGCGCGCCGACTTCAGCACCACCGGCTTCACCGTCACCGAGGACGGTTCCGCGTGGACGATGCAGGAGCCGTTCGGCGCCTACTCCTGGTTCGCCGTCAACGACCAGCCGTCGGACAAGGCGTTCTACGACTTCACGCTGCGGGTGCCGGCGCCGTGGACGGGCATCGCCAACGGCGTGATGACCAGCCGCGAGGAGGAGGACGGCCAGACCGTCACCGAGTGGCACCTCGACAGCAAGACGTCGTCGTACCTCGTCACCGTCGCCTTCGGCGACTTCGCGCAGACCCTGGACACGACGTCCGAGAGCGGCGTGCCCATCACCGCGTGGGTGCCCAAGGGTGAGCCCACCAAGTACGCGCAGAACCTCGAGTACACGCCGGAGGCGCTGAGCTGGGTGGAGGGCAAGCTCGGCCCGTACCCCTGGTCGTCGCTCGGCGTCCTGGTCGTCGACTCCAACAGCGGCATGGAGACCCAGACGATGATCACGCTGGGCAACACCGACTACACGACGGCGCGGGACACGATCGTCCACGAGATCGTGCACCAGTGGTACGGCGACCAGGTCACGCCCGACGACTGGCGCGACCTCTGGATGAGCGAGGGCATGGCGATGTACCTCCAGTTCGTCTGGCAGTCCGAGACGACCGGCGCGCCGCTCGAGCAGCTGCTCACCCAGGCCGCGACGTTCGAGCGCCAGTCGCGGAAGGTCAACGGTCCGCCGGCGACGTACGACCCGAGGACCTTCGGGGAGATCCAGGTGTACTACGGCCCGGCGCTGATGTGGGACGAGATCCGTCGGCGCGTCGGCGACGACGCGTTCTGGGAGATGGTGCGCGCCTGGCCGTCCCACGACCCCGACGGCAGCAGCAACCGCGACGACTACCTGCCGTGGATCGAGGAGCAGACCGGCGCGGAGCTGTCCGACCTGTTCGACGGGTGGCTGTTCGCGAAGCGGTCCCCGAAGTTCGACTAGTGGTGCGCGGAGTCCGCTCTGAGCGGAACCGCTTGCCCCTGAGGTAGCCGACAGGGTCTGGTGTCCGCATGCGGATCCTGGTGCTCGGCGGCAGCGTGTTCCTCTCCAAGGCGACGGCGGCGGACGCGGTGGCGCGCGGGCACGAGGTCACGTGCGTCACGCGCGGCCGGTCGGGTGACGTGCCCGACGGGGCGCGGCACGTGGTCTGGGACCGCGCCGACGACGTACCCGCCGAGCTCGCGAGCGAGGAGTTCGACGCCGTCGTCGACGTCTCCCGCATCCCGTCGCACGTACGGAAGGCCGTGGCCGCGTGGCCGGCCGCGCACTGGGTGTTCGTGTCGACGGTGAACGTCTACAGCGACAACGAGACGCCCGACCCCGGCACCGACGGCCCGCTGGTCGAGGCGATCGAGGAGGACCGCGACCTGGGCGAGGACCCGGAGGCGTACGGCGGCATGAAGGTCGCCTGCGAGCGACTGGTGCTCGACGGCGCTGCACGGTCGATGGTGATCAGGCCCGGGCTGATCGTCGGCCCGGGCGACCCGTCGGGTCGCTACACGTACTGGCCCGAGCGGCTGGCCGAGCCCGGCCCGGTCCTCGGTCCGGGATCGCCCGACGACCGGGTGCAGATCATCGACGCCCGCGACATCGCCGAGTGGGTCGTGCGCAGCGTCGAGTCCGGGCAGACCGGCGTCTTCGACGGCGTCGGGCCGGTGCAGCCGGTCGGCGAGGTCCTCGCGGCCACCGCCGAGGGTGTCGGCACCTCCCCGGACGTCGTGTGGACGGGCCAGGAGTTCCTCGGCGAGCACGAGGTCGAGCCCTGGATGGGCGAGGCGGCGCTGCCGCTGTGGCTGCCGAGGCCCGAGTACGAGGGGATGATGACCCACGACCACGAGGCGTCGCGCCAGGCCGGCCTCGTCGTCCGTCCCGTCGCCGACACCGCCCGCGACACCCTGGCCTGGCTGCGGGCGACGCCGGACGCCGTACGCACCGGGCTGTCG
Organism: uncultured Actinomycetota bacterium; assembly: GCA_963839565.1. GTDB lineage: Bacteria > Actinomycetota > Actinomycetes > Propionibacteriales > Nocardioidaceae > Nocardioides. Next base: position 235,853 of record CAWIVR010000021.1, on the reverse strand, counting down.
CGCGAGCGCGAGGCCGAGGTACTGGCGGCCTGGGAGGCCCGCAGCAGCGACTAGAACAGCAGCGCGGCGGCCGGGTCCTCCATGATCGCGGCGACGTCGGCCAAGAAGCGCGAGCCCTTCTCGCCGTCGACGTGACGGTGGTCGAAGGACAGCGCAAGCGTGGTCACCTGTCGCACGACGATCTCGTCGTCCACCACCCACGGCATCTTCCGCACGGCACCGAAGGCCAGGATCGCGGACTCGCCCGGGTTGATGATCGGGGTGCCGGAGTCGATCCCGAAGACCCCGACGTTGGTGATCGTGAACGTGCCGCCGCTCATGTCGGCCGGCTGCGTCTTGCCGTCGCGCGCCGTCGCGGTGAGCTGGTTGAGGGCTCCGGCGAGGTCGAGCAGCGAGAGGTCCTGGGCGTCCTTGACGTTGGGCACGACCAGGCCACGCGCGGTCGCGGCCGCGATGCCGAGGTTGACGTAGTGCTTGAACACGACCTCCTGGGCACGCTCGTCCCAGAAGGAGTTGATCTCGGGCGTACGCCGTGCGGCGAGCACGACGGCCCGCGCCAGCACGAGCAGCGGCGAGACCTTCACGTCGCGGAACTCGCGACGGGCCTTGAGCCGGTCGACGAACTCCATCGTCCGGGTCACGTCGACGGTGACCCACTCGGTGACGTGCGGGGCGGAGAAGGCCGAGTCGACCATCGCCTGCCCCATCATCTTGCGGACGCCCTTGATGGGTTCGCGGGTCTCCCGGCCAGTAGCGTCATACGAATCGTGGCCTAGAGCACTCGGTTCGTATGACGTCCCACTCGACGCGGCCTCGACGTCCTGCCGGGTCACGACACCACCGTCGCCGGAGCCGATCAGCGACGTGATGTCGACGCCGAGGTCCTTGGCCAGCTTGCGGACCGGGGGCTTGGCGAGGGTGCGGACGTCGCCGTCGGACCCGGACAGCGCAGCGGGGGCCTCGGGCGTGTACGCCGGCACGGCCGGCTCGTCGGCCTCGACGACCTCCGGCGAGACCAGCTCACCCGGGACGAACGACGCCGCGATCTGCTCGTGGGTCGAGTGCTGCGCGGCGGCGGCCGCGGGCGAGGTGCCCTTGCGCGGCCGGCGCAGGGAGTCGCGCTCGGCCTTGTTGCGGCCGACCAGGCTCTCGCCCTCACCGCCGCCGCTCGCGCGGGGGTTGGAGAGGTCGATCTCGCCGAGGTCGGCCTGTGGCGTCGCGGCCGGCGCGGCGGGGGCCGCGGAGGCCGCGGGCGCCGGCGCCTCGCCCTCGGCGGCGATCGCGATGATCGGGGTGCCGACCGCCACGGTCTCGCCCTCGGGGACGAGCAGGCCGGTGACCGTGCCGGCGTACGGCGACGGCAGCTCGACCAGCGACTTGGCGGTCTCGATCTCGACGACGATGTCGTTGATGGCGATGACGTCGCCGACCTTGACCTTCCAGGTCACGATCTCGGCCTCGGTGAGACCCTCGCCGACGTCGGGCAGCTTGTACTCAGGCATCAGGAACCCTTCGGTCAGAAGGCGAGCGAGCGGTCGACGGCGTCCAGCACCCGGTCGAGGTCCGGGAGCCACTCCTCCTCGATGCGCGAGGGCGGGTACGGCGTGTCGAACCCGCCGACCCGCAGCACCGGCGACTCGAGGGAGTAGAAGCACTCCTCGGTGATCCGGGCTGCGAGCTCGGAGCCGAGGCCGAGGTTGACGTGGGCCTCGTGCACGACGACGGCGTGACCGGTGCGGCGTACGGACTCGTAGACCGGCGCCATGTCGAGCGGGCTCAGGGTGCGCAGGTCGATCACCTCGATCGAGCGTCCCTCCCCGGAGGCTGCCTCTGCGGCCTTGAGCGCGGTCTTCACGGTCGGGCCGTAGGCCAGCAGCGTGGCGTCGGTGCCGCGGCGGACGACGCGCGAGGCGAACAGCGGGCCGGGCGTCGCGGTCTCGTCGAGGTCGGCCTTGTCGGCGTGGTACTGCCGCTTGGGCTCGAGGAAGATCACCGGGTCGTCGGACGCGATGGCCTGCTGGATCATCCAGTAGCCGTCGATCGGGTTCGAGCAGGCGACCACCTTGAGGCCGGGGGTGTGCGCGAACTGCGCCTCCGGCGACTCGCTGTGGTGCTCGACCGCACCGATGCCGCCGCCGAACGGGATCCGGATGACCATCGGCATCGGCGAGCGGCCCTGCGAGCGGAACCGCATCTTGGCGACCTGGCAGACGATCTGGTCGTACGCCGGGTAGACGAAGCCGTCGAACTGGATCTCGACGACGGGCCGGTAGCCGCGCAGGGCGAGGCCCACGGCCGTCCCGACGATGCCGGACTCGGCCAGCGGCGAGTCGATGACGCGGTCCTCGCCGAAGTCCTTCTGGAGGCCGTCGGTGATCCGGAAGACGCCGCCGAGCTTGCCGACGTCCTCACCCATGACGAGGACCTTGGGGTCGTCCTCCATGGCCTTGCGCAGGCCCATGTTGAGGCCCTTGGCGAGCGTGATCTTCGTCATCAGTGAGCTCCCTCGAACGACTCGAGGTACGCCGCGAAGCCTGCGCGCTGCTCCTCGAGCTCGGGCGTCATCTCGGCGTACACGTGGTCGAAGATGCTGAGCGGTGACGGGTCGGCGAGCTGCTGCACGCCGGCGCGCAGCCGGGCGCCGAGGTCGTCGGCCTCGCCCGCGACCGCGTCGAAGAAGTCCGGGTCACCCAGGCCGTTGCGCTGGAGGTAGGCCCTGACCCGCTCGATGGGGTCCTTGAGCCGCCAGCGCTCGACGTCGTCGGAGAGCCGGTAGCGGGTCGGGTCGTCGGTCGTGGTGTGCGCGCCCATCCGGTAGGTGTAGGCCTCCACGAACGTCGGGCCCTGGCCGTCGCGGGCCCGCTGGAGCGCGGCCTGCGTGACGGCGTACGTCGCGAGCACGTCGTTGCCGTCGACGCGGACGCCGGGGAAGCCGAAGCCGAGAGCCCTTTGGTAGAGCGGGATCCGGGTCTGGCGCTCGATCGGCTCGGAGATCGCCCACTGGTTGTTCTGGCAGAAGAACACGACCGGGGCGTTGTAGGACGCGGCGAAGATGAACGCCTCGTTGACGTCGCCCTGCGACGACGCACCGTCACCGAAGTGCGCGATGACCGCGGCGTCGCGGTCGGGGTCGCCGGTGCCGACGACGCCGTCGCGCTGCATGCCCATGGCGTAGCCGGTCGCGTGCAGCGTCTGGGCGCCGATGACGATCGTGTAGAGGTGGAAGTTGTACTTGGCGGGGTCCCAGGAGCCCTGGTCGACGCCGCGGTAGAGACCGAGCAGCTCGAGCGGGTCGACGCCGCGGCACCAGGCGACGCCGTGCTCGCGGTAGGTCGGGAAGACGTAGTCCTGCGGTCGCAGCGCGCGGCCGGCGCCGATCTGCGCGGCCTCCTGGCCGAGCAGCTGGGCCCAGATGCCGAGCTCGCCGTGGCGCTGCAGCGCGGTGGCCTCGGTGTCGATGCGGCGGGTCAGCACCATGTCGCGGAAGAAGCCGCGGATCATCTCGGCCTCCTCGTCGGCCGACAGACCTGCGCCGAAGGAGAACTCGGGGTGCTCGATGCGCTCGCCCTCGGGCGTCAGCAGCTGGACGAGCTCGGGGCCGCCGTCCTGCTGGCCGGGTCCGAAGACCTCTGCCAGATCGGGGCCGAAACCTGCCCTGTCATCCGTTGGGCTCACGTACGACTCCTCACTCTTGACCGGCTGCCGCGGGGTCTCCGCCGACCGTTCCACCGTGGACGCGGGTGAGGCCCAGCTTGTGACCGGCACCACACCCGTGTGGCTTCCAAGGTACCGGGGCGGCCGGGTCGGGTGCGAATCCGGTTGGCCCTGCGAGTAACCGACCGGTGTGGCGACTCCCGTACCGCTAGAGCGGTCAGCAAGTCCCCACAGCGGTCGGTTACTCGCGGCCTCGGGCGGCCTCCACCAGGGTGATCAGCTCCGCGGACACCTGGTCGAGCGGTTCGAGGGAGCGCTCGGCGCGGCTGACGGCGACGGCGCCCTCGAGCGAGGCGACGATCATCCGCGCCAGGCCCGGTGCCCGCTCGGCCGGGACTCCACCGTCGGCCAGCCCGGCGACCATCAGGTCCTGCCACGACGCGAAGATCCCGCGAGCGGTCTCGGTCAGCCCGGGGTCGTCCCCCGTGGCCACGGCGAGCACGGGGCAGCCGGTACGGAAGTCGGTCTCGACGAGCAGCTCGCGCCAGACGCGGGTGAAGGCGGCGATCGCGCCCTCGATGCCCTGCTCCCGTGCGGACTCGACCAGCTTGGCGACCTGTCGGCCGGTCGAGGTGACGGCCTCCTCGGCCAGCTGGGCCTTGCCGCCGGGGAAGTGGTGGTACGTCGACCCGAGCGGCACGCCGGCCTCCTTGGCCAGGTCGCGCAGGCTCATCGCGCCGACGCCGCGGGTGCCGATGGCGCGGGCCGCTCCGTGGATCATCCGCTTGCGGGTGTCGGGCGTCACGAGGCCCAGTGTTGCACTTCTAAGACAGTTGTCATAGTCTGCGTCGCATGCTCTATGACGACCGTCATAACGACGTACGACGCAACCCCCTGACCCTCACCGCCGACGACGGCCGCGAGCTCGCCGCGACGTGGTTCGAGCCGACCGGCGACGCCGATCGGCGCCGTCCTGCTCGCGCCCGCCATGGCCACGCCCGCGGCGTACTACGCGGCGTTCGCGACCTGGCTCGCCTCGCACGGGTACCGCACGCTGACCTTCGACCTCCGCGGCACCGAGAGCGTCGCGGCGATGAAGGCGGAGGACGCCGACGTGCTCCGGTGGTTCGGCGACATGGCCGACGCCCTCGACCACGTGCTCGAGGAAGCCGAGCTGTCGGGCGGCCTTCCCGTCAGCTGGGTCGGCCACAGCCTCGGCGGCCAGGCGGTCCCGTTCGTCGACCACTCGCGGCTGGACCGGATCGTCAACGTCGCCTCCGGCACCGGCTACTGGCGGCTCAACCCGCCGGCGATCCGCTGGCGGGCGCCGCTGCTCTGGCGCGGCATCGCGCCGGTCGCGTCGCGCATCGCGGGGTACTACCCCGGCCGGCGGCTCGGCGTCCTCGACAACGTGCCGGCCGGCGTGATGCGGCAGTGGGGCCGCTGGTGCATGCACGAGGACTACCTCGGCGTCGACGTACCCCACGCAGCCGAGCGGTTCGCCGAGGTGACGACCCCGATGACGGTGCTGTCGTTCACCGACGACGCGCTGATGAGCAAGGCCAGCATCGCCGACCTCCACGACCGCTACGCCAACGCCGACCAGGTCCGCCAGCGCTACAGCCCGGCCCAGCTCGAGGTCGACCGGATGGGCCACCACGGCTTCTTCCGCGCCCGCCACCAGGACCTCTGGGACGAGCTGGTCCTCGCCGTACCTTCGGCCTAGGCTAGGCGTGCAGGTCGCCGAGGTCCTCGTGGGAGCGGTGCGAGACCGGCTCGACCTGGAACGTCGCGTGGCGGACGTCGAAGTGGGTGGCGACGCACTCGCAGAGACGGTCGAGGATGCCGCCGACGCCGTGCTCGGCCAGCGCCTCGTCGGTCACCGTGACGTGGGCCGAGAGGCTGGGGATGCCGCTGGTGATGGTCCACGCGTGGAGGTCGTGCACCTCGATGACGCCGGGCATCGCGGCGACGTGACGGCGTACGTCGTCCAGGTCGAGGCCCGCGGGCGCGATCTCGAGCAGCACGGCCGAGGACTCCTTCAGCAGCGACCACGACCGCGGCAGGATCAGCAGCGCGATCAGCAGGGACGCGACGGCGTCGGCCTGGACCCAGCCGGTCAGGGCGATGACCACGCCCGCGCCGAGCGCGAGGGCCGACCCGACCAGGTCGGCGGTCACCTCGAGGGCGGCCCCGCGCAGGTTGAGGGACCCGGTGTCGGAACGCCGCAGGATGACGAGGGACACGGCGTTGGCCAGCAGGCCGACCGCCGCGAACGCGATCAGCAGCCCCGCCTCGACCTCCACGTCACCGGGTGAGCGGAGCCGGTTGAAGCCGGCCCACGCGAGGTAGCCGCACACCACGAGCAGCACCACGGCGTTGGCCATCGCGGCGAGGATCTCGGCCCGGTGGTAGCCGAACGTCGAGCGCGGCCCGCCCGGCATCGCCGCGACGTACGACGCCCCGAGCGCCAGCACGACCGCCGCCGCGTCGGTGGCCAGATGGCCCGCGTCGGCCAGCAGCGCGAGTGACGACGCGAGGTACGCGCCGACCAGCTCGACGACCAGCACGACCGCGGTGATCGCCAGCACCAGACGCAGTCGGCCACGGTCGGCGGCACGCCCGGCTGCATGCCCGTGTCCGTGTCCAGCGCCCACGCTTGTCAGACTAGAGCGCATGTCCCGGACCCCTCGGACCCCTCGCTCCTCGGTCGTCGTGCCTCTCGTCGCCCTGCTCGGCGCGTTCGCCATCCTGGCCCCGATCGCCATGAGCGACCCGTCGCCGGCCGGCGCCGCCCAGCGCACGAGCGGGATCCCGGCTCCGCTGCTGTGGTCGCGCTCGTTCGCCGACCCGACCGTCGTGGAGTCCCGCGTCGGGTACGTCGGGGCGGCCACGGCACCGAACCTCAACATCGGCCGGGCCCAGGCCGACGCCGGCCCGTGGAACGTGATCGCGACGCCGGCCCTGACCCGGCGGCCGGGCTGGGCGGCGTCCGCGGAGCTGTGGGCGCCGGACATCCAGCGCGCTCCCGGCGGCTGGCTGATGTACTACGCCGCCCCCATCGCCGGCGCGGACGAGAACTCGCGCTGCATCGGCGTGGCCTACTCCAAGAAGTCGTTCGGCCCCTTCACCCCGATCGGCAACGCCCCGCTCGTGTGTCCCGTGGTCCCGGGCGTCCCGCGCGCCGGCGACACCCCGCCGACGAAGGTCCTCGGCAAGCGCTCGCAGACCCGCGGCGTGATCGACCCGTCGTCGTTCATCGGCAACAAGGGTCAGCGCTTCCTCGTCTACCGGACCCAGGGACAGCCGTCGTCCATCCGGCTGGTGAAGCTCTCCGAGCGCGGCCGCCGGATCCAGGCCGGGCAGGTGAGCATGTTCCTCACCAACCACCCCGGCATCGAGGAGAACCCGGTCATCACCCGCCACGACGACAAGTGGGTGATGTTCACCTCCGTCGGCTGGTTCGGGCACTGCGGCTACCGGACCTACTGGCGGCGCACCAACGACTTCCGCGACTGGTCACGGGCCACGCCGAAGCTCCTGCTCTCGACGGCCAACAACATGTGCGGCCCGGGCGGCGCCGACGTGGTGCAGCTGCGCGACGGCCGCACGCAGCTCTTCTTCCACGCGTGGACGTGCTACCGCGAGCGCTACCCCTGCCCGGCCGACTGGAACAAGGACCGGCCCCAGAAGCGCAAGGGCGTGCGGGCGTTGTACGGCGTCAACCTGCGGTGGTCGGCCGCCGGCAGGCCGCGGATCGAGAGCTGGATCGGCGGCGTCCTGCCGCCACCCCCACTGCCGACCCCGAGCCCCACGCCGACACCGACGCCCACCCCGACGCCGACCCCGACACCGACGCCCGACCCCGACGGTCACGATGTCGCCGACCGGCACGCCCTCGACGCCGACGCGACCTCGGTGCCCACGTCGGTCCCGACCTCGGTGCCGACATCGGTCCCGCCGACGGCGACGCCCTGAGCACGCTGGCGCGCCTGGACCACGGCCGTCGTCGCGGACGCGGCGGTGGTCGCGGTGTTCGCGGCCATCGGCCGGGCGAGCCACGACGAGGGGCTGCGGCTGGCGGGCGTCTGGCACACCGCCTGGCCCTTCCTGGTGGGCACCGCGCTGGCGCTGGCGTGGGCGGCGTACGCGAAGGACGACCCGCGCACGATCAAGGTCGGCATCCGGGTCTGGCTGCTGACGTTGGTCGTGGGCATGGTGCTGCGCCGGCTGACCGACGCCGGCACGGCGCCGTCCTTCGTGGTGGTCGCGACCCTGGTGCTCGGCGCGCTGTTCCTCGGCTGGCGGGTGGTGGCTCGGGCACGCCGGTGGACGCGCCCCTTCACGCGTCGCTGAGGGCCTCGCGCCCGTGCGGGGTCAGCCACCCGGACGTGTCCGGGCCCTTCGGCACGATCCCGCTCGGGTTGATGTCGTCCTGGACGCGGTAGTAGTGCTGCTTGATCTGCTCGAAGTCCGTCGCGTCGCCGAACGCCGGCGTCTGGAACAGGTCGCGCGCGTAGCCCCACAGCGCCGGCATCTCGGTGAGCTTGTTGCGGTCGCACTTGAAGTGGCCGTGGTAGACCGCGTCGAAACGCGCCAGCGTGGTGAACAGCCGCACGTCCGCCTCGGTGATGGCGTCGCCCATCAGGTAGCGGCGTCGGGTGAGGCGGTCCTCGAGCCAGTCGAGGGTGGCGAAGAGGCGGTCGTACGCCGCGTCGTACGAGCGCTGCGTCCCGGCGAAGCCGCAGCGGTAGACGCCGTTGTTGACCTCGGTGTAGATCCGCTCCATCACCTCGTCCATCTCGTCGCGGACGTCCGCGGGCCAGAGGTCGGGCGCGTCGGGACGGTGGTGCTCGGACCACTCGAAGAACAGGTCGTGGGTGATCATCGGGAAGTCGCTGGTGACGACGAACCCGGTCGGCACGTCGACGATCGCGGGCACGGTGACGCCCTTGTCGTACCGGGGGAAGCGGCGCTCGTAGGCCTCGCGCAGGAAGTGGATGCCGAGCACCGGGTCCTCCCCGCCCTCGTCGAGGTCGAAGGTCCACGACCGGTCGTCGTGCACCGGACCGGCCAGCCCCATCGGGATCGCGTCCTCGAGGCCGAGCAGGCTGCGCACGATGATCGACCGGGTCGCCCACGGGCACGCCTTGGCGGCGACCAGCCGGTACCGGCCCGGCTCCACCGGCCAGCCGTCACGCGCGTCGCGGGTGATCCGGTCGGCGACGTAGTCGGTGTCGCGCTCGAAGTCGTCGTCGACGCGGTAGGGACTCATGGTCCCTCCAGTACCCACTTGGCGACGAGGTCGCACCAACCGGTCGTTGGCCTCGGTCTCCGCGATGGTCACGCGGGCACCCTCGCCGGCGAACGGGCGGACCATGATGCCGACCTCGTCGGCGGCCTTGGCGAAGTCGAGGGTGCGCTCGCCCAGCTCGAACCAGACGAAGTTGCCCTGCGGCTCCGGCACGGCCCAGCCCGCGTCGGCGAGCCCGGCGACGACGCGCTCGCGCTCGGCCACCAGGGCCTCGACCCGCTCGAGCAGCTCGGGCTCGCGCTCCAGCGAGGCGACGGCCGCGGCCTGGGCGACCCCGGAGACGCCGAACGGCAGGGACACGGCGCGCAGTGCGCCGGCCAGCGGCGCCGGCCCGACGGCGTACCCGACCCGGAAGCCGGCCAGCCCGTAGGCCTTGGAGAAGGTCCGGGTGAGCAGCACGTTCTCGTGGCGGCGGTAGGTCGCGACGCCGTCGACGGGGTCGGCCATCCGCACGAACTCGACGTACGCCTCGTCGACCACGACCAGCACCTGCGGCGGGATCTTCGCGAGGAACGCGTCGAGCTCGGCCTGGGTGACGGCCGGGCCGGTGGGGTTGTTGGGGGTGCAGACCAGCACGACGCGGGTGCGCGCGGTGACGGCCTCGGCCATCGCGTCGAGGTCGTGCCGGCCGTCGGCGAGCACGGGGACCCGGACCATGCGGGCCGCGGCGGCGGTGACCGCGATCGGGTACGCCTCGAACGAGCGCCAGGCGAAGACCACCTCGTCGTCGGGGTCGCAGAACGCCTGCACCAGCTGGTAGATCAGCCCCACCGAGCCCGTCGCCAGGGCCAGCTCCTCGGTCGGCACCCCGAGCTTGGCGGACAGCGCCTCGTAGAGGGCGGTGCTGCCCATGTCGGGGTAGCGGTTCATGGTCTGCACCGCACCGAGGGCGGCCTCGACCACGCCGGGCAGGGGCGGGTACGGGTTCTCGTTCGACGACAGCTTGTAGGTCGTCAGGTCCGCGCGCGGCGCCGGCGGCCTGCCCGCGACGTACGGCGGGATCTGGGCGATCGAGGGTCGCGGCTGCGGGGAGGTCATGACGCAGCACGTTAACGAGCGGGCGCGCCCTCCGTTGGTTGAGGTAGGGCGCGCCTGGCGCCGAGTCACGAAACCTACCGGAGGTTTCGTGACGGGACTTCGTCCCTCCTCAACCACCGGATCTTCCGGTGGCGCCAGGGTCGGATCAGCACCATCAGCACCAGCCCGACGCCGACCCCGATGAGCGCGCCCGAGACGTTGTCGACGACGTCGGTCAGGTCGCAGGCGCGGTCGATGCGGGCGAGCTCGAGCTGGGTGAGCTCGATGACGACGGAGTAGGCCGCCAGGCCGACCAGTCCCAGCGGCACCAGCACCCAGCCGATCCGCCAGCGGGACGCCCCCAGCACCAACAGGGCCGCGGCGGGGATGAACAGCACGGTGTTCAGCAGCCGTTGGCCGCCGGCGAAGATCCAGAACCCGTCGGGCGCCGGGCCGCCGATGTCGGTGGAGCAGGACGTCATCCGCCCCTCGGCCGACACGATCCCGACGTCGGCTTCGGTCGGCACCAGGGTCACGACCGCGATGACGACCAGCGACCAGCAGAACCCGGCGATCGCCCACGCGCTCACGGTGCCGACCTTGTCGCGCAGCACCAGCGCGACCAGGGCGAAGATCGCGCCGGACACCCCGATCAGGAGCAGCATCACCTCGATGCCGCCCGCCGGTGCCATGGCGCGAGGCTACTGACCTACGGCAGCACGACCTCGCCGCCCGTGGGCAGCACGCGGAGGTCGCGACCGAGGCGGACGTCGATCGGGTTCGTCAGGCAGCGGATCGAGCCGCCGCCGAGGTGGAACTGGGAGACGTCGACGAGCACGACCTCGAAGCCCCACTCCTCCAGCCGGTCCCGTACGCCGTCCGGGCACGCCGGCATCAGCACCGTCCGGCCGATGACGATCGAGTTGGCGGCGAACGTCGTCAGCGCCTCCTCCTCGGTGATCACGAGCGGCTCCGGCACCAGGGCGAGCAGCGCGGCCGCGGACTCGTCGTCGAAGGCGGCGGGGCAGACGATCGCCCGGCGGTCGTCGAGCGGGCAGAAAGCGAGGTCCAGGTGGTACATCCCCGGGTGGGTGATCCGCAGCCCGCGGACCCGGACACCGAGATCGGTGGCCAGCACCTTGAGGCCGAGCTCGTCGGTGCGCGGGCCGTAGCCGACGACCAGCTCGTCGCGCCACGCGAACGCGTCGCCGGCCTCGAGGTGAGCGCCGACGCCGTCACGGCCGGCGTACGACGTGGTGAACCCGCGGCCGGCGAACCAGGTCGCGGCCGAGGAGGTCTCCATGCGGCGCTGGGCGTACCGCATGTGCGAGAGCACGACGTGACCGGCCGAGGAGGTGACGAAGCGGCCCTCGGCGGGCTCGACGACGAACCCGAGGTTCATCGCGTAGACCATGTCGGGGGCGTCCGCGCGTTGCTCGATGACCTCGACCTCACCACCGGCGGCGCGGATCGCGGCGACCAGGCCGTCCCACTGGGCGCGGGTCAGGGTCGGATCGGGCTGCTGGGCGAGGTCCATGAACGGGTTGATCTGGTACTCGACCCGGAAATGATCGGGACGCACCATCACGTAACGACGGCCCCACGACAGCTCCACCGGACACCTCCACCGCGAATTGTCTGACAATCTGACAAACCACAGTGTGGCACACCGATGTCGCCGATGCCGAAAGTTGTCAGACACTGGGTCCATGACGGGGGAGACGCAGACGGCCGAGACGCCGTTCGGCTCGCTCGTCTCGATCGGTCTCGAGCAGACCTCCACCGTCGACCGGGTCGTCGAGGAGCTGCGCCGCGCGGTGTTCGAGGGCGAGCTGGAGTCCGGCACCCCGCTGCGCGAGGTCGCCCTCGCCGAGTCCCTCGGCGTCTCCCGACCCACCGTCCGCGAGGCGCTCACCGTGCTGGTCGCCGACGGCCTGGCCACCCGCGAGCCGCACCGCGGCGTCGCCGTGGCCACCCCCGACCCGGAGTCGATCGGCGACGTCTCCCGGGCCCGCGGCGTGCTCGAGCTCGCCGGCGTCCGGCACTGGGCCACCGCCGAGGAGGCCGACCGGGAGGCGGTCCGCACCGCCCTCCAGGAGTACGGCGCCGCGGTCGCCCGCTCCGCCGAGTACGGCGAGCTCAACCGGCGGCACCTGGCCATCCACCTCTCGCTCGTCGGGCTGACCGGGTCACCGCGGCTGGTGGCGATGGCCGCCCAGCTGACCGCCGAGCTGAGGCTCGCGCTCGCCCAGGTCGACCGGGTCCGCCAGAACGCCTCCGACCAGGCCGCCTCCCACCAGCACCTGCTCGACCTGCTCGAGGCCGGTGACGTCGACGCGGCCGCGGCCGAGCTGGAGGAGCACCTCGAGGGGGCCGAGAGCGCCATCCTCGAGCGCCTCGGACTCGAGCCCGATCCCTCTCCCGCGGATCAGTAGGCTCCCCCCGTGGGTTTCATGCGGTTCGTCACCTGGCTGGTCACCAACGCCATCGCGCTGGCCGTGGCCGCCTGGCTCTTCGAGGGGATCTGGTTCAGCGGACCGACCCAGGGGCAGGCCGAGATCGAGGAGAAGCTGCTCCCCCTGTTGGTCGTCGCCCTGATCCTCGGCGTCGTCACGGCCATCGTGAAGCCCGTGCTGACCCTGCTCACGCTGCCCCTGGTGGTCCTGACGGTCGGGCTGTTCCTGGTCGTGATCAACGCCTTCATGCTGCAGCTCACCGCGTGGCTGTCCGGCAAGCTCGATCTCGGTTTCCACGTCGACGGCTTCCTGACCGCGGTCGGCGGCGCGATCGTCATCACGATCGTCACGTGGGGCGTCAACCAGCTGATCGACCGGTGATCCCCGCCCCTCGCGACCCCGGCCGCTACCGCGTCGCCCTCGTCTGCCTCGGCAACATCTGCCGCTCGCCGATGGCGCACGTGGTGCTGGAGTCCCGGCTCGACGACGCCGGCCTCGGCGACCTGGTCGAGGTGACCAGCAGCGGCACGGGCGGCTGGCACGTCGGCAACCCGATGGATCCGCGCGCGGCGGCGACCCTCACCCAGGCCGGGTACGACGCGACCCGGCACCGCGCCCGCCAGTACGACGCCTCGTGGGCCGACCGCAACGACCTGGTCCTGGCCATGGACCATGACAACTTGGACAACCTCAGCGACCTGGGCGGCGTCTCACCGAGAGTGATGCTGTTCCGCGACTTCGATCCCGTCGAACCCGGTGGCGACGTACCGGACCCGTACTACGGTGGGGACGCCGGGTTCGAGGAGGTGTTGTCCATGGTCGAGCGGACGTCCGACAACCTCGTGGCAGCCCTGTCGGCCCTGTCGGCGCTGAAGGCGCCGCGCGGATGACCCGTCAACCGCTGGTGGCGCGGCACGCCGAGGAGCTGCTCGGCTCGGCCGTGGCTGCGACGGCCCCCGTCGCCGGTGGCGACGTCTGCGTGGCCACCAAGCTGCGGCTGTCCGACGGCACGACGGCGCTGATGAAGACCCTCAACAACGCACCGCCGCAGTTCTTCGCCAGCGAGTCCGCCGGTCTCGCCTGGCTGGCCGAGGCGGGCGGGGTCTCGGTCCCCGACGTGCTGGCCGCCGACGACGGCTGCCTGATCCTGCGCTGGGTCGAGCCGGGCCGCCCGTCGGCCGACGCGGCCACGGCCTTCGGCCGCGCCCTCGCGGCGACCCACCAGGCCGGCGCCGCGACGTACGGCGGCGACACCGACGGGTTCATCGCCCGGCTCCCGATGCTCAACAAGCCCGCACCCACCTGGGCCGAGTTCTTCGGGCAGCGGCGCGTGCTGCCGTACCTCAAGCTCGCCCGCGACAACGGCCGGATCGGCGACGACGACGCCCAGCGCGTCGAGGGCGTGGTCGCACGACTGGCGCAGCTGGTGCCCGAGGAGCAGCCGGCGCGCCTGCACGGCGACCTCTGGAACGGCAACGTGCTCTGGGGCACCGAGCAACGCGTCTGGGTCATCGACCCGGCCGCGCACGGCGGCCACCGCGAGACCGACCTGGCGATGCTGGCGCTGTTCGGGCTGCCGCACCTGCCGCGGGTGCTGGACGCGTACGCCGAGGCGACGCCGCTCGCCGACGGCTGGCAGGACCGCGCCGGCGTGCACCAGCTGTACCCGCTGCTCGTGCACGCGTGCCTGTTCGGCGGCGGGTACGGCGTCCGGGCCGGCGCCACCGCGGCCCGCTATCTCTAGCTGGGCATCCCCCGGAGCCCGGCCGGGGTGACCCAGGCGTAGCCGCCGACCACCTCGCGGCCGACGGAGACCGAGTTGCGCAGGGACGGGGCGTTGTCGGGGTGGATGGTGCCCCAGAGGACGTCGCCGTCCTCGGCGGGGAGCTCGTCGACGAGCCGCTGCAGGACGCCGGGGGCCAGCCGACGGCCACGGCGGTCGGCGTCCAGGCACAGCTCCTCGACGCTGAAGCCGCTCATCCCGTGGGCGTCGTCGCGCACCGCGGCGACCACGCCGGCCGGCTCGCCGTCGAGCAGCACCTCGAAGAGCAACCCCTCGTCGGCGCACGCCGCGAGCGACTCGGCGTCCTCGGCCCGGGCCCACATCAGCAGGTCGGGGTTGCGCCGCGCGAGCTCGGCGTAGATCGCGGCGGCCCGCTCGGCGAGTGCGGCCGCGTCACCGGGCCGCAGCGCGACGAGGTCGTACGACGGCGCGCGCGGGCGACCGCGCAGCTCGGCGACCGGCCCCGCCACGACGTACTGGTCGACCGAGCACCGTGGCCCGAACCGCTCGTCCGCGGCGACCTGCTCCACGAGCCCGGCCGGGTCCGGCGCGTCGACCCGCAGGCACAGCGGTTCGAAGGAGGCGAAGGAGGGGAGGACGGCGGCGGCGACCGCGGCGAGGCCGTCCGGGGTGGGCGGCTCGGTGGTCGCCACCACGTCGACGAACGGGCGGGTGACGTCGAGGCCTCGGAACCGGATCCCGGCCACCGCCCACCCGCCGGTCGGCAGGTCGATGCGCCGGTTGGCCCAGTCCAGCGGGTCGGCGCTCGCGTCGATGCCGACGCCGTCGCGGAACTCGGCGCCGAACACGACGTCCCCGACCCGGTCGGCCTCGTCGGACAGCCCCGAGGCGAGCTGCCGCACCAGCCGCGCGTCGTCGTACCACTCGCGGAGCCGGGGCGAGACCCACGCCAGTCGTGCCCGGGCCAGCTCCCTCAGCAGGTCGTCCATGGGAGGACGCTCCCAGACGACCAGGCGTCGTCCTCAGCGTGGGTTCAGGGACTGCTGGCAGCATGAGCCCGTGAGCCCGATCGGTACCCCTTCCTCCGCCGGGGGCGTGAAGCCGCGTGTGCTGGTCGTCGACGACGACAAGGCCGTGCGCGAGTCGCTGCGACGGTCGCTGGAGTTCAACGGCTACGAGGTCTCGCTGGCCACCGACGGCGCCGAGGCGCTCGCCGGCATCGCGTCGAGCGACCCCGACGTGGTGATCATGGACGTGATGATGCCGCGCCTCGACGGCATCGAGACCACCCGCGCCCTGCGGACCGCCCAGAACGACGTACCGATCCTGGTGCTGACCGCGCGCGACGCGGTCGGCGACCGGGTCGAGGGACTCGACGCCGGCGCCGACGACTACCTGACCAAGCCGTTCGCCCTGCAGGAGCTGCTGGCCCGGTTGCGCGCGCTGCTGCGCCGGGTCGTGCCGGCCGAGGGCGACGACGCCGAGGTGCTCGCCTTCGCCGACCTGACGATGGACCTCGCGACCCGTGAGGTCCTCCGCAACGGCCGCGACATCCCGTTGACCCGGACCGAGTTCACGTTGCTCGAGATGTTCCTGCGGCGGCCCCGACGGGTGCTCGAGCGGGCGTTCATCCTCGAGGAGGTCTGGGGGTACGACTTCCCGACGACCGCCAACTCGCTCGAGGTCTACGTCGGCTACCTGCGCCGCAAGACCGAGGCCGAGGGCGAGGCCCGGCTGATCCACACCGTGCGTGGCGTCGGCTACGTGCTCAAGGAGTCATGAACGCGCCGGGCTGGCCGGAGAAGGGCTGGCACTACCGGCGGTCGCTGGCCAGCCGGGTGATCCTGCTGACCACGATCGCGGTCGGCTTCGCGGTCGCGCTGGTGGCGCTGGCGGTGTTCCTGACCGTCCGGATGCAGATGCAGTCGTCGCTGGACCAGTCCCTGCTCGACCGCGCCCGGCAGGCGGCGAGCGGCGGCGCCGTTGCTGGACGAGGCCGACGATCCGCGTCCCGTCGTGGGCCACCGGTGCGGCCGACGTCCGCATCATCTTCCTGACCCCCGGCCTCGAGCCGCGGTCCCTCGACGAGGGACCGCACATGACGCTCGGCGCTCAGGAGTACGCCGTGGCGAGCGGCATGCTCACCGAGTCCATCCGCACGATCAGTGCGGGCGGCGAGCACTACCGCGTCGCCGCGGTGCCGACCACCGACGGCCGCGCCCTGATCCTGGCCCAGTCCCTGGAGTCCCAGGAGCAGGTGCTCAGCCGGCTCGGCCCGGTGATGCTGCTGTTCGGCCTCGCGGGCGTCGTGGGAGCCGCCGCCGCCGGGTGGGGCGTGGCGCGCAACGGCTTGCGACCGGTACGCCGGCTGACCGCGGCGGTCGAGGAGATCGCCCGGACCGAGGAGCTGGCCCCGCTGCCGATCGAGGGCGACGACGAGATCGCCCGCCTGGCCACGGCGTTCAACGCCATGCTCGCCGCGCTCGAGGCCTCGCGTGACCGGCAGCGCCGGCTGGTGGCCGACGCCGGCCACGAGCTGCGGACGCCGCTCACCTCGCTGCGCACGAACCTCGACCTGCTCACCCAGGCCGACGAGACCGGCGGGCTCCCTCCCGAGCAGAAGGCCGAGCTCCTCGACGACGTCCGCGCCCAGATCGAGGAGCTGTCGACCCTCGTCGGCGACCTCGTCGAGCTCGCCCGCGACGAGCCGCTGACCCAGGTCGTGGAGACCTTCGACCTCGCCGAGGTGGTCGACCGGGCCGTGTCGCGGGTCCGCCTCCGCGCGCCGCGCAGCCACTTCGACGTGGCCACCCTGCCCTGGTGGGTCGAGGGTGAGTCCGGGGCCGTCGAGCGCGCCGTCACCAACCTGCTCGACAACGCCGCCAAGTGGGGACCGGCCGACGGCACGGTCACGGTCCGGTTGGCCAACGGGACCCTGACCGTCGACGACCAAGGACCGGGGATCGAGCCGGACGACCTGCCGCACGTGTTCGAGCGCTTCTACCGCTCGACGGAGTCGCGCTCGATGCCGGGCTCGGGCCTGGGCCTGGCCATCGTCCAGCAGGTGGTGGGGCGGCACTCCGGGACTGTCACCGCGGGCGCCGCGCCGGGCGGCGGCGCGCGGATGACCATGTGGATCCCGGGCCACGCCTCCCCCGCGTCCGGGCCGCGCACGCCCGTCCACCAGCCCCTCGTGCCACCGGACCGGGTTTCTTTCCCGTCTCCCACCCCGGCGGGTGGGGAACGGCTACCACCCGCGACATAGTTTGGAAATCCAGCCGACGGCGTCGTCCCCCACAGACGGCGCCGTCGGCCTTGCTTTGCCCGCGGGCAAGGATGGCCGGGTGCGCCTCCTCGCCCTCGCTCTCGCGGCCGCCGTGCTGACCGGGTGCTCGGGCGACTCCTCCTCACCGGCTGCCCTCGCCGGGACGTCAGGGCCGACGGCCGTCGAGACCACGGACGACATCGGCTCGCACACCCCCACCGACCTCCGGCACCCGTGCGACCTGGTGTCGGCACGGACGGCCACCAAGGCGCTCGGCGAGAAGGTCACCACCCACAAGGTCGAGAGCGAGCTGGCCGCGCGCACGCTCGACTGCAGCTACGTGCCGGCCGAGATGGACGTGGACGCGCCGTCGCTGGAGATCCGGTCGACGCCCGACCCGGTGACGCTCGACGCGATGCTCCGCCTGTACCTCGGCGTCGACCGGCTGCCCCACCACCCGCTCGACCTCACCGGCGCCGACGACGCGGAAGTCGTCCTCGAGCCCGAGGACGACCTCGTCACGATCTTCTTCAAGCAGGGCTTCGTCACCCACGCGGTGGTCCTCGACGTCGGGGACCTCGAGCGCGCCGAGCGGATCGGGATCAGGCTGGCGAGGCTGGTGCTGGCGGGGAACTCCCCGGAGGACTGACACCGAGGGCGGCCAGCAACCGTTCGGCCTTCCAGCGCGACTCGGCGTACTCCTCCTCGACGTCGGATCGCACCGTGATGCCGCCGCCGGTCCCCAGCCGGTACGTGCCGTCGCCCGTCGTGGTCAGCGACCGGATCACCACGCCGAGGTCCGCGCGGCCGTCGGCCGTCAGCCAGCCGAACGCCCCGGCGTACACGCCGCGCGCGCTGCCCTCGACGTCCTCGATGACCTGCATGGTGCGCAGCTTGGGCGCACCCGTCATCGAGCCGGCGGGGAAGAGGGCGCGGAGCGCCTGCACGGTGCTGACGCCGTCGACCAGCCGACCGCGGACCGTGGAGACGAGCTGGTGCACGCTCGGGTAGGACTCGACGTCCATCAGCACCGGCACCTCGACCGTGCCCGGCTCGCAGACCATCGACAGGTCGTTGCGGAGCAGGTCGACGATCATCAGGTTCTCGCTGCGGAACTTGGGGTCGGTGGCCAGCCGGTGCCGGGCCGCCTCGTCCTCCTCGGGCGTGGCGCCGCGCGGGGTGGTGCCCTTGATCGGCTTGGTCTCCAGCACCCGGTCGGCCGTGACCAGCGCGTACCGCTCGGGCGAGGAGCTCAGCAGCCACGCCCGGTGGCCGGGGACGTCGTGCTGGAGGTACCCGGCGTACGGCGCGGGGTTCACGGTCCGCAGCCGCAGGTACGCCGCCAGCGGGTCGAGGTCGCTGACCGTCTCGAGCCGGTAGGTGAGGTTGACCTCGTAGGAGTTCCCCGCGTGGAGCTGCTCCTGCACGCGGTCGAACGCCGCGCCGTACTCCTCGGGTGTGGCCGGGACGTCATACGAATCGAGTCGCCTACAGCGCTCGATTCGTATGACGTCCCGAGCGGTCCGTGGTCGAAGAAGCGGAGGTGGCGGGCCCGCATCCACACCGCGTCGGGGAGGTCGGGGTCCGGCGATGCAGGGTAGAGGTCGGGGCGGGCGGCGTAGCCGAGGTACCCGAACCACTGGTCGTCGGGCGAGCCGGCGGCCAGCTCGGCCTCGAGGACGGCGAACACGTCCGAGCCGACCACCTCGACACGGCCGGCGGTGTGGCGGCGTACCTCGCGGGGTCCGGCGTGGAAGGTCAGCGAGACGTCGTCGTCGTCGAGCCAGCCCACCATCGACCGGCGGCCGGACCACTCCCGGGCGCCGCCGCCGTCGAGCCAGAAGCAGCGCGGGTGCGCGGCCGCGACCTCGGCGAAGAACGTGGTGACGTCATCCATCGGCGAGCCCGAGGAAGTTGGCGACCAGCAGCGCGCCGTGCTCGCTGAGGACCGACTCGGGGTGGAACTGCACGCCCTCCAGGGGCAGCGACCGGTGGCGCACGGCCATCACGGTGCCGTCGTCGCTGTGAGCGCTCACCTCCAGCACGTCGGGCACCGACAGGGCGGCGAGCGAGTGGTAGCGCACGGCCGTGAAGTCCTGCGGCACGCCCGCGAACACCCCGCGCCCGTCGTGGGTCACCGCCGTCAGGTCGCCGTGCGCGGGCACGACACGGTCGACCACCCCGCCGTACGCCGTCACCAGGCCCTGCATCCCGAGGCACACGCCGAGGACGGGCACCGTCCCGGCGAGCAGCACCTCACGACCCACCGCGAAGTCGGCCGGGTCGGTCGGCGTCCCGGGACCCGGCGAGAGCACGACGTGCGAGAAGCCCAGCACGCGCTCGGCCGACGTGTCGTCGTGCTGCACCACGGTCGGCAGCTCACCGGTGACCGCGGCGACGAGGTGCACGAGGTTCCACGTGTAGGAGTCGTGGTGGTCGACCACGACGACGCTCACGGGCACGCGGTCAACCTAGCGGCGACTCCACGGTCAGCGAGCGACACGAGTCGGGTACCGCCTGACCGCGACGCAGCCGCGCGCACGCGTCCCACTCGTCGAGCTTGGCCATCAGGGTCGCGCGCTCGGCGGCGTGGTCCGGGTCGGCGTACTGGTTGGTGCGCTCCCACGACTGC
The DNA here is from genome assembly GCA_963839565.1 of uncultured Actinomycetota bacterium. Lineage (GTDB taxonomy): Bacteria > Actinomycetota > Actinomycetes > Propionibacteriales > Nocardioidaceae > Nocardioides. The sequence goes on along the minus strand of CAWIVR010000021.1, from coordinate 215,771 downwards.
TCGCCGTAGTCGTAGAGCTCGTAGGCGTAGCGGTGCCGGCCCCATCGGCGGTCCAGGTCGTTGCGGACCAGCAGCGCGGTGCGGCTGCGGACGGCGACGTACGACGGGATGACGTTGAGCCCGCCCCCGGTGAAGGCGCGGTCGGGGTCGTCGCCGGGGCGGCTCATCGAGAAGGTGTGCTCGAAGAAGACGTAGTCCGACACGGCGGCCGCAGGATCGGCCAGGGTCGGGACGAGCGAGCGACCCGACCGGTACGGCGGCGTGGCGACGCCGGCGAGCTCCTCGAAGGTCGGCGCCAGGTCGATGTTGCTGACCATCGTGTCGCGCGACCCGGGCGCGACGCGAGGGCCGACGACGAGCAGGGGCACGCGGGTGTCGGTGTCGTAGGCCGTGCCCTTGCCGCGGAGCAGTCCCATCTGTCCGAGGTGGAAGCCGTTGTCGGACGTGAGGACGACGTAGGTGTTGTCGTCGACCCGCCGCAGGATCCGCAGCACCATCCGGTCGACCGACTGGGCCATCCGGGCGCGGTCGCGCAGGTTCGTCTGCGCCTGGGACCTGGTCAGCGTGCGCGGACGGCGGTTCCACTGGGCGGAACCACGGTCGCGGAACCCCGGCAGGTCCCGGGTGGTGAGGCCGCGGCAGCCGACGAGACCGCAGTCGCCGCGCTTCTTCGCGCCGCCCGGTTGGTCGCGGTAGGCAGCGGGGAACAGCGACTCGTCGGCGTACGCCAGGTCGTCGTCCACGCGGCCGTGGGGCGCGTACGGCGCGACCTCGAGGAAGTACGGGCGCGGATCGCCCCGGCGCTCGCGGAGGAACTTCATGGCCAGGCCGTCGATGACCGTGCCGGCGTAGGCGCGGTCCTTCTCCTTGCGCGTCGCACCGGCCGGCGGCGCGGGCCAGCTGCGCACGACCGTGGTGCCCTTGTCGGTGGTGCGGGTGCCCTGGAAGTCCCACCCGTCGTAGGCCGTGCCGAAGATCGCGCGGAAGTCGGACCAGCCGGGAGGGACGGGCGGCAGCTGCTGGTCGTCGTGCCCGCACCTCGTACCCGTTGAGGTACTTGCCGACGAACCCCGTGACGTAGCCGGACTCCTGCAACCCGACGGCGAACGTGCGCGCCTGGTTGCCGTAGGTCGCGAATCCGCGCCAGCCGCCCAGCGGGCCGTGCCGGTTCGGCAGGTTGCTGTTGTTGGTGAGGACGCCGGTCTGGTGCGGGTACTGCCCGGTGAAGGTCGCGCTGCGCGAGACGCAGCAGAGCGAGTCGACGACGAAGGAGTTCTCGTACGACGCCCCGCGCCGCGCCATGACGCGCGCACTGCGCATCGTCGGCAGCAGGTCCATCGAGAAGTCGTCCATGAGGACGAAGACGATGTTGGGGCGGCTGGCCGTGGGCGTCGCCGCCCGGACCGCGGGCGCGGCCGTCGCACTGGTCACCGACCCGCGCCGAACGGTCTCGCCGGCGGCCCGGCTGGTCGTGGGCACACCGCACGCGGCAGCCAGCAGTGCGGTGACGCTCATCGCCACCGTCGCGATCGGTGCCCGTCGCATCAGCCGTACCCCCGTGTCCCCCCGATTCTGACGCGCCCGACCAACCACCGGGGCGCTGACCTGGGATTTCGTCGGACCGACGGACCTGGGGGTGAACCTTGACGCCCCCCACCCGACGTGGTCTCCTCGCTGGACGTACTTGACGCTCGGGGGGGTTGTCATGAGGGTTCTCGTGGGCCTGGCGGTGTCCGCTGCGCTGACACTGACGCCGACGGCGGTGGCGGTGAGCGCCGCAGGCGGCGGGCCCGCACCGGCGCCGGCCGCCGCTGCCGGCCAGGTCGCCATCGTGCAGGCGGTGCCGGGGGCCGACGTCGACGTGATGATCGACGGCGAGACCGTCGAGTCCGGCGTCCCCGCGGGCGAGGTGCTCGGCCCCTACCCCTTGAGCCCGGGCAAGCACCAGGTCGACTTCTCGGGCGACGGACGGCCTCGAGCAGGTCGCGACCATCGACGTCGCGTCCAGCTCCCACCAGGACGTCGTGCTGCACCTGCCGGCGTCGGTCGGGCGCGGACGCCGTGGTGACGGCGTACCAGACGCCGGTCGAGCCGATCGGGCCCGGCAAGGCCCGACGGTCGGGGCGAGGCTCTACCTGCACTACCGGCTGTCCGGGGCGCTCGAGCTCAGCGACGACGACCGCGCGCTGGCGCGGGCGACCTCGGTGACGTTCGGGGAGGAGCCGGCCTCACAGACGGTCGACTTCGTCGGCGCCACCGTGCTGTCGCTGGCGTGCACGCCGCTCGTCGGCTGACGCCCTGCCCGTGCCGTGCGGTGCGGACGCCGGTGTGCAGGGATGGCGGGTGGTCCACCGCTTCGCCCCCCGACCCGTGACCTGTCCTGGCAGTCTGACGGCGCGTGCCAACGTCCCGTTCCGCTACCGGACCAGGTCACGCACCAGGTCGTGGATGAGGTCGTAGCCGTGCTGGGTCAGGATCGACTCGGCGTGGAACTGGATGCCGCGGAAGTGCGGGCCGCGGACGAGGTGGATGTCGCCGGTCTCGGGATCGGCCTCGACCTCGACGCCGTCGGGAAGCTCCTCATCGCCGGTGCGGGCCACGAACGTGTTGTAGAACCCGACCCGCTCGGTGTGGCCGTCGATCGACACCGGTGACTGGGTGCCCTGGAACACGATGTCCTTGAAGCCGAGCTCGAGGCCGAGCCGGTGGCACAGCGCCTGGTGGCCGAGGCAGACGGCGAGGAACGGCTGCTCGCGGTCGAGGAGGCGGTCGACGACCCCGCGCATCACGGCCATCTTGGGGTCGTCCGCGTCGCGCGGGTCGCCGGGGCCGGGTCCGACGATCACCAGGTCGGCCGCGTCGAGAGTCGCGGCGTCGCGCGCCTCGTCGTACTCGTCGTGGCGGATCACGCTGCTGGTCAGGCCGAGCACGCCGAGCACGTGGCGCAGCATGTTGACGAAGTCGTCCTCGCCGTCGAGCACCACGACGTGCTTGTCGCGCAGCCGCTTGTCGGGCGGAGTGCCGGCCTGGTCGGTGAGCCAGAACGCACTCAGCCGGCGGTTGCGGGCGTTCAGCGAGAGGAGCACGTCCTCGTCGTTGACGAGCTCGGCGACGTTCACGTCCGGGACCGGCGCCAGAGGGACGAGGCCGAACGCGCTGAGGATGCCGCCGGCCTTCGCGTGCGTCTCGGCGACCTCGTGCACCGGGTCCGAGTCGCGCACGAGCGTGGCGCCGGCCGTGACGGTGAGACGTCCGTCGAGGTCGACATCGGCGGTACGGATCACGATCGGACTGTCGACGATCGGCTCGCCGTCACCGTCGCGGCCGAGGATGGCGAGCGCCGCGCCGTAGTAGCCGCGGCCCTGGGTCTCGTACTGCTTGATCAGCCGGCAGGCGTTCTCGACCGGCGAGCCGGTGACCGTGGCGGCGTACATGGAGTCGCGCAGCACCTCGCGCGGGTCGCGGGTCGTGCGGCCGGCGAGGAGGTACTCGGTGTGGATGAGGTGGCTCATCGGCTTGAGGAACGGCCCGAGCACCTGGCCGCCCTCGGTGCAGATGTCGCACATCATCTTGAGCTCCTCGTCGACGACCATGAAGAGCTCGTAGATCTCCTTCTCGTCCTGGAGGAAGTCGAGGAGGCGCGGCTTGAGGTCGCCCGGGTCACCGTCGGGGCCGCGCAGCCGGAACGTGCCGCTGATGGGGTTCATCCGGACGTCGCCGCCGTGCACCGTGACGTGCCGCTCGGGGCTGGCGCCGATGAGGTAGCGGTCGCCGGTGAAGAAGACGAAGGTCCAGTACGCGCCGCGCTCGCGCTCGAGCAGCCGCTTGAAGACGGCCAGCGCCTTGTCGTGGCCCCAGTCGGCGACGGTGGCCCGGTAGTGCCGGCCGATCACCAGGTTCGCGCCCTCGCCCTGTCCGATCTCGTCGGCGATCACGGCCTCGACGAGCTTGGCGTACTCGTCGTCGTCGATGTCGAACCCGCCGCGGTCGGCGAAGGTCACGTCGACGTCGTCGATCGCCTCCACGACCTCGGCGACCGAGAACTCGCGCTCGCTCTCGACGTCCACGACGACCAGCGGCGTCCCGTCGTCGTGCGCCTCGAACCCGCGCTCCTTGACCTGACGGAAGGGGATGGCGAGCAGCCGGTCGGCGATGTGGTCGTCCTCGGGACGGCCTTGCTCCAGAGGGATGTCCAGGATCGACTCGACCACGCTGCGCCGGCCACCCACCAGCCCGACCGTGTCCCGGTCCCCCGCCCGCGTCGACCTCCGGATGATCGCCCACGCCTCGTGCCCCCGCAGCGCCTCGATGGCTTCCCGGGCACTCGTCTCGTGGACCTCCGACATGCCGCCGACCCTACTTCCGCCGCCCCCTCCCCCATTCCCTTGTCCAGGGGCGTCGGAGGGGTAGTCCCGTGCAGTTCCGGGGTCAATCAGGTCTCGGAACCCCGGAAGTGCACGGGAGTACCGCCGCGTGGCGGTACCCACTTGTCGACCACAGGCCGATCTCTCAGAGGCTTCTCCACAGGGGAGATACGGATGCATCCCGGGAGGACCGAGATCGGCGAACCCTGCTGGCGTGGCTCATCGTTGGGATCCACGCTGCCAGCGGCCTCAGGGGTTGGTCAGGCCGGTCAGCGTCGACCCCTCAGGCGTCGACGGTCCGACCGAGGATCAGGCACGAGGACGGCTGTGGCGGCAGACCTCATGGGGCAAGTACGTGCCGAGCGAGGTGGACGGGCAGGTCGTCGAGCAGCGGATCGTGGAGCAGGCCGGACGGATCACGTCGTACGGCGCGGTGACGGGGTGGGCAGCGTTGCGGTGGCACGGGGCCACGTTCTTCGATGGAACGTCAGCCGGCGGCCAGGCGGAGCTGCCGGTCCCGCTCGTCGTGCACTCCAAGCTGCGCCCGGACCCGCGGTTCACCCTGACCGAGGAGCAGCTCTCCTGCACGGAGTGGTCGTGGGTCGACGGGCTCCCGGTGACGACGGTCCAACGGGCGCTGTTCGACGAGGTACGCCGCATCGACAGCGTGCGCGAGAAGGCCAACGCGATCTCGATGGCAGCGGCGGCTCGGCTGATCTCGGTGCAGCTGTTCGGAAGGTACGTCGGCCTGCGCGGGCCCTGGACCGGCATCCAGGGCGCGCGGGACGCCGTACGCCTGGCTGTGGACGGCTGCCGCTCGCCGCAGGAGTTCCGGATGTACCTGGTCTGGCGGCTCGATGCCGAGCTCCCGATGCCCCTGCTCAACCGCGAGGTGTACGACCTCGACGGGAGCCTCATCGGGATCCCCGACCTCCTGGACGTGGAGGCCGGCCTCGTCGGCGAGTACCAGGGCGAGGACCACAAGGACGGGCAGCGTCACCGCGAGGACGTGGAGCGGGAGGAGAAGTTCCGCGACCACGGCCTGGAGTTCTTCGAGGTCGTCGGCGGGGACCTCGCCCGCCGTCAGCTCGTCGTCGACCGCATGCGCCACGCCCGCGCTCGCGCCAAGTTCCTGCCTCCCGAGTCCCGCGCCTGGACCCTCGAGCCCCCACCCTGGCGACCCCGGCCCGAGACCGTGCACGAGTACCTCGTCCGTACGGGTCGGGCCGACCGGCTCTGGCGCTCCTGACCAACCGGGGTACTCCCGTGCGGTTCCGGGTGATCATCAGGCTCTGCCGACCACTCGGAACTGCACGGGACTACGCCGGATCGGGACTCAGGAGACCACGGTGAGGAGCTGGGTGGCGCGGGTGAGGACGACGTAGAGGGTGGCGGTGCCGGTGGCGGACTCGGCCTCGATCTCGGCCGGCCGGACGACGACGATGCCGTCGAACTCCAGGCCCTTGGTGTCGAGGCCGGTGAGGACGACGATCCGGTCGTCGCCCGAGGGCGTGACCGAGGAGTCGATCGCGGCGCGGGCGTTGGGGGCGTCGGCGGCGAGCTCGGGCCAGGAGGCCAGCCAGGCGTTGACGTCGGAGCGGCGGGCGGCGGGGACGACGACGGCGACGGTGCCGGCGACCTGACCGGCGACCTCCGCCACGGCGGACCGCGTCGCGGCCTCCAGGTCCGGCGAGCCCGCGACCTCCCGCGGCTCGACACCCGTCGAGCGGACCGCGGTCGGCAGGTCGGCGTCGAGGCCGACGCGCTGGGCGTACGCCGCGGCGTAGGCGTAGATCTCCGAGGAGTTGCGGTAGTTGGTCGAGAGGTGGAACTCGTGGAGCTCCTTGCCCTCGAGAGCCGCGGCCCGCGCCTCGGCTGCCTCGGCCGGCACCGGCCACGAGGACTGCGCGGGGTCGCCGACGATCGTCCACGACGCCACCCGGCCGCGCCGCCCGACCATCCGCCACTGCATCGGCGTGAGGTCCTGCGCCTCGTCGATGAGCACGTGGGCGAACGGGTCGTCCTCGATGCTGTTGGTCGGCGGCGTCCAGCGGCGCCCGCCCGACCCGTACTCGCGCTCGACTGCGGACGTGAGCTCCTGCACGTCGCCGCCGAGGAAGTCGTCGAGCTCGTGGTCCTCCTCCGCACGGGTCGGCACGTCGCCCAGCGCGTACCGCAGCTCGTCGAGCAGCGGCACGTCCTCCACCGACGGGGTCGTCTCCGACGAGGACCAGGACTTCGACAACAGGCGTTGCTGCTCCTCCGACAGCAGCCCCTCGGCGACGCGCGCCAGGAAGTCGGGCTCGCGCAGCCAGCCGAGCACGGTCGGCGCGTCGAGCGGCGGCCACCACTCGATCGACGAAGTCGACGAACGACTGGTTCGACAGCATCTCGTCGTTGAACGCCTCGCGGCCGCGCTCACGACCGCGCTCGCCGCGCACCTGTCGCCACATCAGGTCGAGCAGCGACGACGCGATGCGCGGGATCTGGCGGTTGCGGCGACCCTGGCCCATCAGCTGCCGGCGCAGCTGGCCGAGCTTCGCGCCGTCGAGCAGGATCACGTCGTCGCGCCAGAAGATCCGGTACTCCCGCGGCGAACCCGGGACCTGCTGTCGCGACGTACGCCGCATCAGCTCGGCCATCCGGGCCGAACCCTTCACGTCGGCGACCGCCGGCTCGTCGTGGCGGATCGCGCGGACCCCGTCGACGACCTCACCCAGCGACCGCAAGGCAACCGCGGTCTCGCCGAGCGACGGCAGCACCCGCTCGATGTAGCGCATGAACACGCCGCTCGGGCCGACGACGAGCACGCCGCCCGACTCGTACCTCCGCCGGTCGGTGTAGAGCAGGTACGCCGCCCGGTGCAGCGCCACGACCGTCTTGCCGGTCCCCGGCCCACCGGAGATCGACGTCACGCCGCGCGACGGCGCGCGGATGGCGCGGTCCTGCTCGGCCTGGATCGTGGCGACGATCGAGTGCATCGAGCGGTCGCGGGCGCGGGAGAGCTGCGCCATCAGGGCGCCCTCGCCGACGATCGGCAGGTCGGTGTCGGCCTCGGCGTCGAGCAGCTCGTCCTCGACGCTGACCACGGTGGGGCCGGCGCTGCGCAGCACGCGGCGGCGCACGACGTTCTTCGGGTCGGCGGCGGTGGCCTGGTAGAACACCGCGGCCGCGGGCGCGCGCCAGTCGATCAGCAGCGAGTCGTGGTCGTCGTCGCGCAGGCCGATCCGGCCGACGTACCGAGGGTCGGCGTCGAGCTCGGCCCGCAGGTCGAGGCGGCCGAACACCAGGCCCTCGTGCGCAGCGTCGAGCTGGGCGATCCGCTTCGCGGCCTGGAACACCATCGCGTCGCGCTCGACCAGCCCGCCCTCGTGGCCGAGCAGCCCGCGCTCGTACCCTTCCCGGGCCAGCAGCTGGGCGGCCGTGGCTGACTTCTGCAGCTGGACGTACACCCGGTCGACGAACGCCTGCTCTCCCGCGATCTCTCGCGCCAGCAGCTCTTCCGACAAACCTGACCCCTCACCCGCACGACGTCCCCCGTGGCTCGCACGCACGCCCGCGGGCGCCCGTGAAGCAGTCGTCAAGACTAGCGGGTGCAGCGGGGCCGACACCTATTTCTTGCGGTTCAGGAACGCGGTCATCGCCGCGCGCGCCTCGTCGGAGGCGAACAGGCGCGCGCTGAGGGCGGCCATCTCCTCCCCGTGGGCGTCGATCCGGGCGACCAGGTCGCGGTTGAGGATCGCCTTCGACTCGCGCAGCCCCTGCGGGGCGCCGGTGGCCAGCTGGCCGCAGACCTCGTCGACCCGTGCGTCCAGGGCGTCGCCCGGCACGGCCTCGGTGACCAGCCCGTACGCCGCGGCGTCGCGGCCGCCGAACACCTCGCCGCCCAGGGTCGTCAGGGCCGCCGCCCGCGGGTTCATCCGCGCGTGCACCGTCAAGGAGATGATCGCCGCCGCCAGGCCCAGCTTCACCTCGGTCAGCGCGAAGGTCGCGTCCTCGTCGGCGATCACCACGTCGGACGCGGCGACGAGGCCGATGCCACCGGCGCGGACGGCCCCGTGCAGCCGGACCACGACCGGCTTGCTCATCGTGACGACGTACCGCTGGAGGGCGACGATCCGGCGGGCGCCCTCCTCCATCCCGTCGGCGGTCGCCTCGGAGAGGTCGGCGCCGGAGCAGAACACCTTGCCGGCGGCCCGGACGAGGACCACGCGCACCTCGGGGTCGGCCTCGGCGGCCTCGAGAGCGGCGAACAGCTCGGCGACCAGCTGGCGGCTCAACGCGTTGCGGTTGTGCTGGCTGTCGAGGGTGATCGTGGCGCGCGGGCCCTCGACGTCGAGGTGGACGAGCTCGTCGGTCATGTCGGGCATCCTCGCAAAGCCGGCTCAGTCCTCGGGAGCCAGCCGGCGGAGCACGCGCTGCAGCTTGGCGAGGCCGCCGGCGCCCAGCTCCGAGAGCAGCTCGGCCTCGATGTCGAGGATGGTGTCGAAGGCGGCCTGCAGGGCGTCGTAGCCCAGGTCCGTGAGCATGATCAGCTTCGCCCGCCGGTCGGCGGGGTCCGGCACCCGCTCGACGTAACCGAGCCCCGCGAGGTCGTCGACGAGCTCGCCCATCGCCTGCGGCGTCATCGCGGCCCGCTCGGCCAGGTGGGTCAGCCGGCTGCCCTCCCGGTCGATGTTCACGAACACCGCCGAGTGGGCCGGCCCGGATCGGGTGGCCGGCCGCGACCACGCCCTCGCGGATGCGCTCGTTGAGGACCTTGTGCGCGCGGCCCAGCAGGTAGGTGGTGTTGACCTCGGGCTCGCGCAGACGCCGGGCGGTTGACATATCTTCAGGTTTCCTTAGTATTTGTTCAAGTTACCTGAAGAACAGGATACCTGAAGGAGTTCGTCACCATGTCTGCACCCAGCACCACCATCGACCGCGACCAGCGGCTGGCCGAGGTCCGCCGCCACCTCGAGGTCGTCGGCGTCGACGTCGACGCCGAGCACGAGATCTACCACCCCGACGCCGTCCTGGAGTTCCCGCAGTCGCGTGAGCGCTTCGAGGGCGTGGCGAGCTTCCGCGCCTGGCGTGGGCAGTACCCGGGCAAGGTCACCCTGCGCCCCGTCCGGATCGTCGGTGACGGTGACGTGTGGGTCGGCCTCGCGGAGATCAGCTACGACGGCGGGCCGTGGCAGCCGGCCGTCGCGGTCCTGGAGTACCGCGGCGACCTGGTCGCCCGCGAGACCATCTACGTCACCGAGCACTTCGAGCCGCCGGCCTGGAGAGAGGGCTGGCGCGCGTCGTAGCAGGCAATCCGTGGAGGGCGGTTCCTCCGAACAACACCCATGAGAAGCCGCCTCGCCCACGCCGCCTACGGCGTGCTCGCCACGCTGCTCGGCGTGGCCGCGGCCCACCTGGTCGCCGCCCTGACCGACCCGGCGTCCTCACCCGTGCTGGCGGTCGGCTCCACCGTCATCGACCTGACGCCGACTCCCGTCAAGGAGTGGGCGGTCGCGCGGTTCGGGACCAGCGACAAGCCGATCCTCATCGGGTCGGTGTTCGCCGGGGTGCTCGTGCTCTCCGCCGTGGCCGGGATGCTGGCGCGACGACGGCTCCTCCTCGGCGCCGGCATGCTCGTCGGCCTCGTGGCCCTCGCCGGCGCCGCCGCCCTGAGCCGGCCCACGGCCGACCTCTCCGACGTCCTGCCCGCCGTGGTCGCGGGCGTGGTCGGGGTTGCCGCTCTCCTCTGGCTGGTCCGGCTCGCCGGGTCTCGTGACGGGCGTGATCGCCCTCCTCGACCAACGGAGGCGTCGCCGACGCGACGGGCCGTCCTCATCTCCGCCGGCGTGATGGCCGCGGCCGCGGTGGCCATGGGCGTCGCCGGTCGCCAGATCGCCCGCGCCCGCGGCGTGATCAAGGACCTGACGCTGCCGGCGGCCGCCGAGCCTGCGCCGGCGTTCCCCGAGGGCCTGGAGGGCACGTACCCCGGCATCGCCCCGCTGCGCACCCCGAACGCCGACTTCTACCGCATCGACACCCGGCTGACGCTGCCGGTGATCGACCGCGACACGTGGACGCTCACCATCGACGGCGACGTCGACCAGGAGATCAGCCTCACCTTCGACGACCTGCTGGAGATGCCGCTCATCGAGCGCGACATCACGTTGACCTGCGTCTCCAACGAGGTGGGCGGCCCGTACGTCGGCGGCACCCGCTGGACCGGCGTCCGCCTCACCGACCTCCTCGACCGGGCCGGCATCGGCTCCACCGGCGCCGACCAGATCCTCTCCACCGACGTCGACGGCATGACCATCTCCACCCCGCTCGACCTGGCCACCGACGGCCGCGACGCGATGATCGCCATCGCCATGGACGGCCAGCCGCTGCCCCGCGACCACGGGTACCCGGCGCGGATGGTCGTCCCCGGCCTGTACGGCTACGTCAGCGCCTGCAAGTGGATCACCCGCATGACGCTCACGACGTACGACGAGAAGACGGCGTACTGGACCGACCGCGGCTGGGCGACCGACGCGCCGATCAAGCTGATGAGCCGGATCGACACACCCAAGCCCCTGGCGCAACGTCAAGGCCGGGAAGACCTTCATCGGCGGCGTCGCCTGGCACCAGCACCGCGGCCTCACCGGCGTGCAGGTGCGCATCGACGGCGGAGAGTGGCAGGACGCCCAGCTCGGCGCGGACGCGGGCAACGACTACTGGCGCCAGTGGTACGTCGACTGGGACGCCGAGGCCGGCCAGCACACGCTCGCCGTCCGCGCCCTCGACGAGAACGGCGAGCCGCAGTCGGCCGCCCGCGCGACCCCCTTCCCCGACGGCGCCAGCGGCGTCCAGTCGATCGTCGTCAACGTCGCCTGAGCCCGGTCTGGTCCGGCACCAACGCGGGCCAATCCGACCGAGCCGTCTCGCACCGAACCACCTGCACACGTCGGGCCACCCGCCTCACCAACACCGCTCCACCAACCGAAAGGCACACCATGAACACCAACCGCACTCGGACCCGGGTCGCCAAGACCGGGCTGGCCGCGCTGGCGCTGACGATGTCCTTCGGGCTCGCGGCCTGCGGCTCGGACGACAGCTCCACCGCCACCGACGCTCCCGCCGACACCACGTCGTCCAGCGCTGCCGCGGAGGAGAGCTCGCCCGCCGAGGAGGAGACCACGGAGGCCGCCATGGGCGCCGCCGACCAGGTCTTCGGCCCGGCCTGCGACCAGGTCCCCGCGGACGGCGACGGCTCCTTCGACGGCATGAGCACCGCGCCGGTCGCCTCGGCCGCCAGCGCCAACCCGCTGCTCTCGACCCTCGTCACCGCGGTCACCAAGGCCGGCCTCGTGGACACCCTGAACTCGGCCGACGGCATCACCGTGTTCGCGCCGGTCAACGACGCCTTCGCGGCCATCCCGCCGAAGACGCTCAAGGCCGTCCTCAAGGACAAGGAGACCCTCACCAAGATCCTCACCCACCACGTGATCGCGGGCCAGCTGAGCCCCGACCAGCTCGCGGGTGAGCACGAGACCCTGGCCGGCGACATGCTGACCGTCAAGGGCTCGGGCGAGGACTTCATGATCGGCGCCGAGAACGCCACGGTCCTGTGCGGCAACGTGCCCACGGCGAACGCGACGGTCTACATCATCGACACGGTGCTCATGCCCTCCTGACGTACCGTCAGGACCAGGGCACTACGGCATCATCCACACATGAGCGGCTGGCCGCCCGGGGGACTCCCCCGGGCGGTCGGCACACGGAAGGATCGAGCAGGTGGACGACAAGCCCCGCCACCTCGAGCCCGCTGACGACGGCGAGCCCACCTCGGGTGGTCGCGCCCGGAGTGGCGACCAGGCCGTCCTCGGTGAGCTGCTGCGACGCAGCGCCCGCGGGGACGAGCAGGCCTTCGCCCAGCTCTACGACGCCACCTCGGCCCGGGTCTACGGCCTCGCCCTCCGGGTCGTCCGCGACCCGGCTCAGGCCCAGGAGGTCACCCAGGAGGCGTACCTCGAGACGTGGCGGACCGCCAGCCGGTTCGACCCCGCCAAGGGGAGCGCCATCTCCTGGCTGATGACCATCGCCCACCGCAAGGGTGTCGACCGGGTCCGCTCGGCCGAGGCGGCCAGCCGGCGGGACACCAGCTACCACGACACGAACATCACCGTCGAGCACGACTCCACCGCGGACGCGGCGGAGACGGCGTTCGAGGCCCACCGGGTGCGGACCGCGCTCAAGGGGCTGACGACCGTGCAGCGCGAGGCCATCACCCTCGCCTACTACGGCGGTTACACGCACACCGAGGTGGCCACGATGCTCGACCTCCCGGTCGGCACGGCCAAGACCCGGATCAGAGACGGAATGATCAGGTTGCGAGACGCACTGGGAGTAGGAGGTGACCGGCATGAGTGACATCCACGCGCTGTCCGGTGCGTACGCCGTGGACGCGGTCGACGACATCGAGCGAGCCAGCTTCGAACGTCATCTGGCCAGCTGCCCCACCTGCCGTGCGGAGGTGGCGAGCCTGCGTGAGGCGTCGGCCCTGCTGGCCGACGCGGCGACCACGACCCCTCCCCCTGCCCTGCGCGACGCCGTGCTGAGCGACATCACCCGTGTCCGGCCCCTGCCGCCTGTCACGGTCGGGGGTCCGGTTCACCGCCGGAGGTGGTTTCCCGCCCTGGTGGCAGCGGTCGTCCTCGCCCTGGTCGGCGTCGGAGGCGCTGTCTGGCAGCCGTGGCGCGACGACACGTCGACCACGCTGACCGTCGCCGACCAGGTGCTGCAGGACCCCGCCGCCGAGCGGTACACCGAGGAGCTGCCCAACGGGGGGACGGCCACCGTCGTGCGCTCCGCCGAGGTCGACCGTGCCGTCCTCGTCACCGAGGACATGCCAGCTCCGCCGGACGGGAAGGTCTACCAGCTCTGGCTGCAGTCGCCGTCCCAGGACATGATCTCGGCAGGGCTGATGCCGGCGGGCGCCGACACGGCGCTGCTCGAGGGCGACGCCAACGACGCCGTCGGAGCCGGTGTGTCCCTGGAGCCGGCCGGAGGTTCCGACCAGCCCACCGAGGTGGTCGCCCTGTTCGACTTCGAGGCGGCCTGAGGATGACCGGCTCAGTGCCACGGCGGCTCGCCGTGGTCGGCTCCGGCGTGGCCGGGCTGACCGCGGCGTACGTCGCGTCCAGCGACGAGGCGGTGAGCGTCACCCTGTACGAGGCCGACGACCGGCTCGGCGGTCACGCCGACACCCACGACGTCGCGGGCCCCGACGGTGTGCTCGCCATCGACACCGGCTTCATCGTGCACAACGAACGGACCTACCCGACGCTGCTGCGGATCTTCGCCGAGCTCGGGGTGGCCACCCAGGACAGCGAGATGTCGATGTCCACCCGCGACGACGCGACCGGCCTGGAGTGGGCCGGCGCGCTCGGAGCGGCCGGCCTGTTCCCCACCGGGCGCAACCTCGCCCGGCCGGCGTACCTCCGGATGCTCACCGAGATCCCGCGCTTCCACCGCGCCGCCCGTCGCCTCCTGGCGGAGGACGGCGACGACACCACGTTGCGCAGCTTCCTCGACACCCACGGCTTCACGGCGTACTTCGCCCGGCACTTCATGGAGCCCGTCGTGGCCGCGGTCTGGTCGTGCGACCCGGAGGTCGCCCTGGACTACCCGGCGCGCTACCTGTTCAGCTTCCTCGACCACCACGGCATGCTCGGCGTCTTCGGGTCGCCCGAGTGGAAGACGGTGGTCGGTGGCTCGCGGTCGTACGTCGACCGGATCGGCGCGCGGCTCGACGACGTCCGCCTCGGCACGCCCGTGAGGTCGGTGCTCGAGACCGCCCACGGCGTCGAGGTGGTCGACGCCACCGGCCACGCCGAGACGTTCGACGCGGTCGTCATCGCCACCCATCCCGACCAGGCGCTGGCGCTGCTCGCCGACCCGACGCCGACCCAGAGGGAGGTGCTGGCGGCGCTGCCGTACTCCGCCAACCCCGCCCTGCTGCACACCGACGAGTCGCTGCTGCCGCAAGCCCGCAAGGCCCGCGCGTCCTGGAACTTCCGTCGCGTCGCCGACGACCGCGGCCAGGTCACCGTCACCTACGACCTGACCCGGCTGATGCGGCTGCCGACCGAGACCCACTACCTGGTCACCCTCGGCGGCGAGGACCTCGTCGACCCGGCGACGGTGATCGCGCGCCGCGAGTACGCCCACCCGCTCTACACCCCCGAGTCCGTGGCCGCCCAGGCCCGGCTGCCCGAGTGCGCCACCGACCGGGTCGCCTTCGCCGGCGCGTACCACGGGTGGGGCTTCCACGAGGACGGTGCGCGTTCGGGGTTGGTGGCGGCCGAGCGCTTGGGCTTCCGCTGGTTGAGGAGGGACGAAGTCCCGTCACGAAACCAGCGCGAGAGGTCAGCGGTCGGCTCGCCGGGTCTCGTGACGGTCGCTAGCGCGACCTCCTCGACCAGCGACGAGGTGGCGGCACCTGCGGTCTACCGGACCACCATCACCCACACCCGCCGCAAGCCGTTCAAGCGGACCTTCACCCACCGCTCGCACACCTGGCTCGTCGACCTCGACGACCTGCCGGACCACGGGGTGCTGGGGCGGTTCGAGGCGAGCGACCACCTGGGGTGGCCGCACGCGACGCTGCGCGGCAACGTCACGGCGTACCTCGCCCGCCACGACGTCGACCTCACCACGGCCCGCGGTGACGGCCGGATCCTGATGGCCGCGCACCCGCGCAGCTTCGGGCACTGCTTCAACCCGATCTCGGTCTTCTGGTGCTTCGACGGCGACGGCGCTCCCGCGGCCACGGTCGTCGAGGTGCACAACACGTACGGCGACCGGCACGCCTACCTGGTGCACCCCGACCCGCAGGGTCGCGCGCGCACCGACAAGCAGATGTACGTCTCCCCGTTCCACGGCGTCGACGGCACCTACGAGCTCGCGGTGCCGGCACCCGGCGACCAGCTGAACGTCGCCGTCACGCTGCACTCCGACGACGGCGCCGTGTTCAGCGCGGTCGTCTCCGGCGCGCGGCTGCGCGGGCGGGCGGGACGCGCTGTGGCGTGGCGCACGGCACCCGCAGGCATCCGCGGGACCCTCCTGATCCGAATGCACGGTGTGTGGCTCTGGGCGCGGCGACTCCGCGTCCAGCCGAGACCCACCCACCAGCAACCGGGAGTGTCATGACGATCGACTCCACCGCCCGTACCGGAGCGGCGTGGCCGGGCCTGGACGCGGTCCCCTCCGGGGCCCGCACCGCGGTGTCCGCCGTCGTGGCCCGCCGCCTGTTCGCCGCCGCGATCCGCCGGCTACCCGTCACCGTCGTCGTGGTGTCACCCGACGGCCACCGCCAGGTCCTCGGCCAGGGCGGCCCGACGATGACCGTCCGCCGGCCCGACGAGTTCTTCGCCCGGCTGGGCCGCCACGGCCTGATCGGCTTCGGCGAGGCCTACATGACCGAGGCCTGGGACGCCGACGACCTCGCCGGCTTCCTGACGGTGCTGGCCGCCGACCTGCCGACCCTGGTCCCGTCGGCGCTGCAGCAGGCCCGCGCCCTCGTGGTGGCGCGGCCGCCGCGGGCGCAGCGGAGCACGACCGCCAACAGCCGCAACAACATCGCCCACCACTACGACCTCTCCAACGACCTGTTCGCGACCTTCCTCGACGAGACGCTCAGCTACTCGTCTGCGCTGTTCGACACCCCGATCCGCGAGCATGACGGGCATCTGGTGGCGATCCCGCCCGGAGGCGAGTCCGCGATCGAGCCGCTGGCGGAGGCCCAGGTCCGCAAGATCGAACGGCTCCTCGACCGCACGGGCGTCGGCCCCGGCACCCGGCTCCTCGAGATCGGCACCGGCTGGGGCGAGCTCGCGATCCGGGCCGCCCAGCGCGGCGCGGTCGTCCGCAGCGTCACCCTCTCGACCGAGCAGCTCGAGCTCGCCCGGGCGCGCGTCGCCGCTGCAGGGGTGGCGGACCGGGTCCAGGTCGAGCTGCGGGACTACCGCGCCATCGAGGAGCGGGCGGCGTACGACGCCGTCGTCTCCGTCGAGATGATCGAGGCCGTCGGCCACCAGTTCTGGCCGGAGTACTTCGGCACCCTCGACCGGCTGCTCGCGCCCGGCGGCAAGGTCGGCATCCAGGCGATCCTGATGCCGCACGACCGGATGCTCGCCACCCGTCGCACGCACACCTGGATCAACAAGTACATCTTCCCCGGCGGCTTCCTGCCGTCCGTGGAGGCGATCGAGAACGTCACCCGCGCGCACACGACGCTGCGCGTCGCCGAACGGCTGTCGTTCGGCAGCCACTACGCCGAGACGCTGCGCCGCTGGGACGACGCGTTCGGCGCGGCGAGCGGACGGGTCCGCCAGCTCGGGTTCGACGAGACCTTCGAGCGGATGTGGCACTTCTACCTCGAGTACTCCCGCGCGGGCTTCGCGTCCGGCTACCTCGACGTCGAGCAGATCATCCTGGAGCGATGAGCTCGTCGGGCAGCGATTCGTCCGCAGTTTGACCGGGTCTTCCGCGCTCACCTGCACAGACGAATCGGTGTCCCGGTCGGGGCTGTTTGTCAGATGTCTGGTTACTGTCGAAGGATGGCTCACGTCGACATCCCGACCACCACCCTGCCGCTCACCGCGGGCGCGATCCCGCTCGTCGGCTTCGGCACCTGGCAGCTGCGCGGCGAGGAGTGCTACGCCGCCACGCTGACGGCGCTCGAGGCCGGGTACCGGCACCTCGACACCGCGACGATGTACCGCAACGAGGCCGAGGTCGGCCGCGCGATCGCCGAGAGCGGCGTGGCGCGCGACGAGGTGTTCGTGACCACCAAGTACAACCCGAGGAGCGGCGGCGACGAACGGGCCGTCCTGGAGCAGAGCCTCGAGGCGCTGGGCACCGACCACGTCGACCTCTGGCTGGTGCACGCGCCCGCCGACGACAACGTGCGGGTCTGGGAGAGCTTCGTGGCCGCGCAGTCCGCCGGGCAGGCGCGCGACATCGGGGTCAGCAACTTCTCGCTCGGCCAGGTGGACCGGGTCAACGAAGCCACGGGCGTGCTGCCCGCGGTCAACCAGATCGAGTGGCGCCCGTCCCTGTACGACGCCCGGGTCGCCGACGGCCACGCGTCGCGCGGCGTGGTGCTCGAGGGGTACAGCGCACTCAAGGGCGGCTCGCTGCGCGACCCGGTCGTCAACCGCATCGCCGACGAGGTCGGCCGGACCCCCGCCCAGGTGCTGGTCCGCTGGCACGTCCAGCACGACTTCGTCGTCATCCCCCGCTCCTCGAAGGCCGACCGGGTGCGGTCCAACGCCGACGTCGGCGGCTTCGAGCTCTCCGCCGACCAGCTGGCCGCCCTCGACGGTCTGGGCCGCGGCTGACGCCGATGGACGCGGTGACCGCGGCGTTCGACGCGATGCCACGGGAGGGCTTCCTCCCGCGCGGCGAACGGCGACGGGCGTCGTACGACGGCCCGCTCCCGATCGGCCAGGGGCAGACCAGCTCGCAGCCCCGCACCGTCGCGGCCATGCTGCGGCTGCTGGAGGTCGCGCCCGGACAGTCCGTGCTGGACGTCGGGTCGGGCTCCGGCTGGACGACCGCCCTGCTGGCCTACCTGGTCGGGCCGACCGGGTCGGTGCTCGGGGTCGAGCTCGAGCCGTCGCTGGTGACGTTCGGGTCCGAGAACCTGGCGCGGACCGACCAGCCCTGGGCCACGATCCGGGCCGCGACCCCGGGCGTGCTCGGCGTGCCGGACCACGCGCCGTACGACCGGGTCCTGGTCTCCGCCGAGCCGAGCACCCTCCCCGACCAGCTCGTCGACCAGCTGGCCGACGGGGGTCGCCTGGTGATCCCCGTGCGGGGCACGATGACCCTCGTGACGCGAGACGGCGACGAGACGACCGAGACCCACCACGGTTCCTACCGCTTCGTGCCGCTGCGATGAGGACGGTCGGCAGCTTCCAGGTCCATCCGCTCGTCGACGTCGCCGGCGCCCTCGACACCACGAACCGCGAGGCCTTCCCCGGGGCGACCGAGGAGCAGTGGGCCGCGGCGAGGGCGCTCGACCCGACGGCCTTCGGGCCGGAGGACGCGTGGGTGCTGCCGTTCCGGGCGTTCGTGGTGGTCGCGCCCGACGACACGATCACCGTCGTCGACCTCGGCGTCGGGACGGCGAACAGCCCCGCCGCGTCGTGGGCACCGGGGCCCGGCCAGCTTCCCGAGGGACTGTCGGCGCTCGGCATCGCCCCGTCGGACGTCGACACCGTCGTGCTGACGCACCTCCACGAGGACCACGTGGGCTGGGTGCTGGGTCGCGCCGGGCTGCCGCTGTTCGCGAACGCCCAGCACGTCGTCCAGGCGACCGAGGTACGCGCGGTGGCCGACGACCGGTTGATCGTCGAGGCGACCATCGACCCGCTGCGGGCCGCGGACCTGCTGCGCGAGGTCGACGGGCTCACCACCTTGCGGGACGGCATCGACCTCGAACCGACCCCTGGTCACACGCCCGGACACCAGTCGGTGTGGCTGTCCTCGGGCGCCGACACCCTGCTGCTGACCGGGGACGTGCTCGTGCACGCCGTCCAGCTCGTCGCGCCCGACGTCGCGTACGCCGCCGAGGACGACCCCGCCGTCGCCGCGGCCACCCGCGAGCGGGTGTTCGCCGAGGCGCGGCGGCGAGGCGCACCGCTCGCGACCGCGCACCTGACCGAGGCCTTCGTGCACCTGCCCTGACGTGAGCTCCACGAGACGTCATACGAAGTGGTCGCTCCGGCGACCACTTCGTATGACGTTGTGGCGTGTCAGTAGGACTTGGGCAGGCCGAGGGAGTGCATGGCGACGAAGTTCAGGATCATCTCCCGGCTGACGGGGGCGATCCGGCCGGCACGGGTGGCGACGAGGAGGCCGGCCATGCCGTACTCCTGGGTGATGCCGTTGCCGCCGTGGGTCTGCACCGCGCGGTCGGCGGCGTCGCAGGCGGCCTCCGCCGCGGCGTACTTGGCCATGTTGGCCGCCTCGCCCGCCCCCATGTCGTCGCCGGCGTCGTAGAGCGCGGCGGCCTTCTGGGTCATCAACCGGGCCATCTCGATCTCGATGTGCGACATCGCCAGCGGGTGGGCGATGGCCTGGTGCCCGCCGATCGGTCCCTGGAACACCGTGCGCTCCTTGGCGTACGCCGCCGCCTTGCCGAGCGCGAACCGCGCCAGGCCCGTGGAGAACGACGCCGCCATGATCCGCTCGGGGTTGAGGCCGGCGAACAGCTGCACGAGCCCGGCGTCCTCGTCGCCGACGAGCGCGTCGCCCGGCAGCCGCACGTCGTCGATGAACACCTGGAACTGCTGCTCCGGGCTGACGATCTCCATCGGGATCGGCCGCGCCTCGAAGCCCGCGGCGTCGGTCGGCACGACGAACAGGCACGGCTTGAGCTTGCCGGTCTTCGCGTCCTCGGCGCGCGCGACGACGAGGACGTTGTCGGCCTCGTCGACGCCGGAGATGTAGATCTTGCGGCCGTTGAGCACCCACTCGTCACCGTCGCGTCGGGCGGTGGTGGTGATGTTGTGGGAGTTGGTGCCGGCGTCGGGCTCGGTGATCGCGAACGCCATCGTGCCGGTGCCGTCGGCGATGCCCGGCAGCCAGCGCTGCTTCTGCTCCTCGGTGCCGTACCTCGCGATCACGGTGCCGCAGATCGCCGGGCTGACGACCATCATCAGCAGCGGGCAACCCTGCGCGGCGAGCTCCTCGCAGACCGCGGCGATGTCGCCGATGCCGCCGCCCCCGCCGCCGTACGCCTCCGGGATGTTGATGCCGAGGTAGCCGTTCTTGCCCATCTCCAGCCACAGGTCGGTGGTCTTGCCGCCGGTGCGCGCCTGCTCGGTGAAGTACTCGCGCCCGTACTTCGACGCCAGCCTCGCCACCTGCCTGCGCAGCTCCTGGCGCTCCTCGGACTCGCTGAAGTTGGTCATGCGCTCTCCTCCACGACAGCGAGCACGTCGCCCGCTGCCACCTGTTGTCCCTCGTGGACGTCGACCTGGGTGACCACGCCGTCGTACGGCGCCGCCACGGTGTGCTGCATCTTCATCGCCTCGAGCACCAGCACGGCCTGGCCGGCCACCACCTCGGCGCCGGGCTCGACGGCCACCCTGACCACCGTGCCGGGCATCGGCGCCAGCAGGCTGCCGCTCGCCACCGCGTCGGCCGGGTCGGTGAAGCGCGGCTTGCGCGTCAGGCGGGTGTGGCCGGTCGGGCCGTCCACGTCGACGTCGTCGCCATTGATCGTGACGTCGTACGTCGTGCGCACGCCGTCGGTCTCCAGCGTCACGCTCCAGTGGTTTCGAGGCTCGCAGCTCGCACCTCGACCACCGAGTGGTCACCATCGAGGACGTAGCCGTCGCGCCCCCGCCACCACTCGACGACGGTGCCGTCGTCGAACTCGGTGCGGTGCGGCTGGCTCGGCACGTTGCGCCAGCCGACCGGGATCCCCTGCTGGACCGTGCGGGCGGCCCCTGCCTGCTCGGCGAACGCGATGGCCGCGGCCACGGCCGTGGTCGAGGAGGGTCCTAGTCCGGTCCGAACCAACGTCAGTTCGGACAGGAGAGACGGTGCTCACCTGGCCGCTCACGAACGCGTCCGACCGAAGCACCTGCACCAGCAGGTCGCGGTTGGTGACGACGCCGTGGATGCGGGCGCGGGCGAGGGTGTCGGCGAGCTTGCGGGCGGCGGCCTCGCGGGTCGGTGCGTGACACACGACCTTGGCCAGCATCGCGTCGTAGAAGGTGGAGACGGTCGAGCCGGACTCGTACCCCGAGTCGACGCGGATCCCTTCCCCTGCTGGGATCTCGAAGAGGCTGAGCACGCCGGACTGGGGCTGGTAGTCGGCGACCGGGTCCTCGGCGTACAGCCGCACCTCGATCGCATGACCGGTCGGTTGACCGGCTGCTGCGGCCTCGCCGAGCTGCATCGCCACCAGGTCGACGCCCCACACCAGCTCGGTGACCGGGTGCTCGACCTGGAGCCGGGTGTTCATCTCCAGGAACCAGAAGCGGCTGGGGTCCTCGGCGTCCACCAGGAACTCCACGGTCCCGGCACCCTGGTAGTCGATCGCCTGAGCGGCCTTCTCCGCCGCCGCGAGCATCGCGTCGCGGGTGTCCGCGGGCAGGTGCGGTGCCGGTGCCTCCTCGACCACCTTCTGGTGGCGACGCTGGAGCGAGCAGTCCCGCTCCCCGATGGCCGTCGTGCCGAACACCTGCACCTCGACGTGACGTCCGCGCTCGACGTACGGCTCGACGAACACCGTGCCGTCCCCGAACGCCGACAGCGCCTCGGCCTCCGCGGCCGCGACCTCGCCCGCGAGGTCGGCGAGACGACGCACGACGCGCATCCCGCGGCCGCCGCCGCCGGCGGACGCCTTCACCAGCAGGGGCAGATCGGCGTCGGTCGGCTCGGCGGGCGTCTCGAGCACGGGCACGCCGGCCTCGCGCATGATCCGCTTGGCCTCGATCTTCGACCCCATCGCGTCGATGGACGCAGGAGTGGGCCCGACCCACGTCAGCCCGGCGTCGATCACGGCGCGGGCGAAGTCGGCGTTCTCCGACAGGAAGCCGTAGCCCGGGTGCACGGCGTCGGCGCCGGAGCGACGAGCGGCGTCCACGAGCAGATCGGTGCGGAGGTAGGTGTCGGCCGGTGCGTTGCCCGGCAGCCGGACGGCGACGTCGGCCTCGCGCACGTACGGCAGCCCCGCGTCGGCGTCGGAGTGGACGGCGACGGTCTCGATGCCGAGGCGGCGGCAGGTCCGGAAGACGCGCGACGCGATCTCGGCCCGGTTGGCGACCAGGACTCGGGTGATCATGTTTTTCGGGGTCCCCTCGGCGTTGTTCGCGGAGGAGCGAAGCGGGGGAGCGGAGAACGTCGTGGGGTATTCATGTGCGGAACACCCCGTACCCCTCGGCGCCGCGGATCGGGGCGTTCTCGATGACCGAGAGGCAGATGGCCAGCACGGTCCGGGTGTCGCGGGGGTCGATGACGCCGTCGTCGTAGAGCATCCCGGACAGGAAGAACGGCAGGCTCTGCTCCTCGACCGACTGCTCGACGAACGCGCGCATGCCGGCGTCGCCCTCCTCGTCGTACGCCTGGCCGCGCGCCTCCGCGGCCGCGCGCGCCACGATCGAGAGGACGCCGGCGAGCTGGGCCGGCCCCATCACCGCGGACTTGGCCGAGGGCCAGGTGAACAGGAAGCGGGGGTCGTACGCGCGGCCGTTCATGCCGTAGTTCCCGGCGCCGTACGACGCACCCATGATCACGCTGAGGTGCGGGACCTTCGAGTTGCTGACGGCGTTGATCATCTGGGCGCCGTGCTTGATGATGCCGCCCTGCTCGTACTCGGCCCCGACCATGTAGCCGGTCGTGTTGTGCAGGAAGAGCAGCGGGGTGTCGACCTGGTTGGCGAGCTGGATGAACTGCGTCGCCTTCTGCGCCTCCTCGCTGAACAGCACGCCCTGCGCGTTGGCCAGGATGCCGATCGGCCGGCCGTGCAGCCTCGCCCAGCCGGTGACCAGGGACGTGCCGTAGAGCGGCTTGAACTCGTCGAACGGCCTCCCGTTCCCCGGCCCGGTGCCGTCGCAGATGCGGACGATCACCTCGCGCGGGTCGAAGGGTTCCTTGAGGTCGGCGGGGATCAGGTCGAGGAGCTCGTCGGGGTCGCGGTCGGGTTCGGCGAAGCCACCGCTGGTCGAGGAGGGCGAGTGCTTGCGCCAGTTCAACCGCGCCACGATCCGCCGGCCGATCCGGATGGCGTCGTGCTCGTCCTGGGCGAGGTAGTCGGCGAGGCCGGAGACCCGGGCGTGCATCTCGGCGCCGCCGAGGGACTCGTCGTCGGACTCCTCGCCGGTCGCCATCTTCACCAGCGGCGGGCCGCCGAGGAACACCTTGGCCTGCTCCTTGACCATGACCGTGTAGTCGCTCATGCCCGGCACGTACGCGCCGCCGGCGGTCGAGTTGCCGAACACCAGCGCGATGGTCGGCTGCCGTCGGGCACTGGCCCGCGTGAGGTCGCGGAACAGCTTGCCGCCGGGGATGAAGATCTCCTTCTGGGTCGGCAGGTCCGCCCCGCCGGACTCGACGAGCGAGATCGTCGGCAGGTGGTTCTCCTCGGCGATCTGCGCGGCCCGGAAGGCCTTCTTCACGGTCCAGGGGTTGCTGGCCCCGCCCTTGACCGTCGGGTCGTTCGCGGTGATCAGGCACTCGACGCCCTCGACCACCCCGATGCCCGTGACCAGCGAGGCACCGACGTGGAAGTCCGAGCCCCAGCCCGCCAGCGGCGACAGCTCCAGGAAGGCCGACCCCTCGTCGACGAGCAGCTCGATCCGCTCGCGCGGCAGCAGCTTGCCGCGCGCGTGGTGCCGCTCGACGTACTTCTCCCCGCCGCCGGCCACCGCCCGCGCGACCTCGGTCTCGAGCTCGGCGAGCTTCGCCACCATCGCGGTGCGGCTAGGGCGGTTGCTCATGTCAGTAGACGTGCAGCCTGGCCAGCAGGCCCTCGGTGTCGTCGACCAGCTGCAGCAGGTCCTTGTTGTGCTTGATCATCTGGCTGCGCATGTAGACGCGCAGCCACTGCTGGTACATGAAGCTCTCGTAGCGGTCGAACAGGACCGGCATCGGCATCCGTCGGTTGGCGAGATGGCCGGCGAGGAAGAACGCGGACTCGAAGCCCATCGAGATGGACTGGAAGTACGGCGACCCGATCGCCGAGTCGCCCAGCAGGAACACGGGCGTCCAGGCCAGCGGGTGGTCGAGGCCCGACTCGTACCAGCGCCGGGTGGTGTTGTTCCAGGCGTGGTAGACGTCGAGCGGGATCCGGGTGATCTCGAGGTCGCCGACCAGCTCGCCGTTGGTCTCCATCCTGACCCGGTTGATGAAGTTGTCCATCGAGACGGCGACCTGCGGGTAGTGCTCGCGGAGCCAGTCGCCGTCGAACCGCGGCGGCATCGCCTCGAACTCCTCCTGGCTGATGCTCACGATGCCGGTGACGTGGGTGATGCCGTCCTCGTAGCACGTGCGGTTCACGGCGGGGATGAACTTGTAGCCGGTGCTCTCGAGGTTCTTGTAGTACTTGCAGTACTCGTTGCACTCGTAGTGCTGGCCGTAGAGGAACGTGATCACCAGGGCGTGCTCGAGGTGGAAGCTCTGCGTGTTGCGGCCGGGTACGTCGAGGTCCGCCCCGGGGAGCAGCAGGTCGCGCATCAGGGAGCGCGTGCCGGTGCAGTCGACCACCATGTCGCCGGGTTCGAGCTTCTCCAGAGCCTCCTCGGCGCCGACGGTCCCCGAGACGCGCTCGACCGTGCCCGTGTCCCGTGCCTCGATCAGCTCGCTCAGCCGGTTCTCGACGACGTTGAGCGGCACGAACCCGCGGGCCCACTCCTCGAGGAGGGCCCGCAGGTCCGGGGCGACGGTGCTCCGGTAGGCGAGCCGGGTCTGCAGCTCGACCGGGTCGAAGAGGGCCTCGACGTCCTGCCCGTCGATCTCGTCCTCCTTGTAGCTCTCGATGGAGTCGGCGACGAGGTACTTGGCGAGGGAGACCATCCGGGTCCGGGTGTACTCGGAGCGGCGTTCGTAGAGGCGCACCCGCTGGCCCTCGACACCCTGCAGGAGAGCGGCCAGGAAGAGCCCGACGGGACCCGCTCCGATGATGTGGACCCGGCCCTGCGGCCGCAGCGGGACGGTCGACGTCGTCATGTCCGGAACACTAGCCACGGCGCTCACGACGAGTACCCCAGCAGCCGGGCGGCCAGGTCGGTGAGCACCTCGGTGGCGCCGCCGCCGATGGGCAGGATCCGCGCGTCGCGGTAGTGCCGCTCCACCTCCGTGCCGTGGAGGTACCCCGTGCCGCCGTGCAGCTGGACGGCCCGGTCGCACACCGCGAGCGCGGCCTCGACGGCGGTCTGCTTGGCCAGGCAGGCCTCGGCGACGACGTCCTCACCGGCGACGTGACGAGCGGCGATCGCGCGCGTGTAGGTCCGGGCGACGTCGACCTGGCGGTACATCTCGACGAGCTGGTGGCGGACCACCTGGCGGTCGACCAGCGGACGGCCGAAGGTCTGGCGCTCCTGCACGTACGCCGCGGTGAGGGCGAGCGACCGGGCCGCGATGCCGTACCCGTGGACGGCGAGGGCGATCCGCTCGACCACGAACTGCTCGGCGATCTGGGCGAACCCCGACCCCTCAGCCCCGACCAGGTTGGCCACGGGCACCCGGCACGACGCGAACCCCAGCTCGGCGGTGTCCGAGCAGTGCCAGCCCATCTTCGGCAGGGCCCGGTCGACGGTGAACCCCGCCGTGCCCTTCTCGACGACCAGCAGCGAGATGCCTGCGGCGCCGGGACCGCCGGTCCGGACCGCGACCGTCACGAAGTCCGCACGCACGCCACTGGTGATGAAGGTCTTGGTGCCGTCGACGACGTACGCGTCGCCGTCCCGGCGGGCCGTCGTGCGGATGGCCGCGACGTCGGAGCCGCCGTCGGGCTCGGTGATCGCCAGGGCGCCGATCTTCTCGCCGGCGAGCGTGGGACGCACGAACCGGTCGACCAGGTCGGGGTCGCCCGACGCCGCGATGTGCGGCAGCGCGATCCCGCCGGTGAAGAGCGCAGCCATCAGCCCGCTCGACGCGCCCGCCTCGAACATCGCCTCCTGCACCGCGATCGTGTCCAGCAGGTCGCCGCCCTCGCCACCCACGGACTCGGGGAACGAGACGCCGAGCAGCCCCTGCTTCGCGGCCGCGAGGTGCAGGGACCGCGGGACCTCGCCGGCGTCCTCCCAGTCCTGGAGGTGCGGCGCGACCTCGCGCCGCACGAACTCGCCCGCCGATCTCGCGCAACGCCGTCACAGCGCTGGTCATAGGAGGGGCTCGGGGATGTCCACGTGCCGCGACCGCGCCCACTCGCCGAGGCCCTTGGCCTGCGGGTCGAACCGCGTCGAGGCGGCCACGCCCCGCCCCAGCAACCCGTGCACGACGACGTTCACGCCACCGAGGTTGGGCAGCGCGTGCACCTCGACCTCGAGGTCCCGGGTCTCCGGCAGCAGCTCCCGGACGAAGTCGGGCGTGACCGTCGCGAGCAGCCAGGCCACCCGCGCGTCGTACGACGGCGACCGGTCGTGCCGCACCCACAGACCCAGGTTGGCGTCGCCGCCCTTGTCGCCAGATCTGGCATGGACGAACGTGCCGAGCGGGGCGATCACTGCACGACCTCGGTCCGGCCGTCCGCGTGGTGCACGGTGTGGGTGACGGCCGAGCGGTCGACGTACTCGGCCCGGTAGACGCCGAACGGCGTGCCGTTGCCGGGCGGGGCGGTCATCGTGAAGCCGGGGTACGACGCCAGCGCGAGCTCCACGGCCGCGGCGGAGAAGGCACGGCCCACGGCGTCCGGCGACGCGTCCTGGACCGTGCAGCGCAGCAGGGTCGAGGCGCCCTCCTCGGTGGCGGCGTCGGGTGCGGGCAACGGGCCGAGGGTCCAGGTCACCGACGACGCCGTCAGCGCCGGGGTCAGCTGCTCCCGGACCCACGCCGCCTTCGCCTCGATGTCCAGCCCCGTCAGCACGAACTCGACCGCGTTGCGATGGCCGCCGAGCTCGTTGACGCAGACCTTGAGCCGCTCGGGTGGGGCGGAGCCGCGCACGCCGGTCACGCCGACGCGGTCGGCACCCGCGGCCGCGAGCCGGATGGACGTGAGGTCCGTCGTCACGTCGGGCCCGAGGTACCGAGTGCCCTGCACCTCGTAGAGCAGCTGCGCGGTCACCGTGTCGACGGTGACCGAGCCCCCGGTGCCGGCGTGCTTGGTGATCACCGACGAGCCGTCGGCCGCCACCTCCGCGACGGGGAAGCCGAGCGGCCGCGACCGCTCGACGTCGGCGAAGCCCGAGAAGTTGCCGCCCGTCGCCTGGCAGCCGCACTCGATGACGTGCCCGGCGACGACGGCGCCGGCCAACGCGTCGTACGCCGTGGGGTCCCAGCCGTGCCACCAGGCGGCCGGCCCGACCACGAGGGACGCGTCGGTGACGCGGCCGGTGACGACGACGTCGGCGCCGCCGGCGAGGGCGGCCGCGATGCCGAACCCACCGAGGTAGGCGTTGGCCGTCAGCGCGCCGGGGTAGCCCTGGCTGCGGACGTCGTCGCCGTCGACGTACGCGATCGAGGGAGACAGCCCGAGACCCGTCGCCACCTCGGCGAGCCGGGCGGCCAGCCCGGCGAGGGTTGAGCCCGCCGGCGTTGGACACCAGCCTCACCCCGCTCTCGAGCGCGAGGCCGAGGCATTCCTCGACCTGCCGCACGTACGTGCGGGCGTAGCCCAGCGACGGGTCCTTGAGCTGGTCCCGACCGAGGATCAGCATGGTCAGCTCGGCCAGGTAGTCCCCGGTGAGGACGTCGAGCCCAGGCTCGTGACCAGGGCCCTCGAGCATCTCGCGCATCGCGGACAGCCGGTCGCCGTAGAAGCCGGAGCAGTTGCCGATCCTGACGTCAGCCACGCGCCGACCGCCCCTCACCGGGCGGACCGGCGAAGCACTGCGCGATGTCGAGCCAACGGTCGGCGCCCGGACCGGTCGCGACGAGCGCGGTGTCGGCGCGGTGCACGCGCTGGGTGACGAGCAGGCAGAAGTCGTACGCCGGACCGGTCACCGTCTCGGCGCCCTCCTCCGGGCCCCAGGTCCAGACGTCGCCCGACGGCGCGGTGAGGGTCACGCGCGGCTCGGCCTCCGGCGCCGCCTCGCCGCGCGCGGCGAAGGAGAAGCGGCGGGTGCGGACCCCGAGGTGCGCGACGTGCCGGATCCGGTCGCTGACCTCCGGCGCGACTCCCAGGGCCTCGTGCACGTCGAGCGCGTGCGCCCAGGTCTCCATCAGCCGGGCGGTGGCCATCGAGGTGGCCGACATCGGCGGGCCGTACCACGGCATCTTCTGCCCGGCGGGGTACGCGCGCAGGACCTCGGCCAGGCGCACCCGTCCGGCACGCCAGCGGTCGAGCAGCGGGCCCGACGGCCCCGCGCCGCCGGCGAGCGCCGCGGTGTCGACCGCGTGCTCGGGGTCGGCGATCGCCTCGAGCACCAACGCGTCCCAGGCCTGCTTGTCGGTGGCCGCGGCGAAGGCGGCGTCGTCGGTCCAGGCCAGGTGGGCGACCTGGGTGGCGACGTCCCAGCCGGCGGCCGGTGTCGGGCGTCCGCCAGCCGGCCTCGTCGAGGCCGGACACCAGGGACTCCAGCCGGTCGCCCTCGGCAGCGAGGTCGGCGAGCACGCCATTCAGCACGTCGTTCATCGAGCGAGCGCCTGGTCGAGGGTGAGGGCCCAGCGGTCGAGGATCCGCTTGCGGCGCCGGGTGTCGTCGGTGATGGTGTCGGCCAGGCCGAGGCCGCGCACCAGGTCGAGCGTCGCCTGCACGAGCTCGCGGTGGCCGGCGCGCGACTCGTCGGCGCCCAGCAGCTCGACGGTCATCCGGTGGGTCTGCCGGCCGACGCGCTGCTCCAGGGGGACCACGGCCGCGCGCAGCGACTCGTCGGTGCGCGCCGCGACCCAGAGCTCCAGGGCGGCGGTGAAGACGGGCGAGGTGAAGTGGTCGGCGAGCAGCGCGAGGACGGCGCGCGTCCGTCGCGCCCCGCGCGGCAGGCCTCGCTCGGCGGCGGCCGCGAGCTCGGCACCGCGGACCTCGGTGAGGTGCTCGACGGCGGCGACGACCAGGTCGTTCTTGGTCGGGAAGTGGTGCAGCTGGGCGCCCCGCGAGACGCCGGCGCGCTCGGAGACCAACGTCGTCGACGTGCCCGCGAAGCCGCGCTCCACGAGCAGCTCGACCGTCGCCTCCATCAACCGCGCGCGCATCGCGCGGGTGCGCTCCTCCTGCGGGACGCGGACGGTGACGGCGGGCACCCGGCCATCGTGACGCCGTACGAACAAACAGTCAAGCCTGCTTGTTTCTCAGTCGAGCCGAGCCACCAGCGGCAGCCGCGACCCACGTATGCACCCGGTGTGTCAGCGGTAGGTGAGGAGGTCTCCCGGCAGGTGGCCGTGCTCGTTGAACGACACGAGGGTGTGACCGCGGCGACCGACCACGACCTTGGTGACCGACGCGTTGACGACGACGGGGGCGATGCGCTGGTAGGCCGCCGACGACTCGAGCAGGTGCGCGACGACGATCGAGATCGGGCCGCCGGACGTGACCACCACGGTGGTGCCGTCGCCCAGGGCGTCGAGGCCCGCGAGGACCCGGTCGCGGAACTCCGGCCACGACTCGGCGTACTCGCCGTCGTGCGCGCCGGAGAGCCAGCGGCCGGTGGCCTTCTCGAACCAGGCCTGGAACTGGTGCGCGTCCGGCTCGCCGTCGAAGTCCCGGGGCTGGGCGTCCAGCACCGCGAGGTGGTCCATCTCGTCCCAGCGCCCGTCGACCGAGGGGGCGAGGGCCCAGCCGGCCGCCTCGGCCATCAGCTCGGCCGTCCGGCGCTGGCGCTGCATCAGGCCGTGCACCACCGCGTCGGGCCGGACGCCGGACAGGAACGCCCCCGTGGCCGTGGCCTGCCGCTCCCCCAGCGGCGAGAGCACGTCGTAGTCGGCAGCACCCCACGACGCCTGGCCGTGGCGGACGAGGAGGACCTGGCCCACCTCAGACCCCGAGGATGCGGCGGCAGCGCTGCTCGAGGTACGCGACCGCCGGGCCGAAGACGGCGTACGCCTCGTTGTGGGTCTGGCCGAGGGCGTAGCGGTACCAGATCTGCTGGGCGATCACCGCCAGCCGGAACAGCCCGAACACCTCGTAGAACCGCCACTGCTCGGGCGTGACCTCGAGTCCCGTCCGGCGGGCGTAGTGGTCGACGACCTCCCACCGGGTCCACATCCCCGGCGTGGTCGAGGGCTGGCGCCGGAACTGCTGGAAGAACTCGTCGTCACCCGGCTCGACCCAGTAGGCCAGTGCGCCACCGAGGTCCATCAGCGGGTCGCCGACGGTCGCCATCTCCCAGTCGAGGACGCCGGTCACCCGCAGCTCCTCGGGCGACAGCACGAGGTTGTCGAAGCGGAAGTCGTTGTGGATCAGGCACTGCCCGCGGTCGTCGGGCTGGTGCGCGGCGAGCCAGTCGGTGACGGGCGACCAGTCGCCGAGGTCGTCGGTCGCGGCCCGCGCCAGGCGGTCGGTCCAGCCGCCGACCTGGCGGGCGACGTACCCCTCGCCCCGGTTCAGGTCGGACAGGGCCGGGATGGCCGCCACGTCGACGGCGTGGAGGTCGACGAGCACGTCCCACGCGCGGCCGCAGAGCGTGGCCACGTCGTCCGGCGTGGCTTCGAAACCCAGGCGCCGCCGGGGGATGGTGCCCTCGAGGCGCTCCATCACGTAGAACTCCGAGCCGATGACCGCCTCGTCGCGACAGAGCCCGACCATCGTGGCGACGTACGGGAAGACGGGGGCGAGCGCTGCCTGGATGTCGTGCTCGCGGCCCATGTCGTGGGCGCTCCTGGCCTTCACGCCGGTCGGGGGGCGGCGCAGGATGAGGTCGCGGGCGGGGTACGTCAGCAGGTACGTCAGGTTCGAGGCGCCGCCGGGGAACTGCCGGACCTCGGGGGTGCCGACGAGGTCGTACGCCGGCGCGTGCTCGCGCAGCCACGCCGCGACCGCCTCGACGTCGAACGCGTCCTCGTCCCGGACCGGGCGGCTCTCGTCGCGCGTGCTCATTGGTCTTCCGCGAGGCGGTGCAGCTTGTTGGCCTGGGCACGCATCATCAGGTCGTAGTTCATGCGGTCGTGCTGCTTCAGCTTCCAGGCGCTCTGCGCCGCGACGTCGGGGAGGATCAGCTCATGGCCGGCGTCGACGCCGGCGATCACGGACGCCGCGATGTCGTGCGCGCTCAGCGGCGAGGACTCCACCAGGTGCGCCATCACGCCGGCGAGAACGGTGTCGGCCCCCTGGAGGGAGTCCATCAGGTTGGTGCGGAAGTAGGACGGGCAGACGACGCTCGCGCGGACGCCGTACGCCTCCAGCTCGTGGCCGGTCGTCTCGGTGAGCGCGACGACGGCGGCCTTGACCGCGTTGTACGACGCCATGCCGGCGGGGTGCACGAGCCCGGCGAGCGAGGCGACGTTGACGATGTGCCCGGACCGCTGCCGCTTGAAGAGGGGGACGAACGTGCGGGTGCCGCGGACGACGCCGAACAGGTTGATCTCGGTGATCCAGCGCCACTCGTCGAGGGTGGCCACGTCGAGACGGCCGCCGCCGGCGACGCCGGCGTTGTTGACCAGGATGTCGAGCCCGCCCCAGCGGGTCTGGACCTCCTCGAAGGCGGTGGCCCAGTCGTCGTCGCTCGTGATGTCGAGCTCGAGGTCGACGTCGTCGCCGGCGAGGTCCGTCGCGAGCACGTCGTCGCCGCGGAGTCGCCAGGCGCGGGTCAGCGCGGCGCCGAGGCCCGAGGCGGCGCCGGTGACGAGGATCTTCATGCGTACTTGCCGAGCTCGAGGCGGGCGACCATCCCGCGGTGCACCTCGTCGGGACCGTCGGCGAGCCGCAAGGTACGGGCGTTGACGAAGGCCATCGCGAGCGGGAAGTCGTCGGACATGCCGGCGCCGCCGTGGACCTGGATGGCGAAGTCGATGACCGCCTGGGCCATGTTGGGGACGACGACCTTGATCTGGCTGACCTCCGAGAGCGCGTTCATCGGACCGCCCTCGTCGAGCTTCCACGCGGCGTTGAGGACGAGCAGCCGGGCCTGGTCGATGGCGATGCGGGCGTCGGCGATCCGCTCCCGGTTGCCACCGAGGTCCACGAGCCGCTTGCCGAACGCCGTGCGGGCCGTGCCGCGCCGGATGGCCAGCTCGAGGGCGAGCTCGGCGAGCCCGATCAGCCGCATGCAGTGGTGGATGCGGCCGGGACCCAGCCGCCCCTGGGCGATCGCGAAGCCCTCGCCCGGCCCGGAGATGACGTTGGCCAGCGGCACCCGGACGTCGGTGAACGAGACCTCGCCGTGCCCGATCGGCTCGTCCTGGTAGCCCATCGTGGTCAGCAGCCGCTCGATCCTCACGCCGTTGGTGTCGCGAGGTACGAGCACCATGGAGTGGCGGTGGTGGCGGTCGGCGTCCGGGTCGGTGACGCCCATGAACACGAAGATCCTGCAGTCGGGGTGGCCGACGCCGGTGGACCACCACTTGGTGCCGTTGACGACCACCTCGTCGCCGTCGACGACGCAGGTGGCCTCCATGTTCGTGGCGTCGGAGGAGGCGACGTCGGGCTCGGTCATCGTGAACGCCGAGCGGATCCGGCCGTCGAGCAGCGGCTCGAGCCACTCCTTGCGCTGGGCCTCCGAGCCGTAGCGCAGCAGCACCTCCATGTTGCCGGTGTCCGGCGCGTTGCAGTTCAGGACCAACGGAGCGATGGCCGAGCGCCCGGTCAGCTCCGCGATGGGCGCGTAGTCGACGTTCGACAACCCCTCACCGCCGTCGGTGCCGAACCGCGCGGCGTACTCGCCGGCGTGCTCCTTCGGCAGGAACAGGTTCCACAACCCCTGCGCGCGGGCCTTGGCCTTGAGGTCCTCGAGCACCGGCAGCGGCGTCCACTGCGTGCCGTTCTCGCGGGCCGCGGCGAGGTCGCGGTGGTACTGCCCCTCGACCGGCTCGACCTCCTCGGCGAGGAAGGTACGGACCCGGTGGGTGAGGTCCGCGGCCCGAGGCGAGGGGGAGAAGTCCATGTCGGGCAGCGTAATGGCCCAGGTTCGGTGTCGTTCCTGACCCTTTGAGGGGGTTGCAACGACGCCGAACGGTCGGGATACCCGGTCGACCGGGTATCCCGACCGCAGCCCTACGCCGCGACGGCGAGGACGACGCGGGCGCGCTGGACGGGGTCGAGCCAGACGAGGCGGGCGCGGTAGAGGCGGTACGTGGACCAGGCGAGGAGGGGGACGGCGAACAGGATGGCCAGGCGCCAGTCGTCGGCCCGCGCGAGGAACGAGAAGAACAGGCCGGTGAAGGTGGTCGAGAGCGCGAGGCGGGAGGAGTAGCCGATCATCACGCCGGGTGGGGCGGGGGTCGCCCGGGCCGAGCGCATGTCCACCGGGAAGGGGCGCTGCGCCGACCACCGCATGGCGGCGGCGATCACCTGCACCGTGACGACCGCGACCAGCATCACGATCGCGGCGAGCTCGGCCAGCGACGGCAGGCCCGCGCGGACCGCGGCCAGCGCGAGGGTGAGCATCGTCGCGACCAGCACGAACTCCGCCAGCACGATCGCCCGGGCGGCGAAGACCTGGTCGGGTCGCGCGGGCAGGCTCTCGCGCCACAGCAGGCCGCGGCCGTCGAGGCACCAGGCGTTGACGCCGAAGAGCAAGGCCCCGCCCGAGGCGACCAGCCCCGGCAGGATCGTCGCGCTCGCCCACGTCATGCTGCCGATGATCGCGACCAGCCCCGGACCGACGCCGAGGACGGTGATGCCGCGGCGCATGGGCACCGAGCGCCACAC
Source organism: uncultured Actinomycetota bacterium (assembly GCA_963839565.1). Lineage (GTDB taxonomy): Bacteria > Actinomycetota > Actinomycetes > Propionibacteriales > Nocardioidaceae > Nocardioides. Next base: position 181,964 of record CAWIVR010000021.1, on the reverse strand, counting down.
CGACGCGCGGTCGATGCTGACGATGGTGCCGACCACGGTGCGCGACATCCGACGCGGGGTGTAGTGACCGCTCTCGAGCCGGGCCTCGTCTCGCGGCGGACGCCGGGCCGCGAGATGGGCGGGTACGGCGCCCAGCACGACCGCGACGACGATCACGACCACCTCGAACGCGATGCCGGCCAGCCACGCGGACCCGAAGCCCTGGGTCACGCGGGCGACGAGCCACAGGGTGGGCAGGTTGTCGAGGAAGTCGGTGAGCCGACCAGTCACGTGCACGACGCCGAACGCCAGCGCGCAGGCGGCCACGATCGAGCGGACCGCGAGCCGCCCGTACGGCCGGCGGCGGATCGCCTCCATCGTCCAGGCGACGACCTGCGCCATCGCGGTGCAGGCGAGCAGCCAGAGCACGATGGCCACCATGGCGGGGAACGCGTCGGCCGGCCCCAGGGCGAAGGCCGCGCTGCCGAGGATCGCCCAGGACTGCAGCAGCCAGGCGACGTTCAGCGGCGCCAACAGCAGGGCACCGAGGTGGTCGGTCGTGGGGCTGACCGGGAAGGTCACCCCCTGGTCGCGGGAGAGCAGCTCGCGCCCGCCACCCGACGACACCCCGGACACGACGGTCAGGACGAAGAACGCCGCGAACATCGTCGGCATCAGCAGCAGCACGTCGCGTGCGCGGCCGTCCTCGTGGGCGCCCGGGAACAGCGCCGGCAGCGTGCAGACGGCGAGCGTGATGGTGCCCATGATCGCGAACGCCGTCGGCAGCGCCCGGCGACGACGGACGGTCGCGGTGCGGAAGCGCAGCAGGTGACCGACGTCGACGACGGCGCGCCGGGCGGCCGGCACCAGGCCGGGCGAGGCGTACGCCTGCGAGGTCGGCGCGCTAGTCGAGGAGAGCCCGGTAGGCACGGGCCCCCTCCTCCCCCGCCATCTCGGCGGAGTCGACGGTCGCGACGCGCGACCCGCCGCGCAGGACGGTCACGTCGGTGCAGGCCTGGATGGCGAGCTCACGCAGGTGGGTGGAGACGAGGATGCAGGCGCCCCGGGCCCGGGCGTCGGCGATGACGTCCATGGTCGCCTCGACGCCGATCGGGTCGACGCCGTCGAAGGGCTCGTCGAGCAGCAGCAGACGGGGCTCGTGCAGCGCGGCGAGCACGACGCTCAGCCGGCGGCCCATGCCGTGGCTGAACCCACCCGTGATCCGGTGCGCGACGTCGCCGAGCTCGAAGCGCTCGAGGAGGTCGCGAGCGCGGTCCTCCCAGTCGTCGAGCCGCCGGAGCCGGGCCGAGAGCTGCAGGTGCTCCCACGGCGTCGCGCGCGGGACGAGGCCGCCCACGTCGGGGCAGTAGCCGCTGATCTGCTTGATCTCGAGGTTGTGCGTGCGCATGTCGAGGCCGCCGACGTGCACCGAACCCGCGGTCGGCGGGACCAGTCCCGCCAGCACCCGCATGGTGGTCGACTTGCCGGCTCCGTTGCGACCGAGCAGTGCGGTCGCCTGGCCCGCGTGCGCCTGGACGTCGATGCCGGCCACGGCCTCCACCTCGCCGAAGCGCACGTGGAGACCGCGGATGTCGACGACCGGCTCACTCACCCGGAAGATTCTGCCCGCCGCGGCCCGATCGGTCAGCGGTTTGGCAAAGCCATCTCGGGCGACCGGTGGCCCGCCGAATCCGGACGGCGGCGGACCCCCGACCCGCCGCCGCCCGTGGGAGGGTTCGTCACCCGCAGCCGGGAAGGACCGGCGGGAACGTGCGCGTCCCTCGCGGCACCTCGAAGCACGGGCTGCCGGTGAGGTCCCAGACCACGTCGGCCCCGGGCAGCGGCGCGAGGCGCGGGTCCGGGTCGTAGCCGTTGCCGCGCGCGACGTTGCCCCTTACCTCGCCCCCGTCGGGGGTCGGGTCGAGCGCGGGGTCCAGGGTGAGGACGGCGGCCGGCAGGCTCACCACGCCGATCCCGGCGGTGCGGTTGCCGGAGACCACGTTGTCGACGATGCGCACGTCGTCCCCCGCGACGTTGGCGATGCCGACGCCGCCTGGCAGTGCTCCCAGGAAGCCCTCGGTGATCGTGTTCGGCCGGTTGTTGCCGGACAGCACGTTGCGGCGGACGAGCACGTCCTCGGTCACCTTCACGGGGCGCAACGGCGAGATCTGCACCAGCGCGCCGAGCGCGTTGTCCGTCGACACGTTGTCCTCGACCACGACACGGGTGGAGAGCTCCACCTCCAGGCCGATGGTGTTGGCGTGCGCCACGTTGTGGTCCACGAGCACGTCGCTGCACTGGCCGACGTACACCCCGGAGTCGTAGGAGCCCGAGACGTCGTTGTGGTCCACGCGTCCGTGCGTGCAGCGCACCGGGAACAGCCCGTACAGCGGGTTGTCGAGGTACCGCGTGCCGGTGAGCCGGAAGTTGTCCACGCCGCTGACCTGGCTGCCGAACCGGGTGTAGCCACGGATCGTCAGTCCCTCGAGCGTGAAGCCGTCGAGCCGGGAGCCGTCCAGGGACCGCACGCGGATGCCGTACAGGAGGTCGAGCCCGGTGCCGTCCAGGACGGCGTCGCGCGGACCGCGGACGGTGATGCCTGGCTCGGTCACGTTGACGGACTCGGCGTAGGTCCCGGCGGGCACGAGGACCGTGTCGCCGGGGTCGGCCGCGTCGACGGCGGCCTGGATGGTCGTCGTGACGACGATGACGTCGCCGGCGGCCTGGCTCGTACCCGGGGTCGCGACCAGGCCCGCCACCAGCAGACCGAGCACCGACGTCCACGATCGTGCGCTCATCGTCCGGCTCCCAACGGCTGCCACGCGGGCACGGCCTGCAGGAGGCCGGGGGTCGGGACGAGCACGTGCCGGTCACTGCCATCGGCCGCCATCACCTGGACGTACCGCTCACCCGCGGGCACCGGTCCGCCCGTGCCCGTGAAGGAGATCTCGGTGCCGTCCGGGGAGAAGGCGGCCCCGAACTCCGCGATCGACGGGGTCTGGGTGAGGTTGACCTGTCCGGTCCCGTCGGCCGCCATCCGCCAGATGTCTTCACCGGCCTCGTAGGCGATGAGCTGTCCGTCCGGGCTCCAGTCGGGCGTCTGGTCCTTGAACGTGTCGTCGAACGTGAGCTGGGTGCGGATGCCGGTCGCGACGTCGAGGGTCCACAGCTGGGCACTGGCGTTGGTCGGCGGCCCGGCGACGTACAGCAGGGTGTTCCCGTCCGGCGACCACACGGGGAGCCGCTCCGCCACGTCCGGCGTGTCCGTGACGCGGATCGGCGTGCCGCCCGCTGTCGGGACCGTCCAGAGGTCCGTCACGCCACCGGTGACAACGGGACCCGCGAACGCGACCGTGCTGCCGTCCGGGGAGAAGTCGGGGAACAGGGACCGCGCTCCGAGCGCGGTGAGCTGGCGTTCGTCCTTCCCGTTCGCGTCCATGACCCAGATCTCGTAGGCACCGGTGCGGTTGCTGCAGAACGCGATGTGCTTGCCGTCGGCGGAGTAGGCCGGGCAGATGTCGAGCCCGGCGGCGTCCGTGAGCTGCCGCAGAGCCTGGCCGTCCGGCCTGACCGACCAGATGTCCCCTTGGGTCCGGTCGGTGGCCACGAAGGCGCCGAAGGCGATCCGGCCTTCCTGGCCCTCGTACGTCGCCCCGGCCGGCGACATCGTGCCGAGGGCCAGCAGGGTGGTGGTGGCGAGAACGGTGATGGGTCTCATGGGCGTGACTCCCTCTCGAGTTCGGACGACGTGCGTCGGCTGTGGTCCCCAGGGTCGGCGCGGTCGGTCGCGGTTCGGTCGCGTCCGGGTCGCGGGGAGGGCGAGTCACCCGCAGGTCGGCTCGAGCCGTTCGCCGGGCAGGATCACGGCCGACTCCTCGGCCGTGAGCTCGGTGTTGGCGATCCGACACCCCGCCGCCACCCACTCCGCGGGATCCGTCGCCAGCTCGACGTCGGGCCCGGTCTCGCCGTAGATCCGCAGGCTGTCGTCGGTGAACGACAGGAAGCCCCAACCCAGCCCGTCGACCACCGGCTTGCCGTAGGGCCGCCACGTCGCGGGATCGAACAGGGTCACGTCGCCGTCGGTCCCCATCGCGGCGAGCAGCCTGCCGTCAGCGCTCATCTGCAGGTCGATGACGAACCCCGCGGTGACCAGTCGGTCGGGGGCCACCCGCTCCAGCGTCGCGACGTCGAGGAAGTACAGCCTCCCGGCGTCCGATCCCACGGCCATCGTGCGACCGTCCGTGCTGAAGGCGACCCTCGTCAGGGTCCCCGACCCCGGCAGCTGTTCCGACACCAGCTCCTCGCCGGACACCGGGTCGAGCACGATCACGGTCTCACTCCGGAGCACGACCAGCCGGGACCCGTCCGGGGCGGCGCCCGACAGCGGCAAGCCGTAGATCCAGCTGTTCGACACGTCGGTCTCGTGGCTCCAGACCTCCTCGCCCGAGGCGATGTCGTAGAGAGCCCACCCTCCGGAACCGTTCACGAGCACCCGCTCCCCGTCGGGCGTGACCGCCATCCCGTCGGGCTCCCAGGGCGTGTCGATGGTGCCCTTCTGTTCGCCCGTGTCCGTATCCCAGACGACGACCCGGCCTCGGTCGGTGATCGCCTCCGAGAAGTCGTCGGTCCACTCGAACACCCCGCCCAGGGCCAGCCGCCCGTCGGGGGTGATGGCGGTGTGCCCGATCTGGCAGACGCAGTCGGTGAACGGCTGGAGCTCTCCGAAGAGGTCGCGCCCCTCGTCGAGATCGAGGATGCGCGCGGTGTTCGGCTCGATTTCGTACCGCTGCGTGAGCGCCGCCCGGTTCCCCGCAGCGCTGCCGACGTTGGCGGCCACGTCCAGGTCCACCCTCCGCAGCACGCCGCGCGTCCCGGTCAGGTCGAAGGCGACGGCCGTCCCGTCCCGGCCGGCCGTCCACAGCAACCCGAGCGCCGGTCCGGCCAGCTCGATGCCGAGCACCTTGCCGCTGTGTCCCTCCACGGTTCGCGAGAACGCCAGCGTCCGGGCGTCGTGGATCTCCACGACCTCCTCGCGCGCGATCGCGACCTCGCGCCCGCCCGGGAGGAAGACCGCCTCGGCCACATAACCGTCGACGCGATCGACCGTGCCGACCGGTCGCCACTGGGCGTCTCGGACCTGGAGGTAGGACGCCTCCGCCCCGTTGGTCGCTCCCCGGGAGGTGATGAGTCGGGTGCCGGTGTCGTCGACCCCGACGATCGACCCCGACCGGACCGACTGGTGCCCGGTTCGAGGATCGAGGAGGCGGGTCCGGGTCTCCTCGTGCGTCTGCCACGCGATCCTGCCGTCCGGAAGCCCCCAGCTGTACGGCGTATGGGGTCCCACCGGCATGGCACCGCATCACGGCGCCGGTGACCGGGTCCATGACGAACGCGTGGGTCTCTGTCGTCAGCACAACCTTCCGGCCGAGCAGGTGGGCCGACTCGTCCACCCACGGGGACGTCTCCGGCTCGAAGCCCGTCAGGTCCTCGACCCTGACCTGGTGCCTCACGTCGCCGGTCCGCGCGTCGAGGATCGCCATCGCCATCGACTCAGGGTCACCGATCAGCGGCACCGCGAGCCAACGTCCATCGCGGGTCGGCTGCGGCCATGCCCCACTGGGCATCGCCCCCGGGGCTCTCCGCCGTCCACAGCCGCTCCCCGGAGACGCGCGTCGAGGGCGTACAGCCGGTTCGTGTTGTCCGACAGGTAGACCGCCTCCCCGTCAGCGCTCGCGCGGACCCGCAGGAGACGATCCGGGATCCGGAACCGGGTCACGATGTCGGGACTCCGCGTCAGCAGCGTCAGCAGCGCGCCGTACGTCTCGGGGCTCTGCTCCCGCTGGGTCGCCTCGAGCGCCTCGAGCAGGGCGAGCGCGGGTCGATCCTCGTTGAGGGCGTTGGCCGCGAGCCGTCGGGCGTCGGCGGACACGGCCGAGGTCTCGGCACGGGTCGCCGACTCCTCTGCCTCGCCCCGCGCCCGGACGGCGAGCACACCGGCGACCAAGGTCGCCGCCAGCAGGACGGCCGCACCGGCCAGCAGCCAGCGCAGTCGGCGGTTCTGCTGAGCGGTGGCCGCAGCGCGCTCACGCACGGCGCGCTCCTCCGCGTCCGCCACGTCGCGCCCGGCGTCGAGGAACGCCTGCTCGAGAGGGGTCACCTCTTCGGGCCGGGAGCCGACGACCTCGAGCCCGGCCAGGAGTTGGGTACCGCGCCACAGCACACCCGGCTCTCGCCCCTCCGCCGCCCACTCCGAGGCCGCGAGTGCGAGGCGACGCTGGACCGCACGGCCCGCGGCATCGTCGGTCAACCAGCCCCGCAGCCGTGGCCACTCGCGGAACAGCGCCTCGTGGGCCACCTCGACATGGGCATCCCCGATCGTGAGCAGGCGAGCATCGGCCAGGCGATCCAGGACGTGCCGGAGCCCGGGCAGCGACAGGGCCTCGATCTCCGCGATCGGCACCCGACGCCGGACGACCTCGACTCCGTCCCCCGGCCCCGCCAACCGCAGCAACAGCACTCGCACGATCGACTGCTCGTCGACCGACAGCTCCGACCAGACCCCCTCGGCCAGGGTGCTGATGGCGCCGGCGATGCCGCCGACGCCGACGTAGCCCGCGTAGGTGAGCCGCTCACCGCTCCGCTGCTCCCACACCTGGGTCAGCGCGACGGAGAGCAAGGGCAGCAACCCCGGCTCGTTGCCGGCCTCGTCCACCATGGTCCCGGCCAGCCCGTCCTCGAGCAGGAGGCCCGCGCGCGCGGCGGGGCGGGTGATCGCGCGCTCGATCTCCATGGGCGTCGGCGACCCGACCAGCATGGTGCCGTCGGCCATCAGGGCGGCGAGCTCGGGGTGCTCGGCAACGGCCGCCACGTAGTCCGCGCGCAGGGCGACCACGACAGAGGTCGAAGACCCCGGGTCGCCGAGGAGCTCGACCAGCGTGCCGAGGAAGGCGTGGCGTTCCCCTTGGTCCTGGCAGGCTGTCCACACCTCCTCCATCTGGTCGACGACGAGGACCGTGCGGTGGGCACCGTCCTCGGTGCGGATCATCTGGGCGAGGAGGTCCCCGAGGTCGCCGTCCCGCCCGCCCAGCGCTGCCCGGGCGAGCTCGCGCATCGGGTGCCTCCCGGGACGCATGACGACCTGACGCCAGGTCGAGCTGCCCGGCAGGACATCGCGCCCCAGGGCGGCGAGCATGCCCGCCCGCAAAGCCGACGACTTCCCGCTGCCCGAGGGTCCGACGATGGCGAGCAGCCGGCTGGTCGCGAGGCGTGCCAGAAGGGCGGCGACGAGGTGCTCGCGGCCGGCGAACCACGGAGCGTCCTCGATCTCGTACGACGCCAGACCTCGCCACGGACACGACCCCGGGGCGGCGGACGCGTCCAGGCTCTTCTCGTCGCTGAGCATCACGATGCTCTCGTTCACCTCGGCTCGCGCATCGCTCAGGCGAACGCTGGCCTCGCCAGCGACACCCACCGCGGAGGTGAGGCGCTCGGTCGCCGCCTGCCGGGCGAGTCGAGCGGCGACATCGTGGACCCGGCCGGGCCAGGCAGGTCCGGACGCGAGCACGTCCGCGGTGACGGCATCGGTGTCGCGCGCGGCCACGTAGCCGCCGACCACGCGGCGTACCTCCTGTTCGGACAGCGGCGCGAGCTCGATGATGGTGGCGGTCTCGGAGTGCGTGCTGCCGGGTCCGGCGAGGTGCAGCAGCATGGCGCCGTCCGGACGAGGAGCGGACCGCTCCACCACCAGGAGCCAAGGCTCGTCATGCGCCCCGTCGTCGGACGTGGCTACGACGCCGCCGTCACGCGCGACCTCCTGCGCCAGCGCGGCCGCGAGCCTGGTCGCACCGGCACCGGCCGGACCGCGGAGGACGACGGTGGCGGGGGCACCGGCGAGCGTGCGCTGCCAGGCGTCCCGCAACGCCTGCAGCTCTCCGTCACGACCGACCAGCGGAGTCTCGTCGCGAAGCTCCGGCGGGACCGTGACGCGGCGCCGAGCGAGCTGGAGGGTCGGGTCCTGCTCGAGGATCCGGGCGTGCAGCTCGCGGAGGCCGGGCCCGGGGTCGACGCCGAGCTCGTCGGCGAGGACCTCGCGCACCCGGTCGAACGTGCCGAGCGCCTGGGCCTGCTGGCCGCTGCGGTAGTAGGCGAGCATGAGCAGCTCCCACAGCCGCTCGCGCAGCGGCTGCTCGCCGACGCGCCGCTCGAGCTCGGGCACGACCGCACTCTCGCGCCCGAGCGCCAGCTGCGCCTCCGTCCGCGTCTCGACGACCGACAGCCTCAGCTCATCGAGCCGGCGAGCCTCGGCCCGGCCGAAGACGGTGTCCTCGCAGCCGGAGTACGCCTCTCCGCGCCAGAGGTCGAGGGCGTCACGGCTGGCCTCCACCGCGGCATCGGGACGACCACCGGCCAGCGCCTGGCTGGCGAGCTCCGCGAGCCGCGCGAACCTCCCGGCGTCGGTGTCGGAGGGCGAGATCGCCAGCTGGTAGCCCCCGCCGTCGGTCAGCAACAGTCGGGGCTTCCCGTTCCTGTCGGGCTCCAGGCTGTTGCGGAGCCGCAGGACGTAGGTCTGCAGGCTCTTGGCCGCGCTCCGCGGCGGGTCCTCTCCCCAGAGTGACTCGATCAGCGCAGCCGACGGCACCACCTGGCCCGCGTACGCGACGAGGTGAGCCAGCAGCGTGCGCTCCTTGGCGCCGCGGACCTCCAGGTCGACGCCGTCGCGCGAGGCTCGCAGGGGGCCCAGGACGTGGAAGTCCATGCCGGAACGATACGGGTGAGAGGTCATGCCGCACCCGGGCTCAGTTCGCGCATCAAGCTCCCAGGGCAGCGCACAGGTCGATCAGGAAGCGGTCGTCGGAGCCCTTGAACTCAGTGCCGTCGGTGCGGAACCCCGCCCCCACCAAGGTTCCGCCGGATGGCAGGTCCACGCGGAACTGACCGCCGGTGATCCGGAGCTCACCGGTGACGAGGTCCTGGTCGCGGTTCCAGACGCCGGTGTAGCCGAGACTCTGCGTGCCACGGGTCAGGGTGCCGTCGAAGGTGAGGTGGCGATGCTCGCGCACGGCGACACCGTCCAGCAGCCAGGTCGTGTAGTCGCGGTAGGACAGCGAGGTGAAGGTCACGTCCGTCCCGTCGGCGCAGGTGGTGAACACACCGGCGCCAGGCACTTCGCGGTACTCCCGGACGATCTCGACCGGGGCTGTGGACGCCGTGGCGACCACCCCACCGGCACTGACGGTGATGGCGAGGATGGCCGTGGTGGCGGCGCTGATCAGCAGGACTCTGGGCAGGAACATGGGCGAGCTCCCTCGTGAGTGGGTGGTGACACCAGGCTCACGCCGACCGCTCGCGGTTCGGTCGCGCCGTGGTCGCAACCCTCAGAGCTGGGCCCGCAGCACGTCGATCTCGCAGCCGGGCAACGACGGGTCGAAGCCGTGCTCGACCAGCCAGCGGACCGCCGTCAGGCTCCGCAACGACCACCACCCGCGGATCACGTCGAGGTCGACGTCGGTGCCGTAACCGGCGACGACGTCGCCGAGGTGCTCGGGGTGTCCGAGCGTCAGGCTGGCGAGGTCGTACAGGGCGTCGCCCTGCCCCGCCTCCGACCAGTCGAGCACGCCGGTGACCTCGTCGTCCTCGACGAACACGTGGGCGACCTGCAGGTCGCCGTGCATGAACACCGGGGTCCACGACCGGAGCGCAGCCTCGGCGACGTGACGGTTGCGCGTGACCAGGTCGTCCGGAAGGACGTCGTTCGCGAGGAGCCACGCGCACTCGCTGTCGAGGCTCGCTGCCTTCTCCTCCAGGCTGGCTCCGGCCCACGACGGCAGCGGCGCGTCGTGCAGCACCCGTACGGCGGCACCCGCCGCGGCCCACGCGGCCGACGTCGCGGTCGAGGGCTCGCCGAGGCGGCCGAGCGCCGACCCTCGGAGCGCGGCGAGCGCGAGCACGGGCGGCCTGCGCCACAGGACCTCGGGAGTCGGGACCGGCGCCCTCGACATCGCCTCGACCTCGCGGTCCGCGGCCACCTGGTCGGCGTCGATCTTCAGGAAGACGTCGCCGACGCGCAGCGTCGCCCGCTCGTGGTGCGCCACCACGACCTCGACCTCGACCACGTCGGCCATTGTCGCGAGGGACGGCTACGCCGGGAAGGACTCGCCCTTCGCGGCCATCTCCCGCAGCCGGTCGGTGGGCCGGAAGCGGTCGCCGTACGCCGCGGCGAGCTCGTCCGCACGGGCGACGAACGCCGCCAGCCCGATCTCGCCGGAGGCCGACTCGTAGCCCGTCATGAACTGGGCCGCGCCACCGGTGTTGGGCGGGAAGCCGATGCCCATGATCGAGCCGATGTTGGCCGCCGCGGACGACGTGATGACGCCCTCCTCGAAGCACTTGGCGGTCTCCAGCGCCTCGGCGAACAGCATCCGGTCCTTGACGTCCTGGAACGGGATGGGAGTCGCGGCGACGGGGAACTCGTCGGCGAGGCCGGGCCACATGCGCGTGCGCCGGCCGTCCTCGCCGTACTCGAAGAAGCCGGCACCCTTGAGCCGCGACGGGCGGCCGAGCTCGACCATCCGCTTCACCACCGCGCTGCCGGGGTGCTCGGTGTAGGCGAAGCCCTCGCTGTCGGCGGCGTCGGCCGTCGCCTTGACGATCTTGAGCATCAGCTCCATGTTCAGCTCGTCGGTCAGCTGCAGCGGCCCGACGGGGTAACCCGCCTGCGTCGCGGCCCGCTCGAGGGACTGCGGGTGCACGCCCTCGGCGAGCATCGCCAGGCCCTCGTTGACCATGAAGCCGATGACGCGCGAGGTGTAGAAGCCGCGACTGTCGTTGACGACGATCGGCGTCTTGCGGATCTGCTGGACGACGTCGTACGCCTTCGCCAACGCCTCCTCCGACGTCTCCTTGCCCTTGATGATCTCGACGAGCGGCATCTTGTCGACGGGGCTGAAGAAGTGCAGTCCGATGAAGTCGGCCGGCCGGTCCACGCCGGTCGCCAGCTGGGTGATCGGCAGGGTCGAGGTGTTCGAGCAGAGCAGCGCGTCGGGGTTCACGTACGGCGCCACCTCGGCGAAGACCTGGTGCTTGAGGCTCGGGTCCTCGAAGACCGCCTCGATGACGAGGTCGCAGCCCTTGAGGTCGGCCGGGTCCGCGGTCGGCGTGATCCGCGCCAGCAGCTCGGCCTTCTTCTCCTCGGTCGACTTCCCGCGCGCGATGGCCTTGTCGAGCAGCTTCTCGGAGTAGGCCTTGCCTCGCTCGGCCGACTCGGCGGAGACGTCCTTGAGGACGACCTCCATGCCCGAGCGGGCGCACGAGTAGGCGATGCCCGCGCCCATCATCCCGGCGCCGAGGACGGCCACCTTGGTCGCGCGGAAGGTCTCGATGCCCTGCGGGCGCAGCTTGCCGGCGTTGATGGCCTGCAGGTCGAAGAAGAACGCCTGGATCATGTTCTTCGCGTTCTGCCCGACGATCAGCGAGGTCAGGTAGCGCGACTCGATCCGCGACGCGGTGTCGAAGTCGACGCTCGCGCCCTCGACCGCGGCCGAGAGGATCGCCCGCTGGGCGGGGTAGTCCGCCCCCTTGGTCTGCTGGCGCAGCAGCGCCGGGAACGCCGGGAGGAAGGCGGCCAGGGCGGGCGACTTGGGCGTGCCGCCGGGCATCTTGTAGCCCGGGAGGTCCCAGGCGTTGTACGCCGCCGACTCGTCGTCGCGGTGGTCGAGGATCCACTGCTTGGCAGCGGGGACCAGTTCCTCGCGGGTGGCCACCAGCTCGTGGACGAGCCCCTTCTTCAGCGCGTCGGCCGGCTTGAAGCGCGGGCCCTGGAGCAGCACGTCCATCAGCGCCGACTGGATGCCGAGCATCCGGGTCACGCGCGTGACGCCACCGCCACCGGGCAGCAGCCCGAGGGACGCCTCCGGCAGGCCGATCTCGACCCGGGGGTCGTCGACGAGGATCCGGTGCTGGCAGGCGAGCGTGATCTCGTACCCACCGCCGAGCGCGGCTCCGTTGATCGCGGCCACGACCGGCCTCGGCAGCTTCTCGAGGCGCCGCAGGTCGGCCTTGATGCTCTCGGCCTCGGCGAAGAACCGGGGCGCGTCCGCCGGGGTGGCCTGGATCATCAGCCGCAGGTTGCCGCCGGCGAAGAACGTCTTCTTGGCGCTGGCCACCACCACGCCCGTCACCGACGACTCGTCGGCCGCCAGCTCGTCGTACAGGCGGTCGACCGCGGCGCGCATCCCGTCGCGGTAGGCCTCGTTCATGGTGTTCGCACTGGCGTTCGGGTCGTCGAGCGTGAGGGTGACGATGCCGTCGGCGTCCTTCTCGTAGCGGACGGCGGGCGCGTCGACAGAAGTCGTGGTCACAGGGAGGTCCTTCTCTCAGACGATCTCGACGATGGTGGCGATACCCATGCCGCCGCCGACGCAGAGCGTGGCGAGGCCGCGGCGCTGGTCGCGGCGGACGAGCTCGTCGACGAGGGTGCCGAGGATCATCGCGCCGGTGGCGCCGAGGGGGTGGCCCATGGCGATGGCGCCGCCGTTGACGTTGGTGACCTCGTGGGTGATGCCCATGTCCTTCATGAAGCGCATGGCCACGGCCGCGAAGGCCTCGTTCATCTCCCACAGGTCGATGTCGCCGACCTCGAGGCCGGCCTTGGCCAGCGCCTTGCGGGCGGCCGGGGCCGGTCCGGTGAGCATGATCGTCGGGTCCGCGCCGGAGACCGCGACGGAGATGATGCGGGCGCGCGGGGTCAGGCCGAGCTCGGCGCCGATCTCCTCGGTGCCGATGGCCATGATCGCGGCGCCGTCGACGATGCCCGAGGAGTTGCCGGCGTGGTGCACGTGGTCGATCCGCTCGACCCAGTGGTACTTCTCCAGGGCCACGTCGTCGAAGCCCGCGTCGCGGCCCGAGGTCCGCGAACGACGGCTTGAGGCCGGCCAGCCCCTCGACGCTCGTGTCGGGACGGACGAGCTCGTCGTGCTCGAGCACGACCACGCCGTTGCGGTCGCGCACGGGCACGACCGCCTCGGAGAAGTAGCCGTTGGCCCAGGCCTTGGCGGCGCGGTGGTGCGACTCGGCGGCGTACGCGTCGACGTCGGTGCGCGACCAGCCCTCGAGGGTCGCGATCAGGTCGGCCCCGATGCCCTGGGGCACGAAGCCGGTCGTCAGCGCGGTGGCCGGGTCTGCCGCCCACGCGCCACCGTCGGAACCCATCGGCACGCGGCTCATCGACTCGACCCCGCCGGCGAGGATCAGGTCCTCGAACCCGGACCGCACGCGGGCGGCCGCCTGGTTGACGGCCTCGAGGCCGCTCGCACAGAACCGGTTGAGCTGCACGCCGGCCACCGTCTCGGGGAACCCGGACGCCAGCGCGGCGGTCTTGGCGATGTCGCCGCCCTGCTCGCCCAGCGGCGAGACGACGCCGAGCACGATGTCGTCGACGCGGCCGGGGTCGAGCCCCGGGTTGCGCGCCTTGAGCTCGTCGAGCACCCCGACGATGAGGTCGATGGGCTTCACCTCGTGCAGGGCGCCGACGGCCTTGCCCTTCCCGCGCGGCGTCCGGAGGTGGTCGTACACGAATGCTTCGGCCATGGCTCCGATTGTGACACTCTTGCTGTCATGGTGGTCCATGAGGAGGCTGTGGAGGGCGTCACATTGCTGACCCTCGACGAGCTGACCCAGCGGGTGGGGATGAGCGTGCGCAACGTGCGCTTCTACACCTCACGCGGACTGGTGCCGCCGCCCGTACGCCGCGGCCGGTCGGGGTTCTACTCGGCCGACCACGTCGCCCGGCTGGAGCTGGTGCAGGACCTGCAGAGCCACGGCTTCACGCTGGCGGCCATCGAGAAGTACGTCGCCGGCATCCCCGCGTCGGCGACGCCGGAGGACATCGCCCTGCACCGCACGATGCTGGCGCCCTGGCAGACCGAGCCGCCTGTCGAGCTCTCCCGTGAGGAGCTGGACAAGCGGGCCGGCCGCAGCCTGAGCGCCGATGACCTGGCCGTGCTGACGACCCTCGGCATCGTGACGCCGGCGGTCCGTGGTCGCTACCGCGTGGCCGTCGCCCACCTGTCGGTGGGCATCGGGCTGCTCGACCTGGGCTTCCCGCCCGACGCCGCCCGTGCCGCGGCGGAGGTGTACGCCGCCCACGGACGCGCGATCGCCGAGGAGCTGTACGCGGTGTTCAAGAAGCTGGTCTGGCCGGCGTACAAGGAGTCCGGTGCGCCGCCCGACGCGCTGCGCGAGGTGGTCGAGCGGCTCAAGCCCCTGTCGGTGGCGTCGCTGGTGACGGCCTACGAGGTCGCCATGGACGACGCCAAGCGCGAGGGCATCGCCCTCCGCACTCGTGACTAGGCACCGGTCCCTGAGGCCCTACTTCTTGAAGGCGTCCTTGACGTCGTCGGCGGCGTCCTTGACCTTCTCGCCGGCCTGCTTCATGTTCGCCTGGGACTGGTCTCGCTGGCCCTCGGCCTCGAGGCGCTCGTTGTCGGTCGCGTCCCCGACGCTCTCCTTGACCTTGCCCGCGGCCTCTTCGGCCTTGTTCCCGATCTTGTCGTCGAACCCCATGGGAGCCTCCTTCGTCGTGGACCTTCCACCCTCCCAGCCACCCGGGTGGCACACCCCACCCCCAAGGGGGAGCGGTCAGGCCTGGACCGCGGCGCCGGAGTCCAGCAGCGCGTCGACGTCCTCGATGCCCCACGCGGTCAGGGCCGCCCGGGTGTCCTGCCCCGCAGCCTCGGGCGGCGGCGACGAGAGCGTCGCCGCGGTCCGGGAGAAGCGCGGCGCCGGCGCCGGCTCGGGGCCGGTGCCACGGTCGACGTACACGGACCGGGCCACCAGGTGCGGGTGCCGCACCGCCGCGCTCAGCGGCAGCACCGGCGCGACGCAGGCGTCGGTGCCGTCGAAGACCGACGTCCACTCGGCGAGCGTGCGACCGCGCACCGTCGACCCGATCAGCTCCCTGAGGGCGGGGTGGTTGGCCGGGTCGTCGCGGTCGGGTGCGCGGTCACGGATGCCGAGCCCCTCGACGAGGGCGTCGTAGAACTGCGGCTCCAGCGCCCCGATGGCCAGGTGACCACCGTCGGCCGTCTCGTACAGGTCGTAGAACGGGGCGCCACCGTCGAGCAGGTTGGCGGCGCGCCGCTCGGTCGCCAGCCCGGAGGCCAGGAAGCTCGAGCCCATCGCGTTGAGGTGGGCGACGCCGTCGACGATGGCGGCGTCCACGACCTGGCCCCGACCCGACAGCCGGGCCTCGAGCAGCGCGGCGAGGACGCCGATGACCAGGTACGTCGACCCGCCGCCGAAGTCGCCGAGCAGGTTGGTGGGGAAGTGCGGCCGGCGCGGGTCCTGCCCCAACCCGGCCAGCACGCCGGTGATCGCCACGTACCCGAGGTCGTGGCCGGCCGTCGCCGCCAGCGGTCCGGTCTGGCCCCACCCGGTCATCCGGCCGTAGACCAGGCGCGGGTTGCGGGCCAGGCAGTCGTCGGGACCCAGGCCGAGACGCTCGGTGACGCCGGGGCGCAGCCCCTCGACCAGGACGTCGGCCGTCTCGACCAGTCGCAGCACGGTCGCCACCGCGTCGGGGTTCTTGAGGTCCAGCGCGACGCTGGGCCGCCCGCGCGTCAGGACGTCGTACCGGCCGGTGGCGAACGTCTGCCCGCCCGGTCGGTCGACGCGGATCACGTCGGCGCCGAGGTCGGCGAGGATCGTGCAGGCGTGCGGGCCGGGACCGATCCCGGCGAGCTCGACCACCCGGACGCCGCGCAGCGGCCCGGTCCCCTGCCCCAGCTCGACGCTCATGGCAGGCATCTTCGCAGCCGGGGTTTCCCGGCGACCTCCGCGGGGAAGGACCACCGAGGACCGCTGGAGAGGAGCGCGCATGAGTGGGTACGACGACCTGATCGGCACGATCCCCGAGATCGTCAACGAGGCGATCATGGCCGAGATGCGCTTCTACGGGTACTACCCCGACGGGCACGGGGGGTACCAGGGCATGGGCGGCCTCGGCGGTGCGCCGCCGCCGATCGCGGGCCCCAACATGCCCGACGACGGCATGGTCATCCCGGACATGCTCAACGGCGGCTCGATCTCCGTCCGCGGGATCTACCACAAGTGGGCCGAGCGCATCCCGACCATGTTCAACCTCTACCTGGGCATGCCCGACCCGGCCGACTTCCAGGCCGAGGCCGACCAGATCCGCATCGCGCTCGAGCAGCTCTCCTCACAGGGCAAGACCTCCGAGGACGACCACGACAACATCGACTTCGAGGGCAACAGCACCCTGGCCCTCGCGAAGACCGTCTCCGAGCGGCTGGCCGGCTGGCAGGGAGCGGCGTCCGCGTCCTTCCAGGAGTACCTCAACCTGTTCACGACGGTCGTGGGCAACCAGGCCCTGGCCGCCGAGGCGATCCGCGCGTGCATGTACATGGAGCGCGAGCTGTGGAACAACAGCCGCAACGACGTCGCCAACTTCGCCGCCAACGCGCGGGCGGCGTTCTCGCACTGTGGTGACATCAGCGTCGACGACATCAAGCAGGTCATCTCCGTCGTCTCGACGGTCAACACCGTGCTCGGGTGGTTCCCGGCGTTCAAGACCGTCACCGCCCCGGTCGGCAAGGGGCTGTCGGTCGCGAACGTCTTCGTGAACACGTTCGGAGGGCAGAAGGAAGCCACGAACCCGTTGGCCTCCCGCGGCGTGGAGGACACCTGGAACAACATCGTCAAGGCCGACAAGGACCTGCGCGACAAGATCCGCACCACCGAGCGCGACATCGACACCTCGCTGTCCAACATCTACGACCGGGTCAGCGCGGCCCCCGACATCCGCTCCGACGGGAGCACGGACCAGGCGCTGTACCACCTGCCGCGTCCCACCGGCATCCTCAACGCGGACGAGAAGGGCGACGTCGTCCAGGTGACCGTCGACCCCGCCCTGATCACCGACACCGCCGACAAGCTGCGCTCCGACCTCGCCCCGGAGATGCGGACGGCGGCCAAGTCGCTCAACGCCGGCGACACGTCGGGCATCTGGAACCGGCGCGCCGAGATCGGCATCGGCTCGACGGGCGCCTACCTCAGCTACCTCAACGTGACCGACGAGCTCCACAACGAGATCAAGCAGACGGCCGACGAGCTCGACTGGGCCGCCGACGTGCTCGACGCCGTCGCGGACAACTACGTCAAGGGCGACCAGGCCGTGGCCGCGGCGCTCGCCGAGGTGCACCAGAAGATCGTCGAGTCCGCCGCGCCCTCCGGGACGGGAGGCCACCCGACCGGCGGACTCCTGACCCCGTTCTGAGCTAGGAGGCGGGCAGCACCCGCCGCAGGAACTGGCGGGTGCGCTCCTCGCGCGGCCGCTCGAAGATCTCGGCCGGCGGACCCTGCTCGAGGATCGCGCCGTCGTGCAGGAAGCAGACCTTGGTCGCCACGTCGCGGGCGAACGCCATCTCGTGGGTGGCCAGCACCATCGTGGTGCCGTCGAGCGCCAGCTGCCGCATGATGTCGAGCACCTCGCCCGTGAGCTCGGGGTCGAGGGCCGCGGTCACCTCGTCGAGCAGGAGCAGGGCCGGGTCGGTGGCCATGGCCCGCGCCATCGCGACGCGCTGCTGCTGGCCGCCCGACAACCGGTCGGGGTGCTCGTCCACCTTGTCGGCCAGGCCGAACCGGGCCAGCAGCTCGCGGGCCTTGGCCTCGGCCGTCGCCTTGTCGACCCCGTGCACCTTGCGGGGCGCCAGGGTCAGGTTCTCCAGCACGGACAGGTGCGGGAACAGGTTGTAGGACTGGAAGACCACGCCCATCCGGCGACGCACGGCCCGGGCGTCGACGCGCGGGTCGGAGATGTCCTCGCCCTCGAAGAAGATCGCGCCGTCGTCGATGTCCTCGAGCAGGTCGAGGCAGCGCAGCAGCGTGGACTTCCCCGACCCCGACGACCCGATCAGGCAGATCACGTCGTGCTGCTCGACGACCAGGTCGATGCCCCGGAGGACGACCTTGTCGCCGTAGGCCTTCCGCAGCTCCTCCGTGCGGAGCACCGGCTCGCTCATCGGGCCCCCGCTCGCTCGCGGCGCATCATCCGGCGACCCATCCAGTCGGTGAACCGCGCCAGCGGGATCGTCAGCCCCACGAACAGCACCGCGACGACCACGATCGGGGTGTAGTTGAAGTTGTACGCCGCGTAGTCCTGCGCCGCGAACAGCGCCTCGAACACGAAGATCGACGACAGCAGGGCGGTGTCCTTCTGCAGCGAGATGAAGTCGTTGAGCAGCGGCGGGATCACTCGGCGGGTGGCCTGCGGCAGCACGACGTACCGCATCGCCTGGCCGTGCGAGAGCCCGAGAGCGTCCGCGCTGGCCACCTGCGACGGGTGGATGGAGTCGATGCCGGCCCGGAAGACCTCGGCGACGTACGCGCCGTACGAGAGGACGAGGGCGCCGAGGCCGAGCCAGAACGTGTCGTTGGTGACGCCCTGGAGCTGCAGGGCCGGGATGCCGAAGCCGGCCAGGATCACGACCAGCAGGGTCGGGACGCCGCGGAACAGGTCGGTGTAGAACGTGGCCAGCAGCCGCAGCGGGAACAACGCCGCGGCGGTCGTCGACCGCACCACCGCCACGAGGGCACCGAGCACCAGGATGAGCGGTTCGGCGAGGAGGAAGAGCAGGACGTTCTTGCCGAAGGCCCTGATCACCTCGGGGAACGAGGCCTTCGCGTCCTCCCACGAGAAGAAGGTCTCCCGCACCCGCGCCCAGCCCGGCGACGTGAGGATCACGACGGCCAGCAGGCCGAGCACCACCACCGTGGCCAACGTGGCCACGGTCGCCGAGCGCCGCTGGAGCCGCCGGCGTACGGCGTCGCGCTCGCGCTGCCGCGGGCTAGGAGACCAAGCGGCCATTCCGTTACGGAGTGAGTTCCGGGACGCCCACCACGTCGCTCAGCCAGCGGGACTCGATGGACGCGAGGGTGCCGTCGTCGCGCAGGATCGCCAGCGCCTGGTTGACGCACTCGACGAGCGGGGAGCCCTTCTCGAACAGCATCCCGAACTCCTCCTGCTCACCGGTCTCCGGCTGGAACTGGCCGACGATCGTCGCCTTCGGGATCTCCACGGCCGTGATGTAGAAGGCCGTCGGCAGGTCGGCCAGGATCGCGTCGACCTGGTCGTTGAGCAGGGCCTGCTTGGCCGCGCTGGTGTCCTTGAACACGATCGGGTCGGTGTCGGGCTGGATCACGTCGCGGATCGCGGTCAGCGACGTGGTGCCGGTCTGCGCGCCGAGCCGCAGGCCCTTGAGCTCCTCGACGCTGGTGACGTCCTCGCCCGCCGAGCCCTTGAGCACGATGACGGCCTGGGCGGCCTGGTAGTAGCCGTCGGAGAAGTCGACGACCTCGGCCCGCTCGGGCGTGATCGAGATCTGGTTGATGTCGAAGTCGAACTTCTTCTCGCCGGGCGCGTACGAGGAGTTGAACGGCACCTTGGTCCACTGCACGGCGTCGCCGGTGAAGCCGAGCTTCTCCGCGACGGCGTACGCGACGGCGGACTCGAAGCCCTCGCCGTTGGTGGGGTCGTTCTTGGAGAACCACGGGTCGTACGCCGGCGAGTCCGTGCCGATCGTCAGCGTGCCGGGGGTCCGGACGGCCTCGGCGGCGCAGGCCGCCGGGTCGGCCTCGGCCGACGCCGAGGCGGACTCGCTGGTCGTCGGGTCCTCGCCCGCGTCGGGGGTGCTGCTGTCGACCGGGGCGCAGCCGAGCGCGAGGAACAGGAGAGGGGCCATCCCGAGGGCCAGGAGACGGGGCCGGATTCGCATGCGCGCATAGTAGACCCGGCTTGCTGACTTACCGGTCAGTGCTGCATGTGGTGGTCGTGACCGTGCATCGAGTGCACCACCGCGTGACCCTTGCCCCGGCCGATCATCCAGTGGTTGACCGGCACCGTGACCACGAACGCGATCGCCAGCGCCGCGGCCAGCGACCACCAGAACAGGGCGCTGGTCAGCGTGGCCTCCATCGCGCCGGGCAGCAGCACCAGGAACGCGTTGTCGACGACCTCCATGGTGAGGATCGAGACGGTGTCGGCGGCCAGCGCGATGCGCACGGCCGCACCGACGCCGAGGCCCGCACGGCGGACCGACATGAAGGTCAGCAGGTACCCGAAGAAGAACGCCAGCGCGATCGCCAGCGCCAGGCTCGGGAGCGTGGACCAGCCCCACCACGTGGCCAGCACCATGCCCAGCACCTCGCCGATCGCACAGCCGGTGAGGCAGTGCAGGGTCGCGCTGATCGCCGTCTTCCAGGACTCGGTCATGGTTCGGACCATATACCCCCTAGGGGTATCGGATCAAGAAGTGCCGGCGAGCGAGACACGTCACTTTGGGTTGCCTCCCGGCTTCCGCTCCGCTGCACTGGCCGACGTGTCCAGCCCCTCGCCGTACCCGCACCTGCTCGAGCCGATCACCCTCGGCGACCTGACGTTGCGCAACCGGCTGGTGATGGGGTCGATGCACACCGGCCTCGAGGACCACCCGTGGGACCTGCCGAAGCTGACCGAGTACTTCGCCGAGCGCGCCCGCGGCGGGGTCGGGCTGATGATCACGGGCGGGTACTCGCCCACCCGGCGCGGCTGGCTGAAGCCGTTCGCCGCCGAGATGTCGACCCGCCTGCAGGCGATGCGGCACCGCGACCTCACCGAGCGGGTGCACGAGGAGGGCGGCGCCATCGCGATGCAGGTGCTGCACGCGGGCCGGTACGCCTACCACCCGTTCAGCGTCAGCGCGTCGGCGAAGAAGTCGCCGATCACCCCGTTCCGGCCGAGCGCGCTGTCCACCAAGGGCGTCGACGACACGGCCACGGCGTTCGCCCGGTCGGTCGCGTTGGCGCGCAAGGCGGGGTACGACGGCGTCGAGATCATGGGCTCGGAGGGGTACCTGATCAACCAGTTCCTCGCCGCTCGTACCAACGACCGCACCGACCACTGGGGCGGCACGGCCGAGCGCCGGATGCGGTTCCCCGTCGAGGTCGTGAAGCGGTCACGCGACCTGGTCCCCGCGGGCTTCCCGATCATCTACCGGATCTCGCTGCTCGACCTCGTCGAGGACGGCCAGACCTGGGACGAGGTGGTCGAGCTCGCGCACCGGCTCGAGGACGCCGGCGTCACCGTCCTCAACACCGGCATCGGCTGGCACGAGGCCCGCGTGCCGACCATCATCACCCAGGTCCCGCCGGGCGCCTGGCGGTCGATGACCGCGCGGCTCAAGGCCGAGGTGTCGGTGCCCGTGTGCGCCTCCAACCGCATCAACGCGCCCGAGATGGCCGAGGACATCCTGGCCACCGGCGGCGCCGACCTGGTCTCCATGGCCCGGCCGCTGCTGGCCGACCCCGACTTCCTCGTCAAGGCGGCCGCGGGTCGCGCCGACGAGATCAACACGTGCATCGCCTGCAACCAGGCCTGCCTCGACCACGTGTTCACCAACAAGCACGCCACCTGCCTGGTCAACCCGCGCGCCGGCCGCGAGACCTCGCTCGTGCTGCTCCCGCTGCCCGTGGTGCCTGCGCGGCCGCCTCGGGTCGCGGTGGTCGGTGCGGGGCCGGCCGGGCTGGCCGCCGCCGTGTCCGCGGCGGAGCGTGGCTTCGCGGTCACGCTGTTCGAGAAGTCCGACGCGATCGGCGGCCAGTTCCGCCTGGCCATGGCCGTGCCCGGCAAGGAGGACTTCGCCGAGACGCTGCGCTACTACGGCCGCCGGCTCGAGGTCCTCGGCGTGACCGTGCGGCTCGGGAGCGAGGCGACGCTGGCGGACCTCGCGCTGTTCGACGACGTGGTCGTGGCGACCGGCGTGGTGCCGCGGCTGCCCGACCTGGACGGGATCGACCACCCGTCCGTGGCGTCGTACGCCGACGTGCTCAGCGGGCGCGTCACTCCTGGGCGCCGGGTCGCGGTGATCGGGGCGGGCGGCATCGGCGTGGACGTCTCGACGTTCCTCGTCCACGACCCGGCCGACGGCTTCGACGACTGGATGGCCCACTGGGGCGTCGGCGACCCGGCCGTGCACCCCGGCGGGCTGACCGAGCCCAAGCCGCGCACGCCGCTGCGCGAGGTGACGTTGCTGCAGCGCAAGCACACGCCGATCGGCATCGACCTCGGCAAGACCTCCGGCTGGGCCCACCGCGCCGTGCTCAAGCAGTCGGGCGTGACGCTGGTCAGCGGCGTGACCTACGACCGCGTCGACGACGACGGCCTGCACGTCACCGTCGACGGTGTCCCCGCGACGTACGAGGTCGACACCGTCGTGGTCTGCGCCGGCCAGGAGTCGGTGCGCGGGCTGTACGACGACCTCGTCTCCACCGGCAACGCCGACGGCCGCTGGCTGATCGGTGGCGCCGACGTGGCCGCCGAGCTGGACGCCAAGCGCGCCATCGAGCAGGGCACCCGCGTCGCCGCGTCCCTCTCCGCTGGTTGAGGAAGGCGCGGTCGCGCCTGTCGCGAAACCTGCGGTGGGTGCTACTTGATCAGGCCGGCCTTCTTGCCGAGCTTCTCGGCGAGCTCGGCGGGGTCGAGCGAGCCGGCGAGGATGCGGGAGGTGGCCCAGCGCGACGTGTCGATGCCCGAGAGCTTCTCGAACAGCGGCAGGTCGGGGGCGAACCGCTCGGCGAGCCTGAGCATGTCCTCGGCCATCGGCGGGCGGGCGTCGACGTCGGGGCTGGCGTTCTTGGCCTGCGGTGCCGGCGGGTCGACGAACTTGCCGATGTCGAGGAAGTCGGTCAGCCGGTCGAGCAGGGTGTCGCGGTCGGTGACGACGTCGATGAAGTCGAGCAGCAACCAGCGCGAGCGGTCGGGGTAGACCTCGAAGGCGCGCTCGAGCTGGGCGCCGTACAGACCCCGGGTCGCCAGCGCGCGCTTGCGCAGGTCGCCGGGCTGCCAGCCCTCGGGCACACGGTCGGGCACGGTCTCGAAGGTGTCCTGGGCGATGGCCTGGGCGAACTGCGGGAAGCCCTCGTGTCGCGCGTAGTCCATCTGCCACTGCGAGAACGCGCGCTCGATCGGGTCGCGGAAGCTGGCGATCAGCTTCATGTCCGGGTTGTAGCGGTGCATGCGCTGCAGGGCACCGGGCCAGAAGAGGTAGGCCGGGGTGTAGTCGCCGGCGATCTTCTGGCGGGGGGTGCGACGCGGGGAGGTGTACGCCGAGTAGTCGGGGTTCTCCCAGTCGAGGAAGTCCTTGTCGAAGAAGTGCCGCTCCTTGCGCTCACCGCGCGAGACGTGGCGGTGGCGCAGCAGGTAGAAGGCGATGGTGCTCGTCGCGGCCTTCTGGACGCCGACGAGCGCGAAGCTGATGGGCAGCGTTTCCGAGAGCTCTGCCGACGCGTCGTCGGTGGCCGTGTGCTGTGGCTGGACACCCATGTGTCCGAGCACCTCCCTGTTGTCATCGACTGGTCAACCGGTGTCACCCGGGGACCGTGCGCCCGCCAGTCTCTCATAGAGACGCTCCCCGACCGGCTTCGGTTCGGCTGCAGGACCACTCGACGGCTCGGCGGGATAGTCCGTGACGAAACTGCTGTGGATGAGCCGCTTTCCACAACAGTTTCGTCACGGACTATCCCGGCGACGGGCGCTCGGACTGGTCGTACTCGAGCAGCCGGCTGGGGGCGAAACCCGGGCGGATCTCGGCGACGCGGACGGGGTCGAGGAGGTAGTCCATGTCGACCTGCCAGGTGTGGCCGGAGGCGTTGCGGCGCAGCAGGTACCCGAGCCCGTGGGTGCGGTAGATCGCGGCGCCGGCCTGGCCGACGGCGTGCAGCAGCTGCGCGTCGACGTACTTGCGCACGGAACGGAACGAGCCCACCGAGCGCAGCAGCCCGCGGTCGATGAGCATCGTGCCGCCGGCGACGAAGTGGGCGTAGAGCTCGGCCTGGTGGCCGCGGCGGACGGTGACGTCCTCGGGCACGAGGTAGTGCATCTCCGACGGTGTGCCGACCAGCTCCGCCCCGGAGTACGCGCGGGCGAGCAGGAGGTCGGTGACGAAGTCGGGGCCGTACCAGTCGTCGTCGTCCATCTTCAGCACCAGGTCGCCGTCGGCGGCGGCCACAGCGTCGGCGAGCACGTCACCGAACAGCACGGACTCGTCCTGCGGACGGACGACGAGGCGGTCGGGTCCGAGCTCCCGCAGCACGTCGGCGTCCGGGGTGAACCCGTGCGGCGCCAGGACCAGCTGGAGGTCGACGCCCCGCTGCTTGCGGACCTGCCGCAGCGCGAAGGCGAGCATGTCGGGTCGCTTGGTCGCCAGCACCACGCTCACCGACGGTTCGCCCGCCACGCGTACGCCGGCCAGGCCGGCCGTGCTGTCGCCTCCAGGCCGCCGTGGAGAACGCCGGCAGCGCGGCGCGCCGCAGCACCACGCTGTGCTCCTCGCGAGACAGCGGGTCGTCGAGGTCGACCGGGGCGGTGATCGCCTCGACCACCGCCGGGCCCAGCAGAGTGGCGACGTCTGGTGCCACGGTGCCCACCGACAGCGGCACGCCGGCCATGGCCAGCCCCGCCACGAGACCTGCGGAGCCTGCGTCGAGGGCGTCGGCGCGGACACCGAGCGACGGACGCAGCGATCGCACGAGGCTCTCGGTGGGCTCGCCGCTGGCGAGCGAGCCGAGCATCACCACCGGCCCGTCGACGTCGGCCAGGAAGCCGATCGGGTTGAGGACCCGCTCGTCGAACGGTCCGACGGGGGAAGGTTCGGCCGCGATCGGCGCCCGCCCTGTCACGACGTGCTCCGTCAACGGACCGGTCGGTCGCAGCACCACGTCCGGCGGGACGACGCGCTCCTCGACGGCCTCGACGGGGCCGGACCCGTCGTCCACGACCAGGCCCCCCGCAGTCACCGGAGCCCGCCCAGACGGACTGCCGGCCCAGCTCGCGCACCACGTTGGCGGCCCGGACCGGCTGCTCGAACCGGGCGACCACGAGGTACCCGTCGCCGACCGGCTGTGTCCGGAACGCCTTCATCGGCGGCCACTCCGGTCGCGGGACGAACCCCGGCGACGACGGCAGCGCCGCGACCCACACCGCCACCACGGGCGCCCGGACGGCGTGCGGCACCACCGCAGCCCGGAGGTCGGCCCGGTCGTGGACGGCGACGAGGACGCGCGCGTACTTTCCGGCGTACGCCGGCTCCGGCAGGATCACCGCGTCGCTCAATGCCGGCGTGGTCGATGTCGCGAGCACGAGCTGCTCGCCACCCTGGTCCAGGAACGCGCGGACCGGCTCGGGGAGGTCAGACATCCGCGGGGGCCCACGACGGCAGGCGGCGCACGAGCGGCCGCTCGGCCCGCGGCAGCCAGCTGGTCGCGACGTGGTCGATGACGTGCACGCCCGGCGGCGCGACGATCCGCTCCAGCCCGGGCACCTCGTCGCCCCGGCCCTCGGCGAGCGCGGTGTAGACGTCCCACTCGCGGGCCTTGCGCGGCGCCCGCGCCCGGTCGAAGTCGCCGGCGCTGCTCCAGTGCGCGAACTCGTCGGCGTCGAGCCACTTCAGCTCCACGCACAGCCCCTCGGGGGCGACGATCCGCTCCGAGCGTGTCGGGGAACTCGCGCACCTCCCACTCGAAGGCCTTCACGAACGTGAACTCCGGCCCCATCGGGTAGACCCACGGCTCGAGGAACTTGTAGCCCAGGTCGATCCACGCCTCCGACTCGCTGACGATCGACAGCGGGTGCCGCGGGATCGCGACGACGGCGCCGGAGTCCTCGAGCTGCCACGAGAGGTCGGCGAGGTAGCCGATGCCCTCGCGGGTGAGCACCATGTCGCCGTCCCACTTCATGGAGTACGTCGTGCGCACCTGGCTGAACGACCAGTTGTAGAAGTGCGTCAGCGAGTGCACCGAGTCGGGCGGGGTGGTCAGGTGCTCGGTGCCGGCGCGGCTGACGCGGAACGGGTACGACGCCAGCGTGAGGCGGTCGGCCGCTCCCACCGACTCGGCCACCTGCCGGGCGACCTCCGCGGTGCCGTCGTCGGACTCGTTGTCGACGAGCACCACGTGCTGCACGGCCTCGAACATCGGCGGCAGCACCCACGGCAGGTTGCGCGCCTCGTTCTTCACCCGGAACACGCAGGTCAGGCCGGGCGTCAGCGGCCCGTCGTGCCAGGCCCAGCGGACGTCGTAGTCGGCGTACCCCTCCAGGCACCCGATATCGGGCGGAGTGTCGGGCATCCCTAGCGCTCCCGGCCGATGGCCTTGCGGAGCCCGCGGCGAGCGGAGGCCGGCACCAGGGCACGCAGCCCGTGGGGGATCCGGTCGGCGCCCCGCGACTCCCCCATCGGCGGTCGCCCGGCGGCGCCGTCGGCGTACCCCTCGCGGCGCGAGGCCAGCGCGGTCGACGAGGCGATCGCCTCGGCCTCCTCGTAGAAGGAGGCGTACGCCGCCCGCATCTCGTCGAGGGTCGCGTGCACGTCGGGCCGGTCGCCGCCGTCGTCGGCGAGCTTGTCGAGGGCCGCCCAGCTCTCCTCGGCGATGTCGCGCAGCCGGGCCGGAACCTCGACGTCGTCCCAGGTGAGCTGGACGCGGCGGAGGTTCGGGTCGATGAACTGGTGCACCTTGCGGATGTCGTTGGCCGAGGCCGACTTCACCGCGAACAGGTCGAAGCGCTGCCCGATCCCGAACAGCGGGATGGTCCAGTCGGTCAGCAGGTCCTCGTAGCGGACGTACGCCCGCTGCGAGCCGCGGGTGGCGCGCTCGGTGTGCAGCATCATGTTCACCCAGGCCGCCGTGCGGTCGATCTCGCCGAAGCGGGTGGAGTAGTAGCGCTGCTTGCTGCCGACCACCTCGGTCACGGGCCGCAGCATGGTGACGTACGCCGGCGCGGCCTCGCAGCGGAGCGCGGCCGACCGCCACAGGCCGAGGAACCACGCCAGCCGCGGGTCCTTCACGACCAGCTCGGGCGCCTCGGCGAACTGCTCCTCGAGCCACGTGTGCAGGCGGGTGCGCAGCCGCTCGATGTTGGCGAGCTTGCCGGCCTCGAACCAGGCCGCCGGGCGGGCGTCGGAGACGGCGACGTTGCAGCGCTGGAGCAGCTCGGTGTGGAGGTCGACCACCCACTGCGGCTCGCCGAAGCCCTTGGGGTTGGTCTCGTCGGCGAGCACCTCGGGCTGGGGGACGTGCATGCCGAGGGTCTGCAGCGCGCCGGACATGGTGCTGGTGCCGCTGCGCCCGGAGCCGACCACGAACACCACGCGGCGCTTGGGCGGAGCGACGAGACCCGACTCCGGCGTCCGCCCGGACGTCGACTCGGACATCCCCGTCACCGGCGCCCCAGCAGGGTCGCCACCCGGTGCCGCAGGGCGCCGACCAGTGACCGGTCGGGCGCGGGCGGCGGAGGTCCGGCGGCCTTGCGGGCGGCGCGGGCCTCGGCCTTCTGCTCGGCCTTGAGGCTGGGGGCGGTCGGCACGTCGGTGAAGTCCCACGCGGTGGCCGGGTCCTCGGCCTCGCCGGCGGTGCCCTGCATGCGCGGCCGGTGCACCTCGTGGCACGGCCAGAAGCCGACCTCGGCCGCGTCGAAGGTCCACGCGCCGAACAGCTCGTCGAGCACGTCGTCGAGGAACTCGCCGGACTTGATGACGTGCTGGGACCGCGAGACGGCGGCGGTCCGCTCGATGCGCGCGGTGGTGCCGTCGGGCATCCGCACGACCCGGAGCCCGTGGTGGGTGCGCTCGAGGTGGTGGACCAGCCGGGCCAGGGTCTTGCGGGTCGGCGCCCAGTCGGCGTTCTCGAGCGTCATCCGGAACATCGCCGGGCAGCGTCCCTCGGGCAGCGACTCGACCAGCCGCACGCGGGGGTCGCCGGTGTACGACGCCTGGACCAGCCGGGTGTCGAGCATCGGGTCCTCGAGCGGGTGGATGCGCGTGTCGTCGAGGTCGCTCCAGGGGCCGATGAGCGTGACCTGCAGGTCGGGCAGGGTGCTCTCGAGCACCGAGTCGACGGTGGCGACGACCGAGCCGTGCTGCAGGCCGGTCGTGTCGAGGACGACCTCGAGGTACGGGACGGCGTACAGCCGGCCGGCCCGCCGCTTGTTGCGGAGCTCGGGGAGCCGGTCGGACAGGAAGCAGTCGTTGTAGTCGTTGACCTCGGCGCGGCGGGTCATCACGTGGGTGCGGCCCAGGTGCCAGGACCTGGCCTCGCGGTCGGGCAGGAACACCGCGCCCGCCTCGCCGAGCCGGTAGCCCAGGGAGATGTCCTCGCCGAGCTTGAGGCTGGTGTCCATGCCGCCGGACTCGCGGTAGAGGTCGCGGGCCAGCGACGCGGTCGCGCCGACGTGGATGCGGCAGGCGCGCGGGCCGATGGTGCGCAGGTCGTCGAAGCGCGAGTAGTAGCGCTCGACCCACTCGTGCGGCTCGAGCACGTCGGCCGGGAAGTACTCCGCCATCCGGTCCGCGGCCACGGCGTCGCGCACCTCGGCCGGCGTGACGCCGTCGAGCGGGGCCGGGTCGACGAACCACTTGTTGCCGAGCACCACGGCGTAGTCGATCTCGTGGTGCCAGCGCAGCTGGGCCTCGACGTGCTCGCGGCCCGGCAGCATGTCGGCGTCGAGCCAGTGGATGACGTCGCCGTCGGCGAGCCCGGCGCCGAGGGCGCACGCGTTGGCGCGGCCCCAGCCCTGCTCGACCTGCACGATGCGCGCGTTGTCGGGGCGCACCTCCGGCAGCACCAGCGGCTCCTGCCCCGCGTGCGCGCCGTCGTCGACGACGATCAGCTCGACGAGGTGGCTCGGGTAGGTCTGGGCCGAGAGCCCGGCCAGCACGTACGGCAGCGTCCGGTGGGCGCCGTACGCCGGCATCACGATGCTGACGTTGAGGTGCGGCTGCCAGGCCCCGAGGGGAGGCACGAGCAGGGAACCCCACTCGTTGCGGCGTACCCGCGGCTGCGAGCTCGTCATTCCTCCACCCGTCTCAGCTAGCCAAGGATCGTTCGGCAGCCTAGTGGTCATCGTCCGTCCCGAGGCTACGGCACCGGGCCGGGGGGCCCACTCCGTAGACTCCCCGCATGTCCGAGGTCGAGCAGCTGCGGGCCGAGGTGGCGCGGCTGCGGTCCCGGGTCAAGCTGCTCCGCGAAGGCGGTGACGACCTCGGCTACGTCTTCGTGATGACGTACGGACGCTCGGGCTCGACCCTGCTGATGGGTCTGCTGAACACCATCCCGGGCTACCTGATCCGCGGCGAGAACGACGACGCCCTGCGGTACCTCTACGACTTCCACCGCACGTGCGTCGAGCGCAGCCACCACTGGCCGGTGGAGCGGGTGCGGATGCGGACCGACCCGTTCTACGGCATCGGCGACTTCCCGCCCGCGGTCTCGATCGCCGCGAGCCGGCGGCTCGCCGTCGAGACCCTGCTCCGGCCCAAGCCCGACACCCGCGTCACCGGGTTCAAGGAGATCCGCTGGTGGCGCCACGAGGACCTCGACGCGTACGTCGGGTGGTTGCGCGAGGTCTTCCCCGGCGCCCGGTTCCTGGTCAACACCCGCGACCACGCGGCGGTGCTGAAGAGCAAGTGGTGGGCCAAGGGCGGCGACAACAGCGAGCACCTCGCCGACATCGAGCGCCGCCTGCTCGCGACCGCCGCCCGCCTCGGCGACGCGGCGTACCACGTGCACTTCGACGACTACGTCGCCGACCCCACCACCCTCGCCCCCATGTTCGCCTGGCTCGGCGAGGAGTACGACGAGGCCTCGGTCGAAGCAGACGATGACCAAGAAGCACTCCGTCTAGGACCGGGGTCTCGAGGCTCGTCGCTGGCGCTCCTCGCACCTCGACCGCCGAACTTCGGTGGTTGAGGTGTGAGGGCCGCTAGGCCCGAGCCTCGAAACCACCTCGGGAGTGGTCAGCCGGTCTTCTTGTTGGCGGTGCCCTGGGCCTGGATCATCTCGGCGAACCAGTGGAAGGAGTTCTTGGGCGTGCGCTTCAACGTCTCGTAGTCGACGTGGACCAGGCCGAAGCGCTGCTTGAAGCCCTCGGCCCACTCGAAGTTGTCCATCAGCGACCACGTGTAGTAGCCGCGGACGTCGACGCCCTGGCCGATGGCGGTGGCGACGGCCCGCAGGTGGGCGTCGAGGTAGTCGATGCGGGCCTGGTCGTCGACCACGCCGTCGGCGTCGGGGCCGGTGCCGTAGGAGCAGCCGGACTCGGTGATCATGATCGGCGGCAGCGCGGCGCGGTACCGCGCGCGCAGGATGATCAGCCACTCGCGCAGGGCGTCGGGGACGACCGGCCAGTCGAAGTCGGTGCGGTCGTAGCCGACGAGCTCGAGGAACTCGAAGGGGTTCTCGGACTCGGGGTCGGTGTTCGCGGCCACGCGCAGCGGGTTGTAGTAGTTCACGCCGTAGAAGTCGACGGGCTGGCGGATCGTCACCATGTCGCCGTCCTGGATGGAGTCCTCCAGCAGCGGCAGGATGTCGGCGGGGTAGCGGCCGAGCAGCATCGCCTCGGTGAAGAGCCCGTTCCACAGCGCGTCGAACAGCTTGGTGATGCCGACGTCGGCCGGCTCGTCGCTGGCCGGCCACATCGGCGAGTGGTTGTTGGCGCAGCCGACGCTCGTCGCCCCGGCCCGGCGCAGCTCGATGGCCGCGCGGCCGTGGCCGAGGAGCAGGTGGTGGGCCACCGGGAACGCGTCGAACATCATGGTGCGGCCCGGCGCGTGCTGGCCGAGGGCGTAGCCGTTGAACGTCGCGACGTTCGGCTCGTTGACCGGGACCCAGTGCTCGACCCGGTCGGCGTACCGCTCGCCGACCAGGGCGGCGTACTCGGCGAACGCCTCGACGGTGTCGCGGTTGAGCCAGCCGCCGTCGTCCTCGAGGGCCTGCGGCAGGTCCCAGTGGTACAGCGTCACCATCGGCTGGACGCCCGAGTCGAGCAGGCCGTCGATCAGGCGGTCGTAGAAGTCCAGGCCCTTCTCGTTGGGCTTGCCGCGGCCCTTCGGCAGCACGCGCGGCCACGAGATGGAGAAGCGGTAGCCGCCGACGCCGAGGTCGCGCATCAGCGCGATGTCCTCGCCGTAGCGGTGGTAGTGGTCGCAGGCCACGTCGCCGGTCGCGCCGTCCTTCACCCGGCCGGCCTGGTGGGTGAAGGTGTCCCAGATGCTCGGGCCGCGTCCGTCCTCGGCCGCGGCGCCCTCGATCTGGTACGCCGCCGTGCTGGTGCCGAACCGGAAGCCGGGCGGCAGCTGGGGAAATGCGACGCTCATGGTGGGCTCATTCTTGCCCAGCCCCTGGGGTGCCCGTGGCGGAACGGGGGTCAAACGGTCAGATCCGCATGATCCGGGCGGACTAGAGCCGATGACCCGTTCGGAGGATGGCGTCGGCTAGGGGATCAGCACGCCCGGGTTGAGCACGCCGGTGGGGTCGAGCTCCGCCTTGACCGCCCGCAGGACCCGGACGCCGACCGGGCCGATCTCCGCCTCCAGCCAGGGCCGGTGGTCGGTGCCGATGGCGTGGTGGTGGGTGATGGTCGCGCCCCGGGCGACGATCGCGTCGCTGGCGGCCCGCTTGGCCCGCGCCCACTGCTCCAGGGGCTCGGCGCCCTGACGGGCGGCCACCGTGAAGTAGAGGGAGCACCCGGTCTCGTACACGTGCGAGACGTGGCAGAGCACCAGGGTCGGGCCATCATCGTCACCGCCGAGCTCGGCCTCGAGCGCGCCCTTCACCCCCGCGTACAGGTCCTCGACGCCCGACCAGAAGGTCGCCGTCTCCAGCGTCTCGACCAGCACGCCGAGGTCGAGCAGGGAGTCGCGCAGGTACGGCGCCCGGAAGCGGCCGTGCTCCCACGCGCGGCCGGGCTCCTCGCCTCCGGGGGCACCGCCGAGCCCGGTGAGCAGCTCGGTGACGCCGGCCCGGCGCTCGGCCACCCGGGCGGCGGGCCCCTCGAAGCCGACGACCATCAGGCAGCCGCCGCCGCTGCTCCCGATCGCGCTCGGGTCGGCCAGGTTGACGGCGGACTCGGCCTCGTCGGAGAGCCGGAGCACCGTCGGCTGGAGCCCGGACTGGGCGATCGCCCGCACGGCGGCGACCCCCTCGGCGAAGGTCGGCCAGCGCCAGCCCTCGTAGACCTTCTCCTCCGGCACCGGCCGGACCCGCACCGTCACCGAGGTGATCACGCCGAAGGCCCCTTCGGAGCCGAGCACCAGCTGCCGCAGGTCGGGGCCGGCGGCGGTGGCCGGCGCGGAGCCGAGGGTCATCGTGCCGGTCGGGGTGACGACGGTGAGGCCGACGACCAGCGCGTCGAAACGTCCGTACCCCGCCGACGCCTGGCCGCTCGACCGGGTCGCGGCGAAGCCGCCGATGGAGGCGTGCTCGAACGACTGCGGGAAGTGGCCCAGCGTGACGCCGTGCTCGGCCAGGGCGGCCTCGGCCTCGGGGCCGCGGAGGCCGGGACCGAGGACGGCGGTCATCGAGACCGGGTCGACGGAGACCTCGGTCAGCCGGCCGAGGTCGAGGCTGATCGACGCCGGAGTACCCGTCGCGGCGGGCGGCCAGACCGCCGGTGACGCACGTGCCGCCGCCGAACGGGACCACGGCCGCGTGGTGCTCGACGGCGAGCGCGAGCACGGCGGCGACCTCGTCGTGGCTGCCCGGCCGGACGACGGCGTCGGGCGCGTCGGTCAGGTCGCCTGCGCGGGCGCGCAGCAGGTCGGGCGTGGACTTGCCGCGGGTGCGGTGCCGGCGAAGGTCGTCGTCGGTGCTGACGTACGCCTCGCCGACCGCGTCGGCGAGCGCCGCCAGGAGGTCGGCGGGCAGCGCCGGCGCCGGGAGGGTGCCGGACACCGGCTCGGCCGGGGTGGCCGGACCGAACACGGCCTCCACCAGCGACCGGGCGCCCTCGGGGAGGGCGGCCGCTGCATCCGGGTCTCCCCAGCGCTGGGGGTGCATCTCTCGGGTCATGCGTTACAGTGTGACATATGTCGTCACTTCGTCACATCGGTCGGCCCGAGCCCACCGCTCGCGACCTGTACCTCGACGCGGCCCGCGCCTGCATCCTCGACGTCGGCTGGCGGCGTACCACGCTCACCGAGGTCGCCCGCCGGGCCGGCGTCTCCCGGATGACGATCTACCGCAGCTGGTCCGACATGCCGCAGCTGCTCGGCGACCTGATGACCCGCGAGTGGGGCGGCGTCGTCGCGGTGGCGGCCAGCGGCCCCGAGGAGTCGGGCACCGTCGAGCGCATCGTCGGCACCGCCACCCGGGCGATCAGGGCCCTGCGGGAGAACGAGCTGTTCGTGCGGATCGTCGAGCTCGACCCCCAGCTGCTGCTGCCGTACCTGCTCTCGCGCCGCGGCCGGTCCCAGCAGGCGATCCTCGACCTGGTGGCCGACCAGCTGCGGGCCGGGCAGGCGACCGGCGAGGTACGGGACACCGACCCCGACGTCCTCGCCCGGGCGCTGCTGCTGGCCACCCACGGGTTCGTGCTGTCGGCGCACACGATGGTCGACGACCTCGCCTCCGAGGAAGCCCTCGAGGCCGAGCTGGCCGAGATCCTGACGAGGGCGGTCCGGCCGTGATCATCCGGCCAGTCATTCAGCCCGGCACCCAGGACCTGCCCGAGCGCGTCGACCTCGTGGTCGTCGGCCTCGGCGTGACCGGGACCGGGGTGGCCCTGGACGCGGTCACCCGCGGCCTGTCCGTGCTGGCCGTGGACGCCCACGACCTCGCTTTCGGCACGTCGCGGTGGTCGTCCAAGCTGGTGCACGGCGGGCTGCGCTACCTCGCCCACGGCCAGGTCGCGATCGCCCACGAGAGCGCGGTCGAGCGGCGCATCCTGATGGAGTCGACGGCCCCGCACCTGACGCACGCGCTCCCGATGCTGGTGCCGTTCCACGCCAACGTCGGCCGCGGCCAGGCGGCGCTCACCCGGGCGGCGTTCGCCGCCGGCGACGCCCTCCGCCTCGGCGCCCGTACCGCCCGCGAGACGCTCCCCCGCCCGCGCCACGTCTCCACCACCGAGGCGCTGTCCCTCGCGCCCTGCCTCAAGGTCGACGGCCTGCGCGGTGGGCTGCTCGGGTGGGACGGGCAGCTCGAGGACGACGCCCGCCTGGTCGTGACCATCGCGCGCACGGCCGCGTCGTACGGCGCCCACATCCGCACCCGGGCCCGCGTGCTGGCCGCGGACGGTACGGGCGTGCGGCTGCGCGACGAGCTGACCGGCGCCGAGACCGACGTCGCGGCCCGGATGGTCGTGAACGCCGCCGGGGTGTGGGCCGGCGACCTGGCCGACGTACGTCTGCGGCCGAGCCGGGGCAGCCACCTCGTGCTCCGCGGCGAGTCGCTGCCGGGCCTGCGGGTCTGCGTGACGGCGCCGGTGCCGGGCAGCACCAGCCGCTTCGTGATGGCGCTGCCGCAGCCCGACGGCACGGTGTACGTCGGCCTCACCGACGAGCCGGTCGACGGCCCGGTCCCCGACGTGCCGGAGCCGTCGGAGGCCGAGGTCGACTTCCTGCTCGACGTCGTCTCGGCGACGCTGGCCCGGCCGCTGACCCGCGACGACGTGGTCGGTGCCTTCGCCGGGCTGCGGCCGCTGCTCGACACCGGAGACGGCGAGACCGCCGACCTGTCGCGGAGCCACGCCGTGCTCACCTCGCCCGACGGCGTCGTCACCGTCGTGGGCGGCAAGCTGACGACGTACCGGCGGATGGCGCAGGACGCCGTCGACGCCGCGCTGCGGGCGGGCGCCGTCGACGCGGGGCCGTGCCGGACGCACCGGCTGCCCCTGCTCGGCGCCGCCGACCGGGCGACCCTGGCCCGCCTGGACGCCGACCCGCGCCTGGTCCGGCGGTTCGGCACCGACGCCGACCTGGTGCTCCGCACGGCCCGCGAGGCGACCGGGCTGGGCGACGAGGAGCTGCTCGCCCCCGCCGCGCCGCATGTCCCGGTCACCCTGGCCGAGCTGGTCTTCGGGGTGACCCACGAGGGCGCCCACGACGTCGCCGACCTCCTCGACCGCCGTACCCGCGTCGGCCTCGTCCCCGCCGACCGCGCCCTCGTCGAACCCCTCGCCCTCCGCGCCCTTGTCCACAGGCCCTGGCGGATAGTCCCCTACGAAATGGTCGTGATAACGCGGGTCGGAACGACCGTTTCGTAGGGGACTATCCCGGCGGCGATGAGTTCAGACGGGTTGGCGGGTCGGTACGAGGGAGGCAGACTGAGGAGGCGCGCCCGATGACCGTGACCGACGAACGGACGAGGACCAGTGTGAGCAGCGAGACGGCGACCGAGCTCGACGACTTCCCCGCGCTCACCGAGCGGTACCAGCGCGAGCTGCTGGCGCACTGCTACCGGATGAGCGGGTCGGTGCACGAGGCCGAGGACCTCGTCCAGGAGACCCTGATCCGGGCGTGGAAGTCGGCCGACACCTTCCAGGGCCGCTCCTCGGTGCGTACCTGGCTCTACCGGATCGCGACGAACGTCTGCCTCACCAACCTCGAGGGCCGGCCGCGCCGCCCGCTGCCCGCCGGGCTCGGCACCGAGGACCAGATGGCCGGTGACGCCCTCGAGCTCGACCACGAGATCCCGTGGCTGGAGCCCGTGCCGGACGCCGCGGTCCTGGTCGCCGAGAAGGACACCATCCGCCTCGCGTTCATCGCCGCCCTGCAGCACCTGCCGCCGCGCCAGCGGGCCGTGCTGATCCTGCGCGACGTGCTCCGCTGGACCGCCGCCGAGACGGCCGAGGCGCTCGAGACCACGTCCGCCGCCGTCAACTCGGCCCTCCAGCGCGCCCACGCCGTGATGGCCGACAAGCAGCCCGAGCCCGACACGGTCAGCGAGGAGCTCTCGCCGGCGCAGAAGGTGCTGCTCGACCAGTACGTCGACGCGTTCTGGCGCAAGGACATCGACGCGATCGTCGGGCTGCTCAAGCACGAGGCGGTCTGGGAGATGCCGCCGTTCACCGGCTGGTACGTCGGCGCCGAGAACATCGGCAAGCTGATCTCGGTCCAGTGCCCCGGTGGCGTCCACGACATGGTGATGCTGCCGGCCACGGCCAACGGACAGCCGGGGTTCGCCCTCTACATGCGCTCGACGAGCGGCGACCCCGACAGCGACTTCGTCCCGTTCCACCTCCAGGTGCTCGACCTGGAGGGCGACCGGGTGCGGCACGTGGCGGCGTTCTTCGAGAAGGGCCTGTTCGAGAAGTTCGGCCTGCCCGCCCGGCTGCCCGCCGACTCCCTCCCCTCCGGTGCCCGGCCTGCCGGCGCCGGGGGCCGGTGACCCGGACCGTCGGCCGGGAGCACCACCGCGCACTGGAGCTGCTCGAGCGGGCCCTGGGCTACACCCGGGGGGCGCTGGCGACCGTGGGACCCGACCGGAGCGGTCCGACTCCCTGCGCGGGGTGGAGCCTCGCCGACCTGCTGTGCCACATGGACGACGGCCTCGACGCGTTCCTCGAGGCCGCCGGTGGCGCCGTCCGCGTCGAGGTCCCCCGCCGGCCCGTCTCCGACCTCGAGGCGCTCCAGGGCAAGGCCTGCCACCTGCTCGGGGTGTGGAGTTCGCCCACTCCCGAGTACGTCGTCGTGGGCGACCACCCGGTGCCCTCGCCGCTGCTCGTCTCGGCCGCCGCCCTCGAGATCGCGGTGCACGGCTGGGACGTCGGCCGGGCGACCGGCGCGCTCCCGGACCTGCCCGACGACCTCGCCCGGGCGCTGATGCCCGTCGCCCAGGCGGTCGTGCTGCCGGAGGACCGGCCGGACCGGTTCGCGGCCCCGCGGCGGACCGGTCAGACGGCCGGATCGGCCGAGGTGCTGCTCGGATTCCTGGGCCGCTCCTGATTAGACCGGTGGGCCCTGGAATCCACAACTGGGACAAAGTTCCCCCGAACCCCTCCCCCTAGCGCCCCCTGGTCCCTATCTTGTGCCCATGCACGCACCAGATTTTCTGGTCGCTGGCTTGCCGGGGGGCACTGAGTTCCATCTCCTGTCGCTGGGGCGTACCCACGCTCGAGCGGGTCAGGTGACGTCCGCGCTGGACACTCTGTCTCCCCTGGCGCGCTCGCTGGCCGACTTGGGAGACACCGCCCCGTTGGTCATCGCGACCCTGGTGGAGTGCCGGCTCGCGCGCGGTGAGGTCGCGCAGGCGCGGGCCCTGACCGACGACATCGTGCCGTGGCAGCACCGGGCCGGACGGCTGGGTGGCATCGCCAACCAGACCCTCGGCGACGTGCTCGCGGCGCTGGGCGACGCCGACATCGCGATCCCGCGGTACGAGGCCGCCGGCGAGGCGATGGGCGACAAGGACGACCCCGAGGACGTCCCGTGGCGCGGCTCGCTCGCTCTCGCCCTGGTGCGCACCGGCGAGATCGCCAAGGCCCGCACGCTGGCCGTCCACCAGGTCGCCGTCGCGCGCGCCGCCGGGTCGCCGTACGGCGAGGCGCTCGCCCTGCGCGGCCTGTCCGTCGTCGCCGACTCGACCGAGCGGATCGCGGTGCTGCGCTCGGCCCGCGCGCTGCTCGAGGGGCAGCCGGCCGCGCGCCTGCGCGCCCAGATCGACACCGACCTCTCCGGCCTGCTCGTGCTGGCCGGCGCGACCGACCCCGACCGCGACGAGCGGATCGAGGAGGCGACCCGGCTGCTGATCGCCGTGGAGTCGCTGGCGTTCCGCGAGCAGCTGTGGCCGCTGTGGGGTCGCGCCGCCCGGCTGCTGGAACGGCTCGGGCACAAGCCCGGCGAGGCCGAGGCCGCCGACACCCTCACCCAGACCCAGCGTCGGGTCGCGGTGCTGGCCCGCGACGGGATGCGCAACCGCGAGATCGCCGACCTGCTGGGCGTCTCGGTCAAGGCCGTCGAGTGGCACCTGTCGCACGTCTACCGCAAGCTCGGCATCCGCTCACGCAACGACCTGGCCACCGCGCTCGGGAGCTGACGCACCTTACGATCGCTCGCGTGAGCGAGAGCACGGTCCGGCACACCGCCGTCACGATGTCCGGGCGCGACCCGCACGAGCGCGGCCGCACGGCGACCCCGCTGGAGCTGCTGTTCGACCTGGCGTTCGTGATCGCGTTCGGCACGGCCGCCGACGAGCTGGCCCACCTCCTCGCCGCCGGCCACGTGAGCGCGGGGATCGTCGGGTTCTGCTTCGCGACGTTCGCGGTCTCGTGGGCCTGGATCAACTTCGCGTGGTTCGCCTCGGCGTACGACACCGACGACTGGGTGTACCGCCTCACCACGATGGTGCAGATGGTGGGCGTCATCGTGCTGGCGCTCGGCCTGCCGCGGATGTTCGCCTCGCTCGAGCACGGCGAGCACGTCGACAACGGCGTGATGGTGCTGGGCTACGTGATCATGCGGGTGCCGATGATCGCCCAGTGGATGCGGGCGGCCCGGCAGGACCCCGACCGGCGCGAGGTCTGCAAGATCTTCATCCTCACCCTCACCGTCTCGCAGGTCGGCTGGATCATCCTCGCGTTCGCCGACACGAGCGTCGGCGTGATGTTCGCCTGGATCGTGGTCCTCGTCCTGGTCGAGCTGGTCGGCCCGTTCGTCGCCGAGCACGTCCGCGGCGGCACCCCGTGGCACGCGCACCACATCGCCGAGCGCTACGGCCTGATGGTGATCATCGCCCTCGGTGAGGGCCTGCTCGGCACCACGGCGGCCCTCGGCGCCCTCATCGACGTGTCCGGCTGGACGACGGAGGTGGCCGCGCTCGGCGTCGCCGGCGTGGCCATGACGTTCGGGCTGTGGTGGACCTACTTCGTCATCCCCTGCGGCGACCTCCTCCACGCCTACCGCTCACGGTCCTTCGGCTGGGGCTACGGCCACATCCCGCTGTTCGGCGCGATCGTCGCCGTGGGAGCCGGCCTGCACGCCGCGGCGTACTTCCTCGAGCACCACTCCGAGCTCTCGGCGACCGGCACCCTGCTCACGGTGGCGATCCCGGTCTCGATCTACCTGCTGGGGCTCTACCTCCTGTACGCCGCCCTCACCCGCAGCATCGACCCCTTCCACCTGCTGCTGATCGCCCTCACGGCCGTCGTCGTCGCGGTCTCCGTGGTCCTGTCGGCCGCCGGCGCCTCCATCAGCGTCACCCTGCTCGTGCTGGCCCTGGCCCCGTGGGTGACCGTGGTCGGGTACGAAGCCGTCGGGCACCGCCACAACGCCGAGGTGCTGGCCGCGCTGCCGGAGCACTGAGGCTCAGAGCCAGTCGAGCTCGGCCCCGTGACCGTGCGTCAGGGCGACCGGGCGGCCGTCGACGGCCAGCACGAACCGGCCGAACGGGACGTCGACCCCGGGGGGTACCAGGTCCGGCAGCACCCGCGGCCCCTCGTTGCTGACCCAGTGACAGCGGCCGTCGGCCACCAGGTCCGTCATCATCGCCGCGAAGCGCGCGCGGTCGGCGTGCGCGAGGTAGGCGATCACGGCGGAGTGGAAGACCACGAGCGTCGCGTCCGGCGGTGCCTGCGTCGACCAGGGCGGGCAGCGCGTCCAGCAGGTCGCCCCGCACCAGGTACGGCGGGTCGGCGCGGGCGATCTCGACGGCCCGGCGCAGGCGCTCGCGGCGTTCGTCCTGCTCCGGCCACACCATCGTCTCCAGCCAGCGGACGGCGTCGTCGTCGGTGACGTCGACGGGTGAGAGGTCGATGCCGGCTCGCCACACGACCGGGGGCAGCACGCTCGACGGCGGGTCACCGGTGGTCGCGCACTCGAGCGTCGAGCGACCGCCCACGGTCTCGCGCGACGTGCCGTCGGGGAGGGTCCACCGGTAGGAGTAGCGGTCGGGGTACAGGCACAACCCCGCGCTCGCGCCGACCTCGAGGAGCGCGAGCGGCCGGGTGCCCAGGCTCGCGAAGGCCGGGTACAGCGTGGCCAGCCGGCCCACCTCGTTGGTCTGGGTGGCGCGCTCGAGGATCGTCGGCGCGGATCGGCCCCTCGTCGCCGAGCAGCGCGTCGCGCAACGCGGCGTACGGTCCCGGGGCGGGGACGCCGTGCCACCGCGCCGCCGCGAAGACGAGGTTGGCCTGGCGCTTGCGCTCGGGCAGCGTCTGCAGCCAGGCCAGCACGTCGGGGTCGCCGGCCACGCCGAGCGCCCACTCGCGGAAGCAGGCCGAGCCGTAGGCCTCCGTGGCGAAGTCGCGGTAGACCGTGGCCGTGTCGCCGAAGATCTCCACCCGACGCGTGGGTCAGCCGGCGGGCAGGGCGACGTACGTGGTGTCGAGGTACTCGTCGATGCCCTCGAAGCTGCCCTCGCGGCCGAACCCGCTCGCCTTCACCCCGCCGAACGGCGCGGCCGCGTTGGAGATCAGGCCGGAGTTGATGCCGACCATCCCGAACTGCAGCCGCTCGGCGACCCGGATGGTCCGGGCGAGGTCGCGGGTGTAGACGTAGGACGCCAGCCCGTACTCGGTGTCGTTGGCGCGGTCGATCGCCTCGTCCTCGCTGGCGAACGTGGTGATCGGGGCCACCGGGCCCGAAGATCTCCTGCCGCACGATCTCGGACTCGGCGGGTACGTCGACCAGCACGGTGGGCGGGTAGAAGGTGCCCGGGTCCGTCGCCGGGCTTGCCGCCGACGACGAGGCGGGCGCCGTCGTGGACGGCGTCGGTGACGAGCTGGCTGACCGAGTCGACGGCGTTCTGGTCGATGAGCGGGCCGACGTCGACGCCCTCGTCCTGGCCGCGGCCGACGACGAGGGCACCCATCCGCGCGCCGAGCTTCTCGGCGAACTCGTCGGCGACCGACTCGTGCACCAGGAACCGGTTGGCGGCCGTGCAGGCCTCGCCCATGTTGCGCATCTTCGCGATCATCGCGCCCTCGACGGCCGCGTCGACGTCGGCGTCCTCGAAGACGACGAACGGCGCGTTGCCGCCCAGCTCCATCGAGACCCGCTGCAGCTCGTCGGCCGACTGCCGGATGATCACCTTGCCGACCGCGGTCGAGCCGGTGAAGCTCACCTTGCGCAGCCGGTCGTCGGCCATCAGGGCCTTGCTCAGCGACTTGGAGTCGCTGGTGGTGACGACGTTGAGCACGCCGGCCGGGAGGCCGACCTCCTCGAGCGTGGCGGCCAGCGCCAGCATCGTCAGCGGCGTCAGCTCGGCGGGCTTGACGACCATCGTGCAGCCGGCCGCGATGGCGGGCCCGATCTTGCGGGTGCCCATGGCGAGCGGGAAGTTCCACGGGGTGATGAACAGGCAGGGACCGACCGGCTTGCGGATCGTCAGCAGCCGGCTGCCCCCGGCCGGCGCCTGCATCCAGCGGCCGTGGATGCGGACGGCCTCCTCGGAGAACCAGCGGAAGAACTCCGCGCCGTAGGTGACCTCGCCCTTCGCCTCCTTGACGGTCTTGCCCATCTCGAGGCTCATCAGCTCGGCGAAGTCGTCGGCCCGCTCGGTGATCAGCTCGAACGCGCGGCGCAGGATCTCGCCGCGCTCGCGCGGCGCCGTCGTCCCCCACTCCTGCTGGACCTCCGCGGCCGCGTCGAGCGCGTCGACGGCGTCGTTGACGTCCCCGTCGGCGACGTCGGCGATGACGGAGCCGTCGGCGGGGTCGCGTACGGAGAACGTGGCGCCGCTGTTGGCCTCGCGCCAGGAGCCGCCGATGAAGAGCCGGCGGTGCTCGGGGATGAGAAGTTCTAGACCGGACATGCAAGAAAGCCTGTCACTGACCGCAACATCCGCGAAACATCCCCCCGTCATTCGTGGGACTGGGAACCTTCTCCAGCGGACCCCCGAGGGCCCGCAAGGACCTAGCTCTCGGGACCGACGAGCCCCTCACCGACCCCATGCGGTGGGGGGCTCGCCTACTTCCGGCCGCGGCGCCCGCCGGGATAGTCCGTGACGAAACTGTTGTGGATATCGCTTCCCGACGACAGTTTCGTCACGGACTATCCCAAGGCCTCTTGCGAACCCGCGACAAGAGGAGTTGCCTCGGACCCAGGACGTTGATCGAGAGGTGTTCGCCGTGGCCGACAAGGGAAGCGCACGTAGACCAGCCGGACAGGATCTGGGGGCGAGCAGCCCTGACCGGATCCGCAACGTGGTCCTCGTCGGGCCAGGAGGCTCCGGCAAGACCACCTTGGTGGAGACGCTGCTCGCCTCTGCGGGGGCCATCCCCCGGGCCGGGACCGTCCGCGACGGCACCACCGTCTGCGACTTCGACGAGGCCGAGAGCAAGCACGGCCGCTCCGTCTCCCTCGCCGTCGCACCCGTGGTGCACCGCGAGACCAAGGTCAACCTCGTCGACACCCCCGGGTACGCCGACTTCGTGGGCGACGTCCGCGCGGGCCTCCGGGCCGCCGACTGCGCGCTGTTCGTGATCGCGGCCAACGACGGCGTCGACGCCGGGACCCTCGCCCTGTGGCGCGAGTGCGCCGACGTCGGGATGCCGCGGGCCGTGGTGATCACCAAGCTCGACCAGGCGCGCGCCGACTACGACGGCGTGCTCGCCCAGGCGCAGGCGGCGTTCGGCGACAAGGTGATGCCGCTGTACGTCCCCGAGCGCACGGACGGCGAGGTCACCTCGCTGACGGGGCTGCTCGAGGCGGGCGACGGCTCGTACGAGGACCTGCGCGGCTCGCTGATCGAGGGCGTCATCGAGGAGTCCGAGGACGAGACCCTGATGGACCGCTACCTCGGCGGCGAGGAGATCTCCTCCGACGTGCTGACCGAGGACCTCGAGAAGGCCGTCGCCCGCGCCACCTTCTTCCCGGTGGTCCCCGTGTGCTCGCAGACCGGCGTCGGCTGCGCCGAGCTGCTCGACCTGGCGGTGACCGGCTTCCCGTCGCCGCAGGAGCACCCGTCGCCCGACGTCTTCACCCCCGCCGGCGGGGCGGCCGACGCGATCGAGTGCGACCCGAAGGCGCCGCTCGTGGCCGAGATCGTCAAGACGACCAGCGACCCGTACGTCGGCCGGCTGAGCCTGGTCCGCGTCTTCTCGGGCACCCTCACCGCCGAGCAGGCGGTGCACGTGTCCGGCCACTTCACGTCGTTCTTCGGCGCCGAGCTCGGGCACGAGGACCACGACGAGGACGAGAAGGTCGGCACCCTGTCGTACCCCTTCGGCCGGACGCTGGTGCCCACCGAGGCCGTGGTCGCCGGCGACCTCTGCGCCATCGGCCGGCTCTCGCGCGCCGAGACCGGTGACACCCTCTCCGCGGCCGACGACCCGCGCGTGCTGCGGCCGTGGTCGATGCCCGAGCCCCTGCTGCCGATCGCCATCGTCGCCTCCAGCAAGGCCGACGAGGACAAGCTGTCGCAGGCGCTCAACCGGCTCGCCGCCGAGGACCCGAGCGTCCGGGTGGAGAACAACGGCGAGACCCACCAGCTGGTGATCTGGAGCATGGGCGAGGCGCACGCCGACGTGATCATGGAGCGCCTCGCCGAGCGGTACTCCGTGCACGTCGACCAGGTGCCGTTCGTGGTGTCGCTGCGAGAGACGTTCGGCGGCACCGCCAAGGGGCACGGCCGGCACGTGAAGCAGTCCGGCGGCCACGGGCAGTACGCCGTCTGCGACATCGAGGTCGAGCCGCTCCCGGAGGGCGGCGGGTTCGAGTTCGTCGACAAGGTCGTCGGCGGTTCGGTCCCCCGCAACTTCATCCCGTCGGTCGAGAAGGGCGTCCG
Organism: uncultured Actinomycetota bacterium; assembly: GCA_963839565.1. Classification (GTDB taxonomy): domain Bacteria; phylum Actinomycetota; class Actinomycetes; order Propionibacteriales; family Nocardioidaceae; genus Nocardioides. Next base: position 138,446 of record CAWIVR010000021.1, on the reverse strand, counting down.
CGCCCAGATGGAGCGGGGCGTCCGCAACGGCTACCCGGTCGTGGACCTGCGCGTGACGCTGACCGACGGCAAGTCCCACAGCGTCGACTCCTCCGACATGGCCTTCCAGATGGCCGGCGGGCTCGCCCTGCGCGAGGCCGCGGGCGACAGCACCGTGACCATGCTCGAGCCGCTGGACACGGTGGCGGTGATCGTCCCCGACGACCTGGTCGGCACGATCATGAGCGACCTGTCGTCACGCCGCGGCCGCCTCCTCGGCACCGACAAGGTCGGCGACGACCGCACCGTCATCAAGGCCGAGGTACCCCAGACCGAGCTGGTCCGGTACGCCGTCGACCTCCGCTCCTCCACCCACGGCGCCGGCTCCTTCACCCGTACCTTCGCCCACTACGAAGCCATGCCCGAGGACGTCGCCAAGACCATCGAGCCCCGCGACCACCACTGAGGGTCGTGATACCCGGTCGACCGGGTATCCCGGACGTTCGGCGTCGTTGCAACCGTCACGAAGGGGCAGAAACGCGGACGAAGTTCGGGACTACGCAGCCCTGAGGAACTGCTCCAGGATCGGGCCGGCGGTACCCGAGCCGGAGGAACCCTCGTCGACGAAGACGGCGACGGCGAGGTCGCCCTGGGCGGCGATCATCCACGCGTGGGTGAGGAGGCGGCCGTCCTTGTCGAACTCGGCGGTGCCGGTCTTGGCGATCACCGGCGGGCCCGGGACGTCGAGCAGGAACGAGCCGCTGCCGCCGGTGACCACCCCGCGGAGCAGCCCCTGCAGGGCGGTGGCCTCGGCCGCCGTCGGACCGGTGACGCCGTCCGGCGGCGCGGACGTGACGCTCGTGACGAGCGAGGGCACGACCAGCGAGCCGGACTGGATGGACGCGATCACGGTGGCCATCACCATCGGCGAGGCGAGGATCTTGCCCTGGCCGATCAGGTCCGCGGCCTTCTCGGTCTCGCCGGCGGGCGGCACGACGTTGCCGAAGTACGCCGGGAAGCCGAGGTCGTGGTCGACCCCCATCCCCAGCGACGCGGCGGCGTCCACGAGGGACTGCTGGCCGAGCTTGCCGCGCTGGGAGATGAAGGCGGTGTTGCAGGAGTTGGCCACCGCCGTGCGCAACGGGATGTTGCCGAGGGCCGAGGCCGGGTAGTCGTCGTAGTTCTCGAACCGCTTGCCGTCCACGACCACCGAGGACGTGCACGGCACCACGGTGTCCGGGGTGTCCCCGGCCCGCAGCAGCGCGAGCGACGAGACGGACTTGAAGGTCGAGCCCGGCGCGTACTGCCCGTACGTCGCGATGTTCAGGCCACCGGTCCCGGGGCCGTTGCCGGCGGCCAGGATCTCGCCGGTCGACGGCCTGATCGCCACCAGCGCCGCGGCCGGTCCGACGTTCGCGAGGGCCTGCTCGGCGGCGATCTGCAGGCGCTCGTCCAGGGTCAGCTGGAGGGGCTGGCCGTCGACGGCGTCGTAGCGGAACAGCTCGCGGGTCTTCCCGTCCGAACCGACGGCGTTGACCGCCTGGCCGGGCGTGCCGCGCAGCTGTTCGTCGTACCTCGCCTGGAGCCCCGACAGGCCCGCGATGTCGCCGATCGAGTAGACGTCGGGGTTCTCCTCGATCATCTCGGCGGTCACCTCGCCGACCGAGCCCAGGATCGGCGCGGCGAAGCCCTTGGTCGGTGCCAGCGGCAGCTCGCCGGCGATGACGGCTCCGCCCTTGACCCGGCGCACGCCCGGCAGCACCCCGCGGGGCACCTCGTCCTGGCGGTAGACGATCGCCTCGACGAAGGCCAGGGGCCCGGCGGCGGTCACCTGCTTCGCGTACGCCGCCGCGTCGATGTCGACGAGCCGCGCGACCTCGCGGGCCGAGGCGCCCGCCTTGGCCGCGCCCACCTGGCTGCGGTCGATGCCGATGCGCACCACCGGCCGGTTGGTGACCAGGGCCAGCCCGCCCGCGCCGAGGATGTCGCCGCGCTGGGCGCCGAGCCCGACCAGGTCCATGGTGACCTTCGGGCCGAGCGTGGGCTCGATGGTCGCGGGGTCCCAGTCGGCCAGCCACTCGTCGTCGCTCTGGGTCAGGGTCGCCTGCGAGGAGTACTGCCAGCCGTCCGGGCCGAGCGGCCAGGTCCAGTCGTACGTCGCGGTTGCCGTGGCCGGGTCGCCGGAGGGCTCGGAGACGTCGGCCAGGGTGACGGTCGGCGTCAGGTCCTCGAGGCCCTCGACGACCGTGGCGTACTCCTCGGTCACGGCCGCCGGGTCGGCGGACGTGAACCCCACGTCACCGAAGTCCCCCGACGCGAGAGCGTCGGCCAGGGTCTGGGCCGCGCCGTCGGGGGAGGAGATGTCACCGCTCTCCGGTGGCGTGCTCGCGTCGTCCCCGGTGCACGCCGTCAGGCTCGTGAGGGCCAGGGAGAGCCCCGCCAGCTGGACCAGGACCCGGCGACGACGCATGGCGTCTGTCTACCAAACGACCCCGTGTGACCCAGACCACAACGATTCTCGGGCATCCGGGGAAGAAAGTGGACCGCGGTCCGGTTCCATTGATTGAAAGTTGGACTAACCCTCAGGAGATGAGCAACCGACATGAGCATGTTCTCGCGTACCAAGACCACCACCCCCACCGACTTCGAGCAGGCCACCCAGGCCGTCGCCGACATCACGGGTGACTACACCCTCGACGTGAGCCACACGCGCCTCGGCTTCAGCGCCCGCCACGCGATGGTCACCACGGTCCGCGGCCAGTTCCAGGACTACACCGGCCACGCCCACATCGACACCGCGAACCCCGCCGCCTCCAAGGTCGAGGTGACCATCCAGGCCGGCAGCATCGACACCGGGAACGCCGACCGCAACGGCCACCTGGTCTCCCCCGACTTCTTCGACGTGGAGAACAACCCCGAGATCACCTTCGTCTCCACCGAGGTGGAGAAGGCCGACGAGACCACGTGGGTCATCACCGGCGACCTGACCATCAAGGGCGTCACCAAGCCCGTCACGATCGAGTTCGAGCAGACCGGCTCCGCCAAGGACCCCTTCGGCAACCTGCGCGTCGGCTTCGAGGGCAGCACCGCCATCAACCGCAAGGACTGGGACCTCACCTGGAACGCCGCGCTCGAGACCGGCGGCGTGCTCGTCTCCGAGCGGGTCAAGCTGGACTTCGACATCTCCGCGATCCAGTCCGCCTGACCGCGAGTCGGCGCATCTGCACTCCCGAAGCCGAGTCGGCGCATCTGCACCGGCAGATACGCCGACTCGGCTCGATTTCGGCTGCAGATGCGCCGACTCGGCTTATTGACGTGCGGATGCGCCGACTCGCGGGCTTCAATGCGGGCATGGATCTTCCCGCCGGCCTGACCGCCGCGCCGTACACCGCCGACGACCTGGACGCCGTCTTCGCCGTGGCCGCCGCCCAGCAGCAGCACGACATCGGCCGCGTCGACGTCGAGACCGCCGACTTCGAGGCCGACTGGCAGCGGTCGAGCTTCGACTTCGCCACCATGACGATGGGCGTGTACGACGGGGACACCCTCGTCGCGTTCGGCGAGCTGATCGGGGCCGGTCGCGGCGAGGCCGGCGTGCTGCCCGCGTACCGCCGCCGGGGCATCGGCACCGCCCTCGCCCGCTGGCTCGAGGAGGCTGCCCGCGCGCACGGGTACTCCGAGGTCCGCGGGCCCGTCCCGCAGGGGTCCGACGGCGACCGGCTGCTCGAGAAGCTCGGCTACGACCTGCGCTGGACGAGCTGGGTGCTCCAGCTGCCGGAGGGTACGACGGTCCCCGAGCGCCCGCTCCCGGCGGGCTACGCGATCCGCGCGGCGACCCCCGACGACTACGAGGCGGTCTGGAACGTCGTCGAGGACGCCTTCCTCGAGTGGTCGGTCCGCGAGCGGGAGCCGTTCGAGGACTTCCTCGCCGTGACCGTACGTCGGCCCGGCCACGAGCCCTGGATGCTGCGGGTCGTCACCGACCCCGCCGGCGAGGTCGTCGGCACCGCGATGCTGGTCATGGCCGGGGACCCGGTCGAGGAGGGGTACGTCGAGCGGCTCGCCGTCCGCAAGGACCAACGGGGCCAGGGCCTGGCCCAGGCGCTGCTCGTCGACGCGTTCGAGCAGGGTCGCGCGCACGGTGCCCCCCGCTCCGGCCTCTCCACCGACTCACGGACCGGGGCGCTCAGCCTGTACGAGAAGGTCGGCATGGTGGTCACCGACGTGTGGGTGAACCGGGGGATCGACCTCTAGCCATCCGCTGGTCGAGGAAGGCGCGCTAGCGCCTGTCACGAGACCCGCAAGAGGTCCGCGGTCGTCTCACCGGTCTCGTGACGGGCCTTCGGCCCTCCTCGACCAGCGCAGTCAGCGGTGCGGCTCGGCCAGCGGGTCGAGCTCGAGCTCGACGCCCTCGTCGCCCTCGTCGGCCCAGTAGTCGTCGGCCTTCGTCTGGTCGACACCCTCGTCGACGCCCATCGCCCGGAAGACGACGGTGAGCACGACGGTGACCACGAGGTTGGCGATGATGGCGAGCAGGGCGATGTAGACCTTGGTCGTCTCGGCGCCGGGGAACAGCACCAGCGGGCCGCCGAAGTGCGAGTCCGGGTCGCCCGGCAGCGGGACGCCGTACGCGAGCCAGGTGCCGTAGGCCATGCCGACCGCCCAGCCGATGAGCAGCGCCCACCGGTGGAACCATCGCGTGTACAGACCGATGACGATCGCCGGCAGCGTCTGCAGGATCCAGACGCCACCCAGCAGCTGCAGGTTGATGGCGTACTGCTTGGAGAAGGCCAGCACGAACACCAGGGCGCCGAACTTCACGACGAGCGAGGCGTACTTGCTCTGCTGTGCCTCCTCCGAGTCCGTCGCGTCGCGCTTGAGGAACGCCTTGTAGATGTTGCGGGTCCACAGGTTGGCGGCCGCGATCGACATGATCGCCGCCGGCACCAGCGCCCCGATCACGATGGCCGCGAACGCGACGCCGGCGAACCACGGCGGGAACTCGTTCTCGAACAGCTGCGGCACCGCGAGCTGCGGGTTCGGCGGGTCGCCGACCGTCACGCCGGCCGCGATCGCGACGAAGCCGAGCAGGGCGAGGAGGCCGAGCAGGAAGGAGTACGCCGGCAGCAGCGCGGCGTTGCGCCGGATCACCGAGCGGTTCCGAGTGGAGAGCACGGCGGTGACCGAGTGCGGGTACATGAACAGCGCCAGGGCCGAGCCGAGGGCAAGGGACGCGTAGGCCCACTGGGCGACCGCCGGCGGCATGATGCCCTTGCCGGCCACCTCCCCGGCCGCGATGGCGTCGGCGTTGTCGGTGTTGAACGTCGTGAAGGAGTCGTTGGCGACGTCGAAGATGTGCCCCCAGCCGCCGACCTGGGAGGGCAGGTAGAGGATCGCCACGATGATCACCAGGTAGATCAGGGTGTCCTTGACGAAGGCGATCAGGGCGGGTGCCCGGAGGCCGCTGGAGTACGTGTAGGCCGCCAGGATCACGAAGGCGACGAACAGCGGCAGGTCCTTGACGATCCAGTTGTCGCTGTCCTGCCCCATGCCCATCACGTCGAGGACGACCTGGATGCCGACCAGCTGCAGGGCGATGTACGGCATCGTCGCGAGGATGCCGGTGATGGCGATGGCCAACGCGAGCGGCTTGCTGTCGTAGCGGCCCTGCACGAAGTCGGCCGGCGTGACGTAGCCGTGCCGGTGGGAGACCGACCAGAGCTTCGGCAGGAACAGGAAGATCAGCGGGTACACCACGATCGTGTACGGCACCGCGAAGAAGCCGACCACGCTGCCGGCGTACAACGTCGCCGGCACCGCGATGAAGGTGTACGCCGTGTAGAGGTCGCCGCCGATCAGGAACCAGGCGATGAACGTGCCGAAGCCCCGGCCCCCGAGCCCCCACTCGTCGAGGTTGTCCATCCTCTCGGCGCGGCGCCAGCGGGCGGCCGCGAAGCCGAGGACGGTGACGACGAGGAACAGGAAGACGAAGACGCTGACCGCGACGGCGTTCACCGCGGGTCCTCCGGCCGCTGCGGGTCACGGGCCTGGCCGCGAGCCTCACGGTCCTTGCGGTCGGCGATCCGTGACAGGGCGAACGCGATGACCGTGAGCACGGTGGCGAAGGGGATCAGCGCCATCTGGAACCAGTAGAAGAACGGCCAGCCGTTCAGCTCGGGATCGGTCCGGTTGTAGAGCGGCACCCACAGCGGCAGGACGACCGCGGGAGTGAGCAGGACGATGATCAGGATCCACAGCCCCCGGGACGGGGACGCAGGGCGGACGGGTCTCGCTCATGGGCGCTACCTCCGAGTAGGGGCCACCGAGTGACCCTACTCACGCCTGAGCGGCTGACCACCTCCTCTGGGGTGGAACCGGCGCGGCGGTCACCAGCGGCGCTGATGGGCGCGTTGGTGGCGCCAGGCCCCACCCCGGTGCGCCAGCACCGCCCAGATCACGAACCCGATCAGGATCAGCGGCAGGTGGGCGATCACGAGCACGACCAGGGCCGCCACGAGCAGCACCCTGATCAGCACGGGCAGCGCGCCGAACCAGCTGGTGGGCCGGCGGTTGCCGGTGTACGGCGGACGGCCGAAGGGTGGGCGGCCGAACGGCGGCGTCGGGTACGGGCGGCCGCCACGCGGCCGGTCCTGACCGATGGCCGGGCGGTCGGCGGAGGCGTACGTCGCCGGGGCGCGGTACGCGCTGCCGGGCAGGTCGGTGAAGACCGGCGTCAGGTCGGCGCGGGTCTTGGCCGCCCAGATCCGGTCGAGCCGGTCGCTGTGCTCCTCCGGCGAGATCCGGCCCTGCGCGTAGTGCTCGGCCAGCTCCTCGGCCGCGGCGGTGCGGTCGGCGTCGCCGATCCTCAGCTCCCGGGGCTGGCCCGGGCTCGGCTCGCCCGTCACCGCTCGCTCCCGTCAGCGTCAGCGCCGTCGTACTCGTCCTCCTCGCCGGCGACCATCGGGTCGGCGGGCCCGTCGTCGCCGTCGGCGAGCAGGCCGTAGAGCTTGCGGCGGGTCTCGATGAGGATGTTGATGGCGTCGCGGCGCTGCCGGTCGGTGCCGGTGGTGACGATCTGCCACACCGCGGCCATCACCTGGCCGATCTCGGGCTTGAGGTTGGCGTACTCGTCGCCGTTGGCCTGGCGCTGCTCCCCGAACGGCGCCCACGTCTCGGCCATCTCGACGGCGCGCTCCTCGACGTAGCGGCGGCCTTCCTCGGTGAGCCGGAGGGTACGGCGGCCGCGCTCGTCGTCGGCCTCGACCAGGCCCTCGTCCTCGAGCTGCTGGATGGTCGGGTAGACCGACCCCGGGCTGGGCTTCCACGCCCCGCCGCTGCGCTCGGCGATCTGGCTGATCAGCTGGTAGCCGTTCATCGGCTCGTCCTTGAGCATGTCCAGGATCGCGGCGCGGACGTCGCCGCGGCGTACCTTCGGGCCGCGCTGCGGCTGCGTCTGCGCCAGCCCGAACAGCTCCGCCACCCACGGCGGCGGTCCCTGGCGGCCGCGGCGCCCGCGCGGGCCCTCACCGCCGCTCCAGTCGCCGGCCCAGCCGCTGCGGTGCTGTCCCCAGCGCTGCTCGATGTGCCGGCTGAACTGCCGGCCGAAGTCCTCGGTTCCCATGGTCTCGCTCCCCTGTGGCTCGCAGTCTCGGTCGACCCCTCGCCGACCGTTCACGATATATCGCGATGGTACGAGCGACTGTCGGCGAGTTCAAGGGATTGGCGAGAGGCTTCTTGGACAACCGCTCTACTTCCAGGGCAATTTCGCCTTGCAAGCGGAGCGAGCCCCGGCTCACCGGGTATCGCTCGCCGCGCGCCCCTCACAGCTCGTCGCGGCGGCGGGTGAGGTAGGCGCGCTCGGCGGCGTTGTCGGTGAGGGCGAGGGCGGCGTCGTACGCGGCCCGGGCGGCGTCGGGGCGGTCGAGGCGGCGGAGGAGCTCGGCGCGGGTGGAGTGCCAGAGGTGGTACGTCGGGAGGTCGAGGCGGTCGACCTCGGCGAGGCCGACGGCGGGGCCGTCGAGCTCGGAGAGGGCGACGGCGCGGTTGAGGGCGACGACGGGCGACGGGGTGATGGCGAGCAGCTGGCCGTAGAGCGCCGCGATCTGGGACCAGTCGGTGTCGGCGGCGGTCCGGGCGGAGGTGTGCACGGCGTTGACGGCGGCCTGGATCTGGTAGGAGCCGGGCCGGTTCACGGCCAGGCACTCGCGCACGAGCGCCAGCCCCTCCTCGATCTCGGCGGGGTCCCACGACGTGCGGTCCTGCTCGGTGAGCGGCACCAGCACCCCGTCCGCGAAGCGCGCCGTGCGCCGCGCGTCGGTCAGCAGCATCAGCGCCAGCAGGCCGGCCACCTCGGGCTCGGTCGGCAGGAGCGAGCGCAGCAGCCGGCCGAGCCGGATCGCCTCGGCGGTCAGGTCGACGCGCATGGGATCGGGGCCGGACGTGGCGAGGTAGCCCTCGTTGAAGACCAGGTAGAGCACGGCGAGCACGCCGGTCAGCCGACCGGGCAGGTCCTCGGCGGCCGGCACGCGGTACGGGATGTTCGCCGCCGCGATCTTCTTCTTCGCCCGGGTGATCCGCTGGCCCATGGTGGTCTCGGACACCAGGAACGCCGAGGCGATCTCGGGCACCGTCAGCCCGCCGAGCAGGCGCAGGGTGAGCGCCACCCGTGCCTCGGGCGCCAGGGCGGGGTGGCAGCAGGTGAAGATCAGCCGGAGCCGGTCGTCCTCGACCGGGCCGGTCGGCGCGTGGGGTGTGTCGTCAGCGATCATCAGGGCCTGCTGGTACTTGGCGTCGCGGTGCGACTCGCGGCGGATCTTGTCGATGCCCTTGCGGACGGCCGTGGTGGTCAGCCACCCGCCGGGGTTCGGAGGTACGCCGTCGACGGGCCACCGCTCGACGGCGGCGAGCAGCGCCTCCGCGGCGGCGTCCTCGGCGACGTCGATGTCGCCGAACCGGCGGATCAGGGAGGCGACGACGCGGCCGTGCTCCTCGCGGAAGATCCGCTCGATCTCGAGATCGGTCGTCACTCGGGCTGGAAGGGCCGGACCTCGACCCGTCCCTCGCACGCCGCCGACGCCTCGATCGCCAGCTTCAGCGCGGCGTCGAGGTCGGGCGCCTCGAGGACCCAGAACCCACCGAGCCACTCCTTCGCCTCGGCGTACGGACCGTCGGTGATGATCGGCTCGGGCCCGGTGGCGTCGACCGTCGTGGTCGTCTCGATCGGCTCGAGGCCGCCGCCGAACACCCAGATGCCGGCGTCGGTGACCTTCTGGTTGAAGGCGTCGACCTGCGTGAACATGCGCTGCACGTCGTCGCCGCTGGGCATCTCCTCGCCCACCTCGTGATGCACGCTGAACATGTACTGCGTCATGGCGTTCTCCTTCGTCGAAAGTCGGTTCAACCCCTCCACGAACGGCCGCTCGCGGATCCGACAACTCTCCGATGACGACTTTCTACCGGACCGGACAAGTCCTCGGCGCCCGGGTTTCGGCGCGCGAGCAGGCGGGTAGTAGCCCCGGGCACCCCTGACTGACGAGCACGTGAAGACCCGAACCGAAAGAGATGTGATGGTGCCCTCGATGCACAAGATCCCGGCCCTCGTGGCGGCCGTCGTCACCTTCCTGGCCCTGGTGGCCGGGATGGCGAGCGTCCCCACGGCCCAGGCCGACGACCAGTCCGACCAGTACGGCGATGCTCTCGCCGCCCGGCGGGTGCCCACCAAGTTCAAGAAGATCGTCTGGCCGGCCACCCCCGCCGTCTACGGCACGCCGACCTACGTGAACGGCAAGATCAAGGGCAAGAAGGTGAAGAAGCGGGTCGTCGTCCTCCAGCAGAGGCTGCCCTCGGGCTGGCAGAAGGTGGACAAGGACAAGACCAACGGCAAGGGCCGGTTCCACCTCAAGGCCAAGACGACCTGGTACCACAAGAAGATCAAGCAGCGGGTCGTCGTGCAGGCCACCCGCAAGGCCGCGGGCAACACGAGCAAGGGTCGGGGCTTCACGGTCAACCCGGCCTACGCCCCGCAGGGTGACAGCGGCGCGTGGTCCCGCATCGCACCGGGCTACAAGATCCAGTACAACCCGTGCGCCCCGGTGCGCTGGCGGCTGAACACCCAGTACGCCCCCGAGGGCGTCAAGCCCGAGGTGAAGACGGCGCTCCGGCAGCTCGGCGCCGCGACCGGCATCCGCTTCGTCTACACCGGCAAGACCAAGGCCATCCCGGGCTCCAGCCGCAAGTGGCCCGGCAACACCAACATGGTCGTCGCGTGGGCGGCCCCGCGCCAGACCAAGTGGAACCTCTACGGCAACACCATCGGTCGCGGCGGCCAGCTCAAGACGGTGTACGCCCGTACGGCCAAGGGCAAGCGGGCCTTGAAGATCACCCGCTCCGGCCTGGTCATGGACAACACGTTCGCCGCGCCCGCCGGCTTCGCCGGACCCAACGCGCGCGGGTCGATCATCGTCCACGAGCTCGGTCACGCCGCCGGCATCGGTCACTCGTCCGATTCCGTCCAGCAGATGTACCCCTCGGCCGTGAACACCGCCAACGGCGTCTACCAGGCCGGCGACCTCGCCGGGCTGCGGCACGTCGGCCTGTCGACCGGGTGCCTGAAGAAGTCCCGGGGCTTCGGCCGGATGGCCCCGGGCTACGTGCCCCCGCCGGAGGCGTCGGTGCGCGTGGAGTCCGAGGTGCCCGGGCTCAGCTGACCCGAGTCCCAGAGGCGGCCCGCCTCGTCGGCCAGTGCCGACTGGGCGGGCCGCATCGCGTCCGCACGGATCCGCTCCGCGTGCGCGACGCCGTACTCCTGACCGATCCGGTTGTTCTCCCGGTCGATCGCGCTGTCGGCGGCGTCGGTGGCGGTCTTCTCGTGCGCGCGGCCGACCGCCTCGGCCACGTCGCGCCCGTACGTCGCGGCGAGCCACGCCTGCCACACGAAGTGCCGCGTCGCATTCTCGGCCCGCCACCGCTGGGGGTTGCGCTTCTTGGCGATGGCCAACGCGTACGCCGAAGCCTCCAGCACGCGGAGCGCGTCCCGGCGTCCCAACCCTGCTGCTCGCGCGGCCCGGTAGACGCCCGGGACCCCCTCGCCGACCCACCGGACCGCCCACCCGAGCTTCATGCCCCGATCATCGCCCACCCGGCAGAGCGCGGCACTGGTCCGGACCAGAGGTGGTCACCCCCTCGCCCGATGGGGTGGCCGCCTGTGAGGATGCCTGGGACAGGGGGTGTCTCGGTGGGGGAAGAACGCGCGCACGGGCGTGCAGCCGCGCTCGTCGGGCGTGACGAGGAGCTGGCCGCGGTGGTCCACCAGCTCCGGTCTCTGATGGTCACCGGCCGGTCCGGCCTCGTCACGATCACCGGCCTGCCAGGGGCGGGCCGCTCCACGCTGGCCGCCACCGCGGTCGCCGGGCTGGGCGCCGAGGGCGCGGCCGTGGTCGTGGTCCCGCTCGAATCAGCCGAGGACTCCCTCGCGGTGACCGACTTCGCCCGCGCCCGGCTGCCGGGTGGAGGCTTGAGCACCTCGCTCCCCGAGGCGCTGTGGGAGGCCTACGACGGGTCGCCCGTGATCGTGCTGCTGGAGGACGTGGACCGCGTCGAGGGGTTGGCGGACGTCGTCGACGAGCTGACGGCGGGATACCCGGAGGCCACCGTCCTGACCACCGCCGTGCGGCCGACGCACGTCAGTGGCGAGCGCGTCATCAGGCTGTCCCCGCTGCCGCTGCCGGAGGCCGACGCACCGCCGGACCACCCGGCTCTGCTCCTCTTCGCCGCCAGTGCGGCCGAGGGTGGCGCGGAGCCGGACCTGGACGACCCGATCGTCCGCGCCGACGTCGCACGCATCTGCCGTCAGGCCGGCGGGCTGCCGGGAGCGATCACGCTGACGGCAGCTCGCGCCGCCACCGTGCCGTTGGCGGTCGTCGCCCGTGCGCTCGCGGGAAGGCACGGCCTCGACTCCGCCCTGACCTGGACCTTCGACCTGTTGCCGAAGTCCGCGCAGCGCACGCTGCTCCAGGTGTCGGTGTTCGTGGGGCCGTTCCTGCTCGACGCCGCCGCGGCGGTGCTGGACCAGGGGCCCACCTCCGGCGACCCCGCTGACGACCTGCTGGAGCTCCTCGATGCGCACCTGGTGCAGCTGGACGGGAGCGGCGAGGGCGAGCCACGGTTCATGGTCCCGGAGCCGGTGCGCAGCTTCGCCCGGCGACGGCTCGCCGAGACCCCCCTCGACGATGCCACGCGCGACAGGCACGCGAGGTACTTCCTCAACCGGGCGCGAGCGGGCGGCGAGGTCGTGCGCCGGGCCTGGCCCGACATCGCCGCGGCCCTGGACCACGAGCTGGACCACGGCCGGTTCGACGATGCCCTCGCCTCCGCCATCGCCCTTGCCCCGGAGCTCCAGGAGGCGCCCGGCGCGGTCGCCTCCCTGCAGGACCGGATCGCCGATCTGTTGGACAAAGGGGAAGAGGTCCCCGACCGGCTGCGCGCGCAGGCCCTGATGTGGTCCACCAGCACGTACTCCGACGGCGAGTCGGCGGACATGCAGCGCTTCGGGCTGTGGACCGCCCAACGGCTCGCCGAGGCGACGGCCCTGGCCCGCGAGTCCGGTGACGGCCCGGCCCTCCTGGCTCTGCTGGAGACGACGATCCGGTCGCTGCGCATCACCCTGGACCTCGCCTCGGCCGTGTCGGCGGCACACGAGGGGCTCGAGCTCGCGGGGCGCCTCGACGACCAACGCGCGTTGTCCCGGTTCGAGTGCTACGTGAGCATGGCGGCCCGCAGCACCGGCGACGTGGAGCAGGCGGTGCGCCTGGCGACGTCCGCGATCGAGCGCGGGCGCACGTACGACGACCCCGTCGCGGTCACCTCCGCCGCCCAGCTCCTCCTGGCCCTCCCCGCGGAGCTGCGGCCGAGCCTCGAGCCTCCGCTTCCGACGCTCGAGGAGCTGCTCGAGCAGTGCGAGCGGACCCAACAGCCGTTCGTCGGCATGACGGTGCTCGCCACTCTCGCGCAAGAGAGCCTTGCCCGGAACGACACGCAGGCTGCGGCGGACTGGCTGTGGCGGCTGCTGATGATCGGGGCCAACCGTCAGCGCACGGAGCCCATGGCGACGCTGGCCGGCGTCGCCCTCCTCCTCTCCGTCGCGGTCGCCCTGGGCCAGCACGACGACGCGGCCCGGCTGCGCGAGAGCACCCGCCCGCTCGAGGTCTTCCTGCCCTTGTGCATCGCCCCGGAGGCGCTGCCCGTCTACCAGCGGGACGTCGCGCTTCTCGACGAGTCGATCCCTGAGGAACGCCGGCTCCAGCTGGCGGCCGACGCTGCGGCCAGCGGCATGGCCGGAACCAACCGGTGGGGCCAGGCGCTCGCGCGACGTCTGGCCGGGCATCGCGCGCCCGACCTGCGTCCGAGCTCGCCAGAGGTGCCCGGAGAGGCCGACCTGACCCCTCGCGAACGTGACGTGCTCAACGCCATGGCCGCGGGCCGCACCAACCGCGAGATCGGCGAGGTGCTGGGCATGTCGGCCAAGACCGTGATGCACCACTCGGTGGCGATCTACCGCAAGCTCGGCGTGGCCGGTCGCTCGGGTGCCACGGCGTGGGCCTTCCAGCACGGCGTCGTGGACTAGAGGCGCTCGGCGATCACCACGTGCACGGTGTCGCCCTCGGCCTTGCCGATGTCCTTGCGGACCGCGGCCTTGACGGGCAGCTTGTGGGTGCCGTCGCCCAGCGCCATGAACGAGCTCTCGAACGGCCTGCCGTCGACGGTGCCACGCACCTTGACCAGCCCGCGAGTGCCGAAGAACTCCGCCGACCTCGGCCAGACGACGTACGTCCAGCCACCCGCGGCCGGGCTCTTGCGGAGGGTCTCGTCGAACTCCGCGAGGACCTGTTGCTCGGCTGTCATGGCACTACGACTCCTCGCCCGGACGGAACTCATCGAATCGGTTTGACCATGGTCTCGCCGCCGTGGTCGGGTGACCAGCGTGAAGTGGACGGACTCGGTCGCCCCTCTCCGGGAACGCAACTTCCGCTGGTTCTTCGCGTCCCGGTTCGTCAACACCTTCGGCGGCGTGATGGCCAACATCGCGCTGGCCTTCGCCGTCCTCGAGATCACCGACTCCGCGGCCGCGCTGGGCCAGGTGCTGGCGGCGCACACCATCCCCGTGGTGATCTTCCTGCTGGGCGGCGGCGTCATCGCCGACCGGTTCCCGCGGGCCGTCGTGCTCCAGGTCTCCAACATCGTCTCGGGCGCCCTGCAGGGCGCGATCGCGCTGCTGGTGATCACCGGGACGGCCGAGATCTGGATGCTGGTCGTGCTCACCGCGATCCAGGGCGTGGCGTCGGCCGTCGCCTTCCCGGCGATGGCGAGCATCATGCCCTCGCTGGTCCCGCGCGAGCAGCTCCAGCAGGCCAACGCGCTGAACTCCCTGATGCGGGGCAGCCTGAACATCCTCGGCCCGACGGTCGGCGCCCTCCTCGTGGTCACGGTCGGGGCGGGCTGGGCCCTGATGGCCGACGCCCTCACCTGGTTCGTCGCGGCCCTGCTTCCTGCTCCCGGTGCAGGATCCCGCCACGACCGGCCCGGACCGAGGAGAGCCCGAGCGCCATCGCCGAGCTGCGCGAGGGCTGGAGCTACTTCTGGCAGACCACCTGGCTGTGGGTCGTCGTCGTCGCCTTCTGCTTCCTCAACGCCATCCACTCCGGGGCGATCTTCATCCTCGGCCCGACGGTGGCGCTGGAGACGTTCGGCGAGCAGGGCTGGGGGCTGGTGCTGTCGGCGGAGTCGGCCGGCCTGATCGCTGATGACGATCGTGATGCTGCGCGTCCCGCTCCAGCGCCCGCTGCTGCTCGGGATGCTCGGGATCTCGGCACTCGGCCTGCCGATCCTGATGCTGGGCGTGCGCCCCGAGCTCCTCGTCATGATCGTCGCCATGTTCGTGGCCGGGGCCGGGACCGAGGTGTTCTCGATCGGCTGGAACCTCGCCATGCAGGAGAACATCGACGAGCAGATGCTCTCCCGGGCCTACTCCTACGACGCGCTCGGCTCGTTCGTGGCGATCCCGGTGGGCCAGCTCGCCTTCGGCCCGCTCGCCGCAGCCTTCGGCTACCGGGACGTGCTGATCGTCTCGGGCATCTTGTACTTCGGCATCTGCCTGCTCACCCTGATGTCGGACTCCGTGCGGGACCTGCCGCGCCGGATCGAGGTCGACAAGCCTGCGCCGCGCTAGCCGCTGGTCTTGTCGAGCAGCTGCAGCAGGTCGTGCGCGGCCAGCTCGACGTCCTTGTGCCGCCACTCGCTCGCCCGGTAGACGCACGCGATCAGGCCGGTGCGGTGCACCCGGCGCAGGTCGCCGTACACGAAGGCGTAGCGGGCCTTGGTCTCGTCGTTGGCACCCTCGGTGAGACCGAGGTGCCACCCGGCGTAGTCGTCCCAGGAGTGCTTGTCGAGGTAGGCGTTCTGCGCGTCCGCGTTGGGCTGCACGTCGCCCCAGTCGCTGTCGAGGACGTACTGCTTGGCCTCGATCAGCTGACGGCAGTGGGCGACGGCGGCCTTGTTCACCGAGTACGTGGCCATGGGGTCATCCTGCCCCACGCGTCTTGGTGAACCGGATGGTCTCGGCGACGATCCGGCAACCGAGAGCGTCGTTGATGGCGATCATCGGGGCGTTCTCGGGAGCGTTCCAGGTGTCGACGGACTCGACGTCCGACCGCTCGGCCCGGAGCCAGTCGAGGAGGTCCAGCTTCATCCGCAGCCCCAGCCGGTGGCCGCGATGACCGCGCACCACCGACGTGTCCTCCTGGGCCGCGATGAGCGGCCGCAGCTCGTGGACACAGACGAAGCTGAGGCCGGCCGGCTCCCCGCTCGCGCGGTGCCGCGCCACGACCGTGTACGCCGTCTGGTGACCGCGGGCGAGCGACTCCTCCTCGCCGCGGATCCGGTCCGGCGGGAACGTCTCGGGCTCACCGGGCTCGGGCGCGTCGTTCATCGCCTCGCGCAGCACTTGCATGTCGCCGAGCAGCTCGTCGGGGCACGGACCCGCGATGCGCTCGACGTCGTAGTCGCGCGCCGCCTCCTCGGCCGCCGCCACGAGCTCGGGCGACGGCAGGTCGTGGAGGTCGAGTCGTCGTACGTGGTGGGAGTGGCTGCGCACGTAGCCCAACGCCGGGACGGCGTGCTCACCGGCCGTGCCGACCCAGGCCGGGGCGCGCAGGCGCGGCCGGTCGGTGGCGGCCTCCGCCGCCGTCACCAGCGCCCGGCCGATGCCGCGACGCCGGTGGTCGGGGTGGACGGCGCCGAGGACCTTGGCGCCGTCGAGGTTGGCGAAGCGGTTGAGCGACAGGGCGGCGTACCCGACGAGCTCGCCGTCCGCGTACGCCAGCCAGACCGCCTCGTCCGGCCCCTCGCCGTGCCGGTCCTGGCACTCGAGCTGGAAGGTACGGCCCGTGTGGTGCCGCAGCGGCACGCCGTCCAGGGCCGCGTTGTCGATCGCCGGCGAGGGCGGCAGCCAGCTCGTCGTCGAGCTCGTCGACCCCGATGCGTGTGAGCCGGGCGTGGGTCACGGGTCGCCGAGGATGAGCCGCGCCTTGCTCGGCACGAGGCCGTTGCGGGTCGCCCACAGCACCGCCTGGGTGCGCCGCTCGACCCCGATCTTGCGGTAGGCCGAACGGATGTAGGTCTTCACGGAGTTGATGGACAGGAACGCGCGGTCGGCGATCTCCTGGTTGGAGAGCCCCTGCGCGATCAGGCACAGCACCTCGGACTCGCGGGCACTCAGACCGTGGTCGCGGCCGGGCCAGTCCCCCTCGCGGATCTCGGCCTCGAGCGCGACCCGGGGCTCGGTGTCACTGACCACGACCGAGCCGCCGTGCACCTTCTCGAGCGCGGAGACCAGGTCCAGCGCGTCGATCGTCTTGGACAGGCAGCCCACGGCGCCCTTGTCGAGGGCCTCCCGCACCAGCTCCGGGTCCAGGTGCCAGGTGTAGATGACGACCTTGGCGTCGGTGTCGGTGATGACCTGCTCGACCGGCCCGGTGACGCGCTCGCGGCCGAAGGCGTCGTAGAGCAGCACGTCGACGTGACTGTGGACGGGCAGCAGGCTGTCGAGCTCGACGACGCGGACCCGGTCGGCGTACGGAGCGAGCATCTTCTGCAGGCCCGCCACGACGACCTCGTAGTCGTTCATGAGGGCGACACGCACGGGACCCTCCC
This sequence comes from uncultured Actinomycetota bacterium, assembly GCA_963839565.1. Lineage (GTDB taxonomy): Bacteria > Actinomycetota > Actinomycetes > Propionibacteriales > Nocardioidaceae > Nocardioides. The sequence goes on along the minus strand of CAWIVR010000021.1, from coordinate 121,262 downwards.
CACCGGACATGGTCCATACCTTACCGAAGGGGTGTGACACCCCACCCCTTCCCGGGGGGCCGGGATGCAGCAGGGCCCCCGGAGTCTCCTCCGGGGGCCCCTCGTGGGTACCGAGCGTCAGCTCACCCGTGGGTCAGTTGACCGACAGGTTGATCTGGTTGCCCTTCTTGCCGAACCCGTTGACCGTGATCGAGGTCCCGGTCTTGGGACGTCGACGCTGTACCAGCCGGGCTGGTACCGGCCGGGGTGCACCCCGTTGACCGCGTTGACGGTGTGCTCGTCACCCGGGAACCACCACTGCTGGGTGTCGTCGAAGGTCGCGACACCCGGCCGCGACGGAACGGTGCCCGTCATGGTCGAGACGTACTTGCCCGCAGCGTCGAGCTTGCTCAGGTGCAGCTCCAACGCCGTCGTCGGCGCGAGGCCGAACGTCGAGTCGTAGGACAGGATCCGGTTGCGCATCAGCGTGCCGTCCGGCCAGTGGCTGAACTGCGGATGCGCGTCGACGGGCAGCAGCTCGCCGTGACCGGGGTGGTCGCCGACGTTGTTGTCGGTGTACTGGGTGTCCCAGTACCAGACGAGCAGACCCTCCATGTAGGGATGGGTCTCCACCCAGTTGTCCTTCGCCGTCCCCAGGAACCCGAAGTTGTACGCCGTCTTCAGCGAGGCGTCGTACCCGTCGTGCTGGCGGTACTCCGCGATGTAGAAGTGGTCGAACAGGGTGCCGGCCAGCGTCCGCTGGTGGCGGGCGAAGCTCGGCAGGGGCGTGGAGCTGTTGGCTCCGGTGGAGCGGGTGTTGAAGACCCAGCCCTCGTCGGCGGTCTCGGCGGTGCCGATCACCTGGCCGCCCAGGCTGATGTCGTCGACGAAGAAGCCCTGCCCGTTGGTGTACGGGTCGGTCCAGTAGCGGAACCTGATCGCGGTCGTGCCGGCCGGCACCGTCGCGGTCAGGTCGACCCACGTGCCGTTCGTCGTGCCCGTGATGCCGTTCCCCTGGTTCTGCTCGTTGGGGTCGGTGTCAACCGACAGGTTGGTGTCCAGCGGCGTCCAGGTCGTGCCGTTGGACGTGGCCTCCAGGTAGGCGTAGTCCCAGTCCGTCTCGATCTGGTAGCGCGCCTTGGCGGTGATCGGGGTGGCTGCGGCCACGGTGACCGACTTGGTCATCGTCGTCTCGTAGTCGGCCCCGGATCCGCTCCAGAACTGCCAGCTGCCCGAGGCGGGTGCCCCGAGGTCCTGCTCGTGCGGCGGCAGCGGCATGACCAGCGCCGACGGCTTCTTGGTGACCGGCGTGTTCGGGCCGAGGACCACGCCGCGGCTCTCGCCGAACGGCACCTCCTCGTAGAACGGTCCGCTCGTGGCCCTGGGGCTCGAGCCACCCGAGGATCAGCCGCTCCCAGGCGCCCATGTCGGTCGGGTTGTCGCCGATGCCGTCGGGGCCGCCGTCGCCGATGTTGGCGCCGGAGGACATCAGGGTCCAGAACGCCGTGTTGTTCTCGGCACCGCCGGTGTTGCCCGAGGTGTCGTAGAGGTCCGGCAGGCCGAGGTCGTGGCCGAACTCGTGGGCGAAGACGCCCAGGCCGCCGTTCTCGGGCTGGACGGTGTAGTCGTAGACCCACATGCCGGTCGGGTTGTTCGGGACCGAGCTGCTGCTGACCAGGCCGCCGTTGCTCCCGACGTTGACGCCGACTCCGAGCGGGCCACCGGCCTGCACGTTGGCGCCGGAGCGGTGGCTCCAGATGGCGTCGGTGCCCTGGTTCGGGTCGCCCGCCGCCTCGTCGCCGCCGGCGTGCACGATCTGGAAGTGGTCGATGACGCCGTCCGGCTCGTCGTAGACGTCGTTGTCGTTGATGTCGTACCGGTCCTCGACGTCGAACGTCTTCAGGTAGTCGTAGATCTCCGGGATCGTCATGCCCGCCTTCTTCTGGGCGTCGACCCACATGGCGAGCGCGTCACGCACCAGCGCCTTGCTGGTGTTGCAGACGATGGAGCCGCAGTAGTTGCGACCGTAGAGCGCCTCGTTGAAGGGGACCTTGACCCACTCGGTCACGTCGCCGTCGATGGTGTAGCGCCCCGAGGACTGGGTCTCGTAGTACTCGCGCATCCGCTCGAAGTACATGTTCTCGTAGTGCGCGCGGTTGTAGTCCTCTTGCCAGAGGGTGGTGTTGTCCACCGTGCGGTCCGGCTCCGGGATCTCGTTGTGCAGGGGGCCGGTGACGTCGGTGGTGCTGCCGTCCGGCGGCGGACCCTGGAAGATCGGGTTCGGGTACTGCTGGTCGCCGAACTCCACGAGGACGGTGAAGATCCGGTCGGTCTCCTCGAGCGAGAGGTCGACGGACTGGCCGTTCGGGAACTTCACGACGTCGCCCTGGGCCCACTTCTTGCCGTTCAGGCGGGCGGCCACGGCCTTCTGGCGCAGCTCGTCCCGCTGGCGCTGCTTGGCGGTGGCGAAGTTGTCGGAGGTGTGCTTGGTCTCACCGGCCAGGTCGGTGACCGGTCCGGCTGGTGGGGCTGCTGACCCCGTGTCGGCATCGGCCGTCGCGACGGTGGTCGCGAGCGTGGCCAAGGCCAGGCTGGCGGACGCGGCTGCGATCAGCAGACGGCGTCCTGGAGATGGGTGGCTGGATCTCAACGGAAACTCCCTTTCCCGAGGCGCGCAAAACCCCCCGAGTGGAGGAGCGCCAGGAGTTATCTGACTCGGTTGGCGATCAGAAGGGAAGAGTCAGCAGCACGGACCGACGATCTTCCGGCGACATGGCATCCTCGACGATCAATTCTCCTGTTTGTGGTCGTCGGGCTGCCCGCCCGCAAGGGTAGGACGGCGTGACGTCGCTGATCGTCATCGGCGACACCATTGCGACATCTCGATGATGTCACTATGGTGCCTCTCGTGACGGCACCATCCTCGGACCCGACGACGACGCGCGGGTTGCTGCGCACCCACCGCGACCTGCGGCTGCTGCTCGCGGCGGGCCTGGTCACCATGACCGGCGACTGGATGCTCTCCGTCGGGCTCGTCTACACCGTCTACGACGTGACCGGCTCGACGCTCGCGTCCGCGGTCGCGCTGATGGCGGCCTTCGTGCCCCAGGTCGTCACCGGCCTGGTCGCCGGCGTGTTCGTCGACCGGTGGTCACGGGCCCGCACGATGGTCGTCGGCAACGTGCTGATGGCGGTCGGCATCACCCCCCTGCTGCTCGTGCACGGCGCGGACGACGTCTGGATCGTCTACGCCGTGCTCGCCGCCAACGCGGTGCTCGACGTGTTCGTGGCCACCGCCGACTCGGCGATGCTGCCGCTGATCGTGCCCGGTGAGGGCCGCATGACCGCCAACGCCCTGAACGGGCAGGTCGGCAACGTCGCCCGGCTCGTCGGCGGCGCGGTGGGCGGGGTCGTCGCGGCCACCGGTGGGCTCGGCGCGGTCGTCGTCGTCGACGCGGCGTCGTTCCTGCTGGCCGCGCTGCTGGTGCAGCTGATCCGGACCCCGACCAAGCCGCCCCGCGAGGTCGCCGCGGACGCTGCCACGGGTGCCGCGGCTGCCGTCCGGCGCGCGGCGGTCGAGTGGCGCGAGGGCGCCTCGACGGTGCGCCGCTCGCGCGTCCTGAAGGTGCTCCTCGTCTTCAGCCTGATCACTGCCGTGGGCGAGGGGATCATGGGCACCTTGTTCACGCCGTACGTGAAGGACGTCCTCGAGGGCAACGCCGCCACCCTGGGGACGGTCTCGTCGGCGCAGGCCATCGGCGGGATCCTCGGCGGCTTCGTCGCCGCGGCCGCCGGCCGGCGCTGGTCGTCGCGGGCGCTGTTCGGCTGGGGCGCCGTCGTGTTCGGCCTCATCGACCTGGCGATCTTCGTCTACCCCGTCGCGTACGTCGCCGCGTGGCCGGCCGTGCTCGGCATGGCACTGGTCGGCTTCCCCGGCGCGGTGATGATCGCCGCCCGCACCACGCTCCTGCAGGACCACAGCACCGACGAGCAGCGGGGCCGGATCTTCGCGCTGCTCTTCGCGGTGTCGGCCCTGTCGCTCGCCGTCGGCGCGGTGACCGCGGGCTTCCTGGGCGAGTCGCTCGGGATCATCGAGGTGCTCGCGCATGCAGGGCGGCGGCTACGTGCTGGCCGGCGTGATGGTGCTGCTGCTGATCGGCTCGACCGAGCGACCCGACAGCACCGAGACTCCCGCGGTCTCGCTGACCGCGGACTTGTGACCCCGGTGGGCGGGTTCTCTGGCAGGCACCCTCGCCGCTCGGGTCACAACTGGCGGGATCCCCGGCTGACCGGGGATTCCGCCACCTCGGTCCTCAGGAGCCTGCAGGCCCCTCGACGTTGATCGTCGGGTCGCCGGTGCCGCAACGCACGATGACCGCGCGCGCCGTGTCGCCGCCGGGGTTGGACTCGCGGTGCACCGCGCCGGCCGGCACCCTCAGGAAGTCGCCCGGGCCGCCCTCGACGACCTCGGCCCCGTCGGGTCCGGACTCGATGCGCATGCGCCCGCTGACGACGTACAGCGTCGTCTCGTGCTCGCCGTGGTGGTGCCATCCCGAGACCGAGCCGGGCTCGGTGTCGACGACGCCGGTCCACATGCCGGCGTCGTGCATGGCGAGGCTGCGGGACATGCCGGGCGTCGGGTCGGACGGGGTGAGCTCGTCGGCGCCGATGCGCGCGACGGGGGTCGCAGGATCGTTGGTCATGGGTTCATCCAATCGTGACTCGTCAATGTCGGCGAGCACGCCTAGGTTGGCGGCATGGCCTCGAAACTCAACCCCTACCTGCAGTTCAAGGACAACGCCCGCGAGGCGATGACCTTCTACCAAGACGTCTTCGGCGGCGACCTGGTCGTCAACACCTTCGGCGAGTACGGCGGTGACGGCGACGGGGTGATGCACTCCCAGCTCGAAGCGCCCAACGGCTTCACCCTGATGGCGTCCGACACCCCCGAGGGCATGCCCGACGCGTCGCCCGGCGGCAACATCACGATCAGCCTGAGCGGCGACGACAACGACGACCTGCGCGGCTACTGGGACAAGCTCGCCGACGGGGGTCAGGTGATGATGCCGCTCGAGAAGCAGATGTGGGGCGACGAGTTCGGCATGTGCACCGACAAGTTCGGCGTCGCCTGGATGGTCAACATCGCGGGGGACCAGAACCAGGGCTGAGTGACGCCCCAGCGATGAGTTCCTGGGGTGGCGCGGGTCGTGAAGGGCGTACGACAAAAGGTTTCCGGCTGAGTGTCGAAACCGACGTACGCCGTTCGTGGTGGTGACGAGACCACCTCCCGCACCACATCCAGGAGCTTGCGATGATCGCCACCGACACGACCCGCCGCACCCGCTGGCTGGCGCTGTACGCGCTGTGCCTGGGCGACCTGATGATCGTGCTCGACACGAACATCGTGAACGTCGCCCTGCCGTCGATCCAGTCCGACCTGTCGTTCTCCTCCGAGGCGCTGGCCTGGGTCGTGAACGCCTACATGCTGACGTTCGGCGGCTTCCTGCTGCTGTCCGGGCGGCTGGGCGACCTCTACGGCAACCGCCGGGTCCTGCTCGGCGGCGTGGCCGCGTTCACCGTCGCGTCGGTGGCCTGCGCGTTCGCCCCGACCGCGGCCTTCCTGGTCGTCGGCCGGGCGGTGCAGGGGCTCGGCGGCGCCGCAGTCTCCGCGGTCGCGCTGGCCCTGATCATGGGCCTGTTCACCGACCCCGGCGAGCGGGCGAAGGCGATGGGCGTGTTCGGCTTCGTGATGTCGGGCGGCGGCGCCGTCGGCGTGCTGCTGGGCGGCGTGCTGACCGGTCTGCTGACCTGGCACTGGATCTTCCTGGTCAACGTCCCGATCGGCATCGCCGTGTGGCTCCTGGTCACCCGCCTCGTCGCCGACGAGCGGCCGTCGGAGACCTCCGGCACGCTGGACGTGACCGGCGCCGCGCTGGTCACCGTCGCGCTGATGCTGGCGGTGTACGGCGTGGTCGGTGGCAACGAGGCCGGCTGGACCTCCACCCGCACCCTCTCCATCCTCGCCCTCGCGGTGGGCCTGCTGGTCGCGTTCGTCATCCGCGAGGCCCGCGTCGAGAACCCGCTCGTCCCGCTGCGGCTCTTCACGCTGCGCAACGTCGTGATCTCGCAGGTCGTCGGCGTGCTGTGGGCCGGTGCGATGTTCGCCTGCTTCTTCCTGTCGGCCCTGTACCTGCAGGGCGTGCTCGGCTACGACGCGCTCCAGGTCGGGCTCGCCTACCTGCCGTCCTGCGCCGTGATGGCCGTGATGTCCCTGCGGATCTCCGACAAGCTCGTCATGAAGTACGGCGTCCGCCCGCCGCTCGTCGTCGGCCTGGCCCTGGTGGCCGCTTCGCTGGCACTGTTCGCGATCGCGCCGGTCGACGGCACGTACGTCGTGCACGTGCTGCCCCCGATGGTGCTGCTCGGCCTCGGCGCCGGCATCGCCTTCAACCCGGTGCTGCTGGCCGCGATGGGCGACGTCGAGCCCCACGAGGCCGGCCTGGCCTCGGGCGTGGTCAACACCTCGTTCATGATGGGCGGCGCGCTCGGCCTGGCCGTCCTGGTCGCGATCTCCTCGTCACGCACCAGCTCGCTGGTCGCCTCCGGCTCCTCGATGCCCGAGGCCCTCACCGGCGGCTACCAGGTCGCCTTCGCCGCCGGCGCCGTGATGGCCGCCCTGGCCGCCGTCATCGGTGGCGTCTTCCTCCGCCCCCAGCCCATGGACGCCGGGGCCGGTGCCGACGCTCATGGCGCCCCGGTCGACGAGCCGGAGCCCGAGCCCGAGGCCTACGCCGCCTGAGCCCGATCGGGCGTAGTCCCGTGCAGTTCCGGGGTCAGATCGGTCCGATCACCCCGGAACTGCACGGGACTACCCCGATGTCGGCCGCTCGTACCCGACCATCGAGAGCTGGAGCTCGAAGCCGAGGGACTCGTAGAGGCGGCGGGCGGGGGTGCGGTGGTCCTGGACGGTGAGGTTGACGTCGTGGTGGGGGGCGGCGTCGACGAGGTACCGGCCGATGGCGACGAGCAGGTCCCGGCCGGCGCCGTGGCCGCGGGCGGCGTCGGGGACGGCGAGGTAGTCGAGGTAGCCGTCACCGTCGGGCTGCACCCGCCCGGCGGCGTACCCGAGGAACCGCGAGCCCTCCTCGGCCAGGAGCACGTGGAACTTGCCGTCGGGCTCGTCGGGCAGCAGCCGTTCGAGCCCGGCGTACGTCGCGGGGAACTCCTGGTCGTGCACCGGACGGATGGTCTCCCGGTCGGCGGCGGTGGCCGGCCGGATCGTCAGCACCGGGTCGGGCCAGCCCGCCGCGGCGGTCGCCGAGGCGGCGTACACGTGGCTGACCTCGCCGGCCGGCCAGCCGAGCTCCTCGGCGAGCGCGGCCATCCGGACGTTCGCGACGTCGCCGGCCATCTCGACCCGGTCGATGCCGGCGGGCAGCTGGGCGAGGGCGGCGTCGACCAGTGGCCGCGCCCAGCGCGCCCAGGCGTCGTCGCCGCCGGCGACCCACGGCCCGAAGACCCAGGCGCGGGCGTTCTCCTCGTCCCACTCGACGAGCGAGGCCGCCACGACCCGGCCGTCCTCGCGCGCGACGCGGACCGTGGATGCCCAGGCCGGCTCGAGGTCGTCGAGCTCGGCCGCGACCCCCTCGCGCTCGTCGCCGAGCATCGTGGTGCCGCGGCTGCGCTCGGCCTGCTCGGTCGCGACCAGGTCGAGGACCTCGTCGAGGGCGTCGGCCTCCACGGGGGTGATCGTCATGTCTCCAGCTCCTTCAGCAGGTCGGCGGCGGACAGGCTGCCCGGCTCCGCGCCCGAGGCGGCCATCCGCCAGGACACGTCGCGCAGGAAGTCGTTGACGGGGGTGGGTACGCCGTGACGGCGGCCGAGCAGCGAGATCTCGCCGTTGAGGTAGTCGGTCTCGACGTCGCCGGTCCGGCGCCGCAGGCTCTGCCAGGTGGAGCCGCCGCCACGGGCCCGCATCGACTGGGTGTCGAGCAGGTCGCCCCGGCGCGCGTCGTCCTCCTCCTCGGAGACGATCGTGACGCGTGCGGCTGCGAGCACCCGCTCACCCTCGCCACGGGCCAGCTCGGTGAGCCGGTCGCGGTCGTCGTCCGGCGGGCACGCGGCCTGCGCGGCGTTCCCGAGGTTCAGCAGCAGCTTGCGGTGCTTCCACGCCATGATGTCGGGCCGGACGACCGACTCGAACCCGCCGGCCCGCAGAGCTGCGGCCACGCGCTCGGCCCGATCGTCGGTCCCCTCCGGGAAGCACCCCACGTCGAGCAGACCCGGGCACGTTGCTGCTGGCCTGGATCACCACGCCGGGCTCGAGGTGGCTGGTCGGCATCATCACGACCATGCCCAGCACGTGCCGGCGGGTGCGCTGCAGGGTCTCCTCGTTGGCCACGCCGTTCTGCCCGCTGACGAGCGTCACCTCCGGCGAGGTGTGCAGGGCCACGTCGCGCATCACGGCCGCGGTCTGGTGGCTCTTCACGGTCACGACGACGGCGGTGTCCGGGTCGAGGTCCAGGTCGGCCAGCGACGCAGCGGCGCGGAGCGGGACGACGTCCTCGCCGTGCGGGGTGACCAGCCGCAGGCCGCGCGCGCGGATCGCGTCGAGGTGCGCGCCGCGGGCGACGGCCTGCACGTCGACGCCCGCGAGGTGGAGCCGGGCGGCGAGCACGCCGCCGACCGCGCCGGCGCCGTACACGACGATTCTCATGGGCGACACTCTAGGAATGAGTGAGCGAACCCGCCCGGTCGAGGACGGCGACGAGTGGACGACCCTGACCTCGATGCTGGACTTCCTCCGCGCCACGGTGGTCATGAAGGTCGAGGGCCTGACCGACGAGCAGGCGTTCGCCACGCCGGTCCCGCCCTCGACGCTGACGCTCGCCGGGCTGGTCAAGCACCTGAGTGGCACCGAGCGGTTCTGGTTCAGCATCGACTTCGCCGGCCTCGACCTGACGTGGCCGTGGCCCGAGGACGACCCGCACGGCGGCTTCCCGATCGAGGAGGGCGACACGCTGGCGGCGCTCGTCGACGAGTACGAGCAGGAGTGCGCGCGGTCGCGCGCGGCGATCGCCGGCGCCCAGCTCGACGACCGGGCCAAGAGTCCCGGATCTGTCGTTCACGCTGCGCTTCGCGCTGACGCACATGATCCAGGAGACGGCGCGGCACTGCGGTCACCTCGACCTGATGCGCGAGGTCACCGACGGCCGGACGGGCCAGTAGGCCTAGCGCCGGCCGAACACCTGCGCGGCGTACCAGGTGCCGCTCTCGTCGCGGCGCGCCGCGACGGCGACGAGCTTGAAGTCCGGGTTGAGGATGTTGGCGCGGTGGCCGTCGGACCTCATCCACCCCTGGTTGACCACCTTGCGGCCGGTCGGGTAGCCGTACGCCACGTTCTCCCCGGTCGTCACCAGGCCGCACTCGTCCATGATCGCGCCGAGGTCCTGGTGGAAGATCTCGCCGGCCGCGGCCATCTTCCGGGCCTGCTTCACCGCGAACCCGCGCAGGCACTCGTCGACCTTGAAGGCCTTGCGGTCGTTGGCCTCCCGGGCCACGTTGGTCGCCTCGACGGCCTTCGCGGCGTACTCCGACGCCGGGCTGGCCTCGGCGACACCCGGGACAGCAGGAGACGAGCACGGCCGGCGGCGACGAGGGGGGTACGACGCATCCGGTCAGCGTAGGGGCCGTGCGTCAGGTCAGGCGCACCACAGCACGCGCTCGCCGACGAAGTCGGCCAGCGGGATGACCTCGCGCAGCTCGGGCCTCCGGTCGAGCAGGGTCAGCAGCGCGTTGGCGCGCTGGGTCTCCTGGCGCAGGCGGGCGTCCTTGATCTGTTGCAGTCGCCGGTCGAACGCGTCGTCCGTCATCGGTGTCCCCCGTGGATGTCGATCGTGGTGTGCGGTGCCACCACCCTGTCCGAGCCGAGTGTCGAGCAGGTGCCTCCCAGGTTACGGGAAAGTCAACCAAAGAGGTCGTGAATATGGGTGTCGGTGGACCCCGGCAACATCACGGCAATGAAGTACGGACTCGACATCTCCCCCGCCGGCGCGTGGGGGCGACCCGACGAGATCGCCGAGCTGGCCACCCTCGCGGAGGACCACGGCTGGGACGGCGTGTTCTGCGAGGACTACCTGGCGTTCCCCGGCGGCCTGCCGACGTACGACGTCTGGGTCACCCTCGGCCTGGTCGCGCAGGCCACGACCCGGCTCACGATCGGCACGATGGTGACCCCGGTGCCGGCCCGGCATCCTGCGACGCTCGCCCTCCAGGTCGCGTCGGTGGCGGCGGTGTCGGGCGGCCGGCTCGTGCTGGGTGTCGGTTCCGGCGACCCGGAGGGCGACCCGGGGATCGGTGCCGGCTCGCGCGGCGAGCGGCTGGACGCGGGCCTCGAGGTGGTCCGGAAGGCGTGTCCCGACGTGCCGATCTGGGTGGGCGGGGCGGTGACCAAGCCCGCCCCTCGCGCGAGGGCGCTGCGCTGGGACGGCGCCTGCCTCTACCGCGTGCCGCCGCCCGCCTGGGAGGACCTCACGCCCGACGACGTCGCCGGCCTGCGGGCCGACGCCGGTCGGCGGCCGGGCGAGGCGCCGTACGTCGTCGCGGTCGGCGGCCGCGAGCGCCGCGAGGACCTGGCCGTCGAGCGCCGCTACGTCGCCTCCCTCGCGGACGCGGGGGCGGACTGGTGGCACGAGTACGTCCCGCCGCGGCTGCCCCGGGCCGAGGCGCGTCGCCGGATCGTCGCCGGACCGGTCAGGGCGTGAGGCGGGCGATGTCCCAGGTATCCGGGTGGCCGGTCGCGTCCTCCACCTTCGCCGGCTGAGGCCTCGAAACCGTTGCTCCCCAGCAACGGTTGCCATTCAACGACCGTTGCTCTAGAGTAACCGTCACTCATGAGCAACCATTCCGCCGCCACCGCCGCCCGGGCCGACGACGTCTTCGACGCCCTCGGGGACCCGACCCGTCGCCAGATCATCGCCCGGCTCCGCCCCGGCCCCACGCCGGTCGGCAAGCTGGCCGACCAGCTGACCATCGGCCGGCCGGCGGTCAGCAAGCACCTGCGCGTGCTCGAGGGCGCCGGGCTGGTGCGCCACGAGTCGCGCGGCACCCGCAACCTGTACGCCCTCGCACCGGAGGGGATGGCCGTGGCGCAGCAGTGGCTGGTGGGCATGTGGGACACCGCGCTCGCGGCGTACGCCGACGCGGTCGACGCGGCGGTCGAGGAGCAGTTCACGCGACAGGCGAAGTCGTTGGCCCGGTCGCAGCGACCGAGCCGCAGGAAGAGGACCGGACCAGGAGGCAGCGCATGACCACCACCACCAGCCACGGCAGCCCGGGCTCCGGAGCGGCCGTACCGCCGCTGCGCCGCGAGGTGATCGTCGATGCCGACCGCGACCTGGCGTTCCGCGTGTTCACCGAGCGCATCGGCGCGTGGTGGCCGCTCGCCGAGCACAGCGTCCACGGCGCGGACGCGACGGTGGCGTTCGTCGACCCCGGCGTCGGTGCCCGGATCGTGGAGACCATCGACGGCGCCGAGGACGCGACGTGGGGCACGGTCAGCCGCTGGGAGCCCGGCGAGGCGCTCGCCTTCACCTGGCACCCCGGCCACGGCCACGACGCCGCCAGCCGCGTGCTGGTCACGTTCACGACGGTCGACGGCGGCACCCTCGTGCGGCTCGAGCACTCGGGCTGGGAGGCCTTCGGCGACCGTGCTCCCGAGGCGCGCGCCAACTACGAGCAGGGCTGGCCGATCGTGCTCGACGCGTACGCCGCCCTGGTCGCCGCATGAACACCCCATTCGAATGCTCGCTTCGCTCCGCTTCGAACGGGGACCCCAAAAGATGAGCGACGGCGACACCTGGGTCGCCCTGCTGCACCGACCGGCCGACCCGTCGGTCGCCGGTGGGGTGTTCGCGGACCCGAGGTTCGGCGACCACGTCGCGTTCCTCCAGCGGATGGCCGAGGCGGGCTACCTGGTGGCGGCGGGCTCGCTCGCCGACCGACCCGGCGAGGGCATGACCGTGCTGCGGCTGCCCGGCGCGGACCGGCTCGACGAGGCCACCCGGCTCGCCACACGAGGACGACGCCAGCGTCGCCTCGGGCTTCTTCACCGTCGAGGTACGGCCCTGGCGGGTCGTGATGCACGCCTGACCCTGGGGCCGGGCCTCAGGTGGCGATCCGCCGGGACACGATGTCCTCGGCCGCGACCCGGGCCGCACCCGTGCCGGTCACCGCACCCAGGAAGTCGGCCCGGTCCAGCGCCCAGACCCGCACGTCGGTGACGGCGGTGACGGTGGCGGTGCGCGGCACGTCGCGCAGCAGGCCGATCTCGCCGAAGAAGTCGCCCGCCGTCTGGCGGCGCACCACCACGTCCCCGTGGCTGACCTCGACCTCGCCCTCGACGATCACGTAGAACCGGTCGGCGACGTCGCCCTCGCGGACCACGACCTGGCCGGCCGTGAAGGTGATCGACTCCAGCTGGTGCGCCATCTCCTCGAGCACCGACGGCTGCAGGGGCTCGAAGATCGGCACCGTGCCCAGGGCGGCGAGGCCCTCGGGCGCGGTGAGGCGCTTGTCGAGCAGGCGCAGCCGGGGCAGCGTGCTGATGGCGTACGCCGTGACCAGCACGCCGAGACCCACCAGCGAGGCGCTCGTGCCGAACAGGTGGATCAGCAACGGCGCGAGGAGCGAGCCGAGGGCCATGGCGGCGATGGCGATGCTCTCGACCGCGGCGTACACGCGGGAGATGGCGTGCGACGGGGCGAGCCGCTGGGGGATGGTCTCCAGGCCGAGGTTCACCCACGGGTCGGCGACGCCGATCACCACGAGCGCGGCGATGGCCGTGACGGGCGAGGGGAAGAGGGCCAGCGCGATGATCGGCACCGACCAGCCGAGCACGCCCACGACCATGTCCTGGGCGAGCTTGCCCTTGGCGACCCGGCTGAGGATCATCACCCCGCCGACGATCGTGCCCACGCCCATCGAGCCCTGGAGCCAGCCGACGTTGGCGGCGTCGCCGAAGTCCCGCACGGCGATCACCACGAGGAACACCGCGAGCGCGCCCCAGATGACGGTCTGGGCGGCGGTCAGCAGGGAGACGGTACGCAGGTCGCGGTCCTTGCCCAGGTAGGCGAAGCCGGCGGTCATCTCGCGGAGCATGCCCTCCTCCGGCTCGTCCGTCGGGTGCGGTCGTCACCTCGGCTGCCGCGCGGACCTTCACGCCGGCCACCATCGCGAACGACCAGAGGAACGACGCGACGTTCAGCCAGACCACCGAGGCCACGTCGAAGGCCCCGATCATCAGGGCGCCGATCGCCGGGCCCATGAAGCAGACGACGTTCTCGATGTTGGCGGCCACGGCGTTGGACGCCGTCAGCTCACCCGGAGTGTCGACGAGCTGCGGGATCAACCCGGCCTGGGCCGACCGGAAGGGCGCACCGACCATGGCCGTCACCACGGCGACGACGTACACGACTGCGGGGGGGCCGTCGATCATGATCATGACTGCGGTGATGCTCGCGAGGAACGCGCGGACCAGGTCGGTGGTCATCATGAACGTACGCCGCGACATGCGGTCGGCGATCGCGGCGCCGACGGGCCCGGCGAAGGCCGCGCCCACGAACCGGGCCGCCGTGAAGAGGCCGACGCCCGTCGCACCGGACTCCTGGAACGCCCACACCATGATCGCGGTGCCGTAGGCCCAGTCGCCGACCAGCGATCCGCCGAACGCCAGCTGGATGCGGCGCAGGTTCGGGTTCCGCAGCACGCTGCGCAGCGACTCCCGGGCGCTCTCCTTGGTCTCCGGCATCAGAGGTGCGCCGGTCCCGTGAGCGGAGGCCCGGTCCAGCTCTCGTAGCCAGCGGATCGCGCCAAACGCGCACGCGCTCATCCGACCCCCTCCCTCAACGTAGACGCAGGGGCAGGATGTCAGCCAGGTGCCCGGGTGCGCCACAGCCACGCTAGACCGGCGAAGGGCAATACCAGCGGGAGGAAGCCGTACCCCGCGCCGAACGACGACCACACCGTGTCGTCGGGGAACAGCTCGGCGTCGGCGACGCTCAGCGTCCCGACCACCAGCACCCCGACGAGCTCGGTGCCGCACGCCACCCACGCCACCCGCCGCCAGCCCTCGCCCTCGCGCGCCAGGCCGAGGGTCGCCGCGATGTAGACGACCGCGGCCAGGGCCGAGAGGGCGTACGGGAACGGGGCCTCGCCGGCCTGGGTCGCCAGCTGGTACGACCGACCGGCCGGTGGCGGCGACCGCGAAGACCGCGTACACGGCGATCAGCACGCGGCCCCACCCGGAGCGCCGCGAGGTGGTCTCAGGCACCGCCACCCCAGATCGTGTCCAGGCGCAGCAGCAGGAAGGGGATGAGCAGCCCGGCCACGACCACGACCCCGGCGCCGGCACGGCTGGGCTCGCCGCGGGCCCACCAGGCGGCGAGCGGCGGGACGGCGACCAGGCCCAGGAGGTAGAGCACGAACACGAAGGCGTGGACGTCGCGGTCGGTGCTCGCGAGGGCGACGAACCCGTACACGAGCTGGACGACGGTGCCGACCCAGAGCACCCCGAGGGCCCCCAGGAGGACCCGGTCCGCCGACCGGTCGCGGGCGACGTACCCGAGCGCCAGCAGGGCCACGCCGAACGACAGCACCGACAGGGCGATCTGCAGCCAGTCGGTCACGGGCCCACGATAGGGGCGCAGCGTCAGCCCTTCCGCGCGCGGTCCCGCAGGATGCGCTGGCTGGCGAACCGGCCCGGCGAGCCGATCACGCAGCCGCCGGGGTGGGTGCCGGAGCCGCACTGGTAGTAGCCGTCGATCGGGGTGGCGTACTGGCTCCAGCCCGGCGCGGGCCGGAAGAAGTACATCTGCGGCGCCAGGAACTCGCCCGGCGAAGATGTTGCCCTCGGTCAGCCCGGTGACGCGCTCGATGTCGGCCGGCGTGACCACCTCGCGCTGCAGCACCAGCTTGCCGAAGCCGGGGAAGTGCTCCTCGAGGACGGCCTGGGCCTTGTCGCCGAAGTTCTCGCGCTCGGTCTCCCAGTCGACCCGGGACCCGTCGGGGCCCTTGAGCTCGTACGGCGCGTGCTGGACGAAGCAGGACAGCACGTGCTTGCCGGGGGGCGCCATGTCGGGGTCGATGACGGACTGCATGGCCCCGTCGATGAACGGCCGGTCGGAGTACCAGCCGTACTTGGCGGCGTCGTAGGCCCGCTCGAGGTACTCCAGCGTCGGGCCGAGGTTGATGAAGCCGCCGAAGGGGGCGGCCGAGCCGGGCAGGCCGGGGAACTCCGGCATCCCGTCGAGGGCGAAGTTCACCTTCGCCGAGGTGCCGCGGTAGCGGGTGCGGCGGACGTTGTCGACGAGGTCGTCGGGCAGCTCGCGCGGGTCGACCAGGTCGAGGAACGTGTGCCGCGCGTCGAGCGCCGAGACCACGACCGGCGCGGTCAGCTCGGTGCCGTCGGCCAGCACCACGCCGACGGCCTGGCCGTCCCGGGTCAGCACGTGGTCGACGCGCGCGTCGAGCTGGATCTCGGCGCCGAAGGACTGGGCCGCCCGGGCGAGCACCTGGGTGAACCCGCCGTTGCCGCCCTTGTGGAACGACCACGAGCCCAGGTGCCCGTCGTGCTCGCCCATCTTGTGGTACAGCAGCACGAGGGCGGAGCCGCCCGCCATCGGGCCGATCCGGTTGCCGATGTTGGAGGACGACGCCAGGTAGCCCTTGAGGGGCTCGTACTCGAAGTAGTCGTCGAGCAGGTCGGCCGCGCTGCCGGTCAGCATCCGCACGGTGTCGTGGATCGTCTTCCGGTCCACGCTGCCGAGGTGCTTGAGCATCCAGGCGACGTCGGCCTGGTCCTCCGGGTCGCTGCCGAAGATGTCGGGCGGCGGGTTGTCGAACAGCGGCCGCACCGTCTGGATGACGCGGTCGAGGTCGAAGTTGTACCGCGTGTAGGCGTCGGCGTCGTGCCGCGAGTGCTGGCGGATCATCTGCACGTTCTGCTCTTCGTCGTCGCCGAAGAGCAGGTAGCCGCCGTCGCCGGTCGGGTGGAAGTCGCCCGGCATCATCAGCGGCAGGAACCCGTGCTCGACGAGGTTCAGCTCGTGCACGATCTCGGGCCGCAGCAGGCTCAGCGCGTACGAGAACGTGGTGAACGAGAAACCGGGCCGCAGCTCCTCGGTGATGGCTGCGCCGCCGACGAACGGGCGCTGCTCGAGGACGAGCGTCCGCAGGCCGGACTTGGCCAGGTACGCCGCGTTGGTCAGGCCGTTGTGGCCGCCGCCGACCACGATGGCGTCGTACGACGTGCCGGTGCGGCCGGGCGTGGGGCTGGTCTCGGTCATGTTGGCCGTCTTCCGTGCTGGGTTGAAGAAGGGCAGCGGGGCGGTGCTCACCGCGACCATGTGCGTGCTGTGGTGCAGCGTGGTCTCCATGTGCAGCACCGTGCCGGGTGCGGCGAGACCGGGACGTACCCGTGCGATGCCGATGTGGCGCTGGAGCACCGGGGAGTAGCAGAAGCTGGTCACGTAGCCGACCTGCTCGCCCGAGCCGTCCGGGTCCGCGCGCAGCCACTGCTCCCAGCCGAGCGCCTGCTCGTCCTTGGTGGGCAGCTCGCCGGCGTCGCGGTGCAGCCGGTCCCAGTCGGCCCAGTCGACGACGATCCCCGTCGTGGCCCAGCGCGAGGTCTCGTCGAGCAGCTCGCGGCGGATCGCCTCGCTGCCGATGAAGCGTCGGCTGCGGTCGCGGACACCCTTGAGCATCCAGCCCTGACCCAGCTCCTTCGGCGTGACCCGGTCGTGGTCGGTCCAGGCGGTGCGGCTGTCGTGCCACTCGACTCCGGTGAGCGGCAGGCCGGCCTCGATGCGCAGCATCATCAGCGCCTCCTCCCCGAACGGGCGCAGCCCGTGGGGCCGGCCCGCCTCGAGGACGGCATCCAGGACGGCCACCGCGTCGTCGGCCGGCACGGTCAGCTCGAAGCCGAGGTCCCCGGTGTAGCCGGTGCGGGACACCGTGACCGGGACCTTCGCCAGCTTGGCCTCGGCCAGCCCGAAGTACGGCAGGTCGGTCACCTCGGGCACCAGCCCGGCCAGCACGTCACGCGACCGCGGTCCCTGGACGGCGAGCATGGCGTACTCGTCGCTGACGTCCTCGATCACGACCCGGCCGCGGTGCAGGTGCGAGGTCAGCCAGCTCAGCATCGGCCGCGCGGCCGTCATCAGGAGCTCGTTCTCGCTCTGCCGGAAGACGACGCCGTCCTCCATCACGAAGCCGCGGTCGTCGCACCACAACGTGTACGCCGCGCGGCCGGGCCGCAGGACGCTCAGGTCGCGCACCACCACGCCGGACAGGAAGTCGACGGCGTCCGGCCCGGTGATCCGGTACTTGAAGAGCGGTGAGGTGTCGAAGACCCCCACCGCGTTGCGCACCGCGAAGTACTCGTGCTTCGGGGCGTGGGAGAAGCGCAGCGCGGACAAGTACCCCGACCAGTGGGTGAACAGCTGCTGGTCGTTGAGCTCGGTCAGGCGCTCGTGGAACGGCGTCGTACGGATCATGGTGGCCCGATCCTGCCGACATGTGACTCACTGTTCAATGGTGGACCACAACTGACTCGTCGAGGATGGGCGGAGCTCCCGTCACGAGACCTCGCACCGGTTGCGAAGTCACGCAGGTCTCGTGACAGGCGCTGCGCGCCTCCTCGACCGCGATCAGGCTCAGCTCGGCGGCGATCGCGCCGTCGAGCCAGCGGCGCAGCTGGGCGCGGCTGACCGACCCGAAGACCTCGGCGGCCACCGACAGCCCGTCGAGCAGGGCCAGCAGCCGCGAGACGCTGGCGTCCGGGTCGGCGCAGACCATGGTGCCGTCGGCGAGACCCTCGTCGACGAGGGCGCGCAGCGTGCTGCGGCTGTGGGCCTCCAGCTGCCGGAAGTGCGCGGCGATCACGGGCTCGTGCTGGGCCAGGGCCCAGCCGTCGATCCACAGCCGCCAGCCGGTCGCGCTGCCCGTCGGCCCGTAGCTGCGCAGCACGGCACGCAGCCGGTCGACGACGCTGCCTCGCCGGGCGGCGGCCCGGTCCATGGCCGCGAGGTCGCGCTCGACGGCGTACGTGAACGCCTCCGCGACGAGCTCGTCCTTGGTGCGGAAGTGGTAGAAGACCAGGCCGGTGCTGATCCCCAGGGCGGCGGCCACGTCCGAGACGCGGACGGCGGCCAGGCCGACCCGCTCGACCTCGGCGATGGCGGCCAGCAGGATCTCCTCGCGACGGACCTCGACCCGGCGCCGGGTGCGGCCCGTGGGTGCGCTCACAGCACCGCGTCGAGGAAGGCGCGGGTCTCGGGATGCTCGGGCGAGCCGATCAGCTGCGCGGGCGGGCCCTGCTCCAGGATCCGGCCCTCGTGGAAGAACGCCATCCGGTCGGCCACCTCGCGGGCGAAGCCCATCTCGTGGGTCACCACCATCATCGTCATGTGCAGCTCGGTGGACAGCGTCTTCATCACCGACAGCACCTCACCGGTGAGCTCGGGGTCGAGGGCCGAGGTCGGCTCGTCGAAGAGCATCACGTCGGGCTCCATGCAGAGGGCCCGGGCGATGGCGACGCGCTGCTGCTGGCCGCCGGAGAGCCGGATCGGGTGCTCGCCCGACTTGTCGGCGAGGCCGACCCGGTCCAGGAGGTCCTTGGCGCGCTGGGTGATCTCGGCCTCGGTGCCCCGCTTGGCGCACCGGGCGGCGCAGGCTGACGTTGTCGAGCACCGTCATGTTCGGGAACAGGTTGAACTGCTGGAAGACCATGCCCACGTGCAGCCGCAGCTGGCGGACCTGCTCGCGCTTGCGGCGGGTGCGGTGCCCGCCCTCGAGGCGGATGCCGGAGACCTCGATCGAGCCCTGCGTGGGGTCCTCGATGAAGTTCACGCAGCGCAGCACCGTCGACTTCCCCGAGCCGGAGCGGCCGAAGATCACCACGACCTCGCCGCGGCGGACCTCGAGGTCGACGCCGCGCACCACCTCGAGGTGGCCGAAGCTCTTGTGCAGCCCGTCGATCCGGACCACCACGTCGCCCGTGTCGTTGCCTTGCGGTCATCAGTGCGGCTCCTGGGCCTGCATGGCACGGGCCACGTGCGCCCGGTCGTAGCCCCGGCCGATGCGCTTCTCGAGCCGGGCCTGGAAGAACGTGAAGAGCACGGTGAGGCCCCAGTAGATGAGCGCGGCGGCGACGTACGCCTCGAGGTTCTTGAAGTCGGCCTTGCCGACGAACTGGGAGCGGCGGAAGACCTCGGCGGTCGCGATGGTCACGCCGAGGAAGGACACCAGGGCGGTGTCCTTCATCATCGCGATGAACTCGTTGCCGGTCGGCGGGATGATCACCCGGAACGCCTGGGGCAGCACGACCTTGCGCATCTTCTGGCCGTAGGTCATGCCGAGCGCGTCGGCGGCCTCGCCCTGCCCGCCGGCCACCGACTGGATGCCCGCGCGGAAGATCTCGGTCATGTAGGCGCCGTAGTTGAGACCCAGCGCGAGGATGCCCGCGGTCGTGGCCTCCAGGACGAACGCCTTGTCGAAGCCCTCGGGCAGCCAGGTGTAGCTCGCGGCGAGGTTGCGGCCGACCGGGGGCAGGGCCAGGTAGAGCAGGAACATCTGGACGATGAGCGGGGTGCCGCGGAAGAACGAGACGTAGAAGCCGGCCACGCCGTACGCCACCGGGTTGCGGGAGATCCGGGCGAGCGCCCCGAGCAGCGCCATCACCACGGCCAGCACGATGCCGCACAGCGCGATGAACATCGTGTAGCGGAGCCCGCCGAGGATGTAGCGGAAGTTGTCGCGGATCCACTGCACGTCGAAGCCGGCGGCGTTCCCCACGAACCCGAGCACCAGGAACAGCACCACCCAGACGGCGGCGGTCTTGACCCGGAACGGCACGCTCGCCGAGGCGAGCTGGACCCGCTCCCAGGTGTCGCTCACCGGCTCGTCACTGCTGGGTGGTGGTGTCCAGGCCGTACCACTGCTCCGCCAGCGCGCTCAGCGTGCCGTCCTCGTGCATCTCCGCCACGATCGCGTCCACCGCCTCGTACAGCGACTCCGAGGACGGGTCCGAGCTCTTGTCGAAGCCCACCGAGAGCGGCTCGTAGAAGATCGGGTCGCCGACGATCTGCACCGGGTTGCCGGCGTCGATGTAGCCCTGGGCGATGGTCGCCGCGGTGATCACCGCGTCGACGCGGCCGTTCGCGAGGTCCTGGAGCGCGGTCGTGTCGGTGTTGTAGCCGGAGACCTCGGCGTCGTCGACGACGAAGTCGAACTCGTAGCCGTCGATGTCGAGCTCCTTGTTGAGGAACTGCTCGTAGGTGCACCCGCTGCAGACGCCGATCTTCTTGCCGTCGAGGTCGGTGGTCAGGTCGCTCACCGAGTCGTCGTCGGCCAGGGTCACGACGACGGCCGGCGTGTAGTTGTACGGCTGGGTGAAGTCGAGGACCTCCTGCCGGTCGTTGGTCGGCGTCATCGAGCCCACGGTGGTGTCCCAGCGCCCGTTCCAGCTGCCGGCGGTGATGACGTCCCACGCCGGCGTCTCCCAGGCGACGTCGACGCCGAGCCGGTTGGCGATCTCGGTGGCCACGTCGATGTCGAAGCCCTCGAACTCGCCGGTCTGCTCGTTGAGCGAGGACGCCGGCGGGTACGCATCGTCGGTGGAGACGGTGAGCACGCCCTTCTCGCAGATCTCGGCGAGCAGGTCGGTGGCGTCGGTGCAGGGCCCGTCGGCCTCGGCGGCGGCCGACGTCGAGGTGTCGTCCGCGGGCTCCTCGGTCGCGGTCGAGCTGTCGTCACCCCCGCAGGCGGCCAACGGGACGACCAGCGCCAGGAGCGCGGCGGCGAGCAGTGGACGAGTACGCATGTGGGTCTCCTCGGGACGAATGCTGCGTGCAATATGACAGATGGAGGCCGCCTGATCCATGGGTCAGTACGAGAGCGCGCTCGGCGGCCCGACCGGCGACCTGGGAGGATCGGGGCGTGAGTGCGATGCAGTTCGGGATCTTCTCCGTCGGCGACATCACGCCCGACCCCACCACGGGCCGGACACCGACCGAGCACGAACGGATCATGGCCACGGTCGCGATCGCCGAGAAGGTCGAGGAGGTCGGGCTCGACGTCTTCGCGACGGGCGAGCACCACAACCCGCCGTTCGTGTGCTCGTCGCCGACGACGCTCCTCGGCTTCCTCGCCGCTCGGACGAACCGGCTGGTCTTCTCGACGTCCACGACGCTGATCACCACCAACGACCCGGTGAAGATCGCCGAGGACTTCTCGGTGCTCCAGCACCTCTCCGGCGGCCGGGTCGACGTGATGCTCGGCCGCGGCAACACCGGCCCGGTCTACCCGTGGTTCGGCGAGGACATCCGCCAGGCGGTCCCGCTGACGGTGGAGAAGTACGACCTGCTGCGCCGGCTGTGGCGCGAGGAGGTCGTCGACTGGGAGGGGCAGTTCCGCACGCCCCTGCACGGCTTCACCCTCGCGCCGCGTCCCCTGGACGGCGTACCGCCCTTCGTCTGGCACGGCTCGATCCGCACGCCCGAGATCGCCGAGCTGGCGGCGTTCCACGGCGACGGCTTCTTCGCCAACCACATCTTCTGGCCGGGCTCGCACACCGAGCGGATGGTGCAGTTCTACCGACGCCGGTTCGAGCACTACGGCCACGGCACCGCCGCGCAGGCGATCGTCGGGCTCGGCGGGCAGGTGTTCATGCGCCGCAACAGCCAGGACGCGGTCAACGAGTTCCGCCCGTACTTCGACGTGGCCCCGGTCTACGGCCACGGGCCGTCGCTCGAGGAGTTCACCGCGCAGACCCCGCTGACGGTGGGCTCGCCGCAGCAGGTCGTCGAGAAGACCCTGGGCTTCCGCGAGTACGTCGGCGACTACCAGCGCCAGCTGTTCCTCGTCGACCACGCGGGGCTGCCGCTGAAGACGGTCCTCGAGCAGCTCGACCTGCTCGGCGAGGTGGTGGCCGAGCTGCGGGTGGAGATGGAGAAGGACCGGCCCGCCGAGGTACCGGACGCGCCGACCCACGAGGCCCGGGTGGCCGCGTCGAAGGAGACGACCGATGACTGACCTGACCATCGTCAGCGGCGGGCTGCGGATGCCGTCGTCCACCCGGCTGCTGGCCGACCGGTTGGCGGCCTCGGCGACGAACCACCTGGCGGAGCAGGGGTTCTCGGTCACCACGCGCGTCGTCGAGCTGCGACCCCTGGCCCGGTCGATCGCGGATGCGATGACCACGGGCTTCGCCAACACCGAGCTGGAGGAGGCGTTCGAGACGGTCGCCTCGGCCGACGGCCTGGTCGCGGTGACGCCGGCGTTCAACGCGAGCTTCGGCGGGCTGTTCAAGTCGTTCTTCGACGTGCTGCCCGAGGAGACGCTGACCGACATGCCGGTGCTGATCGGGGCCACGGGAGGCACGGAGCGGCACTCGCTCGTCCTCGAGCACGCGTTGCGCCCGCTGTTCTCCTACCTCCGCGCGATCGTCTCGCCCACCGGCGTCTACGCCGCCACCGACGACTTCGGCGCCTCCTCCGAGGAAGGCACCCTCGACGAGCGCGTCGACCGCGCCGGCGCCGACTTCGCCCGGCTGCTCAGCACCTGCGGCCAGCGGGTCCGCCGCAGCGCCTTCGACGAGGAGGCCGCCCGCATGGAGCGGCTGCTCAACCCCTGACGTGGTCCACCAGCTCAGCCAGCAGGACGCGCGGCGGGTCGCGCTGCGGGCGCAGCTGCTGACGGCCGAGCGGCCGACCGACCTCCTGGACATGGTCCGGCACCTGACCCTGCTGCCGACCGAGCCCACGGCCCCGATCGCGACGAGCTACGACCTGCTGTGCTGGTCGCGGCTGGGGTCGGCGTACGACCCGGACGAGCTGACGCAGGCGGTCGACGACCAGGTGCTGGTGCAGTACCTCGGCTTCCTGCGGCCCATCGAGGACATGGGGCTGCACCGGGCCGAGGCGCCGTACTTCCCCGGTCGCGTCGACGTGAAGCCGTGGCAGCACGAGGTCGCCGACTGGGTGGCCGCCAACGAGGAGTGCCGCCAGGACATCCTCGAGCTGCTCCGCGCCGAGGGACCGCTGCCGGCCACCGCGATCCCCGACACCTGCCAGCGCACGTGGGGCTCGACGGGCTGGACCAACAACAAGAACGTCCAGCAGATGCTGTGGTTCATGCTCCAGCGCGACGAGGTCGCGGTGGTCGGGCTCAGTGGTCGCGACAAGCTGTGGGACCTGGCCGAGCGCGTGTACGGCGACGCGCCGCTGCCCGACCCCGAGGAGGCGTTGGTGGAGCTCGACCGCCGTCGGCTCCGGTCCCTCGGCATCGCCCGCCCGACCGGGCCCCGCGACCGTGCCGAGCCGACGTACGTGCGGGACGCCGGCGAGCCGGCCGTGGTCGAGGGCGTCCGGGGGAAGTGGCGCGTCGAGCCGTCCCTGCTCGGCGGACCTCGACGACTTCGAGGGTCGCGCGGCGCTGCTGTCGCCGTTCGACCGGCTGGTGATGGACCGCAAGCGGCTCGACGCGATCTTCGGCTTCGACTACCTCCTGGAGATGTACAAGCCCAAGGAGCAGCGGATCTGGGGCTACTACGCGCTGCCGATCCTGTACGGCGACCGGCTGGTCGGGAAGCTCGACGCCACCGCCGAGCGGGCCGAGGGCGTGCTCCGGGTCGACGCGGTCCACGAGGACGAGCCGTTCACCCCGGCGATGACCGAGGCCGTGGACGCCGAGATCGAGGACCTCGCGACCTGGCTCGGCCTGGAGGTCATGCGGGTCCCCGCTGGTTGAGGAAGGACGAAGTCCTGTCACGAAACCAGCGCGCCGGTCACGGCCACCCGTCGCCCAGCTCGGGAGCCTCGAAGGCCACCAGCTGACCGGTGGGCGGTCCGCCCCACGCGTTCTCGCCCCACTCCTGGCCGACGACCAGCAGCAGCGGGTCGCCCTCTCGCGACAGCGCGCACGCGAACGCGCCGCGGTCGGAGTCGACGGTGTCGAGCACCTCGCCGCCCTCGCGCACCCGGACGCAGTGCTCGTTGCCGACGTCGGCGTACCAGAGCGCGCCGGAGACGTCGAAGCAGATGCCGTCGGGGTGGTCGCCCGGCGTCGCCGCCCAGGTACGCGCCTCGCCGAGGGTTCCGTCGTCGGCGATCGGGTACGCCGTCAGCTTCTCGCCGTACGACTCCGCGACCACGAGGGTGGAGCCGTCCGGGCTGATGGCCATGCCGTTGGGGAAGGCCAGCCCCTCGGCGACCACCCGCGTCGAGCCGTCGGTGTCGACGAGGACGACCAGCCCCGGTGCGAACTCGCCACCGGGGAAGTCGAACCCGATGCTGTTCACGTAGGCGCGGCCCCGGTCGTCGGCCACGATGTCGTTCCAGCCGACTGCGCGTGATCGCCGACAGGTCGGCGTGCGTGACGAGCGTGCCGTCCGGCTCGCGCCGCAGCAGCACCCCGCCGTCGGCCGGCGAGACGACGAGCAGCCGGCCGTCGGGCAGGAAGTCGATGCACATCAGCTGCTCGACCTCCGCCTCGAGGACCGGCTCGGCCCCGGCGGTCACCGACCAGATCCGACCGGCGCCCCAGTCGGAGAACCAGAGCCGCCCGTCGTGCCAGCGCGGTGACTCCCCGAACACGATCTCGTCCATCCAGAGGCTCATGCGAGACAGACCAGCGGCGAGCCCGGGACTCATCGCGGTTGGATGGCCGCATGACCGTGAAGCAGCTACGACTGGTGGTGCACGCCGAGGACTACGACGAGGCCCTGCGGTTCTTCCGCGACGTGCTGGGCATGCCCGAGCAGGAGGCGTACTCCGGCGACGGCGGCGCCGAGGTCACCATCCTGGACGCCGGGCGGGCGACGCTGGAGATCGCGAACTCTGCGCAGGCCGACATGATCGACGAGGTCGAGGTCGGCCGTCGGGTCGCCCCGCACTTCCGGGTCGCCCTGGAGGTCGACGACTGCGCGGCCG
Source organism: uncultured Actinomycetota bacterium (assembly GCA_963839565.1). Lineage (GTDB taxonomy): Bacteria > Actinomycetota > Actinomycetes > Propionibacteriales > Nocardioidaceae > Nocardioides. Next base: position 96,297 of record CAWIVR010000021.1, on the reverse strand, counting down.
TCAGCGAGCGGGCCACCGACGGCGGCGCCGTACCCGTCGCGCCGCCCACCCGCACGCCGTGGGACTCGCTGAACGCCCGCTTCGACGCCCCCGGCGAGGTGCACCTGACGTTGTTCCAGGAGCTGGGGACCGACTAGGTCAGGCCACGCAGAACTCGTTGCCCTCCGGGTCGAGCATCACCACGTGCCCGAGGGCGCCGTCGTAGTGCTCCTCCCGCACGTACGTCGCCCCGGCGGCCTCGAGGCGCGGCCAGAGGTCGCGGATCAGCCGCTCCCGCTCGTCCATGTCCCACGGCCCCTCGCCGGCCACCCGGATGTCGATGTGCAGCCGGTTCTTGGCGGTCTTGCCCTCCGGGACGCGGAGCCAGCCGATCGCCGGGCCGACCCCGTCCGGGTCGACGATCGAGGCGCCGTCCGGGTCGTCGTACCCGGGCTCCGCGACGTAGTCGAGGGCCAGCGCCCAGAAGGCCGCCAGCGCGTGGGGGTCGGCCGCGTCGCAGCCCAGGGTCCAGTGCTTCGCCATGCCGGCACCGTAGGCGCGCTTCCGGTCGGAACGCGTCCGCACGCCGAGGTGACCGACAGCCCGGCGAAGACGTGGTGGACCGTGTCGGTGTCGCCGGCCTCGAGCGGGCGGACGTGCAGGCTGGTGCTGGACATGCCCGAACCGTGCTCGGGCCACCTGTCACCGATCTGTCAGCGAACGACCCGCAGAGTCGCCAGCGTCGGGTCGGCGGCGTACGCGACCCGCACGCCGGCCGTCCGCGCGAGCAGGCAGCGCCTCGAGGACGGCCTCGGTGACCTCCTCGCCGGGCGCGAGCACGGGGATGCCCGGTGGGTACGGCGCCACCAGCTCGACGCTGACCCGGCCGACGGCGTCGGCGGCGCGGGCGGTCTCCCACGGCGCGAAGTACGCGGCGCGGGGCGACATCCGGGTGACCGGCTCGACGGCGTACACGGGCGATGCCGACGTCGGCCGCGGCTCCCCGCGACGTCGGCCGATCGAGAGGAGGAGGGCGTCGACCAGCGCGCCCAGGGTCGCGGCGGTGTCGGCCAGGGACGCGACGGCGATGACGAGGTCCCGCTCGGCGGCCTCGACGGGCAGCCCCGCCGCCAGCAGGTCGGCCTCGACGGCGATGCCGTCGGCCCCGGTGCCGGCGAGGAGGAGGACCAGCTTGAGCGGGTCGACGTCCGGGCCGTCGAGCACGACCAGGCCGTCGACGGCGGCCAGCCGCTCGCGCGCCCCGCGCACGGCGACGATCGCGTCGCCGAGCAGCGCCGGGCCGTCACGCTCGAGGAGTGCCCGCGCCGCGTCGGTGCTGGCCAGGATCGCGCCCGCCGGGCTGGTGGTGGCGGTGGCCTCCACGCCGGCGTCGAGGCGCGCCGGGTCCAGCCGCTCGGTGCGCGCGAGCAGCAGGGCCGCCTGGCTCCAGGCGGGCAGCGTCTTGTGCGCGCTGACGACCAGCGCGTCCGCGCCGAGCTGGAGCGCGTGCCTCGGCAGGTCGGGGTGGAAGCCGAAGTGCGCCGCCCAGGCCGCGTCGACGACGAGTGGGACGTCGTGCTCGTGCGCCGCGGCCGCGAGGCCGGCAACGTCGCCGACCGTGCCGACGTACGACGGGTCGCCCACGAGCACGGCCCGTGCGTCGGGGTGCCGGGCGAGCGCGTCCGCGACGGTCGCGGGCGCGACGCCGAGCGGCAGCCCGCTGGCGGGGTCGACCTCGGGCCGTACCCAGACGGGTTCGAGGCCCGCCAGGACCAGGCCGAGCAGCATCGAGCGGTGCAGGGTCCGGCTGACGACCACCCGGTCGCCGTCAGCGCCGAGCGCCAGGGCGACGGCCTGGTTGGCGTGCGTCGCCCCGCCGACCGAGAACCGGCAGACGTCGGCGCCCCACAGCCGCGCCGCCCGCGCCTCGGCGTCCGCCAGCACGCCGCGCGTGAGCTTCATGGTGTCCAGGCCGGCGTACAGCGGGACGTCGCCGGCGACCACGTCACCGACCAGGTCGTGGCGCTGCTTGTGCCCCGGGATCGTGAACGGCGTGGGCCCCTCCTCGTGGAACCGCAGCCAGGCGTCCAGGAGCGGCGCGTCGCCGCGCAGGTCCCGCGGGTCGGTCGGCACCCGGCCACGCTAGCCGTGCCGTTGGGGTCACCACTCACGGCTTCGCCTGACTAGGGTCGAGCGGTGACCCACCTGCGGCAGGACGAGATCTGGGACGCCGACGTGGCGGCGCGCTACGACACCCCGGGCGAGGGCATGTTCGCCCCCGAGGTGCTGGGGCCGGCGGTCGACCGGCTGGTGACGCTGGCCGGCGGCGGGCGGGTGCTCGAGCTCGCCATCGGGACCGGCCGGGTCGCCGTACCGCTGGCGGAACGCGGGGTGCTCGGTGACCGGCATCGAGCTGTCGGCGCCGATGGTGGCGCGGCTGCGCGAGAAGGCCGACGAGGCGGCCATCCCGGTCGTCATGGGCGACATGGCGACGGCGCGGGCGCCGGGTGAGTACGCGCTGGTGTACCTGGTCTTCAACACCATCTCCAACCTGCTCACCCAGGACGAGCAGGTCGCGTGCTTCCGCAACGCCGCGCGACACCTCGAGCCCGGCGGCCGGTTCGTGATCGAGCTCTGGGTGCCGGACCTGCGCCGGCTCCCGCCCGACCGCGACGCCACGGTGGAGGTGTCGGAGCCGGGCTACCTGCTCGTCGACACGTACGACGTCCTGCGCCAGCACGTCGTCTCGCACCATGTCCGCTTCGACGAGAGCCGGCAGGCCACGTCTCGGGCGCAGCCCGCACCGGTACGTCTGGCCGGCCGAGCTGGACCTGATGGGCCGGCTGGCGGGCTTCGAGCTGGAGTCGCGGCACGCCGACTGGTCGGGCGCCGAGTTCACCGCGACCTCGGACTCGCACGTCTCGGTCTACCGGCTGGCCTCTTCGTGAGCGGCGCCGGTGAGACCGACCTGGCGGTGCTGCTGGCGAGCATGTCGCCCGAGCTGCACGACGGCAGCTACGTCTTCGTGGTCGACGAGGGCCGAGGGGGTCGCGAGGAGGCCGTGGTGGTGGTCGCCGAGGCCGAGGGCACGACCCTCGTGCTGCCCCGGGAGCGCGCGGACGAGCTGGGCCTGACGTACGCGTTCGTCGCCTCGTGGATCACCCTGCGGGTGCACTCGGCCCTCGACGCCGTCGGGCTCACGGCGGCCTTCGCCGCGGCCCTCACCGACGAGGGCATCAGCGCGAACGTGGTCGCCGGGTACTTCCACGACCACCTGTTCGTGCCCGAGGACCGCCGCGACGACGCGATGCGGGCGCTGCAGGACCTGACGAGGCGAGCGGCCGGCTGAGCTAACGGTTGTTCAGCATGCCGGGCGAGACCATGACGACGAAGAGCCCCACGATGCCGAGGATGCAGAGGAACCCCCACATCACGGCGTTCCGCAGGAACAGCAGGTAGATCGCGCACACGGCCAGGAACGCGGCGAGGCTCAGCAGCACCGGGTCCCAGGTGATGTTCTGCAGGTCCAGGTCCACGGCGCGACGATAGCGGGTCCGAGGCCCGCAGGACGGTTGATCAGCGCTCGACGCGATCGTCTGAAGCGTGGTCAGTCACGTCATCGGGCCCGCGTGCACGTGCACGTGGAGGTGCTTGCTGTCCTGGTAGCGACCGAGGTTCGTCAGCACGGCCGCTTCCCCGTGCTCGGTCTCGACGCGACGCGCCACGGCCTGGACCACCGCCAGCAATCGCGCGTACGTCCGCTTCGTCGGCCGCGGTCACCGAAGTGAGCGACGCGATGTGCCGGACGGGGACGACGACCAGGTGCGTGCGCCAGAACGGCCGCGTGTGGTGGAAGGCCAGCACCCGCTCGTCCTGGTGCACGACCTCCAGCCGGTCGGGGTACGGGATGGCGACGTCGCAGTAGAAGTCGTCGCCCGCGTACCTTGCCGCCGTCACGTGGGCCTCCGGGTCAGTGGGCCATGTCGACGAAGCGGGAGTAGTGGCCCTGGAAGGCCACGGTGATGTCGCGGGTGGGGCCGTTGCGGTGCTTGGCGACGATCAGGTCGGCCTCGCCGGGGCGGGCGGACTCCTTCTCGTAGATGTCCTCGCGGTGCAGCAGGATCACCATGTCGGCGTCCTGCTCGAGCGAGCCGGACTCGCGCAGGTCGCTCATCATCGGCCGCTTGTCGCCGCGCTGCTCGGGACCACGGTTGAGCTGCGAGAGCGCGATGATCGGCACCTCGAGCTCCTTGGCCAGCAGCTTGATCTGGCGGGAGAACTCCGAGACCTCCAGCTGGCGCGACTCGACCTTGCGGCCGGACGTCATCAGCTGCATGTAGTCGATCACGATGACCCGCAGGTCGTGGCGCTGCTTGAGGCGGCGGGCCTTGGCCCGGATCTCCATCATCGTCATGTTGGGCGAGTCGTCGATGAACATCGGCGCCGAGGAGACCTCGGCCATCTTGCGGGCCAGCCGCGACCAGTCGTCGTCGTTCATCTGGCCGTTGCGGATGTGGTTGAGCGGCACCCGCGCCTCGGCCGACAGCAGGCGCATGGTGATCTCGGAGCGCGTCATCTCCAGGCTGAAGAAGCAGCTCGTCATGTTGTTGTGGATCGACGCGGCCCGGCACAGGTCGAGGGCGAGGGTGGACTTCCCGACCGCGGGTCGCGCCGCGACGATGATCATCTGGCCGGCGTGCAGACCGTTGGTCAGGTCGTCGAGGTCGGCGAACCCGGTGGGCACGCCGTACAGCCCGGCCTCGCGGTTGCCGATCGCCTCGATCTCGTCGAGGACGCCGTCCATGATGTCGGACAGCGGGGCGTAGTCGTCCGACGCGCGCTTGTCGGTGATCTTGTAGACCTCGGCCTGCGCCTGGTCGACGACGTCGTCGACCTGGCCCTCGCCGGCGTAGCCGAGCTGGACGATCTTGGTGCCGGCGTCGACGAGGCGGCGCAGGATGGCCTTCTCGTGGACGATCTCGGCGTAGTAGGCCGCGTTGGCCGCGATCGGGACGTTGGCCGAGAGCGTGTGGAGGTAGGGCGCCCCGCCGATGCGGACCAGCTCGCCGCGGCGCTGGAGCTCGGCGGCGACGGTGACCGGGTCGGCGGGCTCGCCGCGGCCGTAGAGGTCGATGATCGCGTCGTGGATGACCTCGTGCGCGGGCCGGTAGAAGTCGACGCCGCGGACGATCTCGGAGACGTCGGCGATGGCGTCCTTGGACAGCAGCATGGCGCCCAGGACGCTCTGCTCGGCGGCGTTGTCCTGCGGCGGCGTGCGGTCGCCGGGACGCGACGGCCGCTGCCCCGGCTCGTAGGCCGCCGGACCGTCGCCCCAGTCCTCCACCGGTGGCTCCGGGAAGCCGCGCTGGTCCTGCTCGGCGATGCTCACGCGGCCTCCGGGTCAGGGACGGATGTGACAGGAGTGACAGTAGGAGGAGCCACCGACACCTCCACCGACATCAGCCGCGCGCAGCGGCCAGGACTGGACCGTAGACGTTTTCCGGGGCCGCGGTCCACGTGCCACGGGATAGTTATCCACAGGCTGCGAGCCAGCCTGGGGAGAACTTCGACGCACCCGTGGACGACCCGCCGGTCTCCTGTGCACCGACCTGGGGAGCCGCTGTGCAGGACACGCCCGGGACGCCGCGGATCAGGTCGCTGACCTGCGGAAACGTCCTCCCAGGGGTGTGCACCAGAAATTTCTTGGCTGAACGGTCGTTCATCTACTCGCCATCTGGGATTCGTCTGGCGGCAAGTCGACAATCGGCCGATCGGCTGATGCGCACCGCCGATTTCCACCGCTCGTGCACAGGCAGTCGGCGGTCGGTGGCGCCGGCGTTTGCCGGGCGCCTCCGGACGGACCCTAGGCTGCCCCTCCGTGGCCCACCCCCTCGCCCGATCACTGGATCGCGAGATCTGGCGGCTGGCGCTCCCGGCGTTCCTCGCGCTCGTCGCGGAGCCGCTGTTCCTGCTCGCCGACGCGGCGATCGTCGGCCACCTCGGCACCGCGGCCCTGGCCGGGCTCGGCATCGCCGCGGTCGTGCTCCAGACGTTGGTCGGCCTCTGCGTCTTCCTCGCGTACGGGACCACCGCCAGCGTCGCCCGCCTGCTCGGCGCCGGTGACCGGCGGGCGGCCCTCGCCCAGGGCATCGACGGGGTCTGGCTCGCCATCGGCCTGGGGGTCCTCATCACCCTGGTGGGGGTGGTGACGACTGGCCCGCTCGTCCGCCTGCTGGGCGCCGGGCCGGAGGTCGCCGAGCCGGCGACGACGTACCTGCGGATCGCCTTCCTCGGCGTCACGCCGCTGCTCGTCATGCTCGCCACGACCGGCATCCTGCGCGGGTCTGCAGGACACCCGTACCCCGCTCGTGGTCGCGGTGGCCGGCAACGCCCTCAACATCGTGCTCAACCTGCTGCTGGTCTACGGGATCTCGGTCGGGGGGACCGGCGTCGACGGCCTGGGCATCGCCGGCTCCGCCATCGGCTCCGTGCTCGCCCAGCTGGCCAGCGCGGCCGCGCTGCTGGCGGTCGTCGTCCGCGGCGCGCGGCGCGAGAGCGCCAGCCTGCGGCCCGACCTCCCCGGCATCCGTCGGGCGGCCCACGCCAGCGTCGCCCTCGTCATCCGGACCCTGACGCTGCGGGCGGCGCTGCTGCTCACGACGTACGCCGTGGTGCTCGGCGCGGACGCCTCCTCCGGTGACGACCAGTCGGTGTCGGTCGCCACCCACCAGCTGGCGTTCACGATCTGGAGCTTCCTGGCCTTCGGGCTCGACGCGATCGCCATCGCCGCCCAGGCCATCACGGGGAGGTACCTCGGCGCCGGCGACCGACCGGGCACGCGGGCCGTGACGGGCCGGATGGTCTGGTGGGGTGCCGTCAGCGGCGTCGCCACGGGCGTCGCCCTCGCCGCGGTCAGCCCGTTCCTCGGCCGGCTGTTCACCAGCGACCCCGAGGTGCAGGCGCTGCTGGTGCCGGTCCTGCTCGTCGTCGCGGCCGGGCAGCCGATCGCCGGCGTCGTGTTCGTCCTCGACGGCGTCCTGATCGGCGCCGGCGACGCCACGTACCTCGCGTGGGCCGGCCTCGCCGTCCTCGCGGTGTACGCGCCGGTGGTGCTGCTCGTCGGCGGCCTCGGCGGCGGGGTGGTCGCGGTCTGGGCGACCCTCTCGGCGCTGCTGATGGGCGCCCGGTTCGTGGTGCTCACGGTGCGCGCCCGCGGCGACGCCTGGATGGTGACGGGTGCACCGTACCGATGAGTTCCGGCGGACGCCCGGGTCGGTACGTCCATGGTCACCGGACACATCGACCCCCGTTACGGCGACGCGAGCGCCACCGCACCCGGCTGGGACGACGTCGAACGCCGACTCGCCGACGCCCAGCTCTACTGGCTGGTCACGGTGCGGGCCGACGGCCGGCCGCACGCCGTCCCGCTGTGCGGCGCCTGGCACGACGGCGCCTTCGCGTTCTGCACCGGCGCCGCGGAGCAGAAGATGCGCAACCTCGAGGCCAACCCCCAGGTGGCCGTGACCGCCGGCCCGCTCGGGGCCGACGGCTGGTCCAGCGGCAAGGACATCGTCGTGGAGGGCGCCGCCCAGCGCGTCACCGACGAGGACGCGCTCCGGGCCCTGGCCGACGTGTGGGAGGAGAAGTACGACGGGGACTGGCGGTGGGAGGTCCGCGACGGCCAGTTCTTCGAGCTCACCGACTCGGGCGGCAGCACCGAGGGCGGCGCCCAGGTGTTCCGCGTCGTGCCCGCCAAGGTGATGGTGTTCGGCGACGAGCACGGCCAGACGACGTACCGGTTCTGACGGACCACAACGTCATACGAATCGTGGCGTAGAGCCCTCGATTCGTATGACGTTGTGGCCGAAACGCGAGAGGCCCCCACCCAGGACTGGGCGGGGGCCTCTCGACGGGCTGTGGGTCGTCAGGCAGGGATGACGTTGAGGTCCACGGTCGCGGACACCTCGTCGTGCAGCTTGATCGACACCTGGTGGGAGCCCAGCGACTTGATGGGCTGGGTCACCACGATGGTGCGCTTGTCCACGGCCTCGCCGGAGACGTCGGCGAGCGCGCCGGCGATCTCGGCGGTGGTGACCGCACCGAACAGGCGGCCGCCGGTGCCGGCCCGGACCTGGACCGGAACGGCCTGGGCCTCGAGCTTGGACTTGATCTGCTCGGCGTGGTCCTGGTCGCGCACCGCGCGAGAGGAGCGGGCCTTCTTGATCGACTCGACGGTCTTCTCGCCGCCGCGGGTCCAGCGCAGGGCCAGGCCGCGGGGCACGAGGTAGTTGCGGCCGTAGCCGTCCTTGACCTCGACCACGTCGCCGGGGGCGCCGAGTCCGTCGACCTCTTGGGTCAGGATGAGCTTCATGTCGACTCCCCTCAGCGTCCGGTGGACGTGTAGGGCAGCAGGGCGACCTCGCGAGCGTTCTTGACGGCGATGGCCACGTCCCGCTGGTGCTGGACGCAGTTGCCGGTCACGCGACGGGCGCGGATCTTGCCGCGGTCGGAGATGAACTTCCGGAGCAGGGTGGTGTCCTTGTAGTCGACACCGGTCGCCTTCTCCTTGCAGAACTGGCAAACCTTCTTCTTCGGCTTGCGCATCACTGCCTTGGGCATTGTGGTGCTCCCTTTCGTAGAGCCCGGCTCACGCCGGAATGCTGGCTGATGGAATGGATGAGTTGTTCAGGTGGATCAGAACGGGGGCTCTTCGGACGAGCTGACGCCCGGAGCGGCCCAGGGGTCGTTGGCCGGAGCGGACTGGCCGCCCTGACCGCCCTGGCCGCCCTGGCCACCGGAGTAGCCGCCCTGCTGGCCGCCGCCACCCTGGCCCGACGCGGGAGCCGCGCTGGCCCACGGGTCGTCGCCGCCACCGGAGGCACCGCCACCGGAGTAGCCGCCCCCGCCGCCCTGACGGGTGGTGCGGGCGACCTTGGCGGTGGCGTACTTCAGGCTCGGGCCGACCTCGTCGACGTCGAGCTCGACGACGGTGCGCTTCTCGCCCTCGCGGGTCTCGTACTGGCGCTGCTTGAGGCGCCCCTGGACGACGACGCGCATGCCCTTCTGGAGGGACTCGGCGACGTTCTCCGCGGCCTGCCGCCAGACCGAGCAGGAGAGGAACAGCGCGTCGCCGTCCTTCCACTCGTTGGTCTGCCGGTCGAGGGTGCGCGGCGTCGAGGCGATCCGGAAGTTGGCCACGGCAGCCCCGGACGGGGTGAAGCGCAGCTCCGGGTCGTCGACGAGGTTTCCGACGACGGTGATGACGGTCTCGCCTGCCATGTCAGGTCTCCTTGAGTCGATGCTTCGCGAGGTTCGGCCTCATCGTGGCGCGGCCCGCCGACAAGCGGTAGGCCCCATCCACAGGTGGGGTCAGTGAGCGTCGGGGCGGAGCACCTTGGTGCGCAGCACGGACTCGTTGAGCCCGAGCTGGCGGTCGAGCTCCTTGACGGTGGCCGGCTCGGCGGTCAGCGACACGACGGCGTAGATGCCCTCGGCCTGCTTGTTGATCTCGTAGGCCAGCCGGCGGCGACCCCACACGTCGACGGACTCGACGGAGCCGCCGTCCTTGCGGACGACGTTCAGGTACTTGTCGAGCGACGGCTCGACCGTGCGCTCTTCGAGACTGGGGTCCAGGATGACCATGACCTCATAGGTACGCAAAGCGACCCACCTCCTCTGGACTCGGCGACCACGGTCTTTCCGTGGCAGGAGGGCTGTGCGTTTCCGGCCCGGTGGCCTGGTCGTGGGACCAGGTCGGGCAACCCGCAGAGGCTACCAGCGCGCCGCCGGGCCTCCCCAATCCACAGGCGGGCAGCGGATCCCGGCGGACGGGGCCGGTTCGCGCGTACGTTGCCCAGGTCATGTCTTGGGCCATGTTCCCCCGCCGCCGCTACCTGTTGGCCGACCAGGTCGGCGCCGGCGGCATGGGCACGGTCTGGCGCGCCTGGGACCGCCACGAACGCCGCTGGGTCGCGGCCAAGCTGGCTCGCCCCGACGACGCCGCCTCCCTCCAGCGGTTCGCGCGGGAGCGAGGGCTGCGCGTGCGGCACCGCCACGTCGTGCAGCCGACGGGCCGCGACGACCTCTTCACGATGGACCTGGTGCGCGGCGGCGACCTCGAGCAGCTGCTCGCGCGGCACGGTCCGCTGCCCGACGGCTACGTGCGCGTGGTCCTGGACCAGGTGCTCGAGGCCCTGGTGGCGGTCCACGCAGCGGGGCTGGTGCACCGCGACGTCAAGCCGGGCAACCTCCTCCTCGAGCCCACCGGCACCGGCCGGCCGTGGGTCCGCCTCGGCGACTTCGGCATCGCGGTCGCGTCCGGCGACCCCCGGCTCACGCGAGCACCCGGCGGCGTCGGCACCGGCGGCTACATGCCTCCCGAGCAGCTCGCCGGCGCCCCGCCCGACCCGCGGCAGGACGTGTACGCCGCGGGGGTGGTCGCGACCCAGCTGCTGACCGGGCGGCCACCGGGTGGGCCCGCTCCCGACACCCCGCTGGGCCTGCTGCTGGCGTCGTTCACCCACCCCGACCCCGGGCGGCGTCCGGCCACGGCGGCCGCGGCGCTCGACCGGCTGCGTGCGCTGGGCGTCCCCGCGGGGGCGCCCTGGCAGGCGGACCCCGACCCACCGGACGTCTGCGCCCTGTACGCCGACCCGCCGGCGCGGACGCCGTACGCGTGGGGCGTCCTCGCCGTCTTCGCCGCCGCCGGGCTCGTCGGCGGCCTCGCGTCGTGGGTGCTGCTCCGGTGAGCCTCAGACCGTGTCGACGACCGGATGGGGTCGCTCGGCCAGCCCCTCGACCTCGGTCTCCGGCTCGTCGATGCCGTTGGCCTTCGGCGGGATGCGCCGCTCGAGCACCAGCGCCAGGCCGATCAGCGACAGGCAGCCGGCCGCCACCATGCACGATGAAGGCCACCGTCTGGTCGTGGCGCAGCATGAAGCCCGCGACCACGGGGCCGGCGATGCCACCCAGCTGGAAGAAGCCGGACGACAGCGCGTTGTAGCGCCCGCGGAGGTGGTCGGGCGCGAGGTCGTTGGTCATCGCGGGGATGGTCGGCTGGAACATCGTCTCGCCGAAGCCGAACAGCACGTGGAACAGCACCACGCCGAACGCCGCCACCAGCGTGCCGGCGACCAGCCCGGTCAGGCCGAGGACCGTCCACGCCAGCACCCACACCAGGCTCATCACCATCAGCACGCGGGTGCGCCGGTGGCCGGCGATCCGGCGCAGCACCAGGAACTGGGCCGCGACGATGACCGCGGTGTTCGCCGCGAACGCCCAGCCGATCGTGCGGGTGCTGACCTCGGAGGCCTCGCGGGCGAACGCCGGGAAGCCCGCCTCCATCTGCCCGTACCCGACGAACGTGCCGATGAAGGTGAGCAGCAGCAGCCAGGCCATCGCCGGCTGGCGGAGGATCTGGAGGTACGACGTCGGGATGCCGGTGGTGTCCTCGGGCTTCTCGGCGCGCGCGTGCACGTGGCGCAGCGGGCCGAGCAGCAGCACCACCGGGATGAGCAGGGACGCGGCGTCGCCGAGGTAGATCACGGTGAACGTCTCCGGCCGGGTGACGTCGACGTAGAAGCCGCTGACGATGCCGCCGAGGCCGATGCCGAGGTTGACCAGCGCGAAGTTGACGCCGAAGTACTGCTGGCGCAGCGGCCCCTCGACGATCGCGGCGACCATCGCGTTGAACGCCGGCCAGGTGACGCCGGAGACCCCCATCAGCGTGGTGGCCACGATCGCCTTCGGCACCGTGTCGGCGAAGGCCAGGATGCCCACGCCGACCATGTGCACCAGGCAGGCCACCAGGGTCACCAGGCGCGCGCCGAACCGGTCGACCGCGGCGCCGCCCGGCCCGGTGACGATGACGCCGACCGCGAAGATCCACGCCATCAGCAGGCCGGCCACGTCGAGGCCCATGCCGCGCACCTCGTGCAGGTAGATCACCGTGAACGGCAGCGTCAGCCCGCGCCCGAACAGCTGGACCGCGACCGTCGACAGCAGCCACTTGCCCTCGCGCGGCAGCTGCTGCCAGAACGACGCGAGGGTGGTGTCGGGGGTGGTGGGCTGGGACATCGCGTTCGATGGTCGCACCGCCCACCGACGGCGGACGACGGGTTATCGGGGCAGCGAGTTTTCTCCGGCCGGCCGGAGAAAACGGAACTTGGCGTGCGGTGCGACCCCACGCCAAGTTCAGGAAACGTACGCCAAGTACGCCGAGAGCAGGGCTCAACGACCGAGGGCCCGGGCGGCCAGGTCGACGTCCTCCTCGTCGTTCCAGAGGTGGAAGGAGACGCGGGCCCGGCCGGCACGGCCGGAGGCCGCGACACCGGCCGCGCCGAACGCCGCCAGGTGCGCGCCGTCCGGGTCGGGCCAGGACACGATCGCGCTGTCCGAGGGGCCGAGGCCGATCCGCTCGCGGAACCCGTTCGCCAGGCCGACGGCGTGGTCGCGCACCTCGGCGGCGTCCAGCGACACCGCGAACCCGAGGGCGGCCTCGGCGCCGACCCAGGCGTGCCAGGCCGGCGAGACGTCGTACCGGCTCGCGTCGGGGGCCAGGTCCAGCTCCGGGCCGTAGCAGGACGCCCACGGGTCCGCGGCCGAGTACCAGCCCGCCGTGAGCGGCCGGATCTCCTCCTGCGCCCGCTCGGAGAACGCGGCGAACGCGCTGCCGCGCGGCGCGCAGAGCCACTTGTACGTGTGGCAGACGACGAGGTCGGCCTCGAGGTCGGTCGTGGGCAGCCAGCCCGTGGCCTGGGTGACGTCGACCAGCACCCGCGCGCCCGTCGCCCGCGCGGCCGCCGAGACCGCGGCGGCGTCGGCGAGCTCGCCGGTGCTCGAGGACACCAGCGCGAACGCCACCATCCACGTGTCCGGGCCCACGGATCCGGCGAGCTCCGCGAGCGGCACCTGGCGCACCCGCAGGTCGCCGCGGGCCAGGAACGGCCGGACCACGGAGGCGAAGTCACCCTCGACGCACACCACCTCCGCACCCGGCGGGGCCGCGGCCGCCGCGAGCCCGATGAACACCGAGGCCTGCGAGCCGACCGCGACGCGGGACGGTACGACGCCCAGCAAGGTGGCGGCGTACCCCCGGGCCCGCTCCACCAGCGCGGTGTACTCCATCACGTCGACGGTGCCGGTCGCGTACGCCTCCACGTCGCGGCGCAGCGCCGCGACGGTGACGTCGGCCGGCAGCCCGAGCGTCGCCGCCCCCAGGTACCCACGCCCCGCCGCGAACCGATCCCTCACGTCGAGTCCCATGCCCCCATCCTTCGCCCCCCGGCTCGCCCCTCGGGATAGTCCCCTACGAAATGGCTGCTCCGGAGTGCGGAACGACAACCATTTCGTGGGGGACTATCCGGAGGGCGGGCTGTCGGAGGGCGGAGATAGTTTGGTCCCATGACCCGGATCGGCGCGCACGTCGAGCAGCAGGACCCGGTCGCGGAGGCGCAGGCCCGCGAGACCGACCTGGTGCAGTTCTTCCTCGGCGACCCGCAGGGCTACAAGGGACCCGAGGTCCGGTACGCCGGCGGGCTCGAGGGGCTGCGCGACGACGCGGCGGCGGCCGGGGTCGACCTCTACGTCCACGCGCCCTACATCGTCAACGTCGCCACCACGAACAACCGGATCCGGATCCCGTCGCGCAAGCTGCTCCAGCAGCACGTCGACGCGGCGGCGGCGCTGGGCGCCAAGGGCCTGATCGTGCACGGCGGCCACGTCAACCGCGACGACGACCCCGAGATCGGCTTCGACAACTGGCGCAAGGCGATCGACGCGACCGACCTCAAGCTCCCGCTCCTGATCGAGAACACCGCCGGTGGGGACAACGCGATGACGCGGTACCTCGAGCGGATCGACCGCGTCTTCGACGCCGTCGCCAAGGCCAAGAGCGGCAGCGACATGGTCGGGTTCTGCCTCGACACCTGCCACGCCCACGCGGGCGGCAACGCGCTCGAGACCGTCGTCGAGGACGTCCTCAAGGTGACCGGCCGCATCGACCTGGTGCACTGCAACGACAGCCGCGACGAGTTCGACTCCGGCGCCGACCGCCACGCCAACTTCGGCGCCGGCCGGATCGACCCCGCCCTGCTGGCGGCGGTCGTCCGCGACGCCGGCGCACCCGTCATCTGCGAGACCCCCGGAGGAGCGGCCGAGCACCTCGCCGACTTCGCCTTCCTCCGGGAGCGCATGTGACGCTGCGCTGATGGAGGGACCCGGGGTCCGGGCGCGACGAAAGAAGCCGCGCACCGGCCTCTCACCGGTGCGCGGCTCCTGGTTCTGAGCCGGGACGTCCGCTAGACGCGGACCCCGTCAGGACCGCCAGCACCTCGTGCGGCGTCTGGGCCGCGCGCAGCTCGGCCACGCGGTCGGCATCGACGAAGATCTCGGCGATGCGTGACAGCAGCGCCAGGTGGTCGTCACCCGCACCGGCGATACCGATCACGAACTCGGCCTGCTTGCCGTTCCAGTCCAGCGGCAGGTCGTAGCGCACGAACGAGATCGCGGTACGCCGGATCGAGCCCTTGGCCTCGTTGGTGCCGTGCGGGATCGCCAGCCCGTTGCCCATGAACGTCGAGACCGACTGCTCCCGCTCGTGCATGGAGGCGACGTACGACTCGTCGACGGCGCCGGCCTGCACCAGCAGGTGGCCGGCCTCGTCGATGGCGGAGTCGCGGTCCCGGGCCCTGCCGCCCAGGACGATCGAGCTCGCCAGCAGGATGTCGACCCTCGACACTCGTCGCTGGTGTCCTCCTCGACGGCGGCGCTCGCCGGCCTGAGGACTGCGTCGATCAGCTCGACGATCTCGTCGTACCTCGGGCTGCCCATGAAGTTGTCGACGGAGACGTGGATCGCCGACGGGGTCTTCTGCCTGGCCCGGTCGGTCAGGTCCTGGTGGGTGACGACCAGGTCGTAGGTGTCGACAGGTTGGAGATCGCCTTGTTGACGACGGTCACCTCGCCGTGGCCGGCGCGCCTGGATCTTCTTGCGGAGCACCGAGGCGCCCATGGCCGAGGAGCCCATGCCCGCGTCGCAGGCGAACACGATCGACCGGATCTCCTTGCCGCGGTGCCGGCACCCGCGCCGATCAGGGCGCCGGCGACCGAGGACTTCTTGCCCTTCATCGCCTCCATGTGCGCCGTGGCGGCTCGGTGAGGTCGACCCTCGTCCGTCGGTCTTGTCGAGCCTCAGCAGGAACGACGCCGACCAGGAACGAGACCGCTCGCGGCCGCGAGGACCGACAGCGTCACGCCGACAGTACTGGTGCCGGGCGTCTGCAGCCACACCGCGATGATCGAGCCCGGCGCCGCCGGGGCGCGCAGGCCGGAGTCGAAGACCAGGTTGGTCGCCACGCCGGTCATGCCGCCGAGGATCATGGCCAGGATCAGCTTCGGCTTCATCAGCACGTACGGGAAGTAGATCTCGTGGATGCCGCCGAAGAACTGGATCACCAGCGCGCCGGGCGCCGTGGCCTTGGCCATGTCCCTTGCCGAAGAACGATGAACGCCAGCAGCAGGCCCGACGCCGGGCCCGGGGTTCGCCTCGATCAGGAACAGGATCGACTGGCCCTTCTCGACCGCCTCCTGCGATGCCGAGCGGCGTGAAGCACGCCGTGGTTGATGGCGTTGTTGAGGAACAGGACCTTCGCCGGCTCGACGAAGATCGAGGTGAGCGGCAGCAGGCTCTGGTCGACCAGGAAGTCCACGACGTTCTCGGCCGAGGTTGGAGAACGCCTCGACGAACGGCCCGGCGATCGCGAAGCCGAAGAGCGCCAGGATCATGCCCCAGATGCCGGCCGAGAAGTTGTTGACGAGCATCTCGAAGCCCGGGCTTGATCTTGTGCGTCCCACAGGGCGTCGATGCGCTTCATCGTGTAGCCGCCGCAGCGGACCCATGATCATCGCGCCGAGGAACATCGGGACGCTCGCCGCGGTGATCGCGCCCATGTCGCGATCGCGCCGACGAACCTCCGCGGATGCTGTCGTTGTAGGTCATCCGGCCGCCGGTGTAGCCCATCAGGATCGGCAACAGGCAGCTGATCATCGGGCCGACGATCGCCGCACGCCGTCGGCGTGCCAGCCGGTCGAGGCGATCGAGGATCGAAGCCGTAGTCGTACTGGATCGCTCGAGGCCCGACCGTAGCCGAAGACCTTGTCGCCGACCAGGGTGATCCAGCCGACCGTGGATGAACAGCGCGGTGATGAAGTCCCCAGGCGATGAACGCGGCGATGTTCGGCATGATCATGTTGGACAAGAACGTGCCGAACTTCTGCACGTGCACGCGCGCCCCTGCCCGGGGCGTAGCGGTGGCAGTCGATGCCATCGAGGTTCCTCTCTTCCTCACAGGAACGTGACGCCTGTCACGTCTCGATGCGGTCAGTCTGCACCGAATCGGGCACATTGCCAAGTATTCGGACATAGTTTTCTGCCCGTTTGTGTGGCTTTCTGCGTGCAGGGAGCGATAGCGTCGGGGCATCCCACCCCGCGACCGCGAAAGGACCTGTGCGGCCATGAAGGCTCTTCGTTTCTACGCGCCCGAGGACGTCCGCGTCGAGGACGTCCCCGAACCCGAGTGCGGCCCCGACGAGATCAAGCTCAAGGTCAAGAACTGCTCCACCTGCGGCACCGACGTCAAGATCTTCTACAACGGGCACCAGAACCTCAGCCCGCCGCGGACCATCGGCCACGAGATCGCCGGCGAGGTGGTCGAGGTCGGCGCGGACGTCAACACGACGTACGGCTCCGACTGGAAGCCCGGCGACCGCGCGCAGGTGATCGCGGCCGTGCCGTGCGGCGACTGCTACGAGTGCAACAAGGGCTGGATGGCCGTGTGCCAGAACCAGACCTCGGTCGGCTACCAGTACGACGGCGGTTTCGCCGAGTACATGATCGTGCCGAAGCAGGTGCTCAAGGTCGACGGGCTCAACCGGATCCCCGACAACGTCGGGTACGACGAGGCGTCCGCGGCCGAGCCGTTCGCCTGCGCGATCAACGCCCAGGAGCTGCTGGGCATCGAGGCCGGCGACACGGTCGTCGTCTTCGGCGCCGGCCCGATCGGCTGCATGCACATCCGCATCGCGCGCGGGGTGCACGAGTGCGGCCCGGTGTACCTCGTCGACGTCAACGCCGAGCGGCTGAAGATGTCCGCCGACGCCGTCCAGCCCGACGAGACGATCAACGGCGCCGAGGTCGACGTCGTCGAGCGGGTGATGGAGCTGACCGGAGGCCGCGGGGCCGACGTGATCATCACCGCGACCGCCGCCAACGTCACCCAGGAGCAGGCCATCTCGATGGCCGCCCGCAACGGCCGCATCTCGTTCTTCGGCGGCCTGCCCAAGACCGACCCGTTCATCAAGTGCGACAGCAACCTGGTGCACTACCGCCAGCTGCACATCCACGGCGCCAACGGCTCGGCCCCCGAGCACAACAAGCGGGCGCTCGAGTACATCTC
The DNA here is from genome assembly GCA_963839565.1 of uncultured Actinomycetota bacterium. Classification (GTDB taxonomy): domain Bacteria; phylum Actinomycetota; class Actinomycetes; order Propionibacteriales; family Nocardioidaceae; genus Nocardioides. The sequence goes on along the minus strand of CAWIVR010000021.1, from coordinate 78,866 downwards.
GACCGGCCAGGTCCCCGTGAAGGACCTGATCACCGAGCACATCCCTCTCGACCGCGTGCTCGACGCGTTCACGATCGTCAAGAACGGCGAGGCGATCAAGGTCACGGTCGAGCCGTAACCATCGTGGCCCACCGACGGCCGATGTCGTCAGAGCCGTCCCTGCGACGGCGACCCTCGGTCACAGGCTCGCTGACGACGCTCGCGTGCCCTCCTCGACCGCGGCGGTGGGCGCCCGATAGCCTCGGTGGGGTGAGCGTCCAGCCCGTGCGTCCGGCCCATCTCGCCGGAGCAGCACCTGGCGTTCGTCCGCGCCCAGCGATCGACCAGCTTCCTGCAGACGCCCGCGTGGGCGAGGGTGAAGGCGGAGTGGCGGGCGGAGTCGCTGGGGTGGTTCGCGGGCGACGACCTGGTCGGCGCCGGGCTGGTGCTGCACCGGGCGATCCCGGTGCCGAAGGTGCGCATCAACCGCACGCTGGCGTACCTGCCCGAGGGTCCGGTGATCGACTGGGCGGCCGACGACCTCGGCGCCTGGCTGCGCCCGATGGCCAAGCACCTCAAGACCCACGGCGCGTTCGCCGTCCGGATGGGACCGCCCGTCGTCACCCGCCGGTGGTCGGCCGCGGCGGTCAAGCAGGGCATCGCCGACCCCGACGTACGGCGCCTCGACGACCTCGCCCCCACCCACCGCGAGCCGGTGGGGGCGCGGGTGGTGTCGCAGCTGCACGAGCTCGGGTGGCGGCTCCAGGGCGGCGACGAGGGCGGCTTCGCGGCCGGGCAGCCGCGCTACAACTTCCAGGTACCGCTCGCGGGTGCGGAGGGCACACCGCTCGCCGAGGCCGACGTCCTGGCCGGCATGAACCAGCAGTGGCGGCGCAACATCAAGAAGGCCGACAAGGCGGGCGTCGTGGTCACCCGCTCGACCGACGAGACGGTGACGGCCGACCTCAAGGCGTTCCACGACCTCTACGTGCACACGGCCGAGCGCGACCACTTCACGCCGCGCCCGCTGGGCTACTTCCGGACCATGGCCGAGGCCATGCGCGGCCGAGGAGCCCGACCGGCTCACGCTGTGGCTGGCCCACCACGAGGGTGACCTCGTCGCCGCGACCATCGCGGTCCGCGTCGGCACCCACGCGTGGTACTCCTACGGCGCCTCGTCCACCGAGAAGCGCGACGTCCGCGGCTCGAACGCCGTCCAGTGGGCGATGATGCGCGACGCCCTGGCGTCGGGGGCGAGCGTCTACGACCTGCGGGGCATCACCGACACCCTCGACCCCGACGACCCGCACGCCGGCCTGATCCAGTTCAAGGTCGGCACCGGCGGCGAGGCGGTCGAGCACGCCGGCGAGTGGGACCTCCCGCTGCGACCGCTGCTCTACCGCGGCTTCCAGATGGCCATGAAGCGGCGGGGCGGATGAGCCTCACCCTCACGGTCGACGGGGACCGCTGGCGCGCGCACCTGCGGGCGGTCGCCGAGGCCCAGCCGGGGCTGGTGCCGGTCGCGAAGGGCAACGGGTACGGCTTCGGGCTCGGCCGGCTGGCCCGCAAGGCCGCCTGGCTGGGGTGCGACACCCTGGCCGTCGGCACGTACTCCGAGCTGCCCGAGGTGGCCGGCCGGTTCCCCGGAGACCTGCTGGTGATGACCCCGTGGCGGCCGTTCGGCGCGGCGCTCGAGGTGCCCGCCGACCTCCAGCGCCGGGTGGTGCACACGGTCTCCCGGATGCAGGACGTGCGGGACCTCCAGGAGCACCAGCCCGGGGCCCGCTTCGTGCTCGAGCTGGTCACCAGCATGCTGCGCCACGGGCTGAGCGCGCGCGAGCTGCGCGGGGCGGCCGCCGTCCTCGACTCGGGCAGCATGCGGCGCGGGCTCGCGGGCGTGGCGCTGCACCTGCCGCTGAGCACCGGCTCCCACCTGGCCGAGGTGCACCGCCTCGTCGACGAGGTGGTCGCGGCCGGCCTCGCGGACGGCCGACGCACGACCGTGTGGGTCTCGCACCTCACCGACGACGAGCTCGCCCGGCTGCGCACCACCCACGCCGACTTCGACATCCGCCCGCGCATCGGCACCCAGCTCTGGCTCGGCGACCGGTCGGCCCTGGAGGTGAGCGCGACCGTCCTCGACGTGCACCCCGTCGAGCGGGGAGACCTCTTCGGCTACCGCGGGCGCAGCGCGCCGAAGTCCGGCCACATCGTCGTCGTCAGCGGCGGGACCGCCCACGGCATCGGCCTCGAGGCGCCGACCGGGGACTCCTCGATGAAGGCCCGGGCCGCCACCCTGGCCCGCGGCGGCCTCGACGCGGTCGGCTTCGTCCGGTCGCCGTTCACCATCGACGGCAAGCAGCGGCTGTTCGCCGAGCCGCCGCACATGCAGGCGTCGATGCTCTTCCTGCCGTCCGGCGCGCACGTCCCGGCGGTCGGCGACGAGGTCGGCGTCCGGGTGCGGTTCACCGCGACCACGTTCGACCGCGTCGTGCTCACCTGAGCGAGAGCGACCTCTCCGCTGGAGGCCGGCGGACGTACGCGCGCCAGCCGAGCTCCCGCACCGGGTCGTGGCGCGGCCACAGCACGTCGCGCACGATGATGCCGACCAGGTACAGCTCGCCGGCCATCCGCAGGACGATGGCGAACCAGTAGAACTCCGCGTCGCCGCCGTCGGCGGGCGCCAGGAAGTTGCCCAGGTACCACCACACCGTCGCGAAGTAGACGACCTCGGTCGCCTGCCAGATCACCTGGTCGCGCAGCCGGGGCCGGGCGAGCACGGCGAGGGGCAGCAGCCACAGCACGTACTGCGGCGAGTAGACCTTGTTGACGAGCAGGAACCCGGCGACCACCAGGAAGCCGAGCTGGGCGAGCCGGGGCGTGGCCGGGGCGGCCAGGCCGATCACGAGGACCGCGACGCACCAGGCCCCGAAGAACAGCCACGACCACAGGTTGATCGTCGACGCGGTCATCGACCAGTCGAACCGCTGGTCGAGGACCAGCCAGATCGAGCCCAGGTCGGCGGTGCGGTCGGAGTTGAACCGCCAGAACGTCTTCCAGTCCTCCGGCCCGGCGACGTACGCCGGCGCGTTGAGCAGCAGCCACGTCACGGCAGCCGCGGCGGAGACCTCACCGAGGTCGCGGAACCGGCGCTGCCGCAGGCAGATGACGAGGATGCCGCCCAGCAGGAACAGCGGGAAGAGCTTGGTGGCCACGCCGAGGCCGATCATCGCGCCCGTCAGGACCGTGCGGTCCCGCGACCACGCCCACAGCGCTGCGGCGACGCAGGTGACCGCCAACATGTCCCAGTTGACCAGGCCGGCGAGCAGCAGCGCCGGCGAGAGCGCGAAGAAGGCGGCGTCCCAGGGCCGCCCCCGATGGACCCCGGCCAGCAGCCAGGCGGCGAGCAGCGCCAGCGCCGCGAACCCGACCGCGTTGACCGCGACGAAGCGCAGCATCTCCGTGCGGACCTCGGGCTCGCCGGCGAGGGTGTCGGCCGGGACGCCGGCCCGCGCCTCCACGTCCGGCGAGCCGCTGAGCACGTGGGTGACCTTCGCCGACCACCAGGCCCAGTAGGAGATGACGACGGGGTACTCCATCGCGGCGTACCTCGCCCGGACCGCGTCGTCGTCGGCGTACGGCCAGTGCAGCTCGACGAACCCGCGCCCGGTGTAGAGGTAGGGCAGGTCGGAGTAGCACATGTGCGTGTAGTTGACGTTGGCGTCGCTCCACTTGGCCTGGTAGCAGGCCGTGTCCTTGACCATGCCGAGCGCGAAGCAGAGCGCGGTCATGGCCAGCACGACGCGGACCGGTGTCCACCACCAGTGCCGGCCCGCGCGCGGGCCGATCGGACCGCCGACGCCCTCGCTCAGCGCCCGCACACCCGGGTCCTCGACCGACGGGTGCACCCGACGTTCCGCTGGCTGGTCGGTCGGCACGACGGCTACCTCATCACATCGGTGGTCGGGTGCCCGGTCATTGTCAGGGGCAGGGTCAGACGTAGCCGAGGATCGACGCGCTGTTGCGTGGCGTGGCCGGAGCCGACGGCTCCCGGGCCGCGGGAGCCGGCGACGCCGTCGCCTGCTGGGTCGGCGCGCTCGGGGGCGGCTGCTGGGACGGCGTGGCCTCCACGGTCGGCGTCGGCTGCACGGTCGGCGTCGGCTCCACCGTGGGCGTCGGCTGGACGGTCGGCGTCGGCTCGAGCGTGGGCGTCGGCTCCGTCGTCGGGATGCCGGTCGGGTCCTTGGTGGGCTCGTCCGTCGGCTCGTCGGTGGGCTCGTCGGTCGGGCTGGGTTCCTTGGTCGGGCTGGGCTTCTTGGTGGGCCGCGGGGTCGGCTGCGTGGTCGGCTCGGGCTCGTGGCCGTCGGTCGGGGCCTCGCCGTCGACGTTGGCCGGCGGCGGGAACTCCTCGACGTCCATGCCCTCCATGTCCTGCTGCATGATCGCGGTCCACGTCTGCGCGGGGTACGCCGCACCGAAGTAGGTCGGCAGCCAGCCGTCGAGCTGGTCGTCGCCGTCGCCGCGGACGTACATGACGGCCGTGGAGAGCTGGGGCGTGAAGCCCACGAACCAGGCGGAGGAGACCTGGTCCTTGTCGTTGGTCGCGGTGCCGGTCTTGCCGGCGGCCGGACGGTCGAGCGCGAGCGCGGCCTGGCCGGTGCCCTCCTCGACGACCTGCTGCATGGCGTACGAGACGTCCGCGTTGATGTCGGGGTCGAGGGCGTCGGTGTTGACCACGTCGTAGACCTGGGGGTCCTCGCCGGTGCGGTCGACGACCTTCGAGATGACGTGCACGTTGGCCCGGACGCCGCCGTTGGCGATGGTGGCGTAGGCGTTGGCCATGTTGATCGGGCTGATCCGGGCCCGGCCGAGGGTGATCAGCGCGTCGTCGGGGCTGAGGTCACGGCTGATCTTCGGGATGCCGGGGTACTTCTTGCTGGGCTTGGACGGCGGGATGCCGAGCTCGTTCGCCGTCTGCGCGATCTTCTCCGGACCGTCGGGGATCGAGGCCGACATGTCGACGAACGCGGTGTTGATGGACTCCTCGAGCGCGTACGTCGCCGTCACGTTCGCGCCGTAGTCGTTGCCGTCGCCGCCGCCCTCGTTGCGGACCTCGAGACCGTCCGGGAACGTGTAGGGGGAGTTGCCCTCGAAGGTGTCCTCGAGGGAGAAGCCCTCCTTGATCGCGGTGGCCAGCGTGAACGGCTTGAACGTCGAGCCGACCATGCCGCCGGCCTCGGCCCAGTTGATCTGGGAGTCGAGGTAGTCCTGGCCGCCGTAGAACCCGAGCAGCGCGCCGGTGCCCGGCTCGACCGTCGCGGCCGCGATGTGGAGCTCCTTGTCGCCGAAGCCCTCGGGCTTCTGCGCCAGCACGCCCGCCTCGGCCGCCGCCATCGCCTCGGGGGTGAAGGTCGTGGTCACGCGCAGGCCGCCGCCGTCGATGGCCTCCTCGGAGTAGCCCATCTGCCGCAGCTCGTTGCGGACCATGCGCAGCATGTGGCCCTTCTGGCCGCCGTACTGGCTGTCGGCCTGGATCTTCGGGAACTTCGGCAGCGTCTCGGACGCCTGGGCGGCCTCCTCGGCGGTGATGTCGCCGGTGTCGGCCATCGCGCCGAGGACGTAGGTGTAGCGCTCCTTGAGCGCGGCCTTCGCGTCCTTGCCCTCCGACGGGTCGAGGTCGTTGGGGTCGTTGAGGACGCTCGCCAGCACCGCGGCCTGCTTGAGGTTGAGGTCCTTGGCCGGGACGTCGAAGTACGCCATCGCGGCCGCCTGGATGCCGTACGCGCCGCGGCCGAAGTAGATGGTGTTGAGGTAGCCCTCGAGGATCTCCTGCTTGCTCTGCTCACGCTGGAGCTTGAGCGAGAGGAAGGCCTCCTTGAGCTTGCGCTGGAGGGAGCGCTCCTGGGTGAGGTAGAGGATCTTCACGTACTGCTGGGTGATGGTCGACGCGCCCTGGGTGCTGTTGCCGCGGGCGTTGCTGAACGCCGCGCGGAGGATGCCCTTGGGGTCGATGCCCTGGTTGGTCCAGAAGCTCTGGTCCTCGGCGGCCACGACCGCCTGCTTCATCTGCTCGGGCATCTCGGAGTACGGGATCGACTCGCGGTTCTGGGTCGCGAACTGACCCAGCTCGGTCTTGCCGTCGGCGTAGTAGACCTTGGTCGTCTCGGTCTGGAAGTCGGCGTTGGGGTTGGGGATCGTCGTCTGGGTGTAGGCGTAGTAGAACGCGCCGACGCCGGTCAGGGCGACGACCAGGCCGACGATCAGCAGCCACTTGAGGACGGTCAGCAACCGTCGCTTCATCGGCTTCTTCTGACCGGGCCGCTGGGGCTTGCGCTTGACCGCAGGCCCGTCGGCACGACGCTTGCTCAACTGATCGACTCCGAAGATCGGTGCCCGGGCAGAGGCCGGGCGGGGAAGGACAACCCCACGAGAGTACGGGGGCGGACCCGGCCCCACCCAACCCACGACGACGTGACGTGCGGTACCCCGGTCAGGGGTGGGGCCCGACCCTGTTTCGCATTCGATGTATCGCTTTGATAGGTTCGGACGATAGATTCAACCGATAGAGCAAAGCGATAGGGGCAGCACACCGTGGCACGCAAGGGCGCAGCGCTGGAGATGGCCGTTCTCGGCCTGCTCCACGAGTCCCCCCTGCACGGCTACGAGCTCCGCAAGCGGCTGAACCTGCTCCTCGGGTGGACCCGGCTGCTGTCCTACGGCTCGCTGTACCCCGCCCTCAAGCGGATGCTCCGCGACGGCCTGGTCACCGAGGTGACCAACCCGGCGTCGGTCTCGCTGCGCCAGCGGATCACCTACCAGATCACGCCGGCGGGCCGCGAGGTGTTCGCCCAGGAGGTCACCGACGACGGGCCGAACGCGTGGGAGGACGAGAGCTTCAACATGCGGTTCGCGTTCTTCTCCCGGACCAGCGCCGAGGTACGTCTCGGGATCCTCGAGGGTCGTCGCAGCCGCCTCCAGGAGCGCCTGGAGCGGCAGCGGCACGCGGCCGGCGGCGACGACCGCTACCTGAGCGAGCTGCGACGTCACGCGATCGAGTCCGTGGAGCGCGAGGTCCGCTGGCTCACCGACCTGATCAACGCCGAACGGGGCCCGGACAACGGGCCCGCCAGCACGAGCGACACCAAACACACCCGAAGTGCACCGGCTGTGACGCCGGCGGCCGAAACGCCTTAGGCACGCAGTGAAGGAAGGAAGATCCGGCATGGGATCGATTCGAGTAGCCATCGTGGGCGTCGGCAACTGCGCCACGTCCCTCATCCAGGGCGTGCAGTACTACGCCAAGGCGGAGGCCGGCACCACCGTGCCGGGCCTGATGCACGTCATGTTCGGGGAGTACCACGTCAACGACGTGGAGTTCGTCGCAGCGTTCGACGTCGACGACAAGAAGGTGGGCAAGGACCTCTCCGAGGCCATCAACGCCTCCGAGAACAACACCATCAAGATCGCCGAGGTGCCCACCATGGGCATCGAGGTGCAGCGCGGCCCGACGATGGACGGTCTCGGCAAGTACTACCGCCAGACCATCGAGGAGTCCGGCGCCGACCCGGTCGACGTGGTGCGGGTGCTCAAGGAGACCCAGGCCGACGTGATGGTGTCCTACCTCCCGGTGGGCTCCGAGCAGGCCGACAAGTTCTACGCCCAGTGCGCGATCGACGCCGGCGTGGCCTTCGTCAACGCCCTGCCCGTGTTCATCGCCTCCGACCCGGTGTGGGCCAAGAAGTTCGAGGACGCCGGCGTCCCGATCGTCGGCGACGACATCAAGTCGCAGGTCGGCGCCACCATCACGCACCGCGTGCTGGCCAAGCTGTTCGAGGACCGCGGCGTGGCCCTCGACCGCACCTACCAGCTCAACGTCGGCGGCAACATGGACTTCAAGAACATGCTCGAGCGCGAGCGCCTCGAGTCCAAGAAGGTCTCCAAGACCCAGGCCGTCACGTCCAACCTGCAGGGCGAGCTGGCCAACAAGACCTCCGACCGCAACGTCCACATCGGCCCGTCCGACTACGTCGCGTGGCTCGACGACCGCAAGTGGGCCTACGTGCGCCTCGAGGGTCGCGCCTTCGGTGACGTGCCGCTGAACCTCGAGTACAAGCTCGAGGTCTGGGACTCCCCCAACTCGGCCGGCATCATCATCGACGCCATCCGCGCCGCGAAGATCGCCAAGGACCGCGGCCAGGGCGGCCCCGTCATCTCGGCGTCGTCGTACCTGATGAAGTCCCCGCCCGTGCAGCTGCCCGACGACGAGGGCCGCCGCCGCGTGGAGGCCTTCATCGCCGGCGAGGAGTAGTCAGACCCACACCCACGCATGACTGACCCGCCCGGGCCGACCCGGGCGGGTCAGTCCATTTGCGCGTCGGTTGATCTAGCCTCGGGGCATGACCGAGAACCCGCCTCCCCCGTCCGGTACGCCCGAGGGCGGTGGCAGTACTCCTCCGCCGCCTCAGAACCCCTACGGCTCGCCCAGCGACCAGCCGTCCGCTCCGCCTCCGCCGCCGCAGAACCCGTACGCCTCGCAGCCGCCTCCGCCGGCCGAGCCCTACGCCGGCAACCCGCCGACCGCCGGCCAGACGCCGTACGGCGCGCCGCCGCCGCCTGCGGGCCAGAACCCGTACGGCGCCTCGTCCTACCCCGTGGCCCCCGGCGGTCCCGCGCCCGTCGCCGGCGTGCAGCCCGGAGGGCTGGGCGGACGCTTCCTCGCCCGCCTCATCGACGGCATCCTCATCGGCGTCATCACCGGCATCCTGGGAGTCATCCTCGACAGCCCCGTCGCCGGCGGTGTCCTCGGCGGGATCATCTACCTCGCCTACTTCGTCTACATGGAGTCCAGCCGGGGCCGGACGCTGGGCAAGCAGCTGCTCAAGCTGCGGGTCCACGGAGCCTCCGGCGGCAACCCGACGGCGGAGGAGTCGTTCAAGAGGAACTCCTGGTACGTCCTCGCCATCGTGAGCTCGGTGCCGATCCTCGGGCTCATCACCAGCCTCGGCGTCCTGATCGCCGTCATCGCCATCGCCGTCACGATCAGCACCGACCCGCTCAACCGCGGCTGGCACGACAAGTTCGGCAACACCAGCGTCACCAAGGAGGGCTGAGCTCCCTGATCGACCCCGACGACCTGGCCGCGCGGCTCACGTCCGAGCTGGACGAACGGCTCGCCGAGGCGGACGCGCAGCTGGCGGCGCGCTACCCCGGCGAGCGCGCGGGTCGCCAGCCGGTCCACACGGCGTACGTGCCGGCCGACGTGTTCGCCGCCGACACGGCGCGGGACTGGGGCCGGCAGGCGGAGGCGCTGCTCGACGAGCACGCCGACAAGTTCGCGACGGTGGTCGCGCGACGCCGACATCATCCGGCGGGTCAAGGCCAAGCTGGCCGACGAGCCGGTCGAGGACCTGCGGATCGACTTCGAGGACGGGTACGTCGGTCACGACGACGCCGACGAGGACGAGCACGTACGCACCGCCGCGCACGCGCTCGCCGAGGCCCAGCAGGACGGGACAGCACCACCGTTCGCGGGGATCCGCATCAAGTCGTTCGAGGCGCCGACCCGGAGCCGAGGCGTGCGGACGCTGACCAGGTTCCTGGCGACGTACGCCGAGTCGCGCGGCTCGCTGGACGGGTTCGTGGTGACGCTGCCGAAGGTGACGAGCACCGAGCAGGTGGGGGCGTTCGTGCACGCCGCCTCCACGATCGAGGACGAGCTCGGCCTGGCGGACGCGTCGGTCCGGTTCGAGGTGCAGGTCGAGACCCCGCAGTCCGTGCTCGGCCCCGACGGCACCGCGCTGGTCGCCCGGATGGTGCACGCGGCGGACGGTCGGCTGACCGCCCTGCACTACGGCACCTACGACTACTCGGCGTTCTGCGGGATCGCCGCGGGCCAGCAGTCGCTCGAGCACCCGGTCGCCGACCACGCCAAGCTCGTCATGCAGGCCGCCGCCGCGGGCACCGGGGTGCGTCTCTCCGACGGCTCCACCAACGTGCTCCCCGTCGGCGACGGCGACGCCGTGCACCTGGCCTGGCAGAACCACCACCGGCTGGTCATCCGTTCGCTGGAGCGCGGGTTCTACCAGGGCTGGGACCTGCACCCGGGCCACCTGCCGACGCGGTACGCCGCGACGTACGCCTTCTTCCGTGGCGGCCTGGCCCGCGCGCTCGAGCGGCTGCGGGCGTACGCGGAGCAGCGGCAGGAGGGCGCGGTCGCCGACGAGCCCGCCACCGCCCGGGCGCTGGCCGACTTCGTGCTCCGCGGCCTGGACTGCGGCGCCGTCGATCCGACCGAGGTCAGCGAGGAGTCGGGGCTCGGCAACGACGACCTGCGCCGACTGGCCCGCCGCTAGTCCGACGACATCCGCGTGGATGCCCGGTCGAGCGCGGACCGGGACCGCTCGAACTGGGCTGCAGCCGAGGCGGGGTCGTCGCCGATCGCTGTGATGCCGACCTGGCCGTTGCCGCCGATGGCGCTGGCCATGTGGAACACGGTGCCGGTCCGGGTGACCGGGTCCCACCCGAGCTCGTGCTCGGGCAGGACGTCGAGCAGGTCGTCGGTGGTGAGCGCGGCGTACCTCGGCCCGGTCAGGTGGTCGGTGGCGCGGTAGTACTTGGCCGACCCGTCACCGTCGAGGTACGTCGCCACCGAGACGTCGTACCCTCCGCCGGCCAGCGAGTTGAGGGTGGCGAGCGGGTGCGTGGTCCCGCCGTTGCGCAGGTTGATCTCGGAGCCGAACGCCGTCCAGCGGTCACCGGTCCGGGCGGCCAGGAAGTCGATCGACAGCCGGCCGACCATCCCCTGCGCCGCCAGGAACTTCCCGACCGCCAGGGCCTGGTCGGCGACCTGCTCGGCGTACGCCGGTGCGGCTGGCATCGAGCAGCCCAGGTAGGAGAGCCCGTGCGGACCCCCCAGCTCCTGTTCGTGGGTGGCAAAGAGGTCGACGTCCCCGTCCGGCGTGGTGCGCAGCTGGGCGCTGGGACTGCGCACCTCGTCGGCCACCAGGAACGCCTCGACCACGCCGCCCTCGTCGGCGAGATGGGCGTAGAAGCTCTCGACGTCGTAGCCGGGGTCCTCGGGGACGAGGGAGTCGGCGACATCGCTCGCCCCGGACCTCAGGTCGATCGTGCCGTTGCCGATGCCGCTGACACCCTCGTCGTGCTTGACGATCACCCGGGCCAGGCCGGGGTCGGCTGCCACCAGCTGCTCGATCGCCTCCCGAACGTCGCCGCGGTCGCGGACCCCGCTGACGCCGGGCACGGTCGGCACCCCGGCCGCAGCGAACGCCTCCCGACTGCCGGTCTTGGTGCCCCAGTGCGCGTACGCGGGGTGCGCGCCGTACACCGGGATGCCCAGGAGACCCGCCAGCCTGACGTCGTCCTCGGTCACCGTGTGGCCCACCACCACGGCGAGCCTGGGGTCCACGACCGCCTCCCGGATCCGGCGAACCGTGCCCGGGTGGTCGAGCACCTTGCGGGTCAGCGACATCCGTCGCGCGTCGACGACCGGGACCAGCGTCAGCCGCGACCGCACCTCCGGCGTGTCCAGGCCAGGCACCAGCCCCAGCCAGTAGTCGATGAGCCGAGAGTGGATGGGCATCGAGGTGACGTAGACGATGCGGGTGCCCGGCGAGGCCAGGCCGAGGAGGTGGCACAGGAAGCGCTCCTCGAAGGCGGGCATCAGCGGCAGCCAGTGCTCCGTCACGGTGGCGGAGATCGAGTGGTTCACCACGATCGTGCGTTGCGCGTCGCCAGTGGGCCGCCAGGTCATCACCGGCCAGGCGGTGCGCAGCTGCGCCGTGAGCTCCTCGACCGTGGGTACGGCTGTGGCCACCGCTCCTCCCCCGGACCGCGGGGCCGCGAGACCCCAGGCGGGGCACCCGAGCCCACCGTAGTGAGGGGTCAACGGGCACGACAACCGTGCTCGTACCGAGAATCGCTAGGGTCGGCGCATGGCGGTGTTGGGCGCGAACCAGTACGGCAAGGCGGAGAGCCGGGTCGTGCGGATCGTGCGCGGGGCCGACCGCCACGAGATCCACGACCTCAACGTCAGCACGTCCCTGCGCGGCGACTTCGACGCCGCGCACGTCGACGGCGACCAGTCGGCCGTGCTGCCGACGGACACCCAGAAGAACACCGCGTTCGCCTACGCCAAGCTCCACGGCGTCACCTCGCCCGAGGACTACGCGCTGGCCCTCGGTCGGCGGCTGCTCGAGGCCACGCCGGCGGCGGCCTCGGCGCAGGTGCGCGTCGAGCAGTACGCCTGGGACCGGCTCGGCCGGCACGCCTTCGCGCGGCGAGGCGGCGAGGTACGCACCTGTGTCGTCGAGGTCGGCCGCGAGACGCGTCCAGGTGACCTCGGGGCTCCAGGACCTGGTGCTCCTGAAGTCGACGGGCTCGGAGTTCAAGGGGTTCCTGGTCGACGAGTTCACCACCCTGGCGGAGGCCGACGACCGCATCCTGGCGACGTCGCTCGCCGCCCAGTGGCGGCACGACTCGGTCGACGCGGACTGGAACGCGTCCTACGACCTGGTGCGCGACATGCTGCTGTCGACCTTCGCCACGACGTACTCGCGGGCGTTGCAGGAGACGCTCTACCTCATGGGCTCGGCCGTCGTCGACACGCTGCCGGGCATCGCGGAGGTCCGGTTCGCGGCGCCGAACAAGCACCACTTCCTGGTCGACTTCTCGGGCTTCGACGTCGACGGGTTGGAGAACAACGGCGAGGTGTTCATCGCCGCCGACCGGCCGTACGGCCTGATCGAGTGCACGGTCCTGCGCGAGGAACGGGACTCGTGACGCTCAGCCGGGACCAGCTGCTCTCCTGCCTCTCCGTGCCTCGGTGGGCCGACGACGTGCTGGCCGGCGAGCCGTACGCCGACCGGGTCGCCGCCGTGGCCCGCGCGGACGAGGCGGCCCGCGCGCTCACCGACGAGGAGCTCGACCAGGCGCTGTCGGGCCACCCGCGGATCGGCGAGCGTGGCGGCGCGCAGTCGGAGCGCGAGCAGGCCGGTGTCGACCCGGCGGCAGGAGACACGGCCGCGCGGCTGGCGGCCGGCAACGCGGCGTACGAGGAGCGGTTCGGGCGGGTGTTCCTGATCCGGGCCGCGGGCCGCGACGCCGAGGCGATCCTGGCCGAGCTGGACCGCCGGCTCGGCAACGACGACGCGACCGAGCGCGCCGAGACGGTCGACAACCTGAGGCAGATCGCGCTGCTGCGGCTGGAGGCGCTGCTCTGATGGCCACCCTGTCCACCCACGTCCTCGACACCGCGGCCGGCCGGCCGGCAGCAGGGGTCGCCGTCCGCCTGGAGTCCCGCGACGGCGACGTGCTCGACCAGTCCGTCACCGACGACGACGGGCGGGTCGGCTCGCTCGGCGGCGAGCTCGGGCTCGGGGGGTACGTGCTGCGCTTCGACACCGGGGCCTACGTCAACGGCTTCTTCCCCGAGGTCGTCATCGTCTTCACGGTCGCCGACGACCGCCACCACCACGTACCCCTGCTGCTCTCCCCGTACGGCTACTCGACCTACCGTGGCAGCTGATCTCGTGGTGCGTGCCCGGCGCGTGGTCGTCGGGGACGCAGAGGTGGCCGCGTGCGTCGCGGTGACGGACGGGCGGATCGCCGCGGTGACGCCGTACGACCGCGTGCCTTCGGTTCCGACCGTGGTGACGCTCGGCGACGACGAGGTGCTGCTGCCCGGGCTGGTCGACACCCACGTGCACGTCAACGAGCCGGGCCGGACCGAGTGGGAGGGGTTCGCAGACCGCGACCAGGGCGGCCGCCGCGGGCGGCGTGACCACGATCCTGGACATGCCGCTCAACTCGGTGCCGGCGACGACCACGGTCGCCGCCCTGGAGCTGAAGCGCTCGGTCGCCGAGGGGCAGGCGTTCGTCGACGTGGGGTTCTGGGGCGGGGCGGTGCCCGACAACCTCGCCGACCTGGCGCCGCTGCACGAGGCCGGGGTGTTCGGCTTCAAGTGCTTCCTGCTGGACTCCGGCGTCGCCGAGTTCCCGCACCTGCCGCCCGACGCGTTCGCGGCCGCGATGGCCGAGACGGCGCGGATCGGCGCGCTGATGATCGTGCACGCGGAGGACGGCTCGCTCCTCGACGAGTCCGCGCTCGACGGCGAGCACTACGCGGGGTTCCTGGCCTCCCGCCCCCGCGCGGCCGAGGAGGCCGCGATCGCGCTGGTCCTCGAGCACGGCGCGGGCGACCGGCGGGCGTACGCATGTCGTGCACCTGTCGGACGCGGACGCCGTCCCGATGCTGCGGTCGGCTCGCGCCGAGGGCGTGGACGTGTCGGTCGAGACCTGCCCGCACTACCTGACCTTCGACGCCGAGCACGTGCCCGACGGCGCCACCGAGCTGAAGTGCTGCCCGCCCATCCGCGAGGCCGACAACCGCGAGGCGCTGTGGGCCGCGCTGGCCGCGGGCGACGTCGACCTGGTGGTCTCCGACCACTCGCCGTGCACGGCGTCGTTGAAGGCCAGCCCCGACTTCGGGCTGGCGTGGGGCGGGATCTCCTCGGTCCAGCTCGGCCTGCCGGTCGTGTGGTCCGGGGCCCGGGCGCGCGGGCACTCGCTCGTCGACGTGGTGCGGTGGATGGCGACGGCCCCGGCCGACCGGGTCGGGCTGACCGACCGCGGACGGATCGCCGTCGGCGCCCAGGCCGACCTGGTGCGGTTCGCCCCGGACGCGGCGTTCACCGTCGACGTGGCCCGGCTCAAGCACCGCAACGCCGTGTCGGCGTACGCCGGCCGGCCGCTCGTGGGCGAGGTACGGGAGACCTGGCTGCGCGGCGTACCGGTGGACGACGATGCTGCCCCGAGGACAACTGCTGGTGAGAGGGACCTGATGGGCTACCACGTGCCGACCGGCGGGCTGCCGCCCCAGACCGCGCTGACGACGGACCGGGCGCGCTTCACCGAGGCGTACGCCGTGATCCCGGCGCGGACGCAGAGCGACATCACCGCCTCGCACCTGCCCGGCTGGACGCACATGCGGATGTGGGTGCTGGCGCGGCCGTTGAGCGGGTTCGCCGAGACGTTCAGCCAGTACGTCGTCGAGCTGCGGCCCGGTGGCGGTTCGTCGGCGCCGGAGGTGGACCCGACCGCCGAGGCGGTGCTGTTCGTGACGTCCGGGACGCTGGCGCTCACCGTCGGTGAGGCGGCGTACGAGCTGGCGCCCGGGCGGGTACGCCTACCTGCCGCCGGGTGCGGCCTGGACCCTGCACAACGAGACCGAGGCGACCGGGACGTTCCACTGGATCCGCAAGAGGTACCAGCGGGTCGACGGACTCGATGCTCCGGAGGCGTTCGTGGCCAACGAGCGCGAGGTGGCGCCGGTGGTGATGCCGGGGACCGACGGCGTCTGGTCGACGACCCGGTTCGTCGAGATCGACGACCTGCGCCACGACATGCACGTCAACATCGTCAACTTCCAGCCCGGCGGCACGATCCCGTTCCCGGAGACGCACGTGATGGAGCACGGGCTGTACGTGCTGGAGGGCAAGGCCGTCTACCTGCTCAACACCGACTGGGTCGAGGTGGAGGCCGGCGACTTCATGTGGCTGCGCGCGTTCTGCCCGCAGGCCTGCTACGCCGGCGGCCCGGGTCCGTTCCGCTACCTGCTCTACAAGGACGTCAACCGCCACGCCCCCCTGGTGCCCCTGGCGCCCTGACTGCGCTGTCCCGATAGTCCCCTACGAAATGGCTGCTCCTCGTCGCCAGGAGCAACCATTTCGTAGGGGACTATCTCGAGGTGGGCGGCTCAGGCCGTACGGCGACTCAGCAAGCGCGCCTTCTGGGCGTCAGCGAGCGCCCGGCGCTGGGCCACGGTCTCGGTGGGGACCCACCAGGTGGGTTGGTCGATCGTCCACAGTCGGGGACGGCTACCGCGCGTGGCGCGTTCGTAGGCCGCGACGATCCGGTCGGCGACCTCGTCGCGACTCTGGCCAGTCACCATCACGACGGGTTCGAGTCCGAGACGTCGGAACGCATCCTCGCGGGTGAGGTCCTTCAGCCGACGCCTCCCGTCGAGATGGAGCTCCGAGTCGTACTCGCCGTACACCCCGGCCTCGGCGTCGAGCAGGTCGGGCGTCCCGATGTGCCGACCCTGCAGATCGAACACCGGCCGGTTCATCAGCGGTCGAGGCATGCCGGCCGTGCAGGTCCAGATGAGGCGCATCACGACCTCCATCGGTGACCAGCTGTTCTCGTCGGCGTGCGCGATGGCGTCACGCGCTTGAGGGATCCCGGTCATGCCGGCGTGCGCGAGGGCGTACGGCCACAGCTCGTCGAGGGCGACCAGGTCGTTGAACGCCGCCATGTCGGCCACGATCACGGCGTCCCACCACGTGGCGGCGTACCGCATCTCGAACAGTGTCGACCGGAGAGCCCGCGTGATCACCAGCCCGTCAAGAGCGATGACCTCGTAGGCGTTCATCCGCTCCTCGGAGAGCGCAATGCCTGGTTGAGGTCGGATGTGGGTCGTCGCCAACGTCACTGGCAGCGGTGAGCCATCCGGCCGCCTCCCCTCGAACCACCGGCCACCCAGCCATCTCAGCGCCGCCCACCCGGTGACAGCGCCGTACGCCGGCAGCACCGCTCCAGCCTCGACGATCCGCTGCTCGGCCAGCGTCGAGTCCACCCACGAGGGCACGTACAGCCCGTGACTTGTCTTGTGCCAGTACCTCCCTCGAGCCGCCGCCCGCGTCGGACCGATGAGGCCGTTCGGGTCGACGCGTACGGGCTTGACCAGGTGACGCCGGTTCGGGTGGTAGCCGGGCGGAAGGGCGACGACGCCAGTCCTCATTCCTCCATCTTTGGTCGAGCGAGGTCCAGCGCGTGCGGCTCATCCACAGGCTGCTCGGGTAGTCCCCTACGAAATGGTCGTGAGGTGAACGTTGATAGCAGCCATTTCGTGAGGGACTATCCCGAAAATGGCACCGTGACCCGGGCCGGGGGCGTGGCTACAGTGGCGGGTACGGCCTGGTGTTCGCATGGATAACCAGCAGGCCGAGCCCGCCTGAGGGACCTGGGCCTGCAACCATGCCGTGTCGACGCGCGCGGGGAGGTGTGGATGGCCGGGATCGTGGTCAACGGCGAGCAGCGGCCGCTCGAGGGCGTGCCCCTGCACACCAACGCGCTCGACTTCCTGCGGGCCTGCGGGCTGACGGGCGCCAAGGAGGGCTGCGCCGAGGGTGAGTGCGGCGCGTGCTCGGTGCTCGTGGCGCGACCGGCTGCCGACGGCACGGACGCGACCGAGTGGACGGCGATCAACTCGTGCCTCGTCCCGGCGGCCAGCCTCGACGGACAGGAGGTCGTCACGGCCGAGGGGCTCGGCGCCCCCGACGACCTGCACCCGGTCCAGCACGAGATGGCCGTACGAGGCGGGTCGCAGTGCGGCTACTGCACCCCGGGGTTCGTGTGCAGCATGGCCGCGGAGTTCTACCGGGCCGGACGATCGGCGACCAACGGCTCGGGCCCCGCGGCCCACGACGCGTACCACGGCGACAACGGCTTCGACCTCCACGCGCTCAGCGGCAACCTCTGCCGGTGCACCGGATACCGGCCGATCATGGACGCGGCGTACGCGCTCGGCTTCCCGACCGCCGACGACCGGCTCGCCTCACGCCGTACGGCGACCCCGCCGGCCGCCGTACCGACCCGGCTGCACGACGCCGAGGCCCAGTTCATCCGGCCCACCGATCTCCAGCAGGCACTGAGGATCCTCGCCGAGGAACCCGACGCCACCGTCGTCGCCGGCAGCACCGACTGGGGCGTCGACGTGAACCTCAAGGGCGCCCGGGCCGGCCTCGTCGTCGCCGTCGACCGGCTCGACGAGCTGCGCGGCTGGTCCGTGGGCCGGGACGAGATCCGGATCGGCGCGGCCCTCACCCTCAGCGAGATCGAGCGCCGGCTCGACGGGAGCCTGCCGCTGCTGGCCGCGCTGTTCCCCCAGTTCGCCTCGCGGCTGATCCGCAACGGCGCCACCCTCGGCGGCAACCTCGGCACCGGCTCGCCGATCGGTGACGCGCCACCGGTGCTGCTCGCCCTGGAGGCAAGCGTCGTCCTCGCCTCGGCCGACGGGACGCGGACGGTGCCGTTGAGCGAGTACTTCACCGGGTACCGCGAGTCGGTCCGCGCGCCCGGTGAGCTGATCACCGAGGTCGTCGTACCCCTCCCGGCCGCGACCACGACGGCGTTCCACAAGATCGCCAAGCGGCCGTTCGACGACATCAGCAGCGTGGCCGTCGCGTTCGCGCTCGACATCGCCGACGGCACGGTGACCAGGGCCCGCATCGGTCTCGGCGGCGTCGCCGCGACGCCGATCCGGGCGATCGCCACCGAGCAGGCGCTCGAGGGACAGCCCTGGGACGACGAGACGGTCGAGGCCGCCGCGCGTGTCCTGGCCGGCGAAGGCACGCCGATCGACGACCAGCGGGCCAGCGCGCGGTTCCGGGCGGCGATGCTGGGGAACTCGTTGCGGAAGCTGTTCGCGTCATGAGCCACCTCAGCGACCGCCCCGAGAACGCCGTCGTCGGCGTCACCGTGGAGCACGAGAGCGCGGCCCTGCACGTGACCGGCCACGCCCTGTACACCGACGACCTCGTCCGCCGCAGCCAGCACGTGCTGCACGCCCACCCGGTGCAGGCGCCGCACGCGCACGCGCGGATCACGCACCTCGACCCGAGCCCGGCGTACGACGTCCCCGGCGTCGTCAGGGTGCTGACGCAGCAGGACGTCCCCGGCGTCAACGACGCCGGCATCAAGCACGACGAGCCGCTGTTCCCCGACGAGGTCAGGTACCACGGCCACGCGGTCTGCTGGGTGCTCGGCGAGACCCTCGAGGCTGCCCGCCGCGGGGCCCTGGCCGTGGAGGTCGACGTACGAGCCGCTGCCCGCGATCCTGACGGTGGTCGAGGCGATCGAGGCCGAGAGCTACCAGGGCATGCAGCCGGTGCTGGCCCGCGGCGACGTCGCCGCCGGACTCGCCCGCGCGGCCCACGTCTTCGAGGGCGAGATCGACTTCGCGGGGCAGGAGCACTTCTACCTCGAGACGCACTGTGCGCTGGCGATGGTCGACGAGAACGGCCAGGTGTTCGTGCAGTCCAGCACCCAGCACCCGACCGAGACCCAGGAGATCACCGCCCACGTCCTCGGCCTGCCCAGCAACCGGGTCACCGTGCAGTGCCTGCGGATGGGCGGCGGGTTCGGCGGCAAGGAGATGCAGCCGCACGGGCTCGCGGCGGTCGCCGCGCTGGGCGCCACCCTCACCGGCCGTCCGGTCCGGCTGCGCCTCACCCGCCAGCAGGACATGACGATGACCGGCAAGCGGCACGGGTTCCACGCCACCTGGCGCGTCGGCTTCGACGACGACGGCCGCTTCACCGCGCTCGAGGCGACGCTGACCTCCGACGGCGGCTGGAGCCTCGACCTCTCCGAACCCGTCCTCTCGCGCGCCCTGTGCCACGTCGACAACGCCTACTTCATCCCGGACGTCCGCGTGCAGGGCCGGATCGCCCGGACCAACAAGACCTCGCAGACGGCCTTCCGCGGTTTCGGCGGCCCGCAGGGGATGCTCGTGACCGAGGACATCATCGGTCGCTGCGCGCCCCTGCTCGGGATCGAGCCCGACGTCCTGCGCCGCCGCAACTTCTACGCCGAGGGCGAGACGACGCCGTACGGCCAGCTCGTCCGCCACCCCGAGCGCATGCCGCTCGCCTGGGACCAGGTCCGCGACTCGAGCGGGTACGACGACCGCCGGCGCGCGATCCAAGCCTTCAACGACGAGCACCCGCACGCCAAGCGGGGCCTGGCGATCACGCCGGTGAAGTTCGGCATCTCGTTCAACTTCACGGCCTTCAACCAGGGCGGCGCGCTGGTGCACGTCTACAAGGACGGCTCGGTCCTCATCAACCACGGCGGCACCGAGATGGGCCAGGGCCTGCACACCAAGATGCTCCAGGTCGCGGCCACCGCGCTGGGGCTGCCGCTGGAGAAGGTCCGCCTCGCGCCCACGCGCACCGACAAGGTGCCCAACACCTCGGCCACCGCGGCCAGCGCCGGCGCCGACCTCAACGGCGGTGCGGTCAAGGACGCCTGCGACCAGATCCTCGGCCGGCTCACCCAGGTGCGTGCCGAGAACCCCGACGCCTCGTGGGACGAGCTCGTCCGGCATCGCCTACCACCAGCGCATCCAGCTCTGGGCGGCCGGCTTCTACAAGACCGAGGGACTGAGCTGGGACGTCACGACCATGACGGGCTCGCCCTTCAAGTACTTCGCGTACGGCGCCGCCGTCGCCGAGGTCGAGGTCGACGGCTTCACGGGCGCGTACGACCTGCGCCGCGTCGACATCGTGCACGACGTGGGCGACAGCCTCTCCCCGTTGGTCGACCTCGGCCAGGTCGAGGGCGGGTTCGTGCAGGGCGCCGGCTGGCTGACCCTCGAGGACCTGCGCTGGGACACCTCCGACGGCCCGACCCGCGGCCGGCTCAGCACCCAGTCGGCGTCGACGTACAAGCTGCCGAGCTTCTCGGAGATGCCCACCGAGTTCCACGTCGCCCTGCTCGAGCACGCCCACGAGGACGGCGCGGTCTACGGCTCGAAGGCCGTCGGCGAACCGCCGCTGATGCTGGCCTTCAGCGTCCGCGAGGCGCTGCGCGAGGCGTGTGCGGCTTTCGGGCCGCCCGGCGTCTCCGTCGAGCTCGCCTCCCCCGCGACGCCGGAGGCGGTCTACTGGGCCCTCGACCGCGTCCGGTCCGGAGTCCGCGTATGACCACGTGGTGGCAGGCGGTCGCGTCGCTCCGCCAGGACCGCGAAGCCGGCGTGCTGGTCACGGTGACCGACGTCCGCGGCCACACCCCGCGCGAGGCCGGGGCCAAGATGGTCGTCTCCGCGCGGCGTACGTGGGGCTCGGTCGGTGGCGGCAACCTGGAGGCCGAGGCCGTACGCCGTGCGCGGACGCTGCTCGAGAGCCGACGGCACCCGCCCCGAGTCGTTCGACAGCCACCTCTCGGACAAGGCTCCGATCCAGCACGGCGTGCAGTGCTGCGGCGGCGAGGTCGCCGTGCTGCTCGAGCCGCTGCCCGTCGTCCCGAGCGTGGCGATCTTCGGCGTCGGCCACGTCGGCCTCGAGCTCGCCCGCATCCTCGCCCGCCACGACCTCGACCTGCACCTGGTCGACTCCCGCCCCGAGCACCTGGACGCCGAGGCGCTCGGCCCGCTGGCCGACGCCGTCGCCGCCGTGCACGTCCACCCCGTACCGGTGCTGCCCGAGCTCGTGCTCGCCGAGCTGCCGCCGGGCACCCACGTGCTGGTGATGACCCACGACCACGCCGAGGACGTCGCCCTCGTCGACGCCGCCGTGCGGCTCGACCACCTCGGGCCGATCGGGCTGATCGGCTCGTCGGCGAAGTGGGCGCGGTTCCGGTCCCGGCTGCTCGCCGACGGGCACGCGCAGGACGTCGTCGACCGGGTCCACACGCCGATCGGCCTGCCCGGCGTGACCACCAGCAAGGAGCCTGCCGCCATCGCGGTCGCGGTGGCCGCCGGGCTGCTCGCGGCCTTCGAGCGCGAAGCCGCCCGTCAACGGTGACGCTCTTCCGCGGCACCTTCATCGACACCCCGCAGAGCCCGTTCCGTGGCCACCACCTGCGCGCGGAGGCCGACGCCGCCCTGCTCGTCCGCGACGGCGTGATCGCCGCCCGCGGACCGGCCGACGAGCTCCTCCGCGAGCACCCGGACGACGAGGTCGTCGACCTGCGCGAGGGACTGGTGCTCCCGGGGTTCGTCGACACCCACGTGCACTACCCGCAGGTGCGCGCGATCGGCGGCCTCGGCATGCCGCTGCTCGACTGGCTCGAACGTTGCGCGCTCCCCGAGGAGGCCCGCCTGGCCGACACGGCGTACGCCGCCGGGGTCGCCGCCGACTTCGTCGACGGCCTCGCGCGCGCCGGCACCACCACCGCGCTGGTCTTCGGGTCCCACTTCGCGACCGCCGTGGATGCGCTGTTCACCGAGGCCGACCGGGTCGGGCTGCGGGTGACGAGCGGCCTGGTGCTCTCCGACCGGATCCTGCGCGAGGACCTGTTCACCGACCCCGACCGCGCGTACGCCGAGGGGCGGGCGCTCGCCGACAAGTGGCACGGCCGCGGCCGCACCAGGTATGCCGTCACGCCGCGCTTCTCGCTCTCCTGCACCGACCCGCTGCTGGCGTCGGCCGGGGCCCTGCTGCGCGACGTCCCCGGCTCGTTCTTCACCTCGCACCTCAACGAGAACGCCGAGGAGATCCGCGGGCGTGCGCGACCTGTTCGGCTGCGACTACACGACGAGCTACGCCAAGCACGGGCTGCTCGGCCCGCGGTCGGTGTTCGCGCACGACGTGCACCCGAACCAGGGCGAGCTGCGGATGCTCGGCCGCAGCGGCGCGGCGGTCGCGCACTGCCCGACCAGCAACGCCGCCCTCGGCAGCGGGATGTTCCCGCTCGGCGCGCACCTGGCGTTCGGCGTCCGGGTCGCGCTCGGTTCGGACGTCGGCGCGGGCACCGGCTTCTCGCTGTTCAAGGAGGGCCTGCAGGCGTACTTCACCCAGCAGCTGCTCGGCCGCGAGGGCCACCGCCTGACGGCGGGGCACCTGCTGCACCTGGCCACTTCGGCCGGCGCCGATGCGCTCGGGCTGGCGGACACCGTGGGCGACTTCGCGGTCGGCAAGGAGTACGACGCCCTCTGGCTGAGCCCCGAGCCCGGCACCACGCTCGACGTGGCCCTGCGGCACGCCGAGTCCCCCGACGACGCGCTGGCCAAGGCGTTCGCGCTGGCCGGCCCGGCCGACGTACGGCAGACCTGGGTCGCCGGCACACCGATTCGTCAGCGTACGCCGAGCGGAGAAAGTCCCATCAAACCGCTGACGAATCGGGGGAAGCAGCGCCCGCGGGGATGTGGTGGGCCGCGCGGCGCGACCCCCAGACTGGCGGCCATGTCCTCCCCGACGACCACCACCGACCGCCGTGACGCCTCCGGCAACGAAGGCTCCGGCTGGAAGCAGGTCGCCGTCGTCTCGGTCGCTCGCGTGGCTGGTGCTCTGCGCGCTGGTCGTCGGCTGGGGCTGGCTGCTGACGCACCCGCTCGAGTCCTCCATCGACCCGATGGACGACGACGTCGCTCGCTGGTTCGCCGACCAGCGGACCGCGGACCTGACGGACGCGGCGAACGCCGGCACGTACCTCGGCGAGACGATCGTCGGCGCGTCCATCTTCGTCGTCGTCGGGCTGATCGTCAGCCTGGTGAAGCGGACCTGGCGGCCGATCATCTTCGTCGCCCTGGTCGAGGCCGGCATCGGCGGCTTCTACTTCTTCGGCACCGAGCTCATCCCCCGCGACCGCCCGCCGGTGAAGCTCCTCGACGCCGGGCTGGTGCCGGACGCCAGCTACCCCTCGGGCCACGTCGCCACGTCCCTCGTCTGCTGGGCCGGCACGATGATCCTGGTCTGGACGTACTTCCGCGCCGCCCGGTGGCTCGCCGTGCTGCTGCTCGTGCTGCCGCTGCTCACCCTGCTCTCACGGCTCTACCTCGGCGCCCACCACCTCACCGACGCGCTGACCAGCGTCGTCTACGGGTCGGTCTGGCTGGCGGTGGTCGCCCTCCTCGTGCTGCCGCGTGGGCTCAACGCACCCTGGTCGAGCACCTCGCGAAGCGTGACCCCGAACTCGACCGGCTTGCCGGCGTACGGGTTCTCCGGGCCGCCGCCCACGAAACCGCCGTGGTGGCTGGGGAAGACCACCAGCTCCGACCCCAGGCGCTCGGCCACGGCCTGAGCGGTGCGGGCCGTGATCGTGTTGCCCGTCTCCTCGCCCACACCGAGCACGACGCGGGTGGGCGCCGCCTTGATGGCGTCGAGGTCGTACTCGTGGGTGGTCACCGTCACCGCTCGCTCCGACAGCAGCGCGTCGTCGCGCCTGCCGTCGTCCTCCGTCGACATCCCGAACATGGCCGGGTCGGGGGCGGGCTGGGCGAAGTACGCGTCGGTGAACTCGCCCGGCCACATGGTCAGGCCGATGAACGTCGCCATGCCGGCGCCCACACCCTTGGCCTGGTAGGCCTCCCGCACCCCACGGAACGCGCGGTCCGCCGCCTCGGCGTCGTTCGGCAGGGCCCAGGTCGACGGCGGCTCGTGGGCGACGAGGGTCGCCACGTCGTCGGGGTGCAGCGACACCCAGGTGAGCCCCGCCACCGCGCCACCGCTGCTGCCGAACACGTCGACCGGGCCGCCACCGAGGTGCTCGACCAGGGCGTGCAGGTCGGCGGCCTGGTCCTCGGGCCGCTGGTCGTAGCGACCGTCACGACGCACGCTGCTGCGACCGAGGCCGCGCGGGTCGTAGGTGACCACCGTGCGGTCGGGGAACTGGGCCGCCAGGTCGGCGAAGCCGTCGGCCTGCATCGGCTGGCCGATCATCAGCAGCAGCGGGCGGCCGTCGGCAGTCGGGATCGGTCCGCGCACGTCGTAGGTGAGGTCGACGTCGGGCAGCTCGAGGGTCTGGGTCTGGGTCGGTCACGGTGGTCTCCTTGGTCTGGGTCATGCCTGTGCCTCGATCGGCAGCCGATGGTTTCGACATCCGCGCCCCGGCAAACTCATCGGTGCCGGGCTCAGACGATCGTCCTGTCCCGGCCCTCCCAGTAGGGCTTGCGCAGGTCGCGCTTCAGGATCTTGCCGGTCGGGTTGCGCGGGAGGGCGTCGAGGATGTCGACGGAGGTCGGGCACTTGTACGTCGCGAGGTGCTCCCGGCAGTACGCGATCAGCTCGTCCTCGGTCGCCGTCGTGTCCGGCTTGAGCGCCACGACCGCCTTCACCGTCTCGCCCCAGCGGTCGTCGGGGACGCCGATGATCGCGACCTCCATGACGGCGGGGTGCTCGGCCAGCACGCGCTCGATCTCGGGCGAGTAGATGTTCTCGCCGCCGCTGATGATCATGTCCTTGATCCGGTCCTCGACGAACACGAACCCCTCGTCGTCGACCTTGCCCATGTCGCCGGTCCGGAACCACCCGTCGGACCGCACCACCTCGGCCGTCGCCTCCGGCTTGCCCAGGAACCCCTTCATCAGCTGGGGTGTCCGCAGCCAGATCTCGCCGTTCTCGCCTGCCGGCAGCTCGTCGAGCGTCACCGGGTCGACGATCTTCAGCTCCATCCCGGGGATCGGCTGTCCCGCGGAGACCAGCCGCTCGGGGTGGTCGGTGTCGCGATGCGCCTCGGGCATCAGGTGGGTCGCGACACCGCCGACCTCGGTCAGCCCGTACACCTGGATGAAGTCGGTCGCCGGCCAGGCCGCCATCGCGGCCCGCAGGAGCGGCAGCGGCATCGGGGAGGCGCCGTACGTGTAGGTCTTGAGCTTGCCGAAGACCGCGACCGCCTGCTCGCCGCTCTGCAGCACCTGGGCCAGCACGGCGGGGACGAGGAAGGTGCGGTTGGCGCCGGCCATGATCGCGCCGGCCAGCGAGGCGCCGTCGGGGTCGCGGGTCATCAGGCTGGGGATGCCGTCGTGGACGCCGAAGAGCACGTACGACGACCCGCCGACGTGGAAGAGCGGCATCGCGACGAGGTTGACGTCGCCGTCCTCGAAGACCCAGCCGTCGTGGGCGTTCACGGTGTGGGCGAGCATGTTGGCCTGCGAGAGCATCACGCCCTTGGGGTGGCCGGTCGTGCCGGAGGAGTACATGACGAGCACGACGTCGTCCGGCGTCACCGCGGGGTCGCGGTCGACGGGAGTCGCGGCGGCGAGCAGCGCTTCGTACTCGTCGACGCCCTCATGACCCGCGCCGTCCGGCGTCACCTCGACCACCCGCTCCACGCCGGGCAGGCGGTCGCGCAGCTTCTCGACCAGCGGCATCAGCTCGCTGCCGACCAGCAGCATCCGGGAGCCCGCGTCGTTGACGGCGTAGTCGACCTCGTCGCCGGCCAGCCGGAAGTTGACGATCGCGTTGGCCGCGCCGATCAAGGAGCAGGCGAAGGTCAGCTCCACGCAGGCCGGGTGGTTCTTGTCGAGGAACGACACCACGTCGCCGCGGCCGATCCCCATCTCCTGCAGGGCTCCCGCGAGCCGGCGCACCCGGTCGTGCCACTGCGCCCAGGTCCACGACCGGTTCAGGTACGTCACCGCGGTCTCGTCGGGCTTCACCTCCGCCCAGTGCGCCAGTCGGTCGGTCAGGAAGACGGGATCGGCGAGCGTCATGGGTTCACTCTCCCGCGCGGACGACCTCCGCGTAAGCGGGCAGCGTCAGGAAGTCGACGAACTCGTCGTCGAGCGCGGTGGCGACGAAGATGTCGCGCGCCGCGTCGAGGTGGTCGGCGTACCAACCCGCCTCGCGCAACGCGGCGTGCTCCTCCTCCACCACCGACTCGACGAGCTCCCGGGTCACCGTCTCCCCGGTCGCCAGCGTGGCCGAGCTGTGCGTCCACTGCCAGATCTGCGAGCGGGAGATCTCGGCGGTGGCCGCGTCCTCCATCAGGTTGTGGATCGCGGCGGCGCCGTTGCCGGCCAGCCACGCGGCGACGTAGGCGATGCCCACGTTGATGTTGAGCCGCAGCCCGTCCATGGTCCGCTCGCCGGGCGTGGCGGCGGCCGCGAGCAGGTCGGCGGCGGTGACGCGGACGTCGTCCCGCTGGCGGGCGACCTGGTTGTCGCCGTCGAGCACTCCGTCGAAGATCTCCGCGCAGACCGGCACCAGGTCGGGGTGGGCGACCCAGGACCCGTCGAAGCCGGCGCGGGCCTCGCGTTCCTTGTCCTCACGGACCTTGGCGAACGCCGCCTCGTTGACCGCCGCGTCCTTGCGGGACGGGATGAACGCCGCCATCCCGCCCATCGCGAAGGCGCCCCGCTTGTGGCAGGTCTGCACCAGCAGGTCGGCGTACGCCTGCATCATCGGCGCCTTCATGGTGATCGCGCTGCGGTCGGGGAGGGTGAACCCGTCGGCCTCGCGGAAGTTCTTGATGATGCTGAACAGGTAGTCCCAGCGGCCGGCGTTCAGCCCGCTGGCGTGGTCGCGGAGCTCCCAGAGGATCTCCTCCATCTCGAACGCCGCGGTGATCGTCTCGATCAGCACGGTCGCGCGGACCGAGCCCTGCGGGATCCCGAGCTCGCGCTGCGCATGGCAGAACACGTCGTTCCAGAGCCGCGCCTCGAGGTGCGACTCCATCTTCGGCAGGTAGAAGTACGGGCCGCTGCCGCGCGAGAGCTGCTCGGCGGCGTTGTGGAAGAAGTACAGGCCGAAGTCGACGAGCCCGCCCACGAGCGGCCTGCCGTCCAGCGTCAGGTGGGCCTCGTCGAGGTGCCAGCCGCGTGGCCGGGGCAGGATCACGGGCAGGTGGTCGGGGTCCTTCAGCTGGTAGCCCTTGCCCTCCGGCGACGTGAAGGCGATCGTGCGCCGGACGGCGTCGGCCAGGTTGACCTGGCCCTCGACGACGTTGCGCCAGTGCGGTGTGTTGGCGTCCTCGAGGTCGGCGAGCCAGACGCGGGCGCCGGAGTTGAGCGCGTTGATCGCCATCTTGCGGCTGGTCGGGCCGGTGATCTCGACCCGGCGGTCCTGCAGGTCGCGTGGGGCCGGCGCCACCTGCCAGTCGGCGCCGCGGATCTCGGCGGTGGAGTCCAGGAACGCCGGCCGCTCGCCGGCCGCGATCCGCTCCCGGCGCGTACGGCGGGCGGCGAGCAGCTCGTCGCGCCGGGCGCCGAACTGCCGCTGCAGGTCCGCCACGAACTCCAGCGCCTCGGGGGTCAGCACCTCCGCCGACCGGTCGACGGGCGGTCCGGACACCTCGATGCTCGTCATCGGCCCATCATGGCCCGTCCGGCGCTCAGCCGGTGCGGAGCCGGATCCGGGGCGAGGTCGCGGCCAGGTGGTCGTCGGTCGCGCGGACCTTGGCCCGCCAGAGCGAGCGGCCGTCGGGCACGGCAGCCACCAGCCGGGCCCGTCCCCTCGGGCCGAGAGGCGTGCGGCGCGGTACTCCAGACCCGCTGTCGACGCGGCGTTGGAGCACCTTTCTAGTTGAGAACCAGCGCTCGACCGGGTTGAGCCAGGAGCTCGAGCTCGGGCGTGAAGTCACGCTGAAGCGGGGTTGGGCCACCCGCCAGCGTTGGATCGCGGGGGTCTTGTGGGTCGAGGCGTTGTCCATCACCAGGTGCACCTCGAGGTGGTCGGGGACTCCTGGTCGATGGTGGTCAGGAACTTCTTGAACTCGACCGCGCGGTGGCGGGCGTGCAGGGAGCCGATGACCTGGCCGGTGGCGATGTCCAGCGCCGCGTACAGGCTGGAGGTGCCGTGCCGCTTGTAGTCGTGGGTGGCTCGCTGCGGGGTGCCGGGCAGCATCGGCAGGATCGGGGCGGTGCGGTCCAGGGCGTGGTCTGGGACTTCTCGTCCACACACAGCACCACGCCCGCTCGGGCGGGTCGAGGTAGAGCCCGACCACGTCCTTGACCTTGTCCCGAACAGGGGTGCTTCGACAGCTAGAGCCGGTCCCGCAGCGCGTCGAGGGCGTGCGCGATGACCACGGACGCGTCCCCCTCGGCCGGCACCACGAACCCCGGCTCGTCGGGCTGGAGCGGCTCGAGGGCGGCCAGCTGGCTGGGCAGCAGCGACGCGGGCATGTAGTGGTCGGTGCGGTGGCTCACCCGCTCGCTCATCAGGTCCGGGTCGGCGATGAGGTGGCAGAAGACCACCTCGGGCCGGCCCTCACGCAGCAGGTCGCGGTAGGAGCGCCGCAGGGCCGAGCAGGTCACCACCGCCGACCGGCCGGCCGCGATCTCGGCCGACATCCAGGCACCGATGCTGCGCAGCCACGGCCACCGGTCCTCGTCGGTCAGCGGGACGCCGGCGGCCATCTTGGCGACGTTGGCCTCCGGGTGGAACGCGTCGCCCTCGGCGTACGTCCAGCCGAGAGCCGCCGCCAGCCCGGTGGCCACGGTCGTCTTGCCGACCCCGGACACCCCCATCACGACGACCTGCTGCACCCCGGACGCGGACACGACCGGGACGCTACTCGCCGCGCGGCGCGGCGGCCGCCCCCGTCAGGGTGACCGGCCCAGCATGGGGGCATGGAGCGCTACGCGCGGTGGCGCGTGCTGGTCGACGAGGACCGGGTGGCCGTCGACCCCTCGGGATCGGTCGCCGCGCTGGCCGCCGAGGACGTGGCAGGCCGCTTCCCCGTGGCGCCCGAGCAGCTGCTGGCCCGCGACGAGGGTCCGACCGTGCTCGACGTCCGCGACCTCGGCGGCGTGACCACCGGTCCGGTGCCGTGGGCTCGGTTGGCGGACGTCACCGGGCCCGCCGACGTGCGCGAGGCCGTCCGGGCTGCCGTGCGGGTGTTCCACGGCGAGACCCGCCCGCCCGACCGGCGACCGGAGTGGTTCACCGTGGGCTGGCGCGACGACGTGGTCGGCTGGCTCGACCACCGCCTCGCCGAGCTCGGCCGCCGCCGTACCGGGGACGAGGTCCCGGTGAAGGTGTGGAGCCTGTCGGCCGTCCTCCGGGTGCCGACCGACGGCGGTCCGCTGTACCTCAAGGCCGCGTGCGACTGGTTCCGGTCCGAGCCCGTGATCACGGAGCTGCTCGGGCGGCTGTGGCCCGGGCAGGTGCCGGCGCTGCTGGCCGTCGAGCCGGACCGTGGGTGGCAGCTGATGGCTCCGCTGGCCGGCGTTTCCGACGAGGACGAGCCCGAACCCGGACTCGCCGCCCCCACGGCGGCGACCATCGCGGACATGCAGGTCGGGTCGGTCGCCCACCTGGCCGGGCTGCGCGCGGCCGGGCTCCCCGGGCGCGGGCTCGACGCGACCTGGGACGCCCTGCGAGACCATCGCCGTCGACAGCCCCGAGCTGCGGTTCCTCGACGCCGACCAGCGGGCCGCGGTCCGCGCGGCCCTGCCCGGGACCGAGCGCAGGCTGGCGGAGCTGGCGGCCCTCGAGCTCCCGGAGACCCTGGTCCACGGCGACCTGCACCTCGGCAACGTCGCGCACGACGACGGACGGTTGAGCATCTTCGACTGGACCGACGCGTGCCTCGCCCACCCGTTCGTCGACCTCGTCACCCTGCACGGGGCCTCGCCCGAGGACGAACGTCCGGCCCTCCGCGAGGCGTACCTCGATCGGTGGCGGCAGGAGCTCCCGCTGCCCGCGACGGACCGGATCATGGCGTTGGCCGCGGTGGCCGAGCGCGCCTTCCAGGCCGTGACCTACGAGCGGCTCCAGGCCGCCCAGGAAGACGCCTCCCGCTGGGAGCTCGAGGGCGTCGTCGCCCGGTGCCTGCGGCGGCTCGCGGAGGCCGACGCGGGATAGTCCCCTACGAAATGGTTGTTTGGAACCGTTTCCATGGGTGCGTTTCGTGGGGGACTATCCCGATTGCCACCACGAGAGCAGGGCGGCACGAGCGGCGTCCTCGGTCATCGGGCCGTTGTCGAGGCGGAGGTCGAGGAGGAAGCGGTAGGCCTTCCCGACGTCGGGGCCGGGCGGGATGCCGAGGATCTCCATGATCTGGCTGCCGTCGAGGTCGGGACGGATGGAGGCGAGCTCCTCCTCCTCCGACAGCCGCGCGATCCGGGACTCCAGGTCGTCGTACGTGCGCCGCAGCCGGTCGGCCTTCTTGGCGTTCCGGGTCGTGCAGTCGGCGCGGGTCAGCACGTGCAGCCGCTCCACCTGGTCACCGGCGTCGCGGACGTAGCGGCGGACCGCGGAGTCGGTCCAGTCCCCGTCGCCGTACCCGTGGAACCGCAGGTGCAGCTCGACCAGCTTCGCCACCGCGTCGACCGTGTCGCCGGAGAACCGCAGCGCCTGCAGGCGCTTGCGCGTCAGCTTGGCGCCGACCACGTCGTGGTGGTGGAAGGTCACCGTGCCGTCGTCCACGAACCGGCGGGTGCGCGGCTTGCCCACGTCGTGCATCAGCGCGGCCAACCGGGAGACCAGGTCGGGACCGCCCAGCCGGTCCTCCAGGTCGATGGACTGCTCGAGCACCGTGAGGGTGTGCTCGTAGACGTCCTTGTGGCGGTGGTGCTCGTCGCGCTCGAGGGCCAGCGCGGGCAGCTCGGGCAGCACGAGGGCGGCGAGCCCGGTGTCGACGAGCAGGGTCAGGCCGAGGCGCGGGTACGGCGCCATCACCAGCTTGGAGAGCTCGTCGCGGATCCGCTCGGCGGAGATGATCGAGATCCGGTCCGCCATCGCCGTCATGGCTGCCACCACCGCGGGGTCGACGGTGAACGCGAGCTGGGCCGCGAAGCGCGCGGCCCGCAGCATCCGCAGCGGGTCGTCGGAGAACGAGTCCTCGGGACGGCCGGGGGTGCGCAGCAACCGGTTCGCCAGGTCGACCACGCCGCCGTACGGGTCGACGAACTCTCGACCCGGGACCGACACGGCCATCGCGTTCACCGTGAAGTCGCGCCGCCCGAGGTCGCCGGTCAAGGTGTCGCCGAAGTCCACGGCCGGCTTGCGCGAGGCCGGGTCGTAGCTGTCGGAGCGGTACGTCGTGACCTCGACCTGCCAGTCCCCCTTGCGGCAGCCGATGGTCCCGAAGTCGCGGCCCATGTCCCACACCGCGTCGGCCCATCCGCGCAGCAGCCGCTCGGTGTCGTCGGGGTGCGCGGAGGTGGCGAAGTCGAGGTCGTTGTGCGCCCGCCCGAGCATCGCGTCGCGGACGGGGCCGCCGACCAGCGACAGCTCGTGACCGGCGTCCGCGAAGAGGGCACCCAGCGGGTCGAGGACCGGCGCGATCCGGTCCAGCTCGGCGCTCACCGAGCGCTGGACGTCGGCGATCCGCAGGGGAGGGATCTCGGCGCCGGACACGGGGAGCCAGCCTAGTGGCCAGCCCGGTGCGGCGCCTCGCCCGGACTACCATCGCAGGGTGCCCCGACGCTCGACGCTGCTGCCTGCCCTGGTGGCGGTCGCGTCGCTCGGGTGCGGCATCCCGGCCGCCACGGCGGGGCCAGCGGCGCGGCGGCGCCGGCCGTCCTCCCCGCTGCAGCCGCGGACGACGCCCCGCTGTCGCTGACCATCGACACCCTCACGCCGTCCTCGATCCCGAGGAGCGGCAAGGTCACGGTCAGCGGGCTGGTCACCAACAACTCCGACGAGGTGTGGTCGGCGGTCAACGTGCACGCGTTCATCGGGCAGTTCCCGATCACCTCGAGCAGCGAGCTGGCGTTCCAGGCGACCCGGGGGCCCGAGGAGTCGGTCGGCGACCGGATCACCGTCCCCGGCACGTTCGACACCATCCCGGAGCTGGCGCCGGGCGCCTCGGCGCCGTACATCGACAAGATCCCGGTGGAGCTCCTCGGTGCCGACGAGCCGGGCGTCTACTGGTTCGGGGTGCACGCGCTGGGCACCAGCGCGGCGGGTCGGGACGGCGTGGCTGACGGGCGGGCCCGCACGTTCCTCCCGTACGTCCCGCCGAAGGACCGCGGACGACCCATCGACACCGCGCTGGTCCTCCCCCTGCGCCACCAGGTCCTGCACACGCCCGACGGGAGGCTGGCCGACGTCGACGACTGGGTCGAGACCCTCGGCGAGGGCGGTCGGCTCTCGTCGATCCTGGACTTCGGGCTGGCGGCGGGCGGCCTGCCGATCACCTGGCTGGTCGACCCGGCCGTCCCCGACTCCGCCGACCAGCTCGTCGACGGCAACCCCGCTCGCGAGCTGGTCGAACGGACCGAGGGGGAGACCGGGGCGGGCGAGGAACCGACCGAGACGCCTGCGGACGGCGAGTCCGGCTCCGCGGCGCCCCAGGAGCCGGCCCCGTCCGGCGAGGACCCGGCGGCCGTCGCCCTCCCGTGGCTGGCCAAGCTCAACCGGGCCGTCACCGGCAAGCAGGTCCTGGCCCTCCCGTGGGGCGACGTGGACGTCGCCGCCGCGGCCAAGCGGGACGTCTCGGTCTACGAGGACGCCCGGGCCCTGTCGGGCACGGTCCTCAAGGTCGGGCAGGCGCCGATGACGGCGGCCATCTCGGCCCCCAGCGGCTACCTCGACGACGCGGCCATCGCCGTCACCGACCCGGCCACGAGCATCCTGATCTCCGACCGCGCCGTGATCCGCGGCGAGGCGCCCAGCGTCGCGACGTACGCCGACCGCACGGTCGTCTTCTACTCCTCGGCCGTGCTGAGCGGCGGCCCCGGGCCGAACGACCCCGACAGCGCCCTGGCGATGCGGCAGCAGGTCCTCAGCGAGGCCGCCCTCCGGATGGACGAGCCCGGCCGACGCCCGCTCGTCGTGGTGTTCCCGCCCACGTGGACGCCGCCCGGCCCCGACTACACCCAGTTCTACGACGGGCTCGACGTCAACTGGATGCACCTCGCCTCGCTGGCCGACGCCACCGCGCAGCAGCCTCAGCCGCTGGCACCCGACCGCTTCTCCTACCCCCAGTGGCAGGTCAACCACGAGGTCGACGACGCGGCGTTCACCTCGTTGGCCGACCTGACCGAGGAGGCGCGACACCTCCAGGGCGTGATCAGCGTCGAGAACGACCTCACCGCCCGGATCCGCGCCGACAGCCTGGGCAACCTGTCGTACGCCGCCCGCGAGAACGCCGTGCGCTCCCGGGTGGCCACCGTCAGCACGACCGGCTGGGTCCGGCAGCAGCTCGACTCGATCTCGGTGTCCGGTCCGCGCCGGGTCATCCTCTCCAGCAACTCCGGGCCGTTCTCGGTCACCATCACCAACGGGCTCGACGAGCCGGTGTCGGTGCGCATCAAGGCCACCTCGAACCCACCCATGGACATCACGGTGCCCGACCGGATCGACCTCGAGGCCAGCTCGACGACCACCAGGCTGCTCGAGGCTTCCACCGACAAGCTCGGCGTGCACAACGTGACCATCTCGGTGACCGACCTCGAGGGGAACCCGCTCGGGGCCAGCGTCGAGCTGCCGATCCGCGCCGCCCAGGTGAGCCAGGTGATCTGGCTGATCATGGGCGGAGCGGTCGGCCTGCTGTTCCTGGCGATCGTGCTGCGGCTGATCCGCCGGATCCGCGGCACCGGCTCCTCGGGCGACGACGGCGACGACGAGCCGCCCTCCTCGGACGACCCCGCCGGCGAGGCCGCCCCCACGCCCGAGCCCGAGCCCGCGGCCGCGCCCACCCGATGACCCAGGACTCCCCCAGCCCGGATCAGGGTCGACCAGAGCAGGTCCAGCAGGAGCAGGAGCAGCTGCTCGCGTCCAGCGCGGTGATGGCCGCCGGCACCATCGTCTCCCGGTTCAGCGGCTACCTGCGGTCGCTGCTGCTCGCGGCCGCGCTGGGCAACCTGCTGCACGCCGACCAGTTCACGATCGGCAACACCATCCCGAACATGCTCTACATCCTGCTGGCGGGCGGCATCTTCAACGCCGTCCTCGTCCCCCAGCTGGTGCGGTCGATGCGGTCGGACCCCGACCGTGGGGAGGCGTACACCAACCGGATCGTCACGCTGTCGGCGCTGTTCCTCGGAGCGGTCACCGTGGTGCTGATCGCGGCGGCGCCCTGGATCATGGACATCTTCCTGTCCCCCGACTACGACAAGCCCGAGCTGGCCGCGCAGCGCGACTCGATCATCGCGTTCGCCCGGTACTGCCTCCCGCAGGTGTTCTTCTACGGGATGTTCGCCCTGGTCGGGCAGGTGCTCAACGCGCGGCGTCGCTTCGGGCCGATGATGTGGGCTCCGGTCGCCAACAACCTCGTCTCGATCGCGATCCTGGTCGGCTACCTCGTCTACTACGGCCCCGTGGCCGACGACGCCCTGTGCACGGCGTACACCCCGGCCCAGGAGGCCTGGCTCGGCCTGGGCTCGACCCTCGGCATCGCCGTCCAGCTGCTGGTGCTCGTTCCGTTCCTGCGGGCGGCGGGCTTCCACTACCGGCCGCGTTTCGACTTCCGGGGCACGGGACTGGGCCACACGCTGCGGCTCGGCCTCTGGACCGTGCTGTTCGTGGTCGTCAACCAGGTCGCGTACGCCGTCGTGGTCAACCTGGCCTCGGGCGGTACCGCCCAGTCGCTCGGCACCTGCGCCAGCGGTGCCGGTGCGGTCGACGGGACCGGCTACACGGTGTACGCGCAGACCTTCCTGATCGTGATGGTGCCGCACGCGGTGGTCACCGTCTCGCTGGCCACCGCGATGCTGCCCCTGCTCTCCTCCCAGGGCAGCACGGGGGACCTCCGGGGGCTCGGCGCCAGCCTGGCGCGGGTGCTGCGCACCGCGCTCGCGGTCATCGTGCCGTTCGCGGTGCTGCTGCCCATCGTGGCGCCCGACCTGGCGGTGATCCTCTGGGACTGGGGCGCGGCCAGCAGCACGTACTCCCTCTTCATCCTCTCGCTGTCGCTGTTCGGCGTCGGCGTCGTGTTCTTCACCATCCACTACCTGGTGCTCCGCGGCTTCTACGCCCTCGAGCGCACCCGCACCGTGTTCTTCATCCAGTGCGCGGTGGCGGCGACCAACATCGTGGTGGCGGTCGTCCTCGTCCGGGCGACCGACGCCGAGCACACCGCGCCCGCGCTCGTCCTCGCCTACACCGCGTCGTACGTCGTGGGGTCGGCGGTGTCGTACCTCGTGCTGCGGCGCAGCCTGGCCAAGGGCGGAGGCGGTCTCGCCACCCCGACGACGGTGCGCTTCCTCGTGCGGCTGCTGGTCGCGACCGGCATCGCCGGCTTCGCCTCGTGGGGGATGGCCACGGTGCTCCCGGGCCACGACGACCCCAGCCACCTGCTCGCGCTGCTGCGGCTGGTGCTGGTCGGCGGCGCCAACGTGCTGGTCTTCCTGGTGCTGGCCCGGCTGATGCGGCTCACCGAGGTCAACGAGGTCATCGACACGGTCACCCGGCGGTTGCGACGGCGCTCCAGCACGCCGTGACCCACCTACGATGAGCACACCCGATGCGAGGCCTGGGAGGAGGACCGTGCCGCACGCGATCCGCCCCGGCGACGTCCTGGCCGGCCGCTACCAGCTGATCGACCTGCTCGACGAGAGCGGTGGCGGCCTCTTCTACCGGGCGCACGACTCCTCGCTGGACCGGTCGGTCGCGGTGCACATCATCCGCGCCGACGACGAGCGGGCGGGCCTGCTGCGCGAGGCGGCCCGGACGTCCGCGCGCGTGGTGGACCGTCGCCTGTTGCGGGTCCTCGACGTCGACGAGACCTCCGACCAGACCGCTCGCGACGGCTCCGCGCTCTGCTTCGTCGTCAACGAGTGGGCGACGGGCGTCTCGCTCGACATCCTGCTCGCCGACGACGGTCCGCTGTCCCCGCGCCGGGCCGCCTGGCTGATCGGCGAGGTGGCGGGCACGCTCGAGGTCGCGCACGCGGCCGGGGTCTCCCACGGGCGCCTGGTCCCCGAGAACGTCCTCATCGACCGCACCGGGTCGGTGCGGGTGATCGGGTTCGCCGTCGACGCGGCCCTCCACGGGCTGCCGTCCGGACGGGTGCCGGACGACGTCACCGGACTGGCCGGGCTCCTGTACGCCGCCCTGACCGCCCGCTGGCCGGGTGCCGCGCCGTCCGTCGTCAAGCCCGCGCCGCACGCGCACGGCCGGGTGCTGCGGCCGCGGCAGGTCCGGGCCGGCGTCCCGCGGGTGCTCGACACGCTCTGCGACGCGGTGCTCAACCCCGACGCCTCGGGGCCGGGGTCGCACGCCCGCGGCAACTTCGACCTGTCCACCGCGGGCGGCATCGGCGACGCGCTGCGCGAGTTCGTGGGCGACCCGACGGGACTCGCGGACACCGAGGCGGCCGCCGTCCGCCGCACGCGAGGCGGGCCAGCCGATGAGCCGGCCCTCCTGGACGGGCACGCTGCCGGTGGTGCCCATCGTGGCCACGCCGCCCCCAGAGCCCGAGATCGCGCTCCCTCCCGTCCCGAGCCCGAGCCGGAGCCGGAGCCGGCACCACCCGACGCCCCACCCGCCCGCCAGGACCAGCCGACCCAGGCCGGCATCCCGATCTTCGACGACGACGGTGACGTCTCGTGGGTGACCAAGCGGGCCGAGAAGCCCCCGCCGCCTCCGCCGTTCGACGAGATCCCCGACCGGCCCCTGTTCGCCCCCGAGCCCGTCGACGGCAGTCCCGCCCGACGTGCCCGGCCATCCGTGGCGGCCGCCGGGCCCGGTCCCGGCGGCTACTGGCCGTGGGACAGCAGCACCGGCACCGGCGCCCCGATCACCACGACGGGCAGCGGCGTCATCGAGGCCGTCGACGAGGAGGACCACCTCGACGAGCGACCCGGACGGAGCTGGCTGTGGCTCGCCGCACTGGTCGCGGCCCTCACGCTGGTCCTGCTCGCCGTCGCGGTGGCCTTCAACGTCGGCCGCGGCAAGACGCCGCTCGGCGGTGAGCCCGAGAGCGAACGTTCGACCAAGCCCAGCCCGACGCGGACCGCGGCGGCCGGCCTCACGGCGTACACCGGGATCACCGCCAGGGACTTCGACCCCCAGGGCGAGGACCTCCAGGAGTTCCCCGAGCTCGCCGCACTCGCGGTCGACGGCGACCCCGAGACGGCCTGGCGCACGCAGACGTACCTGCAGCAGCTCGGGCCCGCGGGTCTGAAGACCGGCGTCGGGCTGGTGCTCGACCTCGGCGCCGGCGGCGAGGTCGGCGAGGTCGACCTGACCCTGGGCGGCCAGCCGACCGGGGTGGCGGTCTACGTCACCGACGTCGCTCCCCCGCGGTGTCCGCGGGCTGACCCCCGTCGCCACGGCGACGGTCGACGGCACCGAGGGCGAGATCGTGCTCGACGAGCCGGCGACCGGCCGGTACGTGACCGTCTGGCTCACCGCGCTGCCTCCCGTCGACGGCGGTTTCCGCAGCGCGGTGGCCGAGGTCGCAGTGCTCGGAACTCCGGCCGCATGAGCGACCTGCCCGACGCCGAGCTGCTGCGCGCGCACGTGGACGGCGACCCGGACGCCTTCGCCGAGCTGTTCGCCCGGCACCGCGACCGGCTGTGGGCCGTGGCGCTGCGGACGATGGGCAACCCCGAGGACGCCGCCGACGGGCTCCAGGACGGCCTGATCGCGGCGTACCGCCGGGCCGGCTCCTTCCGCGGCGAGGCGGCCGTGACCACCTGGATGCACCGGATCGTGGTGAACGCCTGCCTCGACCGCATGCGGGCGGCGAAGGTACGCCGCGCCGACCCGTTGCCCGACGACCTCGAGGACCACGGCGGCCGGGGGTCCCTGGTCACCCAGGACGGGACGCACGACCCGGCCGACCTCAGCGTCGCCGCCGAGCGACGTCGCCGCGTGCTCGACGCCCTCGAGACCCTGCCGCCGGCCCAGCGGGCCGCGCTGGTGCTGGTCGACATGGAGGGGTACCCCGTGCAGGAGGTCGCCGAGATGCTCGGCTGCGCCGAGGGCACCGTGAAGTCCCGCTGTTTCCGCGGCCGCGCGCGGCTCGCCGCCCTGCTGGGTGACCTGGATCCCACTGCCGCCGAGCCCTCGGAGGGGAACCAGGCCGACGACCGGCCCGTCCCAACCGGTGACCAGCCCCGCGGCCCGCCGGTCGCCGGCTGAGGACGCCGACTGACAGCTGGCCCCCACTGACCCACCGACCCACCGGGAGGAGGAACGCGATGCCCGAGAACGAGAACACCGGCGAGCTCCACGAGAGCCCCCTCGACCCCGCCGAGGACGAGCGCATCCGCCGCCTCCTCGCCGACGCCCGGCACACCGAGCCGATGCCCGAGGCGGTGGTCGCCCGCCTCGACCGCGTGCTGTCCGGCCTCTCCGACGACCGCACCGAACGCGCCGAGCGGGCCGACCGCGCCGAGGTCGTCGACCTCATGGCCCGCCGCCGCCGGACCGTCGGCCAGCTCCTCGTCGCCGCGGCCGCCGTCGTGGCCGTGGGCTTCGGCATCACCCAGGTCCTCCCGGACATGGGTGGCAGCTCCGACGGGGACGCCCAGGAGGCCACGGCGGGGGGTGCGGCCGCCGACAGTGCCGATGGCGCCGAGGAGGGGTCTCGGCTCGTGAGCCCCGAGAGTGCGCCGGAGGCTCCCTCCGACGGCACCACGAGCGGGGCGGCGAAGAGCACCTTCAGGATCCGCTCCGACGAGTTCGGCCCCGACGTCCGCCGCGCCCGCAACCAGCTGGAGGGCGAGAGCGCCGCTCTGGTCGAGTACCCCGCCGAGGGCTGCCTGGCCGTCAGCGTCGAGCCGGGCAGCGAGGTCGTCGCCACGACGTACGACGCCGCTCCCGCCGCCCTGGTCCTGCGCCCGCCCTCGGGCGACGTCCAGGTCGTCGACCTGTACCTCTGCGGCGACCTCGAGCCGCGGCGTTCGATCACGCTGACCGCCCCCTGACCGCTCCCTGACTGTCACGGGTGGCGCTCCTGGGGCCGGTGTGACTGGCGTGGGGAACCCGTCCCCAACCCGTCGCGCGGCACACCGGGACGGACCCCACGGGGGAATGAGGCTCGCCTACGATCGGTTGAGTCGTGTGGGTCCACCGACCCGACCAGCAGTCTCTTCCAGGAGTTGAACCGCACTCATGACCGACCCCCGCAACGTCATCATCATCGGCTCCGGACCGGCCGGCTACACCGCCGCCGTCTACGCCGCGCGTGCCTCGCTGCACCCGCTGGTGTTCGAGGGCTCGGTGACCGCGGGTGGCGCGCTGATGAACACGACCGAGGTCGAGAACTTCCCCGGTTTCCGCGACGGCATCATGGGCCCGGCCCTGATGGACGAGATGCGCGCGCAGGCCGAGCGCTTCGGCGCCGAGCTGGTCTCCGACGACATCGTCGAGGTCGACCTGACCGGCGAGATCAAGATCGTGAAGACGGCGACCGACACCTACACCGCCCGGTCGGTGATCCTGGCGACCGGCTCCGGCTACCGCAAGCTCGGCCTCCCCAACGAGGCGGAGCTCTCGGGCCGCGGCGTCTCGTGGTGCGCGACGTGTGACGGCTTCTTCTTCCGCGAGCAGCACATCGCCGTGGTCGGCGGTGGCGACTCCGCGATCGAGGAGGCGACGTTCCTGACGCGCTTCGGCTCGAAGGTCACCCTGATCCACCGTCGCGGCGAGCTGCGGGCCTCCAAGATCATGCAGGAGCGCGCGTTCGCCGACCCCAAGCTCGAGGTCCGCTGGAACTCCGAGGTCGCGTCGATCAACGGCACCGACCGGCTCGAGTCGCTGACCCTGCGCGACACCGAGACCGGCGAGACCAGCGACCTGGAGGCGACCGGGCTGTTCATCGCCATCGGCCACGACCCGCGTTCGGAGCTGCTGGCCGGCCAGGTCGACCTCGACGACGACGGCTACGTCCTGGTGCAGCACCCCTCCACGCACACGAACCTGCCGGGCGTGTTCGCCTGCGGCGACCTCGTCGACCACCACTACCGGCAGGCCATCACCGCGGCCGGCACCGGCTGCGCCGCGGCCCTGGACGCCGAGCGCTACATCGCCGCCCTCGACCACGTCGCCTCGACCGCCGGCGCGGCGGAGGAGCTCACCCAGGAGTCCGTCGGCGCCGGGCTCTGAGCCCGCGCACCGGAACAAACGTCCCCGGCGACGTGTTGAATCGACACACCGCCCCCGAAGCAGAAGCAACCCAGAGGAGTCCCCGTGGGAAAGAACATGGCCCCCGTCACCGACGACGAGTTCGAGGCCCAGGTGCTGAAGTCCGACAAGCCGGTGCTCGTCGACTTCTGGGCGGAGTGGTGCGGTCCGTGCCGTCAGGTCGACCCGATCCTCGACGAGATCGCCGCGTCCCACGGTGACAAGCTCACGTTCCTCAAGATGAACGTCGACGAGAACCCCGTGACGCCGTTCTCCTACCGCGTCAACGGCATCCCGACCATCAACGTCTACCAGAACGGCGAGGTCGTCCGGTCGATCGTCGGCGCCCGCCCGAAGGCCGCGCTGCTCAAGGAGCTCTCCGAGTTCATCGACGCCTGAGCCGTCACGCCGACAGGCCACCAGACAAGGCCCCGCTGACCGGTCAGCGGGGCCTTTCGTCTGCCCCCCGCATGTTGCGGCTCGGCCGCTCCGTACTCGGCTTGGGGGCGGGGCGGACGACGCCGATCAGCTTCTCGAGGGCCGCCTCGACCTCGTCGCGCCAGGTCAGCGCGGAGCGCAGGTCCATCCGCATCCGGGGGGTACGGGAGTGCGGCCGGTGGGTCTTGAAGCCCACGCTGCCCAGGAACTCGACCGACGCCACGCACCGGCTGCCCCGGGGGTGGTCGCGCGGCGCCTTCGTGGTGTCCCAGCCGGCGTCGCCGCGGGTGTCACCGAAGGCCTCCACCGCCTTGATCCCGCCGCGCTCGATCAGGTCGCGCGCCATGCCCTGCACCAGCATCCGCCCGAGACCGCCGCGGCGGGCGTCGGGAGCGACGTACACCTGCGTCAGCAGCACCGCGTCGGCCGAGACCGGTGCCGTCGGGAACGACGCGGCACCCGGCAGGAACGCCTCGGGCGCGTAGAGCGCGAACCCCTTGGGTACGCCGTCCACGAGGACCACGCGCCCGCACGAGCCCCAGTCGCGCAGCACCGCCGAGACCCACGCGTCGACCTCGTCGGCCGGGTCGTCCACGCGACCGCGGCGGACCGGGTCGAGCTGCCAGAACACGCAGGAGCGACACGGGGCCGTGAGCTCGTCGAGGTGGTCGAGGGTCAGCCGGACGACCTTGCGCGACACCGGCGCCTCCCTTCCCATGAGCACGCGTGACCGATCACCCAGCGGGCCCGACTGTCTCGATGCGTCCCTGATCGTTCATGCTAGACGCGTCATGGAACCCGCCCTCCCGACCGGACCGGTCAACGCCAGCACGCGCCTCGACAGCTACGTCGACCGCTACGCCGCGCGTACCCAGGGCATGACGGCGTCCGAGATCCGGGCCCTGTTCGCGGTCGCGTCCCGGCCCGAGGTGGTCTCGCTGGCCGGCGGGATGCCCAACATCTCCGGCCTGCCGCTCGACGTCGTCGGCAGCGCCATCGCGGACCTGATCGCCAACCACGGCCCCGTCGCGCTCCAGTACTCCTCCGGGCAGGGCGACCCGACCCTGCGCGAGCAGATCTGCGACGTGATGGCGCTCGAGGGCATCAACGCCCACCCCGACGACGTCGTGGTCACCGTCGGCTCCCAGCAGGCCGTCGACCTGGTCACCCGGATCTTCTGCGACCCGGGCGACGTCGTCATCTGCGAGGCGCCGTCGTACGTCGGGGCGCTCGGCGTCTTCAAGGCCTTCCAGTGCCAGGTGGTGCACGCCGAGATGGACGCCGACGGGCTCGTCCCCGACGCGCTGCGGCAGGCGATCGCGGTCACCCGGGCCGCCGGCAAGACGATCAAGTTCCTCTACACGATCCCCAACTTCCACAACCCCGCCGGCGTGACGATGTCGCTCGCCCGCCGCGCCGAGATCCTCGACATCTGTAGAAGCGAGGGCGTGCTCGTCCTCGAGGACAACCCGTACGGCCTGCTCGGCTTCGACTCCGAGCCGATGCGGG
Source organism: uncultured Actinomycetota bacterium (assembly GCA_963839565.1). GTDB lineage: Bacteria > Actinomycetota > Actinomycetes > Propionibacteriales > Nocardioidaceae > Nocardioides. The sequence goes on along the minus strand of CAWIVR010000021.1, from coordinate 36,459 downwards.
CGCTGCGCGCCGACGAGGCGGAGGGCGTCGTCTACCTCGGGTCGTTCTCCAAGACCTTCTCGCCCGGCATGCGCGTCGGCTGGGCCCTGGCGCCGCACGCGGTCCGCGAGAAGCTCGTGCTCGCCCAGGAGTCGGCCACCCTGTGCCCGCCGGCGTTCAACCAGATGGCCGTCTCGGCGTACCTCGCCACGCACGACTGGCAGGGCCAGATCAAGCAGATGCGGGAGATGTACCGCGAGCGGCGCGACGCGATGATCGAGGCGCTCCAGGACTTCATGCCGGCCGCCTGCCAGTGGAACGTGCCGCACGGCGGCTTCTTCGTCTGGATGACGCTCCCGCCGGGCATCGACGCCAAGGCGATGCTGCCCCGCGCGGTCACGGCCCGGGTCGCGTACGTGCCGGGGACGGCGTTCTTCGCCGACGGCTTCGGCGCCGGCTCGATGCGCCTGTCGTTCTGCTACCCCACCCCCGAGCGGATCCGCGAGGGCGTGCGCCGCCTGGCCGGCGTCCTCGAGGAGGAGATGGAGCTGCGCGAGACGTTCGGCGCCACCCATGCCCCCCACCTGCCCCGCAGCGGGTACGACGGCCCCGGAACGGACCTCTCATGACCGGTCATCCCATCGTCGTGCTGGCCGGCGGCCTCTCCCACGAGCGCGACGTCTCGCTGCGGTCGGGGCGTCGTACGGCGGAAGCCCTGCGGTCCGCCGGCCTCGACGTGGCCGAGCGGGACGTCGACTCCGGCCTGCTCGCCGCCCTGCTCGCCGACCCGCCCACGTGCGTGGTCCCGATGCTGCACGGCGAGAGCGGCGAGGACGGTGCCATCCGCGAGGTGCTCGACCTGCTGGGGGTCCCGTACGTCGGCTCCGGGCCGGCCGCCTGCCGCACCGCGTTCGACAAGCCGGTCGCCAAGTCCGTGGTCGCCCGCGTCGGCATCACCACGCCCCAGGGCGTGTGCCTGCCGCACGAGACGTTCCGCGAGCTCGGCGCCGCCCAGGTGATGGACGCGGTGATCGCCCGGCTCGGGCTGCCGATCGTGGTCAAGCCCGCGCGCAGCGGCTCCGCCCTCGGCTGCACGCTCGTCGAGTCCGCCGCCGACCTGCCGGACGCGATGGTCAACGCCTTCGCCTACGGCTCCGTGGCCCTGATCGAGACGTACGTCGCCGGGACGGAGGTCTCGGTGCCCGTGGTGGACGACGGCTCCGGCCCGCGAGCCCTCCCCGCGGTGGCGATCAAGCCGGACGGGCCGATCTACGACTACACGGCTCGCTACACCGCCGGCTCCACGGAGTTCACGGTCCCGGCCGGGCTGCCCGCCGACGTGCTGGCCGAGTGCGCGCGCGTGGCCGTCGCGGCCCACGAGGCCCTCGGCCTGCGGGACCTGTCGCGCTCCGACCTGATCGTGCGCGACGACGGCACGGTCTGCTTCCTCGAGGTCAACGTCGCGCCCGGGTTCACCGAGACCTCGCTGGTCCCGCTGTCGGTCGAGGCCGCCGGTCTCGACCTGGGCGAGGTCCTGGCCTCGCTGGTCCGGGCCGCGTCGGCGCGCGACGCCCGGACCCCATCGCCATGAGCGAGCTCACGTACTCGACCATCATCCGGCTCGCCAAGCTCGGCTTCCGGGTGCTCGGCCAGAAGATCACCCTCACCGGCCTCGAGCACGTGCCACAGACCGGCGGCGCCCTGGTCGCGGTCAACCACATCGGCTACGTCGACTTCGTCTACGCCGGGATCCCCATCGACAAGATGGGCCGCCGGCCACGGTTCATGGCCAAGCGAGAGCTCTTCGACCACCGGCTGACCCGCCCGATCATGAAGGCCTGCCGCCACATCCAGGTGGACCGCGCCGACGGCGAGCGTTCGCTGGCCGTCGCGCAGGAGTTCCTCGACCGCGGTGAGGTCGTCGGCATCTTCCCCGAGGCCACCATCTCCAGGGCCATGGAGATCAAGGACCTCAAGACCGGCGCGGCCCGGATCGCCGCCGCCGCCGACGTCCCCCTCCTGCCCCTCGTGCTGTGGGGCACCCAGCGGCTGATGACCAAGGACCACGACAAGGACCTCTCCCGCGGCACGGCCATCACGGTGTCCGTCGGCGCACCCGTCCCGCTGACCGGCGACGCGGTCGCCGACACGGCAGCGCTGAGGACCGCGATGAGCGGCCTGCTCGACGACGCGATCCGCAGCTACCCGCAGCACGAGCCCGGGGCGTGGTGGGTCCCCGCGTCGTACGGCGGCAGCGCCCCGACGCTCGAGGAAGCGGCGCGGATCGACGTCGAGGAGAAGGCCGCCCGGGCCGCCCGCAAGGCCGAGCGAGAAGGGGCCTAGCCGCTGCGGACCACGTCCGCGAGCGCGGTCATGGCGCGATCGACGTCACGCTCGCTCGTGTACGCCGCGAAGCTCAGGCGACAGGTGCCCGGCCGCTCCAGGCCGAGGTGACGGTGGGCGAGGCTGGCGCAGTGGCAGCCGGCCCGCGCCTCGATGCCGCGCCGGTCCAGGGCGGACGCCAGCCCTCGGGGATCGGTGCCCGTGACGGTGAACGCCAGCAGCGGTGAGCGTGGCACGCCTCGGGGCGGCCCGTAGACCCGCAGGCCCGGGATCTCCTCGGCCCGCGCCAGCGCCCGGTCGGTGAGGGCGTGCACGTGGTCGTGGACCAGACCCATCGCCGCCTCCACGTCCCTCCTGTCCAGCGGCGCCTCCCCCTCGAACCGCCGTTGCGTCCCGTCGTCGAGCGCGAGGTCGACCAGCAGCCGCAGCGCCTGCGCGCTCGCGACCACCCCGAGGACGTTGGGCGTCCCGGCCGAGAACTTCCAGGGCAGCGGGCCGTAGTCCACGTGCCCCTGGGTCACCCCGCCCTCGGCGACCATGTCGCCGCCGTACAGGAACGGGAGCGAGCGCTCCAGCAGCGGCTCGCGGGCGTAGAGGACGCCGACCCCGAACGGCGCCAGCACCTTGTGGAAGGAGAACGCCAGGTAGTCCACCCGCGTGGCCGCGACGTCGATGACGGTGCTCGGTGCGAGCTGGGCGGCGTCGACGAGGAGGAGCGACCCGCTCTGTCCCGTGGGCTGCAGGTAGCCGCCGGCGTCCGCGATCTCGCGGATGCGGCCCATCGGGGGTCTGGTCCCCAGGAAGTTGGACGCCCCGCTGACGCACACGATCTTGGTGCGCTCGTCGACCAGCTCGGCCAGGTGGGCGAGGTCCAGCTCGCCCGTCTCGGGGTCGAAGCGGACCACGCGGCACTCCACGCTCCGGCCGAACCGCGGCAGCACGTCGTGGCACAGGGCGTACCACGGCACGAAGTTGGAGTTGTGCTCCATCAGCGTGGTGACCACGTTGTCGCCGTCGCGGAACTCCGTGAGGAGCGAGTACATGACCGCGTTGATGGCCTCGGTGGTGTTCCGGTAGGTCGCGATCGTGCGCGGGCCCGGCGCGTTGATCCAGGTGGCGATGGTGTCGAAGGACTCCTCGAACCGGGCCGTCATCTGCTGCGAGGCGGCCGACTGGCCACGATGGACGCTCTCGTACCACGGGGAGAGCCGCCGGTAGAGGTCCACCAGCTCGCGCGGGGTCTGCGTCGTGGCCGCGTTGTTGGTGACCACCCGGCCGGTGGCCGGGAAGTCGAAGTGGCTGCGCATCCGGTCGACGTCGAAGCCCGTGGTTGCTCGCGGCTCGCGTCGCCTCGGGAGCCAGCCCCGTCGTCGTCGATCGCGACTCCTGGTCGGAAACAGCTCGCCGGCCAGCAGCTGCTCGCTCACGTACCCGTAGTGGCTCATGGTGGCCTCCTGACACCGGCAATCACGTTACAGTGGTGTTGCCTGGGTTGCAACCACCAATGCGGTTACACTGGTGTCGCTCGGAGAGGAGTGTCGTGAGCCCCGACCTGATACCGGCTGCCGTCCCGCGCCCGGCGGCGCTGGTCCGCGACTTCGTCAACACCCTCGACCACGAGCTCGGCACCGACGAGCTGGCGACGCCGGCGGGGCTGACCGGCTTCCTGATGAGCCAGGACCTGCTCGACGCCGGGCGCGCCGACGAGGCGCAGCTGGCGCGAGCCGTGGCCCTGCGCTCCGGCCTGCACCAGGCCCTCGAGCTCAACCATGCCGACGGGCCGGCGTCCGTCGTGGCCCTCGACGACGTGCTGGAGCACCTGCCGGTCCGGCTCCGCTGGACCGCCGACGGCGTGGTCGCCGCACCGGCCGAGGACGGCGTCGCCGGGGCCCTCGCCCGGGTCGGCCTGGCCGCCCTGGAGGCCCGCGCGTCCGAGGTCTGGTGGCGCCTCAAGATCTGCGCGTTCGACGAGTGTGAGTGGGCCTACTACGACCACTCCAAGAACCGCTCGCGGCACTACTGCGAGTACGGCTGCGGCAACAAGCTCAAGACCCGCGCCTACCGGGCGCGGCGGCGTGCGGGAACGACCGACACGTCGATGAAGTGATCTATCGCTAGATCGACATGTCTCTTTGTTGCTTTGTCGACATAGCGGTGTCTGCCCAGGTCAGGGCTAGATCGGCCGGTCGCTCCGGTTGCGGGGATCCATGATGTCCACGATCCGGCGCAGGTCGTCGAGCGACGCGAACTCCACGGTGATCTTGCCCTTGTGCCGGCCGAGCTCCACCTTGACCCGGGTCTCCAGGCGGTCGGAGAGCCGGTCGGCGAGGTCGGTCAGCCCGGGCGCGACCGGCTTGTTGCGCCGCACGGCCGGCGTCGCCAACGCGTCGCCGCCACCCGTCGCGACGATCTCCTCGAGCCCCCGGACGCTGATGCCCTCGGCCACCACGCGGGAGGCGAGGCGGTCCTGCTGCTCGGCGTTCTCGACCCCCAGCAGGGACCGTGCGTGCCCGGCGCTGAGCACCCCGGCGGCCACCCGGCGCTGGACGGCCGGCGAGAGCTTGAGCAGGCGGATGGTGTTGGAGATCTGCGGCCGGGACCGGCCGATGCGCTGGGCCAGCTCGTCGTGGGTGCAGCCGAAGTCCTCGAGCAGCTGCTGGTAGGCGGCCGCCTCCTCGAGCGGGTTGAGCTGCGAGCGGTGCAGGTTCTCCAGCAGCGCGTCGCGGAGCATGTCGGTGTCGTCGGTCGCCCGGACGATCGCCGGGATCGTCTCGAGCCCGGCCTGCTGGGCGGCCCGCCACCGGCGCTCGCCCATGACCAGCTCGTAGCTCGGCGTCTCCGCCCCCGGCACCGGCCGGACGACGATCGGCTGGAGCAGGCCCACCTCGCGGATCGAGTGCACGAGCTCGGCCATCGCGTCCTCGTCGAACACCTGGCGCGGCTGCACGCGGTTCGGCACGATCTGACCGGCCGGCAGCTCCGCGAACCAGCTGCCCTCGGGCACGACCAGGTCGGGGCCGGACTCCTCCGCACCGGGCGCGGAGTGCGTCTCGGTAGGCGTCTCGTCGGCCGGAGCGGTCGGGATCAGCGAACCCAGGCCCCGGCCCAGGCCCCGGCGGACGGTCGGGCGCTCGCGGCTCATGCGGTCGCCCCGGTCTGGCGGCTGGTCACCTGCTGGGCCACCTCGCGCGCGGCCTCGAGATAGGACAGCGCGCCGGGCGACGCCGGGTCGTAGGTCATCACCGTCTGCCCGTACGACGGGGCCTCCGACACGCGGACGGAGCGCGGGATGGTCGTCTTGAGCACCTGGTCGGCGAAGTGCTCGCGCACCTCGTCGGCCACGCCGGCCGCGAGCCGGGTGCGGGCGTCGTACATGGTGATCAGGATGGAGGAGACGGTGAGCCGCGGGTTGAGGTGGGCCTTGACCATCTCGATGGTCTCCAGCAGCTGCCCGAGGCCCTCGAGCGCGTAGTACTCCGCCTGGATCGGGATCATCACCTCGGCCCCGGCCACCAGGGCGTTCAGGGTCAGTAGCCCGAGCGACGGCGGGCAGTCGATGAGGACGTAGTCGAACCGCTCCTCGCCGGCCACGTCGGCGGAGCCGATGCCGGGGTGGGACGCGAGCGCCCGGGCCAGCCGGTTCTCGCGGGCCACCACGCTGACCAGCTCGATCTCCGCGCCGGCCAGGTCGATCGTCGCCGGCACGACCCACAGGTTCTCCAGGTCGGCGGCGGGCGTGGCGACCTCGGCGAGCGGGGTCCCGTCGACCAGGGCGTCGTACGTCGACGCGACGCCGCGGTGGTGCGGGGCCCCCAGGGCGGTCGACGCGTTGCCCTGCGGGTCGAGGTCGACGACGAGGACCCGCTGCCCGAGCTGGGCGAGCGCGGCGGCGACGTTCACGGTCGAGGTGGTCTTGCCGACCCCGCCCTTCTGGTTCGCCACCACCATCACCCGCGTGCTCCCGGGACGCGGCATCGCGACCCGCGCGCGGGCCCCCATCCGCGCCAGCACGGAGTGCTCGGCGGCCCGCGCGAGCGGGGTGGTCTCGTCGTGGACCGTCACCGCGAGCTCGCTGAGGTCCGCCGCGGTCCGGACCCGACCGCCGGCCAGGGCCGATGTTTCACGTGAAACAGGCTCGTCGGTCGGCGGTTCGGCCGCCTCGGGTGCCTGTGGAGAACTGGGTTCCCCCTGTGGAGGAACACGCTCGCCGGGCCACCCCAGACCGGTGGAAAACTCCCTGGGGTCCGACGGAGCGTCTGGCCACCCCAGTCCCCCGGACGCTTTGGTGCCGTCGCTCACTGCGCCCTCCGCCGATCTCTCGCCTTGCCGTCGCCCCTGCCGGGACGACCGCGCCAACCTACCGGCCCGGATTCCGGCCGGGTGAGGCGGACCGCCCAGGTGGGCTCCGCCAGCACCTCGACCCCGAGCTCGACCACCACCGGATCCGCACACCCCAGCGCCGTCAGCGCGGGTCTCGCCGCCTCGACCTCGGCCCGCGCCGAGGCTCCCTTCATGGCGACGAGCTCCCCGCTCGGGTCCACCAAAGGCAGGCACCAGCGGGCCAGCCGCTCCAGGGGCGCCACGGCGCGCGCCGTCACCACGTCGAACGTGCGAGTCCCGGCCAGCTCCTCGGCTCGGCCGCGGACCACCTCGACCTGGGCCTGGAGACCGAGCTCCTCGACCACCTCGTCGAGGAAGCGGGTGCGGCGCAGCAACGGCTCGACCAACGTCACCCGCAGGTCCGGCCTGGCGATGGCCAGCACCACGCCCGGCAGGCCCGCTCCGGAGCCGACGTCGGCCACGCTCGCCGACTCGGGCACCAGGTCGGCCAGCACCGCGCAGTTGAGGAGGTGCCGCTCCCACAGCCGGGGAGCCTCGCGGGGCCCGATCAGGCCCCGGACCACGCCCTCGGTCGCGAGCAGCTCGGCGTACCGCTCGGCGAGCGGCAGCCGGCCGACAGCGAACACCCGCCGCGCCTCGACGGGCACGGCGGGTGTTTCACGTGAAACATCGCTCACCAATGACTCACTGGTCATTCACTGGGCAGGATCACCACGAAGCGCCGGGGCTCCACGCCCTCGGACTCCGACGTCAGGCCGGCCGCGGCCACCGCGTCGTGGACCACCTTGCGCTCGAAGGGCGACATCGGGTCCAGGGCGACGCGCTCGCCGCTGTCCTGCACCCGGGCCACCGACTCCTGCGCCAGCGCCACCAGCCGGGCGCGCTGGTCGGCGCGGTAGCCGGAGACGTCCAGCATCAGCCGGGACCGCTCACCGGTCTCGCGGTAGACGGCCAGGCGGGTCAGCTCCTGCAGCGCGTCGAGGACCTCGCCACGCTGCCCCACCAGCTGGCTGAGGTCGGCGCCCACGATCGAGACGGCCGCCCGGTCGCCGTCGACGTCCATGTCCAGGTCGCCGTCGAGGTCGGCGATGTCGAGGAGCTCCTCGAGGTAGTCGGCCGCCACGTCGCCCTCGCGCTCCAGCGCCTGAAGGCGGGCCTCCTCGGCACCGTCCACGCCACCCGAGCCGTCCTCGGCCCCCTCCGTGCTGTCGGGACCAACGTCTGCCGACATCTCGTCGGCGCCGAGCTGCTCGGCAGCGATCTCGTCGTGCAGCGGCGTGTCCGTCTGGGTCTGGTCACTCATCTTTTGGGGCCCCCGTTCGAAGCGGAGCGAAGCGAGCATTCGGATGGGGTTTTCATGCGGTGTCTCCCTGGCTCTTGGGGGTGCCCGGCTGGGGCCCGCCCTTCTTGCGTTGCTGGCGGGTCTGCTTCTTGGGCTGCTGGCGGGGGGCGGCGCGCGGTGGCTCGGGCGCCTGCTCGACCACCGTGTCGGTGCCCGCGGGCTCCGATCCGTGCTTGTTCCCCTTGGCCTCGTCGCGCTTCTGCTTGGCGGCGAACGCCGGCGTCCCGGGGGCGGGGTTGTTGCGGATCACGTAGAACTGCTGGCCCATCGTCCACAGGTTGGAGGTCGTCCAGTAGAGGAGCACGCCGATCGGGAAGGCGATGCCGCCGACCGCGAAGACGACGGGCAGGACGTAGAGCAGCAGCTTCTGCTGCTGGGCGTAGGGGCCGGTCAGCGCGTCGGCCGGCATGTTCTTGCTCATCAGCTGGCGCTGGGTCAGGAACGTGGTGGCCGTCATCGCCACGACCAGGATCGCCGCCATGACCATCACACCGACGTTGCCGCCGTTGTTCAGGAACGTGTCCTTGATGGGGATCGTGCCGAACAGCTTGCTGTTGCCGAAGGACTCGGCGAGGTCCTCGTTGAGGAATCCGTGGGCCTTGCCGTGCTTGGCCGCCTGGTCGAGCATCCGGAACAGCGCCAGGAAGATCGGCATCTGCACCAGGATCGGCAGGCAGGAGGCGAACGGGTTGGTCCCCGTCTCCTTGTACAGCGCCATCGTCTCCGCGGCGAGCCGCTCGCGGTCGTGGCCGTACTTCTTCTGCAGCTCCTTGACCTTGGGCTGGATCAGCTGCATGTTGCGGCTGGACTTGATCTGCTTGACGAACAACGGGATCAGCATCGCTCGGACCACCAGCGTGAGACCGATGATCGACAGTGCCCAGGTGCCACCCGCGTCGGGATCGAGCCCGAGCTCGGTGAAGAGCCAGTGCCAGGCGACCATGATCGCCGACACCGCGTAGTACAGCGGCGTCATGATCAGGTGGCCGATGTCGCCGAGGAAATTCAGCACGGGTGAGGCTCCTAAGCCGGGGTCGTCGTGCGGTGGTCAGAGCGGGGGGCCGCGGGAGTGCGGGGTGGCACGGGGTCGTAGCCGCCGGCGGCCCACGGGTGGCACCGCCCCAGCCGACGCACGGCCAGCCAGCTGCCCCGGAGGCTGCCGTGCACCTGCACCGCCTCCAGCGCGTACGCCGAGCAGGAGGGGTGGTAGCGGCACACCTGGCCGTAGAGCGGGCTGATCACCGCGCGGTAGCCGCGCAGCAGGGCGATGAGGACGTACTTCATCCTGACACCATGGCTCCCCCGTCGTGGGCTGCCGGCTGCGACTGAACCGGGGACTGCACCCGGGGCAGCACCCGCTCCAGACAACGAGCGAGGTCGCCGCGGAGTTCGTCGTACGTCGCGCCGGCCGCGGCGGGCAGGGCCCGGACCACGAGCACGGCACCGGGGGTCAGCACGGACAGCTCGGGGAGCCGGTCCCGGACCAGGTGGCGCAGGCGCCGGCGGACCCGGTTGCGGACGACCGCGTTGCCCACTCGCGCGGGAGACCACGAAGCCCACCTGCGGCGGCGTCGGGCCGGACGCGGGGTCGCCACCCTCGGCGAGGTGCAGCACGAGGGTGCGGCTCCCCGCCCGGTGTCCCGCCCGGATGCAGCGGCGGAACGACTCACCCGAGGTGAGCCGGGCAGCCGCGGGCAACACGCGTGGCCCGCAGCTCAGACGGCGAGCTTGTCGCGGCCCTTGCGACGGCGCGACGCGAGGATCGCGCGGCCCGCGCGGGTACGCATCCGCAGGCGGAAACCGTGCACCTTGTGACGGCGGCGGTTGTTCGGCTGATAGGTACGCTTGCTCACAGCATTTCTCCGTGGGTCCAGGCCCTCAGGGGCCTTCGGCATGGTCTGCGGCACCCCGGCGGGCGAAGCCTGAGCTGGCCCGGTCCCGCTTGGGCGGGGTTCGGGAGCACGGCTCGACGCGGCGCCAACGGCAGGTGACCGGCCAACGGTACGCGAGGCTCTTCCACAGGGTCAAACCGCCGCGTCTCCTCGGCGGATCCCACGCGCCCCACCATCCCCACGCGGGCTCGACGGGGCCGACGCGGCCGCTCCAGACCTGTGGATGACGTCTTGCCGCTGCCCTCTCCACGGAGTTAGGTTCGGGCCGACGAGATTCCCCGCCGTCCCCCAATCCCACCCCGGGTGCGCTGTTCCCAGCGTCCGCCAGTGTGTCGGGCATTCCCTCCCGACGACCGCGCTGACCTGCACAGATGTCCTCGGGACCGGTCCTCGGTCCGGTCTGCGTGCCATGGGGAGCCACGGCTCGTCGCGCTCCTTCACAGGCTGTGGAGAAGGGTGTGGAGTTCGCAGGGCGAGATCGCGACGACGCGATCCACGAGAGCAGTGACGAAGGGTGGCGGGGAACGCGTGGATGACCAGCAGGTGAACCAGCAGTCAGGCCAACAGTCTGGCCAGCAATCGGGCAGTCACGAGGCCGACCTCGAGCAGGCGTGGTGGTCGGTGGTCGGGCAGCTGCAACCCAACCAGCGGGCCTGGCTGCAGGCCAGCGCCCCGGTCACCCTGCACGGCGACCAGGCCATCATCGAGGTCGTCGACGAGTTCACCCGCGGTCAGCTCGAGGGCCGGCTGCGCGCCGAGATCGAGGAGGGCCTGTCCGCGGTCTTCGGCCGCGACATCCGGCTCGGCGTGACGGTCAACCCCACCCTGGTGTCCGACCGCCCGGCCACCCCACCGAGTCACCATGTCGACACGTCGACTCATCAACAGGTCGACTCGTCGCCTTATGGACAGACGGGGGTGCCGGCGTACGGCGGGGACGACGGCGTCGAGGCGGCGCGCTCGTCGGCGCTCGAGACCCGGCTCAACCCCAAGTACACGTTCGAGACCTTCGTGATCGGCTCGTCCAACCGGTTCCCGCACGCCGCGGCGGTGGCGGTCGCCGAGGCGCCGGGCCGCGCGTACAACCCGCTGCTCGTCTACGGCGACTCCGGCCTGGGCAAGACCCACCTCCTGCACGCGATCGGGCACTACGTCCGCAGCCTCTACAACGGCGCCAAGGTGCGCTACGTGTCGAGCGAGGAGTTCACCAACGAGTTCATCAACGCGATCCGCGACGACCGGCAGGACCGGTTCAAGCGGAAGTACCGCGACGTCGACGTGCTGCTGATCGACGACATCCAGTTCCTGGAGGGCAAGACCCAGACCCAGGAGGAGTTCTTCCACACGTTCAACACGCTCCACAACGCCAACAAGCAGATCGTGCTGACCTCCGACCGCGCCCCCAAGCGGCTCGAGGCGCTCGAGGACCGGCTGCGCAACCGGTTCGAGTGGGGCCTGATCACCGACGTCCAGCCGCCCGACCTCGAGACCCGGATCGCGATCCTGCGCAAGAAGGCCGCGATGGACCGGCTCACCGCCCCGCCGGACGTGCTGGAGTTCATCGCCTCCAAGATCCAGACCAACATCCGCGAGCTCGAGGGTGCGCTGATCCGGGTCACGGCGTTCGCGAACCTCAACCGCCAGGAGGTCGACATGACCCTGGCCGAGATCGTCCTCAAGGACCTGATCCCCGAGGGCGGCGAGCCCGAGATCACCGCGTCGCTGATCATCGCCCAGACCTCGGCGTACTTCGGCCTGCCGATCGAGGACATCACCGGACCGAGCCGCGGCCGGCACCTGGTGATGGCCCGTCAGATCGGGATGTACCTGTGCCGCGAGCTGACCGACCTGTCGCTGCCCAAGATCGGCGCCCAGTTCGGCAACCGCGACCACACGACGGTGATGTACGCCGACCGCAAGATCAACCAGCTCCTCGCCGAGCGTCGCGCGGTGTTCAACCAGGTCTCCGAGCTGACCAACCGCATCAAGATGCACGCCCGCCAGAACTGAGCCGGACGGGAACTACAACGGCGGAAGATGTGGGCCGGCCTGTGCGACTCGCCGCCATTCCTCCACAGCCGTTGTGGACAGCTGGGGACGCCGGCGACGCGAACCGGGGAACTGCACCGCCACCCGCCGGTCGTGCACCATCCCCTCCACACCCCCTGGGGACGGAAATCCCGGCCCTGACCTGCGACGACAGCACTTCTCCACACTTTCCACCGCTGCTACTACTCCTCACAACCTCCATACATCTGTCATTCCCGGTGAACGTCGATCCGGGCCCGACCTGGGGATGAACTCGTCGCCGGCGCCCTCGGATGCCGGGCAGCCCTCCCCACCGTCGGCGCCGCATGACAGGATGCCCCAACCGTTGTACTGCCCTCCAGGACTGCCTTCCCCACCCTGACCTCGAAGGATCTCGTGTGAAGTTCCGCGTGGATCGCGACGCGTTCGCCGACGCCGTCGCCTGGGCGGCGCGCAGCCTGCCCGTCCGCCCCAGTGCTCCCGTCCTCTCCGGCCTGCTCATCGACGCGAGCGACGAGGGCCTGGTGCTCTCGACGTTCGACTACGAGACGTCCGCCCGCGCCACCCTGACCGCCGAGGTCGCCGACGAGGGCCGGGCCCTGGTCAGCGGTCGCCTCCTGGCCGACATCTGTCGCAGCCTGCCGGCCAAGCCGGTCGACCTGGCGCTCGACGGCTCCCGGGTCTCGCTGACCTGTGGGTCCGCGCGCTTCAGCCTGCAGACGATGCCGGTCGAGGACTACCCGTCGCTGCCCGACATGCCGGCCGCGAGCGGCACGGTCCCCAGCGACCAGTTCGCGCACGCGGTCGCGCAGGCCGTCACGGCCGCCGGCCGCGACGACATGCTGCCCGTGCTGACCGGTGTCCGGCTCGAGATCTCCGGCTCCACGATCGCCCTGCTCGCCACCGACCGGTTCCGGCTCTCGCACCGCGAGCTGACCTGGAACCCCAACAGCCCGGACGCCTCGCTGGCCGCCCTGGTCCCGGCCAAGGTGCTCGGCGACACGGCGAAGTCGCTGACCGCCGGCCCCGAGGTCACCATCGCGCTGTCGGCGACGGGCTCGGGCGAGGGGATCATCGGCTTCGAGGGCTCCGCGGCCGGCGGCACCCGACGGACGACGACCCGCCTGCTCGACGGCGAGTTCCCCAAGGTCCGCAGCCTGTTCCCGGCCGAGCACCTGACCAAGGCCCTGGTCGACAAGCTCGCCCTGATCGAGTCGGTCAAGCGCGTGGCGCTCGTCGCCGAGCGCAACACCGCGGTGCAGCTCGCCTTCTCCGACGGGGTGCTGACCCTCGACGCCGGCTCCGGCGACGAGGCGCAGGCCTCCGAGTCGATCGAGGCCACCATCGAGGGCGATGACCTGACCACGGGCTTCAACCCGCAGTTCCTCCTCGACGGCCTGACCGCCATCGACGAGGCCGTGGTGGAGCTGTCCTTCACGCAGGCTTCCAAACCCGTCGTGATCAGTGGTTCGATCGGCGAGGACGCCAGTGATGGGTCCAGCGACCCTGCGTTCCGCTACCTGCTCATGCCGCGCCGCCTGCTCTCCTGAACGCCTGAACCGCCCACCACATCGGAGGATCCGCATGGAACTCGGACTCGTCGGCCTCGGCAAGATGGGCGGCAACATGCGGACCCGTCTCCGCAACGCCGGCCACACCGTCGTCGGTCTCGACCACGACCTCGACATCTCCGACGTGAAGAGCCTGGCCGAGCTGGTGGAGGCGCTGCCGTCGCCCAAGGTCGTCTGGGTGATGGTGCCGGCCGGCGGGCCGACGCACGACGTCATCACCGAGCTGGGTGACCTGCTCGGCGAGGGTGACCTGGTGGTCGACGGCGGCAACTCCCGCTGGACCGACGACATCGCCCACGGCGAGATGCTCGCCGCGAAGGGCATCGGGTTCGTGGACTGCGGCGTCTCCGGTGGTGTCTGGGGTCTCCAGAACGGCTACGCCCTCATGTACGGCGGCGAGGCCGACGACATCGCGAAGGTCCAGGAGGCCTTCGACGCCCTCAAGCCCGAGGGCGAGTTCGGGTCCGTGCACGCCGGCAAGGTCGGCGCCGGGCACTTCTCGAAGATGGTCCACAACGGCATCGAGTACGCCATCATGCAGAGCTACGCCGAGGGCTGGGAGCTGCTCGAGAAGGTCGACGTCGTCGACAACGTCACCGAGGTCTTCCGCTCGTGGCGCGAGGGCACGGTCATCCGCTCGTGGCTGCTCGACCTGATGGTGGCCGCCCTCGACGCGGACCCGGGCCTCTCCAAGATCAGCGGGTACGCCGAGGACTCCGGCGAGGGTCGGTGGACCGTCGAGGCCGGCATCGACAACGCCGTCGCCACCCCTGCGATCACCGCCGCGCTCTACGCGCGGTTCGTCTCCCGCCAGGACGACAGCCCGGCCATGAAGGCGATCGCCGCGATGCGCAACCAGTTCGGCGGCCACGCGGTCAAGGCCGGGCCACCGCCCGGTGGCGACGCAGCCACCGAGTAGACGACGGCCGTTGTACGTCTCGCACCTGGTCCTGCACGACTTCCGCTCGTACGCCGACGTCGAGGTCGTCCTCGACCCCGGCGCGACGGCGTTCATCGGCAGCAACGGCCAGGGCAAGACCAACCTCATCGAGGCGATCGACTACCTGTCCCGGCTGTCGTCGCACCGCGTGGCCACCGACGCGCCGCTGGTCCGCGCCGGTGCCGACCAGGCGGTGATCCGCGCCGCGGTGGTGCGCGACGGTCGTACCGCCGTGCTCGAGGTGGAGATCAACCCGGGCCGGGCCAACCGCGCGCGGGTCAACAAGTCGCCGCTGCCCAAGACGCGCGACCTGGTCGGGCTGGTGCGCACCGTCGTCTTCTCACCCGAGGACCTCGCCCTGGTCAAGGGGGACCCGGCCGAGCGGCGCCGCTTCCTCGACGACCTGCTGGTGCTGCGGACCCCGCGACTGGCCGGCGTCCGCTCCGACTACGAGCGGATCCTGCGCCAGCGCAACTCGCTGCTGAAGACCGCGGGTCACGCGCGCCGCGGCTCGACGTCGCAGGACAGCGCCCTGTCCACGCTGGGCGTGTGGAACTCCCACCTCGCCCGGGTCGGCGCCGAGATCCTCGACGAGCGCCTGCGTCTGGTCGCCGACCTGCGCCCCTACCTCGGCGACGCCTACGCCACCGTGGCCCGCGGGGCCTCGCGCGACGCCGCGGAGGCCGAGTACAAGCCGTCGTTCGCGCTGCCCGACGGACGCCTCCGACCGGGGCGCGCTGACCGAGGCGCTGCTCGCGGCCGTGGCCGAGCGGCAGAACGACGAGCTCGACCGGGGCGTCTCCCTCGTCGGTCCGCACCGTGACGACCTGGTCCTCACCCTCGGCGCTGGTGATGACGGGACCCGCCTGCCCGTCCGCGGCTACGCCAGCCACGGCGAGTCCTGGTCGTTCGCGCTCGCGCTCCGGCTGGCGTCCTACGACCTGCTGCGCGCCGACGGCGACGACCCGATCCTGGTCCTCGACGACGTGTTCGCCGAGCTCGACATCGAGCGCCGCGCCCAGCTGGCCGAGCTGGTCGCCGGCGCCGAGCAGGTGCTGGTGACCGCCGCGGTGGACGACGACGTGCCCGAGAAGCTCGCCGGCACCCGCTTCCGGGTGAGTGCGGGGGCGGTGACCCGTGTCGACTGACGACGACGCGACCGAGCCTGCGCAGGAGCCGCACCGGCCCGACGGCCTCGACCTGGCCAAGAACCTCGCCCGGGCCACCGCCCGCTCGAGCCCGGCGAAGCGGGTCAAGCGACGCGGCGCCGACCGGCGTACGGGCCCGGCCAAGGGGTCCGGCGCGTTCCCCGACGAGCGCGACCCCCAGCTGCTCGACGTCACCGTCGGCCGGCTCGTCGACGACCACGGGTGGGACGTCGACCTGCGGGTCGCCGGCATGTTCGCGCGTTGGCCCGAGCTGGTGGGCGAGGAGGTCGCCCAGCACGCGACGCCCGAGTCGTTCGCCGACGGCACCCTCGTGGTCCGCACCGACTCCACGGCGTGGGCCACCCAGCTGAAGCTGCTCGCCCCGGCCGTCGTCCGGCGCCTCAACGAGGACCTCGGGCACGGCACCGTCAGCCTGATCGAGGTGCTCGGACCGCACCTGCCGAGCTGGAAGAAGGGACCCCGGTCCGTCCGCGACGGACGTGGGCCTCGCGACACCTACGGGTAGCCGCCCCCAGACCGGCTCACAGCCGATCTGAGGGGGTCGCGGACGTATAGGGACTCCACCGCACCCCTGTCAGGCCACTGCAGAGCCGTTTTTGAGCCGCTCAGCGGGAATTTGTCGCCCCGGTCCCCCCGCCCCTGGGGATGGTGGCGTGGGATACGGGCCCTGACGGGCTATCATGGACATCGGGTCGCGAGCTCACCAGCCGCGACCCGAACCGTGTGCAGAGGTCGAGACGAAGTAGGTGCGCGTGAGCGAGGAACCCACAGCCGGAGACGTCCGCGACAGTGAATGGGCTCCCGACATCCCGGCCCCGGTCCTCGCCGACCAGGACGTCATCCCTGCCGACGTCAACGGGGACTACGACGCCTCGGCGATCACGGTGCTCGAGGGCCTCGAGGCCGTCCGCAAGCGGCCCGGCATGTACATCGGCTCGACCGGTGAGCGCGGCCTGCACCACCTGATCACCGAGATCGTCGACAACGCCGTCGACGAGGCGCTTGCCGGCTACTGCGACCGCATCGTGCTCACGCTGCGGGCGGACGGCGGCGTCCAGGTCATCGACAACGGCCGCGGCATCCCGACCGACACCGCCCCCGGGCAGGAGCTCCCCGCGGTGACGATGGCGCTGACGCTGCTGCACGCCGGCGGCAAGTTCGGCGGCGGCGGCTACAAGGTGTCCGGCGGCCTGCACGGCGTCGGCGTCTCCGTGGTGAACGCCCTGTCGACGGTGCTGGTGGTCGAGGTCAAGAACCGCGGCCACCTGTGGCGGCAGACCTTCCAGCTCGGCGTGCCCGATGCGCCGCTCGAGCAGGTCCGCCCGCTCGAGGACGGCGAGGGCACGGGCACGACCGTGACCTGGTGGGCCTCCGAGGAGATCTTCGAGACCACCACGTACAACCTCGAGACCCTGACCAACCGGATGCGCGAGTACGCGTTCTTGAACAAGGGGCTCGAGATCGTCGTCCGCGACGAGCGGCCCACGGCCGGCGACCTGGTCGACGCGGTCGAGGACGACACCGTGGCCGCCGAGGTCGACGAGTCCGGGCCGGCCGACATCAAGCGTGCCGACGGGGGCGGCCTCGAGCGCGTCTTCAAGTACGACCTCGGCCTGGTCGACTACGTCGCCCACCTCAACCGCAGCAAGACGGCGGCCAACCCGACGATCATCTCGTTCGAGGCCGATGCGCCCGAGGGGTCCGGCCAGCACATGAGCCTCGAGGTGGCCATGCAGTGGAACACCTCCTACACCGAGTCCGTGCACACCTTCGCGAACACCATCAACACCCACGAGGGCGGCACGCACGAGGAGGGCTTCCGCGCGGCCCTGACCGGTCAGATCAACAGCTTCGGCGAGGCCCAGAACCTCATCAAGAAGCGGGAGGACCGCGTCTCCGGCGACGACATCCGCGAGGGTCTGACGGCGATCGTCTCGATCAAGATGGGCGAGCCGCAGTTCGAGGGCCAGACCAAGACCAAGCTCGGCAACACCGAGGCCAAGGGCTTCGTGCAGCGCACGGTCAACGACCAGCTCGGCGCCTGGCTCGAGCAGAACCCCGCCGAGGGCCGCGACATCGTCCGCAAGTCCCAGGCCGCGGCCTCCGCCCGGATCGCCGCGCGCAACGCCCGCAACCTGGCCCGGTCCCGCAAGGGCCTGCTCGGCGGCGGCGGGCTGCCCGGCAAGCTGTCGGACTGCCAGTCGACGAACCCCGAGGAGTGCGAGGTCTTCATCGTCGAGGGCGACTCGGCCGGCGGCTCGGCCCGCCAGGGGCGCGACCCGCGCATCCAGGCGATCCTCCCGATCCGCGGCAAGATCCTCAACGTCGAGAAGGCCCGCATCGACAAGGTGCTGGGCAACGCCGAGGTGCAGTCGATCATCTCCGCGCTCGGCACCGGCATCCACGAAGAGTTCGACATCGCCAAGCTGCGCTACCACAAGGTCGTGCTGATGGCCGACGCCGACGTCGACGGCCACCACATCAACACCCTGCTGCTGACGCTGCTCTTCCGGTTCATGCGGCCGCTGATCGAGGGCGGCTACGTCTACATGGCACAGCCGCCGCTCTACCGGCTGCGCTGGAACAAGCCGGCCGAGCACGAGTTCGTCTACTCCGACGCCGAGCGCGACGCCCTGCTGCGCGACGGGCAGCAGGCGGGCAAGAAGCTGCCGAAGGAGAACCCGGTCCAGCGCTACAAGGGCCTCGGCGAGATGAACGCCAAGGAGCTGTGGGAGACCACCATGGACCCCGACCAGCGGCTGATGCTGCAGGTCACGCTCGAGGACGCCGCCCAGGCCGACGAGATCTTCTCGATCCTGATGGGCGAGAACGTCGAGCAGCGGCGCTCGTTCATCCAGCGCAACGCCAAGGACGTCCGCTTCCTCGATATCTAGACGTCTAGCAACAATCGTAGATACCTGTAGATCAAGGCAGAAGAGGTAGATCGTGACCGAGACCCCGACGACTCCCCCCGGTGGCCGGGTCGAGCCGGTCGAGCTGCAGACGTCCGTGCAGCGGGCCTTCCTCGACTACGCGATGGCGGTCATCGTCGGCCGCGCGCTGCCGGACGTCCGCGACGGGCTGAAGCCGGTCCACCGCCGGGTGCTCTACGCGATGTACGACGGCGGCTACCGGCCCGACCGCGGGTTCTCCAAGTGCTCACGCGTCGTCGGTGACGTGATGGGCCAGTACCACCCCCACGGCGACACCGCGATCTACGACACCCTCGTCCGCCTGGCCCAGCCGTGGGTGATGCGCGCACCGCTGATCCACGGCCAGGGCAACTTCGGCTCGCCGGGCAACGACTCCGCGGCCGCGATGCGCTACACCGAGTGCCGGATGGCCCCGCTGGCGCTGGAGATGGTCCGCGACATCCACGAGGAGACCGTCGACTTCCAGCCCAACTACGACGGCCGCAGCCAGGAGCCGACGATCCTGCCGGCCCGCTTCCCCAACCTGCTGGTCAACGGCTCGGCCGGCATCGCGGTCGGCATGGCGACCAACATCCCGCCGCACAACCTGCGCGAGGTGGCCGACGGCGCCCGCTGGGCCCTCGAGCACCCCGACGCCACCCGCGAGGAGCTGCAGGACGCGCTCATCGAGCGGATCAAGGGCCCCGACTTCCCCAACGGCGCGCTCATCGTGGGCCACTCGGGCATCGAGCAGGCCTACCGCACCGGTCGCGGCTCGGTCACCCAGCGGGCCGTCATCGAGATCGACGAGGACAGCAAGGGCCGGACCTGCCTGGTCATCACCGAGCTGCCCTACATGGTCAACCCCGACAACCTCGCGCTCAAGATCGCCGAGCTCGCCGACCTCGGACGGGTCCAGGGCATCGCCGACGTCCGCGACGACACCTCCGACCGCACCGGCCAGCGCCTGGTCATCGTGCTCAAGCGCGACGCGGTCGCGCGGGTGGTGCTCAACAACCTGTTCAAGCACACCGAGCTGCAGACCAACTTCTCGGCCAACATGCTGGCGCTCGTCGACGGGGTGCCGCGCACGCTCACCATCGACCAGTTCATCTCCTACTGGGTGACCCACCAGATCGAGATCATCCAGCGGCGGACCCGCTACCGCCTGCGCAAGGCCGAGGAGGACGCGCACATGCAGCGCGGCCTGGTCAAGGCGCTCGACGCCCTCGACGAGGTCATCGCGCTGATCCGGCGCAGCCCCGACGTCGACGAGGCCCGCGCCGGACTGATGGCGCTGCTCGAGATCGACGAGCTCCAGGCGCAGCACGTCCTCGACATGCAGCTGCGCCGGCTGGCCGCCCTCGAGCGGCAGAAGATCATCGACCGGCTCGCCGAGCTCGAGATCATCATCGCCGACCTCGAGGACATCCTGGCCGACGCCGCCCGTCAGCGGCAGATCGTCATCGACGAGCTGGCCGAGATCGTGCAGAAGTACGGCGACGACCGCCGCAGCCAGATCATCGCGGCCGACGGCGACCTGTCGATGGAGGACCTGATCCCCGACGAGGAGCTCGTCGTCTCGATCACCCGCGGCGGCTACGCCAAGCGCACCCGCTCCGACCAGTACCGCTCCCAGAAGCGCGGCGGCAAGGGCGTGCGCGGCGCGAGCCTGCGCGGCGACGACGTCGTCGAGCACTTCATCGCGACGACCAACCACCACTGGCTGCTGTTCTTCACCACGGCCGGGCGGGTCTACCGCACCAAGGCCTACAACCTGCCCGAGGCCCAGCGCGACGCCAAGGGCGGCCACGTGGCCGGCCTCCTGTCGTTCCAGCCCGACGAGAACATCGCGCAGGTGCTGGCGATCCGCGACTACGAGCAGGCCCCGTACCTCGTGCTCGCCACCCGCCAGGGCCTGGTCAAGAAGACCCGCCTCGGCGACTACAACAGCCCGCGTCAGGCCGGCGTCATCGCCATCAACTTCCGCGAGGACGACGACGAGCTGATCGGCGCCGAGCTGGTCGAGCCCGACGACGACATCCTGTTGGTCTCCCGCAAGGGTCAGGCCATCCGGTTCCGCGCCGACGACACCCAGCTGCGGCCGATGGGCCGCGCGACGTCCGGCGTCGCCGGCATGAAGTTCCGCGCCGGTGACTCGGTGCTGTCGATGTCGGTCATCCGGGCCGACCAGGTGAAGGCCGAGGAGCTGGCCGCCGCCAAGCCGCAGTACGTGTTCACCATCACCGACGGCGGCTTCGCCAAGCGGTCGCGGATCACCGACTACCGCCTGCAGTCCCGCGGCGGTCTCGGGATCAAGACGATGTCGCTGGCCAACGAGGAGCGCGGCAACCTGGTGGGCGCCTTCATCGTCGTCGACGGCGACGAGGTGCTCTCGATCACCCAGGGTGGTCAGGTCGTGCGCAGCCCCATCAACGACGACTTCCGGGCGACCGGGCGTTCCACGATGGGCGTGAAGTTCGTGACCCCCAAGGGCGGGGACGCGGTGGCGGTCGTCGCCCGTTCGGTCGAGGCGCCGGAGACCGACGAGGCGGTGGACGAGGACGGCGAGCCCACTACCACGGACGACTCCGCGACCGACGCCGAGGGCACCGGCGCGTCGGACGCGGAATCGCCGGATGCGGCCTCCAGTGCAACAATCGATGAGACCGCAATGGTCACCCGGCCGATTCCCCACCCGAGAGTGAGGCCTGATGACGGAGCGACCGACCGAGCAGACGCACCCGCGGCTGAACGGGCTGGACGCGTCCAGCACCACCGCGCCGACCCTCCCGCCGATGCCCGCGGCCCCGGAGAGCGACCGGCCGGAGTACCGGCCCCAGACCTCCGAACCGGCTCGCCCGAGCCTCGCCGAGCGGCTCCAGCAGAAGGTCAGCACGGTGCGTCAGGCCGAGCGGCCGGCGGAGCGTCTCGACTCGACGTCGGTACGGCCCGCCGTCCAAGCGTCGACCGCCGCTCCGACCGCGCCGGCTCCCACCGCCCCGACCGGCGAGGACCGTCCCGTGCTGCCGCCCCCGGCCGCCGACCAGGCCCCGCCGCAGCCCGCACCGGCCCCGGCCAAGAAGCGGCCCGCCCGCGCGTCGCGTCCCAAGCGCCCGCCGCGTCGCGCCCGCCTGCGACTCACGCGCATCGACCCGTGGTCGGTGATGAAGACCGCGTTCCTGCTGTCGATCGCCCTCGGCGTCGTCACCATCGTCTCGGTGCTGATGGTGTGGTCGGTGCTCGGCGCCGCCGGCGTGTGGGACTCCATCAACACCACCGTCCGCGACATCGTCGGCGAGCAGGCCAGCACGCCGTTCACGATCCAGAACTACCTCGGCACCGACCGGGTCATCGGCTTCACGATGCTCGTGGCGGTGATCGACGTGGTGCTGCTGACCGCGATCGCCACGCTCTCGGCGTTCCTCTACAACATGGCGGCCGCCCTGCTCGGCGGCATCGACATCACGCTGGTCGAGGACGAGCACTGATCGCGTCCTGATTTCGGGACGCCTCACGGCGTCCGGTAATGTTTCGCCTCGGTCGCCGCTCCTCCCGTGCCCCATCAGGAGGGAGCGGTCGCGCCGGTTCCGGGCCTATAGCTCAGACGGTTAGAGCGCTTCCCTGATAAGGAAGAGGTCACAGGTTCAAGTCCTGTTAGGCCCACCCAGTCCCATGTCCTCGCACCACGTCGTCAGCGATCGGAGACCACGATGAAGAAGATCCTGCTGCTCCTGCTCGCCGCCGCCGGCGCCGTCTACGCCAAGCGGAAGATGGACGAGGGCAAGCACGAGCAGGCCCTCTGGGCCGAGGCGACCGACAACGTCTCCTCCAACGGCCAGTAGTCCGCTCCCCGTCTCCACCGGGGGCCTTGGCGCAATTGGTAGCGCACCTGCTTTGCAAGCAGGGGGTTAGCGGGTTCGAGTCCCGTAGGCTCCACTCACTGAAACCGCAGGTCAGCCGTCGGTTTCTGGCGTTTCCTGGAGGGCCCTGATTGGGCCCCTTGGTTGCTGTGGGGGACTGGTGGGGGAAGCCACACCGGGTCGTAGTGCTGCGTAACCTCACCTCAGCAATTCCTCGGCGCAGTCGACCTCCACGCAAACGACGCCGGGAGCACCGGGTCACGACCTGGAGCGAGCGGCTCGCTGGGCTCGAAGGCGGCGCTCAGTTCGTCCAACACGGCCTGTGCCGTCCGCTCCCGCAGTGAACCTTTCGACGTGAAAGCCACCGACCTCGCCAAGGTCCGATCCACGCTCTGGGCCGCCGCTGACGAGCTACGTGCGAACTCCAAACTGACACCGGTCCAGTACCGCGACCCGGTCCCTGAGGTTGTCGACGACACGACCCATCAGCAGGATGACGAGCTGGGTCGCGGGGTCCGGTCGATGGCAATTACGGTCGATGAGTCTCCTTGATCCAGTGGTCCAAGCCGGAGTCGTCGCCTGGTTGATTTTTGGCCACATGACGGTGACGCGCTCTACGTCGCTTTAAGCAACCATCTGGGAGCTCACGGCTACACCGAGCCGAAGTCTGTGGCCCAGGCAAGGGCCGACATTAGTTTTGAAGAGACACTGACGCACTCGCGGCGATGTTGCGCATGCGATTCAGCCGCGGGGGACGCGCACTAATGCGATGAGCCAGGGGCCTGGCGCCCTCGAAGGCCATGCTGGAGCGGACAAGACGGCCGCGGACGTCTGTTGATGTCGGCTCCTGCCCCCCAAGCTGAGAGAGAGGGCCTTCCCTGCCGTGATGTCCGACGACCGCTCTGTTGAGCGCGCCATGCTTGTTCGGCTGACGGCACTCGCCAGGGCCGGGCGAACTACGCGCTGAAAGGCGGTGGGGTGACGTGGTACGGCGGCGGGAGCGGAATCGTTTCGTGCGCAAGTACGATCCTCATTTCGTTGGCCGGCCCGGAGCGTACGACGGTCTTCCGTGCGATGAGTGCGGGTTTCCAGTCCTAGTTAGTGGGATCCGAGATGACCAGGGTCATTGGGCGCATGAGAATTGCGATGAGCCGCCTCTGCGTGGCCACGTGGAGCTGTACCTCCTCACATATGAGGCCGAGCAGTGGCCGCGACGCCGAAGAGATACGAGCACAACTAGGCGAGATGAGGTTGGCTGACCGGGTCGAGAGTTTCCTCGAGGCTTGGCAGACAAAGAGTCCCGGCGCCCTAATGACCGGCGGCGCGACGTTGGCCGGCGGCTTCACGGAACCCGGGCCAGCAAGTACTCGAAAGGTTAACAACCCAGTGCGGCCCCTGCGGCCGACACGGTCGTCACCGTGGTCACTGACTGGACCTTCGCGTCAGGTGCGATTACCCACGCCGAGGCCGGCGAGCGATGTGTCAACTGCCGATGTCGCCAAGGTCGTTCGTGCCGCCACTCCGCTGCCTCTCGTCAGGCGCAGCGACCGCTGGTGTCACCTATCCCTGTGCGTGCTTGATGCGGTCTTCGCGAGAAGGGCTCAGTACATTTCCGGGTCGATGGCCACCCACCGCTACGCCGCGTTCGCAGATCTAGAGCCGGCCCTCGCTCCGGCCGTTGAGGTCTCCGCGGGGCGACATATGCACGGTGAGCAGGCGCTCAGCCAGTTCCTCGCGAATGTGCGTGGCATGGACTCGCTGGAGCTCGCGGAGCTATTGAAGGATCGTCAACGGACATCGAGCAGCGGAGGGATCCTCAAAGTAGAAGCGGTCGTTCGCGTTGCGCAAATCTTGCTAGACCACGAGGTCCAACGGCTGCGGGATGTGGTCGAGCTACTCAATGACCCGGACCGAAGGGAGAACGTGAGGCTGCCCTCTCTGCAGTGCCCGGACATGGCTCGGGCGTGCGCTACGTCTTACCTGTGGATGCTGTCGGGCGACGACTCGTACGCGAAGGCTGATCGCGTGGTGATTAGCTGGTTGGCCAACGTTCTCGGACGGCCTGTCGCTGTCGAAGAGGCAGCAACTCTGCTCCGAGCTGCCGCTCCGTGGCTCAGTGTCACTCCTTGGGTACTGGTACATGCCGTGCGGACCACTCAACGTCGATCGAGACGTTGAGGGGTCTGTTCTACGGCGTCGTTCGCGGCTAGACGCAACTGCGTACGAACGGTCGTCGCACTCACTCCGGACAGGCTCAGGGTGCCAGCAATGAACACGACAGTTGCGGTCGCCGCCTTGGGTTTCGCCTCCACGCTGCTTGGTGGCTGGCTAGCGGCATATTGGCAGCATCGACGCACTCGCGACCTGCAACTCCTGGACGCGAAGGTCCGCGTCTACGGTGAGTGCTCCACGAGTCTCTATGAGTACGAACGTGCCACCTATAACCGCGTGAAGGCACGCCTAAACACGATACAAGAAGCGGAGCGCGAGCCCCTGCGACAGGAGGCGTACCGCAGCAACACCATGGCCCGTGCTGCCATCGGGCAGGTCAGCATCTTGAGCGCAGCGAAGCCGCTTGGGAAGAGGTGGGATTGCGGTCCGACGCAACATCGGTGAATTCAATGCCGCAGTGAATCAGAAGGACCTGTGGACTCGCCACGAGTCCATCTATGTGGCATTGGAGCAGGTGCTGGAACTGGCGCGCAACGACCTGATGGCGTGAAGGCAGACCTAGACTCCGCGATCCGAGTCTCTCACCAGCCTCGACCTTGGGGCACCCTTGCTGCCCTCGCGGCGGTATGACGCACCTCTACCAAAGCTGGCCTCAATACATGCGCTCACGGCGAGCGGAGGCCGACCCGACGAGAGATGGGATGTGTCAGCGCCCGACTGTCCAGGTGATCAAGCTCGTCGCGCCTTGGTCCGGGCAGCTTCAACATCGTTGTCGCCGGCGACACGCAAGCGGGCAACACAGCCTGTGCAATGAGACACAGCGCTGCGAGCGATTCCACGCCGAGGCGCCCTGATGTGACGGTCTATCAGGTTCGACCACTCCCTGTGGTTTCCTGTCCGTGACGTTCAGAGAGTAGGCGAGCACGCCGCTCTGGGTGCCCCTGGGCCTGCAAGCCCGATGCGCTCCCCATCGGGCTGGACGTACCGGACTCTTTTGGGGGTGCCCGTGCGCCCGGCGTCCCACTGGGAGGGACGTCTTGGTGGCCGTTGGCACTTGTCTGATCGCTGACTGATCTCACGCAGACCGACCAGGTCGATGTGCAGGCTTCCAGTGTGTACCTACACCCCACAAGAGAGCCGCGCCACCCCGAACGGGGTGACGCGGCTCCCGGTGTCGGTTCAGCTCAGCGCGTGCGGTCCGGTGTACGGGCCGACCAGGGTGACGTCCTTGGCGATAAACCGGGACCGCCGGGCCGGTGAAGCCACTTGACAGCGCCGGAGACGTACTCGCCGTGGTTGCCCTTGGGCGCGGGCGGGTCGGTGACGCGGTCCGGGATGCCGACGAACTGTCCGCCGCCGGTCACGCCGGTCTGGAGAGCCTCGTCGTTGTAGGCGGTCATCGTCCACGCGCCGATCTCGGGCTGATGGTCCCGGCGTACGAGTAGACATAGTCACCGGTGCGGACAGCGCTGACCGTCAGCACCCCGCCGACGATGGTGCCCGTGCCGTGTCCGTCACCGGCAGGGGACTCGTCGCCCTGGAGGTCGACGGTGATGCTGCCGTCGCCGTTGCAGGTGTACGAGGCGGTGCCCGCGTGGTGTACGTCGCGCCCGCGCTCTCGGAGTGAGCGGTGTACGTGCCGTCGCCGGTCATGGCGGCGTTGGCCGAAGGGGCCAGGCCGAGGGTGGCGAGCACGGCGAAGAGCGCCGCGAGGCCGAAGAGGATCTTGCGCATTGGTTTCCTTTGTCGATGCGTCGCGACCTGCGATGCGAGGGCGGCCACGCCGCTGGTTACTAACGAAACGCTAACAGATCCCTGACGGATCGCCAATTCCGGCTAGTCGCGGGTCAGGACAGGGGCACAAGCCGGCAGGCACTGTTCGCGGAGCGGGGCTCGGCGGGGTCTCAGTCGAAGACAACGCCGCGTTTATCGCGCCGGGGGTCTGCGGAGATCAGACGGACGTCCGCGCCCTTGAACGCAAAGGGTGCTTCGGCGCGGAGGCTGCCTTCAGATGGAGCGGTCAAGATGTTGTAGTTCACGGGGTACCAGTCGCTCTTCCACCACGACGTCCACGATCCAGTCACGATGGTGTCGCCCAGTGTCCCCGTCGATCGTGTAATTCGCGTAGCCGACCCTGATGGTGTCGCACCTGTCGGTGGACGGCTTTCCGCTGCCGGTGCATTGGCGGTAGTCAACCGCGATGTGGTTCCGCCCGTCGCGTCCTCGATGGTGGAACTGCGATCGAGCTTGCCCGGCGTGCCCGGGAGCCGCGCCACCTCGTTCCGGTACATGCCATCCTTGATCTTCCTCCACTCCGGCATTGGTCACGCATTGAGGTGTGGGGGAAGCGGCCTGCGCCGGGGTGGCGGAAAGTGCCAGCGGCGCCGGTGTCAGCGCGACCAGCACGGCCAGGGCGATGAGGATCTTCCTCATGGAGTTGATGTCTCTTTCGTCGTTGGTGGGCGCAGGTCGTAGGCCCTAAGCCCTCTACTTGGACCTGGGAGGCGCGATAACCGGGCGTCCTCTCGGCGTCCTCGGCGTTCGCGAAACATTCCTCTGGATACGTCGCTTGGTAGTACTCCCAGCCCGGTAGGTGATAGATCCGATCGCCGTATCGCGAGACGTTCGCCTTCACTGGGTAGTCGCTTGGACAGTTACTGCCGTCCGCCTGCACCGACGTCGTGCTCGTGTCAACCGAACGGGCGTCATGCCCATCCGATGTGTCGCCAGGCCCATCCGATGGTCATCACGAGTCCCACCACGGTCGTGATGATGGCTGTGCCGACCGTCGCCAGGAACCAGCCCCCGAACCGCTTTGACCAGTGCTCCGGACGAAAAGCCGCCATTCCGCGCCGCGGCTCATCGTGTCGAATCTCGGGCTCCGACCTCAACGTCATGACCAGAGGTCCCTGGTGCTTGCGTCGGTCTGACGGTAGGTGGCCTGCATCGGGTGCCAGTCGTAGCCGTCGAGGCTGTCGTACCGTGCGTGGGCGTAGCCCGTCCGGATCTGGGCGAGCCCGGTGTCTCGACCGCCGTCACGCACGTAGCGGAGCAGTCGACCGTAGCGGTCAACGTCGTCCACGGAGGCCGGGTTCACCAGCTGAACCTGGCCGTCGATCAGCCGGTCGAGGTTGCGCCTTCGCGGCCCCGTAGTACGGGCGGCCTTGCTCGGGTGTGTCGATCCCGATGAGTCGGACGTACTGGCCGTTGGCGAGGCGGATCGTGTCGCCGTCCACGACGTACCCCAGCCGGGCCGTGCCGGCTGGTTGTGCCGCCTTTTTTTTTTTTTTTTTTTTTTTTAAAAAAACTGGCGGGGTGTACGCCTGCGAGGGTGCCGCGAAACCGATGGTGACGGCCGCTGCGGCGGCGGCCACGAGGATGACCTTGCGCATTGCTCTTCCTTATGCCGATGCGGCGCGACCTGCGACGCGAGGGCGGCCACGCCGCTGATCTTTCGAGCGAAACGCTAACAGAGCTTTTGACGGATCGCCAATCTAGTGCGGGGCCCCGTCAACTCACCGAAGCCAGGCACACCGGCGCGGCCAGTGCTATAGAGGGGCCCGACTTGCGGTGGGGTCTACAGGGCTCCGCGAGTCGGCATGTTCCAGTCGCCCTTGGCGTTGACCCTGAACACGCCGTCGAGCGTCTGGGTTGTGGCATTCCAGTTGTTGTATGACAGCCACACCTCCAGTACCGATCCGCCCTATCGCCGTTGCGGAGGCACTGGCGGTAGGTCACAGCGATACCCACCTTGCCGTCGGGCTCGTCGGTGCGGCTGGACAACTTGCCGGGGATGCCGACGAGCGCGGTGACCTCAGCGCGGGTCATACCCTCGGTGTACGTGTCATCGGCGTTTTCGACGAGTGATCGGATCTGCCGCCACTCGGCCTTGGTAGTAGGGCGGTTGGCCGCCGCCGGTGGTGCAGGCCGGGGGTGGTGAGGGCTACCGGGCCGACGAGCCCGACCAGCAC
Source organism: uncultured Actinomycetota bacterium (assembly GCA_963839565.1). Classification (GTDB taxonomy): domain Bacteria; phylum Actinomycetota; class Actinomycetes; order Propionibacteriales; family Nocardioidaceae; genus Nocardioides. The sequence continues at coordinate 7,936 of CAWIVR010000021.1, read as the reverse complement.
GGTCAGAGCCATGAAGAGCTTCTTCATAGTTTCGCTGTCACCTTCGTCGTGGTTTCGTGTTGCCCGTGGCAGCCCGCACTCTTGTTGGCGGAATGCTAACGGTCGCTTTGACGGATCGCCAATTCCTGGCACACTGCTCGGGTGAGCACGGAGCGGAAGTACCGCCGCCTCGACCCCGCACAGCGGCGCGACCAGATGCTCGACGCGGCCAACGACCTGTTCGCCGAGCGTGGCTACGAAGAGGTCTCGGTCGAGGACATCGCGCGCGCGGCGGGTGTCACGCGCGGCCTGGTGCACCACTACTTCGGCGGACGCACGGAGGTCTACATCGCGCTGCTCGAACGGCTCGACGCCCTCCGCGAGGAAACGCTGCGGCCGCCCGGGGCCGCAGCGCCCGCGCACGGGTCGCGGACACCGTCTCACGCTGGCTGGACTGGACCGAGGCGAACCGCCTGATCTATCTCGGCACCATCGCACCCGGCGAGGACATCGCCGACCCCGAGGTGAGACGTGCCGTCGCCAACCTCAGAGGCCGCGCCGTCGCCCTGCTCGTGACCTTCCACGCCGACATCGCCCAGGACTCGCCCCGGCTCCGCTACGCGCTGGAGTGCTGGACAGGGCTCAACCGCGCCGCGACACGGCGGTGGCTACGCGGCGACGCCACCCGCAAGGCAACACAGGAGCTGCTCGCCTCCACGCTCGAACACGTCCTGCGCACGTTCGGCGCGCCCCCCAAGCGCCCGCTGAACTCCGGCAGGGTCGGGGGCAGGGGCTTCCCAGCCGCTGCCACGAGTGCGCGGCCGGCCGCCACGCTAGTCAGCGAGTCTCGTCCTGGGGGCCATCGAAGATCCCTGATTCCTTTCCGGCTTGCACCCAAACCGTTAGTAAACAAGTACTTCTCCGCATGAGGGGATGCGGTGCTACGGATGATGGAAGCCTGGCCGCAGCGGGACGCCTGTCGGACGTGACCAATACGGTACTTGCGTGAGTAAGAGCCCGATCGACCTTGAGGACGCGCTCCGCTACCACGCTGGGTGGAGCGAAGAGACGCGTGCGCTTGTCCAGCGAACTGACGCGATTCGCGGCCGCGACGTTCGTGGCGGACGTCCACGGCTACTGGAACTCCGTCAAGGTGTACGACGCCTCCGGCGAGACCATCGCCGACATTCTCAAGACGAAGATCTTGGTACTCGCCTTCGGTCGCTTCCTGCGACCACCGACAGGGACGAACTGGTGGGGCCCCCCCTCTGCGTCTCGTTCGACGGCGTAGCACGAGCGCGGCGCACCTCGGGACCGAAGGTGGCGGAGCCGGTACCTTGCCCGTCCTGCAACTTGGTCCCACGCCGGAGACGAGTGCTGGTAGCAGTTGGGCGAGTCCCATGGTGGCCATGGTTGACGTGAAGACGGACCGGTCCGCCCCCGAAAGGGCGCATTCGTGGTGGTCGTCGCGTGACAGATGTGGCTTCTGCCACCTAGCGAGACCAGGGTGATGGCGCGCCCAGAATCACGACGCGTTGTGGATCTCACCTCACGGGGCTGGGCAGCCCCAGACGCGGTGTGACGGACTTCCGGCGAGTACGTCGCCGCAGGGCTGGGCGTCGCAATAGCGGGTGAGCCAGGCCCTTCATCGAACACAATGCCCGTCCGGACCAGGAGCCCTTCGGGAGCGCCGCCATGGCGAACTGTCGCTGGACTTCACATCCGACTATCGGCCGATTCGGGCGTGAAGTTGGCCGGGGTGCCGCGTCAATCTGGGCCGGTTCGACGCGGCTCCGCATGCGACCCGACCCGAGCGCCGGCTGACTTTGAAGACGTCGGAAGGCACGCCCCGTCCGCGGTGCCGGAACGTCTCACGGCGAGTGGTTGCACCATAGACGACAGCGAGAGAATCGAGCGCTTCTCTCACGACCCGCCGGCGGACTCCGGCAGCAGTCGTGCGCTTTTCCGCCTAGTTTCGGCGCCTCCGGGGAGCATCCGAATGATGAGACGGACGATGACGACAAGTGACGTTTGTGCAGGCCAGAGGCGCTTTTAGGGTTGTGAATAGTGACAAATGGTCAAGACTGGCAGGAAGCGGCCAATTCGGACCTGCTCTTGCCCAAGTGTTGCCTCGTCTCCTTGGTTCGGGGCAGTCCCGAGACAACGGTCGAGATCCCGTAGGAGAGCCGAGTCCTTGTTCTCAGCGTGGAGGTGGGCCGGGAGTTAAGAGCCGGCTGATGGCGGCGACATCACGATTAGCGTTGGCTGCTTGGTATGCCTCGCGAACGAGCTCAGGGAGGCGTCCACGCGCAGGTACGTCGAACCCATTCTCGTGCCCCCAAATCCTGAGGGTGCGGGCGTCGGGTCCGTTCGCTGTGGGCGCCCCACCTCCCTTCCGCGGGCGGGTGGTGCCTGGGATGGGCGCCGCCGCTCTGGCTGCAGCGACGAACGGCGCGAGTGCCTGCCGCAGAGTTTCGTGCTCCTCAGCCGATAGGTCGATCTCGAACGAGTCGCCATCGAGACTGAACTGGACGCCGACACCTTCCTCCGCGATCTCCACGCCACTCAAATCTGAGTAGTACGTGACGACGGTGCGTCGAACCATCGTGCCTCCAGTGCCCTCACGTCGTGATGCTGCACCACAGTGGATAGGACAGTCTTCGTCAAGATCTGACCAGCCTATTCAGCCTGTCGACGATCTCCTCGACGGGGATCGCAGCGGTGGCCGGACCCCAGGACATGCGCAGCGCGCGGTCGATCCGCTCTGGGGGCAGGCCCGCGGCGACCAGAACGTGACTCGGTTCGTAGCTTTGCGAGGTGCACGCTGAACCGTTTGACAGCGCGACAAGGTCTTTCAGGGCCACGATGGCGGCCTCCGCGTCAACTCCCGGGATCGAGACGTTCAAGGTGCTGGAGATCGTCCGCTCCGGATCGCCATTGAGTTCGGCGCCCAGCGGAAGGAGAGCGGCGAGCAGTTCATCGCGAACCGTTTTGCTCGCTGCTGCCCGCTGGTCGACTTCGGCGAGCGACAGTTGCGCGGAGCGCCCCAGTCCGGCGATGAGCGCGACCGGCAGGGTGCCTGGCCGAAGGCCGCGTTCCTGGCCTCCGCCGAACATCAGGGGCTCCAGCGGTGGGCGCTTGTAGCCGCGCCGCCGCGTGACAAGTGCGCCGACTCCCTTGGGGCCGCCGATCTTGTGGCCCGAGATGGCTAGCAGGTCGATGCGGGGGTTCTGGAGGAGTGCGATCAGTTTGCCGAACGCCTGAGCCGCATCGACGTGGAGGAACGCATCATGTTGGGCGAGCGCGCTGGCGATCTCCTGGATCGGCTGGATCACGCCGGTCTCGTTGTTCACGGCCATCACAGACACCAGGAGTGTGTCAGGGCGCAGCGCTGCTGCCACCGAGTCGGGAGAGACCCAACCGCCCGGTTCCGGAGGGAGAAGTTCAACCTCGAAGCCACGCTTCTGCAGCTCCTCTAGAGGCTCGAGTACTGCCTTGTGCTCGATCTGGGTTGAGATGATGTGCTCGCTTGCCGGCCCGTTCGCCGTACGCGGCCAAGCCCGAGGATCGGCGAGGTTGTCGCTCTCGGTTGCACCGCTGGTGAAGATGATCTCGTCGGGTTCGGCGGCGACCACGCTCCCGATCTCTTCGCGTGCACGCTTGACCCGCTCCTTCGCCACCTGACCGTAGCTGTGGGTGCGGCTTCCAGCGTTGCCGAACTCGTACGACATGTAGGTCAGCACCTCGTCGGCGACGCGAGGGTCCACCGGCGTCGTGGCCGCGTAGTCGAGGTACGTCGGGCGGGGGCTGGGTGCCCTGGCGACGTCTTTGTCGGAGGCGGGCGCTACGGTCATGTTCGTAACTCTAGCCGTCCGTACAGACCATAGTTCGGAACCGCGGCAAGGGATGTTCGGAACTCGGTCCGAACATGGTAGATGTTAGGGCGTGGCGAAGGTGACGGCGATCTCGGAGGGGCGGAGCGATAGGCCGGCGGTCTCTCGACCCGGCGAGTTCGAGTATGTCTTTCCGGCCATCCGCGGCGTCCAGGCGGGTCGCGAGTACTACGTCTCCATGTGCCCGCTGCGGCTGATCCCGAAGCTCTTCCTGTTCGACGACGAGGAGCTTCCGCCGGAGCTGCGCGCCCAGCGGACCCTGAACAAGGCGCGGGTTCCGGAGATGGCGCGCTACATCGTCGACAACCCCGACGGCTACGTCTTCTCGGCCCTCACGGCCAGCGTGAATGCGGAGGTTCGGTTCGCGCCGCTGGTGAACGAGGGCGGCATCGCCGACCGCGTCGGCATGCTCACCATCCCGATGGACGCGCGCTTCGTCATCAACGACGGCCAGCACCGCCGCGCCGCGATCGAGCCCGCGCTCTCGAGAGAACCCGGACCTCGGCGACGAGACCATCGCCATCGTGTTCTTCATCGACATCGGGCTGAGCCGCTGCCAGCAGATGTTCGCCGATCTGAACCGCCACGCCATCCGCCCGCCGCGCTCGATCGGCGTCCTCTACGACCACCGCGACCCGATGTCGGAGGTGGCCAAGCAGGTCGTGCTGAAGTCATCGTTCTTCCGGGACCTCGTCGAGATGGAGACCAGCAACCTCGCGGCCCGCTCGCGCAAGCTCTTCACGCTCTGAGCCTTCTACACCGCAGACCGTGCGCTGCTCGAAGGCATCGAGGAGGACTCGACCGAGCGATCGAACGGCGCTCGCGGCTGAGTTCTGGGAGCACGTCGCCGAGCAGTTCCCAGAGTGGCACCAGGTGTACGACGGCAAGGTGAGTGCCGGCGAGATCCGCAAGGACTTCATCCACAGTCACGGCATCGTGCTGCACGCTCTCGGGAAGGTCGGCAACACCCTGCTCCGGCAGACCGGTCGCCGGCGACCTGGGACAAGCAGCTGAAGAAGTTGCAGACCATCGACTGGCACCGCAGCAACGCCACGGTCTGGGAGGGGCGAGCGATGGTCGGCGGCAAGGTCAGCAAGGGCGCATCCAACGTCCTGCTGACCACTGCCTACATCCGGAATGTCATGGGTCTGGCGCTCCCGCCCGACGAGCAGCGCGCCGAAGACGCGTTCAAACGAGGAGAGAAATGACGACCGACCTGAGCACCGACCGCGCTCAGCGTTCGATGATCTCGGGTTCGCGGGGTCTATCGACGCCCTCGTGGCCCAGACGCAGGAGCTGTACCTGGCCGACGGCGTGCCGTGGGTCGTCGGCTACAGCGGCGGCAAGGACTCGACCGCCGTGCTGCAGCTCGTCTGGCGCGCGCTCGCGGGCCTCGCGCCCGAGCAGCGCACCAAGCCGGTCCACGTGATCAGCACCGACACCCTCGTCGAGAACCCGGTCGTCGCCGCCTGGGTGACGCACTCGCTCGACGTCATGGCGAGCGGCAGCCGAGGAGCAGGGCCTGCCGATCACGCCGCACCGGCTCACCCCGACAGTGACCGACACGTTCTGGGTCAACCTGATCGGCCGGGGCTATCCGGCGCCGCGGCCGAAGTTCCGCTGGTGCACCGAGCGGCTGAAGATCAAGCCCGTCCAACACCTTCATCCGCGAGTGGTGCGCGCGAACGGCGAGGCCATCCTCGTGCTCGGCACCCGCAAGGCCGAGAGCTCCGGCGCGCGCACGCGCGCATGGCGCAGCTGGAGGCGCGGCGGGTGCGCGACCTGCTGTGCCCGAACGACACGCCTGCCGAACTCGCTCGTCTACTCGCCGATCGAGGACTGGTCGAACGACGACGTCTGGATGTTCCTGATGCAGGTCGGCCAACCCGTGGGGCTACGACAACAAGGATCTCCTGACGATGTACCAGGGCGCGTCGGCGGACGGCGAGTGCCCGCTCGTCGTCGACACCACGACGCCGAGCTGCGGCGACAGCCGCTTCGGCTGCTGGACCTGCACGCTCGTCGACAAGGACAAGTCGATGTCGGCGATGATCCAGAACGACGAGGAGAAGGAGTGGATGCTGCCGCTCCTCGAGCTGCGCAACGCGCTCGACGTCGCCGATGACCGACACCTCCGCGACTTCCGTCGGATGAACGGCTCCGTCCAGCTGTTCCACGATCGGCCGATCCACGGTCCGTACACGCAGAGTGCCCGCGAAGACTGGCTGCGGCGCCTGCTCGAAGCGCAGACGTGGATCCGCGAGCAACGGCCCGGAGTACGTCCGAGCACTCGAGCTGATCACGCTGCGAGGAGCTCGACGAGATCCGCCGCATCTGGGTCTTCGAGAAGCACGAGTTCGAGGACCATCTGCCCGGCATCTACGAGGCAGCGATGGGCGAGCCGTACCCGGGAGGTCCCCTCGACGAGCACCTGCCGCTGGGGCCAGACATGATCGAGGCCCTGCTCGAAGTCGTGGGGGACGACCGCCTCCACTTCGAGCTGGTGCGCGAGCTTCTCGACGTTGAACAGCGCCACCGGGCGCAGGTCCGCCGCGCGGGTCTCTTCGAGTCGTTGGAGAAGGCTCTGCGTCGTGGCTTCTACGACGACGAGGAGGACGCGACTACGCGGGCGCACCAGCGGAAGGCCGCGATCGACCGCACGCCTCCTGAGGCCGAGGATGGGTCCCCGGACCCGCTCGACCTAGCCGATGGCTACGTCCGTGCGACGGCGGAGTCGGCTCAGTGATCCTCAACCAGTTGGTGCTCCACAACGTCGGTACCTTTGCAGGCCGTCACGTCATCGACCTCACGCCGCCGTCGACCAGCCGACCGATCGTGCTGCTCGGTGGGCTGAATGGCGCAGGAAAGACCACGATCCTCGAGTCGATCCAGCTCGCGCTCTACGGTTCCCTGGCGCACGCCTCCGGGCGGCGAAATGGCAGCTACGAGAACTACCTGCGTGGCCTGGTTCACCGTGGTGTCCCCGCCAGCGAAGGTGCTGCGATTGAGCTGACCTTCACTGCCCACCAGGAGGGAATGGAGCACAAGTACTGGATCCGGCGGAGTTGGAAGGGCACCGGTGCCTCGATCCGGGAGATGCTGCTCGTCTCGGTCGACGATCGCCACAACCCGGCGCTGACGTCGACCTGGAGTGAGCACGTCGAGACGTTCTTGCCCCGCGGCATCGCTGGCCTGTTCTTCTTCGACGGCGAACAGATCGAGGCGCTGGCGGACCTCGAGCGGTCCGCCAGGTTCTCAGCTCAGCCCTTGCCGCCTGCTCGATCTCGACCTCGTCGAGCGGCTGACGACCGACCTTGCCGTTCTCAAGCGCCGTCACCGTGGTGAGCAGGTGCCGGACTCTCTCCGTCAGGCGGTGGAAGAGAAGAAGCAGCTCGTCGCGGCGCACCGCCAGGCCGAAGAGGCCGCGACGGAGGCGGAGGCCGCTCGGCGTACTGAACTGGAACGTTGCCAGAAGCTCTTCCATGAGTCGACGGAGGCGTACCGCGCGGCGGGCGGGGATCTGCTCGACCAGCGTGAGACCGCCGAAGGAACCGCGGCCATGGTGCGTGCCGGTCTGGCGCGCTGCGAAGACGAAATCCGCCACGAGCTCGCGGAGGCGTCACCGGTCTTGCAGCTTGGTGGGCTGCTTGAGCAACTCGGTCAGCAGGTCCGCGTTGAGGCCATTGCCCAGCGTGACACCTTGCTTGTCGAGGCTTTCATGGCTCGCGACGACGCGCTGCTGCAGAAGCTCATGGACGCCAAGGTCAAGGCGTCGACACTGGCGGCTGTCGAGCAGTTTCTGACCGATGACCGCGAAACGCGACGAGCCTCAGCTGACATCGAGGAGATCGTGGGGTTCCCCGATCAGGCGGCTCTCGAAGGGCTCCTGGCGTCGACCCTGCCCGAGGCCCGAACCCGTCTGCAGTCAGCGGTCGACAGGCGAGCCATGTTCAAGGCGGAGCGTGAGCAGGCGGAGCGGGTGCTGCAGCCATCCCGGATCCTGAGGCGCTCGCACCGCTGAATGCCAAGCGTGAAGAGGCACGCGATGTGCTGTACCGGGCGGA
>CAWIVR010000020.1:0-123730 GCA_963839565.1 uncultured Actinomycetota bacterium | reverse complement strand
GCTGGAGCAGCAGCTCGGTGCGGGTGTCCACCGAGGACGTCGCCTCGTCGAGGATCAGCAGGTCCGGGTCGGAGAGGAAGGCCCGCGCGATGGTGACCAGCTGGCGCTCGCCGGCCGAGAGGTTCGAACCCTCCTCGTCGACGTGGGTGTCGTAGCCGTCGGGCAGCGAGTGCACGAACCGGTCCACGAACGTCGCGCGCGCGGCCTCGAGGATCTCCTCCTCCGAGGCGTCCGGCCGGCCGTACGCGATGTTGTCGCGGATCGTGCCCTCGAACAGCCACGTGTCCTGCAGCACCATCCCGATCTCGCGGCGCAGCTGCGAGCGAGGGACGGACGCGATGTCGACGCCGTCGAGCGTGATCCGGCCGCCCGTCACCTCGTAGAACCGCATGACCAGGTTGACCAGCGTGGTCTTGCCGGCGCCGGTCGGGCCGACGATGGCGACGGTCTGCCCGGGGGCCGCGACCAGCGACAGGTCGGAGATCAGCGGGGTCTCGGGGTCGTAGGAGAACGAGACGTTCTCGAAGCGCACCTCGCCGTGCCGGTCGGCCTCCGGCACCAGGGCGCCGGTCAGCTCGGTCGACTGCTCCTCGGCGTCGAGGAGCTCGAAGACCCGCTCGGCCGACGCGACGCCGGACTGCAGCAGGTTGGTCATCGACGCGACCTGGGTGAGCGGCTGGGTGAACTGGCGGGAGTACTGGATGAACGCCTGGACGTCACCGAGGCTGATCGACCCGTTGGCGACCTTGATCGCGCCGAGGACCGCGATGACGACGTAGTTGAGGTTCCCGATGAACATCATCGTCGGCATGATCAGCCCGCTGACGAACTGGGCCCCGAACGACGCCTCGTACAGCTGGTCGTTCTCCTCGGCGAAGGTCCGCTCGACCTCCTCCTGGCGGCCGAAGACCTTGACCAGCGCGTGGCCCGAGAAGGTCTCCTCGATGTGGGCGTTGAGCTTGCCCGTGCGGCGCCACTGGTCGATGAACATGCCCTGGCTGCGCTTCATCACGGCACCGGTGACGATCATCGTGACCGGCACGGTGACCAGCGCGACGAGCGCGAGCTGCCAGGAGATCGTGAACATCATGACCACGACGAAGACCACCGTCAGCAGCGAGGTCAGGAGCTGGCTCATCGTCTGCTGCAGCGACTGGCTGACGTTGTCGATGTCGTTGGTGACGCGGCTGAGCAGCTCGCCGCGCGGCTGCCTGTCGAAGTAGCTCAGCGGCAGGGCGTTGACCTTGTCCTCGACGTCGGCGCGCATCCGGCGGACGGTGGCCTGCACGACGTCGTTGAGGATGTACCCCTGGAGCCACGCGAGCAGCGACGCCACGACGTACACGGCGAGGACCAGCATCAGGACGTCACCGACGGCCGCGAAGTCCACGCCCTGCCCGGGCACCAGGTTGTCGGTGTTGGCGATCAGGTCGGCCTGCCGGACGTCCCCCTGCGCGCGCAGCGCCTCGGCGGCCTGCTCCTGCGTCACGCCCTCGGGGATGTTCCGGCCGAGGACGCCGGCGAAGATCAGGTCGGTCGCCCGGCCCAGGATCCGCGGGCCGATCGACATCAGCGCGACGCTGACGACCGCGAGCAGCAGGACCAGGACGACCTTGAACCGTTGCGGCCTCAGCTGGCGGACCAGCCGCTTCGCGGACGGGCCGAACGCGCTGGCCTTCTGGCCGACCATGCCGCCGCCCATCGGGCCGCGACCCGGGCCGGCGCCCTGGGTGATCCGCTCGGTCTCCTTGAGCTGGCCGGGCTTGTCGGCGGACTTGGTGTCGCTCATGCCGCCTCCTCCGCGCTCAGCTGGGACGCGACGATCTCCTGGTACGTCGTGGAGCTGGCGAGCAGCTGCTGGTGCGTGCCGCGGTCGACGACGACGCCGTCCTCGAGCACGAGGATCACGTCGGCGTCGCGGATCGTGGAGACGCGCTGGGCGACGATCAGCACCGTCGCGTCGCGGGTCACCGGCCGTAGCGCCGCCCGGAGCCGCGCGTCGGTGGCGAGGTCGAGGGCGGAGAAGGAGTCGTCGAACAGGTAGATCTCCGGGCGCTTCACCACCGCCCGGGCGATGGCGAGACGCTGGCGCTGACCGCCGCTGACGTTGGTGCCGCCCTGGGCGATCGGCGCGTCGAGCCCCTCGGCCATCTCGCGGACGAAGTCGGCGGCCTGCGCGATCTCCAGCGCCGACCACATCTCCTCGTCGGTGGCGTCCGGCTTGCCGTGCATCAGGTTGGAGCGGACGGTGCCGGAGAAGAGGTACGCGCGCTGCGGGATCAGGCCGATCACCGACCACAGGCGCTCGGGGGCGAGGCGGCGTACGTCGACCCCGTCGACCCGCAGCTCGCCGGCGGTGACGTCGAACAGCCGCGGCACCAGGTTGACCAGCGTGCTCTTGCCTGCGCCGGTGGAGCCGATCACCGCCACGGTCTGACCGGGCTCGGCGCGGAACGTGATGTCGCGCAGCACCGGCGCGTCCGCGCCCGGGTAGGTGAGCTCGACGCCGTCGAGCTCGAGCGTGCCGCGCAGCGGGAGGTCCGTCACCGGCTCGGCCGGCCGCGGCACCGAGGTCTCGGTGTCCAGCACCTCCATGACGCGGTCGGCGCAGACGGTGGCCCGCGGCAGCATCATCATCATGAAGGTGCCCATCATCACCGCCATCACGATCTGCATCAGGTAGGCGAGGTACGCCGTCAGGGCACCCACCTGCATCTCACCGGCGTCGACCCGGTGTCCGCCGAACCAGAGCACGCCGACCGACGCGACGTTGGCCACCAGCATCACGACCGGGAACATCGCGGCCAGGTAGCGGCCGGCCCGGGTGGCGACGTCGGTGAGCTCGCCGTTGGCGGCCGCGAACCGCTCGGTCTCGCGCTCCTCGCGGACGAACGCGCGCACGACGCGGACGCCCGTGATCTGCTCGCGCAGCAGGCGGTTCACCTCGTCGATGCGGGTCTGCATCAGCCGGAAGCTGGGCACCATCCGCGTGATGAGCAGGGCCATCGCGCCGGCCAGGACGGGCACCGTCACCAGGATGAGCCACGAGAGCCCGAGGTCGACGTGCATGGCCATGAAGATCCCGCCGACCATCATGATCGGCGCCATCACCATCAGGGTGCACGACATCAGCACCAGCATCTGCACCTGCTGGACGTCGTTGGTCTCGCGGGTGATCAGGCTGGGGGCCCCGAAGTCCTGGACCTCGCGCTGCGAGAACGAGCCGACGCGGTGGAAGATCGCCGCGCGCACGTCACGGCCGAAGCCCATCGCCGAACGGGCGCCGAACCACACCGCCCCGACGGAGCAGAGCACCTGCACGAACGCGACGGCCAGCATCACGCCGCCCGTGCGGATGATGTAGCCGGTGTCGCCGGTCACGACGCCCTTGTCGATGATGTCGGCGTTCAGCTTGGGCAGGTAGAGCGCCCCGAGCGTGCCGACGAACTGCAGCAGCACGACGAACACGAGCAGCTGCTTGTACGGCGCCAGGTACGTGCGCGCCAGGCGGATCAACATCAGGTCTCCCGAGTCATCGGTGGAGGGTCGTGGCGGATGCGGACGCCGTCGAGCACGAGGTCCGCGATCTGGTCGGGCGTCAGCGTCGGCTCCATGCCGAGCTCGGGTCGCGCGCTGCCGAAGGTGAGGCTGCGCAGGGCCAGCGCGGCGGTGGCGGGGTCGACGGCGAGCTCGTCGGCGTACGGCGCGAACAGTGCGGTCAGCCGGTCGTGCAGGTCGGCCTGGGCCTTGACCATGAACGGCGGCGGGCCGAACGGCGCCTTCTGGCCCTTCTGGTGGGCCTCGTGGAACTTGGCGGCGAGGTGCGGGACGGACGGCGACCATCACCGCCATCGTCAGCCGCATCCGGTCGAGGACCCGCCCCGCCACGAAGACCACCCGGTCCCGCAGGTCGGGGATCTCGGCCAGCACCGAGGCGAAGGCCTCCTCGCCCCCCGAGGGGTTGATCGCCTCCTCGGCGGCGGCCATCAGCAGCGCGGCCTTGTCGGGGAAGACCCGGAAGATCGTGCCCTCCGCGATCCCGGCCGCCTGGGCGATCTCCTTGGTCGTGACGTCGCCACCCCGCTCGACCAGGAGCGGGATCAGGGCCGCCAGGATCGCCGTCCGGCGGTCCTCCGGGGCGAGGGGCGTGGCGCGCGGTGTCACACCGTGACCTTAACTGAGTGAGTACTCACTCACAAACGCTTTTCTGGGTAGTCCCCTACGAAATGGTCGTAGATCCGGGGCTCAGGACAACCATTTCGTAGGGGACTATCCCGAATCAGACGTCGCGACGGGAGGCGACGCCGAGCTTGCCGAGGATCGAGGCCACGTGGTGCTCGACGGTCCGTCGGGACAGGACGAGGCGTTCGGCGATCGCGGCGTCGGGCAGGCCCTCGCGGAGCAGCTCCAGCACCTCGGCCTCCCGGCGGGTCAGGCCGTCCGGGTGGGCGCGGGTGTCGGCACGCCTGCCACGGGGAGGGGTCCATCCGTGGGCGCGGGAGATCGCCCGGGCCCGGGCGGCCGCCGCCTCGGCGCCGAGGTCGTCGAAGGCGAGGGCCGCCTCGGCCAGCCCTTCGCGCGTACCTCCGCGGGCCAGGGCCAGGGCGCTCGCGAACCGGCTGCCGAGCCCACCCCAGATCTGCGCCGCCTCCTGCCAGTCGCCGCTCAGCTCGGCGCGGTACGGCGGCGCGAGCGGCTCCAGCTCCCCCACCGCGAGCCCAGGGGGCAGCCACGTCGCGACCTGGCCGCGGGTCCAGCCCGAGCCGTCGTGCTGGACGAGCTCCCACGCCGAGGTCGCCGTGCGCACCAGGTCCTCGACGTCGTCGACGACCCAGCCGATCTCGCACGCCGCCTCGGCGACGACCGAGACGCGTTGGACCTCGCCCGTGCCGGTGGCGAGCTCCCACGCCTCGGCGAGCGGCGTGCGCCACTCCCCCTGCCCCGTCCACGCCCGGGCCCGGGCGATCACGCAGAGCGGCCCGATCCGGCTGACCGCGGCGGTGCGGGGGTTGCGCAGGACCTGCTCGGCCTGGGCGGTCGCCTCCTCGGGCAGGCCCTCGTACAGCAGGTTGGTGGCGAGCCAGCCCCGCATGTAGTGGTCCCAGGCGTCCAGGTCCCGCTCGAGGCAGTAGTCGAGGCCGGCCACGAGGTGCCGCCGGGCGTCCGCGTGCCGGTGCTGACGCACGGCGATGGAACCCAGGTTGGTGAAGGCGCGGGCCGCGTGCTCGTGCAGGTCGGCCGCAACGGCACGGTCGAGGCTCTCCTGCTGCAGCCGAGCCCCGAGCACGGCGTCGCCGCTCTCGAGCTCGACGGTGCCGAGGTTGTTGAGCGCGTGCACCCGCACGTCCTCGACCCGAGGGCCCTCGGGCATCGTGTCGAGCAGCCGCAGCGCCCGGCCGGCCCAGTCGCGCGTACCTTCCAGGTCGCCGGCCAGCATCGTCAGCTGCGCGCGGTTGCTCAGGGCCATCGCCTCGTCGGGTGTCCCCCGGCCGGCCAGCGTCTCGCAGGCGGCGATGGCGTACGTCTTCGCGTCGGCACTGTCGCCGGCGAACCAGCTCAGCCTCGACAACCAGCGCTGGGCGTCGCCGACCTCGTCGACGTCGCCGACCTCGAGCCAGATGGCGAGCGCCTCGCGGCGGGCGTCGAGAGCCTCCGCGATGCGACCGGTGACGTACTGCTCGTACGACAGGGCGGCCAGCAACCGGGCGCGGTGCTCGGCGGGAGCGCCGCCGCTGTGGCGGAGCACGCGCTCGTACTGCTGGACGGCCTCCTTGTGCGCCCCGAGCGACGCGGCGCGGCCGGCGGCCACGAGCGCGTGCCGGGCGGCCTCGTCGCCGAGCCCGGCCGCCTCGGCGTGGTGGGCACGGCGAGCGGGGTCGGCCGCGGGGTCCGCGTCGAGCGCCTGGAGGATCTTTCGGTGGAGGGCGATCCTCCGCAGCTGCGGCACCTCCTCGACCACGGACAGCCGCGCGAGCTCGTGGCGGAACATCAGCGCATCCCCCTGGAGCTGGAGCACGCCGGCGCCGAGCGCCTCGTCGAGACCGGCCTCGCTGCCGGGCGCGACCGCGGCGACGAGGGAGAGCTCGGCGCGCGGCCCGGCCAGCGCGACCACCTCGAGACCGTCGCGCGCGTCGTCCGTCAGCCGCGCCGTCCGGGCCAGCACGGCGTCGTGCACGCTCCGCGGGACGGCACTCCCGCCGGCCGCGATCACCTCGGTGACGTAGAACGGGTTGCCTTCGGTCTCGCGATAGAGCTCCTCGGCGTCGACGTTGCCTGCGGTCCCGACCAGGCGCCGTACGGCGTCCAGCGTGAGCGGAGCGAGGTCGATGCGGCGGATGCCCACCGCGCTCGCCACGTCGCCCAGCACCAGTCGCAGCGGGTGCTGTCCGGTGGTCTCCTCGGAGCGGTAGGTGACCAGCACCAGCGCCCCCAGCCGGTGCACCCGCCGGGCCAGGTGCCGGATCAGGTCCAGGGTGGCGTCGTCGGCCCAGTGCGCGTCCTCGATGACCACGAGGAAGGGCCGGACCGGGTCGCGGAGCGCTTCGGAGAGCCGGGTGAACACCTCGTGCCGGTCGGCCCCGTCGGGCCAGACCTCGGCGGGCAGGTCCGGCAGCATCTCGCGCAGCGGGCCGAGCGGAGCCGGCGTCGCGGACCCGTCACACGCCCCGAGGGCCACGGTGACCGTGGCGCCGGCCGACGCGACGACGGAGTCCACGAAGACGGTCTTGCCGACGCCGGCCTCGCCGGCCACGAACACCAGCCGGCCGTGACCGGTGACGGCCTCGGCGAGGTACCCGGCCGCCGCCTCCTGCGCCGAGTCGCGCTCGAGCAGCGACATGGTCGGGACGTTAGGGGGCCAGGCGCTCGGTGCGCCAGGCCTCGAGGTCCGGACCGGTGCGGCGGTAGACGAGCCGGTCGTGCATCCGCCCGGGTCGCCCCTGCCAGAACTCCACGACCTCGGGGCGGACCCGGTAGCCACCCCACTCGTCGGGCACCGGGACGTCGTCCGGGAAGGCCGCCTCCGCCTCGGCGTACGCCGTCGCGAGCTCGTCGCGCGATGCCACCACCCGCGACTGGTGCGAGGCGTGCGCACCGAGGCGGGACCCGCGCGGCCGCGAGGCGAAGTACGCCGTCACCTCCTCGTCGGGCAGCACGGTCGCGGTCCCCTCGACCCGGACCTGCCGCTCGAGCGGGTGCCACGGGAAGAGCAGGGCGCACCGCGGCTCGGCGGCGAGCTCGACGCCCTTGCGCGAGGCCTGGTTGGTGAAGAACACGAAGCCTGCCTCCGAGAAGCCCTTGAGCAGGACCATCCGCGACGACGGCTGACCCTCGGCCGACACCGTGGAGACGACCATCGCGTTGGGCTCGTACAGCCCGGCCGCCCGGACCTCGTCGAACCATCCGGCGAACATGGTGATCGGGTCGGCGGCCAGGTCGCCCTCGGTCAGCCCGCGGTCGGAGTACTCACGGCGGAGGGCCGGCAACGTCAACGGTCTGCCACTCCGACCAACCTAGGCCGGCGTTGGAACTGCAGCTCGCGCCCCATCACCCGATAACCCAGCCTCTCGTTGACGCCGATCATGTGGTCGTTGGACTCGGCGTTCCAGGTGTCGAGGGTCTCGAGCTGCGGCTCGGCCTCGGCGAGCCAACGCATCATGTCGGCCTTCAGCAGCAGGCCGAGCCGGTGACCACGATGCGCGCGGACGACGGAGGTGTCCTCCTGCTCGCCCCACGCAGGGTTCTCGGAGTCGACGGTCACGACCGTCAGGCCGGCGATGTCGCCGCTGGCGCGGTGCGCGGGCGATGACGCGGTAGAAGCGGTGGCCGCTCGCGAGCTCCGCGTTCTCGTACGCCGCCACGCGGTCGGCGGTGAAGACCTCGTCCTCGATGTCGAGGTCGTCGAGCGGCGCGTCGTTGATGGCCGCCGTCGCGACCGCGAGGTCGCTCGAGCAGCTCGGCGGGGCTCCCGCCCTCGATGCGTTCCAGCTCGTAGTCGCCGGCGTGCGCCACCGACTCCTCGTACAGCCGTTGCGCCAGGCCCGGCTCCAGCTCGCGCAGGTGCTGTCGCCGGTTGACGGCGACGGACTTCTGCGCCCATCCGCGAGCCGCCGCGAACCCGCGGGTGCGCTCGTGGTCCCAGCCGTCCGTACCGAGCTTGGTCCGGCCCATGTCGCCGGCAAGCGCCACGAGCTCCTCGTAGGCCGCCGTACCGAAGCCGCGACGGCGCGCGTCGGGGTGGATGAGCGCACCGAGCCAGGCCAGGTCCAGGTTGTCGAGGACCGGGTAGTTGAGGCTGGCGATGCCGACGTCGTTCCTTCCGGCGACGACGAGGAACCGCCGGCCAGGCGCGCCGTCCCAGCGCGTGCCGCAGCTGCATCTCGAGCCGGTAGGGCGTCAGGGGGTGCCGCCAGGGCGCGTCGACGAGCCCTGCCGCGTCCCCGGCGACGTAGCGCCCGATCAGCTCGCGGTCGTCCGGCCCGAGCTCGATCAGCTGGAGGTCCACAGCAATCCAGCCTGACCGGACCGCGCCGATGACGCGACCCATATAACGGGTGCAGAATGCGCGACATGCCTGATGACGACGTCACCGTCCACCACGGGTTGGAGGGCGTGGTCGCCTTCGAGACCGAGATCGCCGAGCCCGACAAGGAGGGGTCGGCGTTGCGCTACCGCGGCGTCGACATCGAGGAGATCGTCGGCCGGGTGCCGTTCGAGAAGGTCTGGGGCCTGCTCATCGACGGCGCGTACGAGCCCGGGCTGCCGCCCGCCGAGCCGTACAACATCCCGATCCACACGGGCGACGTGCGCGCGGACGTCCAAGCGGGCGTGGCGATGCTCGCGCCGATGCTGGGGATGCGGCAGACCTACGACATCTCCGACGAGCAGGCGCGCCTCGACCTGTCGCGGGTCGCGGTGATGGTGCTGTCGTACGCCGCCCAGGCCGCGCGCGGGCTCGGCCTGCCGATCGTGCCCCAGGTGGAGGTGGACCAGGGGCACACGCTCGCGGAGCGGTTCCTGATCCGCTGGAAGGGCGAGCCGGACCCCAAGCACGTCAAGGCGATCGACGCCTACTGGAGCTCGGCCGCCGAGCACGGCATGAACGCCTCGACCTTCACCGCGCGGGTGATCACCTCGACCGGCGCGGACGTGGCCGCGGCCTTCTCCGGGGCCATCGGCGCGATGAGCGGTCCGCTGCACGGCGGTGCCCCGTCGCGGGTGCTGCACATGATCGAGGAGGTCGAGAAGCGCGACGGCGACGCCTCGACGTACGTCAAGGAGCTCCTCGACAAGGGTGAGCGGCTGATGGGCTTCGGGCACCGGGTCTACCGCGCCGAGGACCCGCGTGCGCGGGTGCTGCGGCGCACGGCCCGCGAGCTGAACGCGCCGAGGTACGAGGTGGCCGAGGCGCTGGAGCGGGCCGCGCTGGCCGAGCTGCGCGAGCGCCGCCCCGACCGCGTGCTCGAGACCAACGTGGAGTTCTGGGCGGCGATCGTCCTCGACTTCGCCGAGGTACCCGCGAACATGTTCACCTCGATGTTCACCTGCGCGCGGACCGGTGGCTGGTCGGCGCACATCCTGGAGCAGAAGCGCACCGGCCGGCTGATCCGCCCGTCCGCGATCTACGTCGGCCCGCCGTCGCGGGCGGCCGACTCGGTGGACGGCTGGAACACGGACTGGGCCCAGTGATCACGTGATGAGGACGGGCTCCTGACCCGACCCGTCCTGCTCACCGAGCGGCTGCGCCTCGAGCCGCTCGGCCCGGAGCACGCCGAGGACGTCGTGGCCCTCGACGGGGACGCCGAGGTGATGCGGTACCTCACCGGCCGCGCCCGCGCGCGGGCCGAGGTGCTCGAGGAGTGGCTGCCGGTGATGTCGCGGGACGCCGGGACTGACGGCCGCCTGGGGTACTGGGCGGGCCTCACCGACGCGGGGTTCGTCGGGTGGTGGTGCCTCAACCCGGCTCCCGAGGACCCGGGCGACGCCGAGCTGGGCTACCGGCTCCGCCGCGACGCGTGGGGCCGCGGCTACGCGACCGAGGGGGCGCTCGCCCTCCTGGCCCACGGCTTCGACGCCGTCGGGCTCGAGCACGTGTGGGCCCAGACGATGGCCGTCAACCGGGCGTCCCGGGCCGTGATGGAGCGGATCGGCCTGGCGTTCGAGCGCACCTGGGTCGGTGAGTGGAACGAGCCCTTGCCCGGCTGGGAGCAGGGCGAGGTGGCGTACGGGCTCACCCGCGAGGAGTGGCGCGCGCGTCCGTAACCAAGTGAGTCACCGGGTCGTTGACACCGTGTTCAGCTGTCACACGAGCTCGGGAGGGACCCCCCACATGCACGCCAGCCGCCCGCACCCCAGATCCCGGTCGATCCGCCGCCTCGTCGCCGGCGTCGCCACCGCAGCCGTCACCGCCGCCCTGGTCACGGTGTCCGGGGCCCCGGCGGCGCAGGCCGCCGGCCGACCCACGGACTTCGCGTTCACGTCGTTCGCCTACGGCACCAAGGTGAAGGCGGCCGCCGGCGAGCTCCGCTCGGGCCGAACGGCGCCCAGCTGGATCGGCTGCACGCGCCAGGCGGGGAAGGTCCGCACCAACGAGGTGCTGGGCGTCGACGCCCCCACCAACAACCCGCTCGTCCAGCTCGGCGCGATCACCAGCAGGAGCACCACGTTCAAGGCGAAGAAGCAGGGCATCGCGGCCGGCACCGAGAGCACCTCGACCGTCGCCAACGTCGTCCTCGGCCTGCAGAACCCGCAGATCCCCGCGCCGGTGCTGACCATCAACGGCCTCACCACCACCGCGACCGCGTGGGCGACCACCGACGGCAAGCTGCACGCCACCACCGCTTCCTCGGTGCTCGACATCGACCTGGACGTACCTCCCACGGGGACGCCCCTCGACGGGCCGCTGGCCCAGCTGCTCGACCTCGTCAACGGCACGGTGGCCCCCACGCTCGACCAGGTGATCGCCCTGCTCCAGCAGAACAGCGGCGCCATCGAGATCCCGGGGCTGGGCAGGCTCGAGCTCGGCTACGCGCGCACCGGCGTCGGGCCTCGTCAGGCCGTCGCCGTGGCGCTGTCGCTGCGCGTGACGCTCTTCGGTGTCGACGGCGTGGCCGGCGGCGACGACGACTCGACGCTGAAGATCGGCCGCAGCTACGCCAAGATCATCGGCGACATGCCGCACGCCGTGATGGGTGGCTCCGGCTGGGCCGCGGACGCCGACCTGGTCGGCGGGACCTCCCACATCGGCGACATCGTGCCGAAGCAGCTGCCCTGCCAGGGCACCGACGGCCAGACCCGCACCAAGGCGCTGGCCTCGGCGACCATCCCCGGCGTGAGCATCGGCGGCCTCCAAGGCAGCGCCAACGGCCGGATCACCAAGATCGGCCGCGTGCGCGCCTGGACCGAGGGCTCGGTCGCCCACGTCGCGCTCGGCTCCGGCGACACGTCGCTGACCATCGACGGCGTGGTCGGTCGGGTCAACCTGGTCACCGACCGTCGCGGCCGCCTGGTGCGGCGCGACACCGCGGGCACCATCCCCGGCGTGCTGACCTTCCAGGGGCAGACCTACACGCTGCCGCTCGGCGAGGCGCCCGAGCTCCCGGCCGAGCTGGCCGCGCTCATCAGCATCCAGACCGGCGTCACGGACCTGTCCGACAACCGCGGGTTGAAGGTGACCGCCCTGCGGATCACGCTGCTCGACGGCACCGCCGCCGGCACGGTCGTGAACCTGGGCAACGCCAAGGCCTCGGTCAGGGACAGCTGACCCGCGGCGACCGCAGGTCACGGCCGTAGCAGCGGTTCTGCGGCGCCTCGCGGTAGTGACCGAAGCTCTCGATGCGCGTGTAGCCGGAGCTCTCGTAGAGCGCCATCGCCTCCGGCTGGGCCGTGCCCGTCTCGAGGATCATCGCCGCGGCTCCGACGTCGGCGGCCGTGTCCTCGAGGCGGGCGAGCATCCGCCGGGCCAGGCCGAGACCGCGCGCGGCCGGGGCGACGTACATCCGCTTGACCTCGGCCGTGCGCCGGGTGCCGAAGGCCTCGACGTCGTCGCGCAGCCGCCAGGCGCCGGTCGCGACGGGTACGCCGTCGCGGTAGGCCACGAAGAACGCGCCCCGCGGTGGTTCGAACATCGTGGGGTCGAGGGGCGTGGCGTCCTCGCCGCCGTAGCGGACGACGTACTCGGCCTGGACCTCCGCGATCAACCGTTGGGCGTCCTCGTGCGTCAGCGAGACGCGGACGAAGACCTCGTTGTCCATGCGGGTCCTTCGTGTCGGTCGGTCCGGGGGCGGCTGACAGAATAGGGAGACATGACCGACGTGCTCACCATCCCCGCCGACCTCAAGCCCGCCGACGGGCGCTTCGGGGCCGGCCCCTCGAAGATCCAGACCAGCCACCTCGACGCGCTGGCCGCCACGGGGTCGACGCTGATGGGGACGTCCCACCGCCAGGCGCCCGTGCGCCAGGTCGTGGGTCGGGTACGCGACGGGCTGGCTGCGTTCTTCTCGATGCCGGCCGACTACGAGGTCGTGCTGGGCAACGGTGGCGCGACGGCGTTCTGGGACGTCGCGACGTACGGCCTGATCCGCGAGAAGAGCCAGCACCTGTCGTTCGGGGAGTTCTCCTCGAAGTTCGCCTCGGCCGCCAAGGCCGCGCCGTGGCTCGCCGCCCCGTCGGTGATCGCCAGCGACCCGGGCTCGCGCCCCGTCGCGGCGGCCGAGGAGGGCGTCGACGTCTACGCCTGGGCCCACAACGAGACCTCGACCGCGGTGATGGCGCCGGTCGTGCGCCCGGCCGGTACGACGGCCGAGCAGGCCCTGGTCCTGGTCGACGCCACCTCGGGTGCGGGCGGCCTGCCGGTCGACCTCAACGAGGTCGACACCTACTACTTCGCGCCCCAGAAGTGCTTCGCCTCCGACGGCGGCCTCTGGATCGCGATCATGTCGCCGGCGGCCATCGAGCGGGTGGGCCAGATCAAGGAGTCCGGGCCGGCACGTCCCGGCGTTCTTCGACCTCGACACCGCCATCACCCAGTCGCGGCTCAACCAGACCTACAACACCCCGTCGGTGGCGACGCTGTTCCTGATGGCCGAGCAGCTCGACTGGATGAACGGCCAGGGCGGCCTCGCCGGGATGGTCGAGCGCACCACCGCCTCGTCCGACGCGCTGTACGGGTGGGCCGAGAAGACGGCGTACACCACGCCGTACGTCGCCGACCCCGACCACCGCTCGCTCGTCATCGGCACCATCGACTTCGACGACGCGATCTCCGCCGACGCCGTCGCCGCGACCCTGCGCGCCAACGGCATCGTCGACACCGAGCCCTACCGCAAGCTCGGCCGCAACCAGCTCCGCATCGCCATGTACCCCGCCATCGACCCCTCCGACGTCGAGGCCCTCACCACCTGCATCGACTGGGTCGTCGACCACCTCTGACGCCGAGTCGGCGCATCTGCAGGTGCGAAAGAAGCCGAGTCGGCGCCTCTGCAGGTCCAGAAGCCGTTCAGTCGGCGCATCCGAGGACGTGTGACCTGCAGATGCGCCGACTCGGCGCCATTTCGAGCTGCAGATGCGCCGACTCGGCTACGGCTGCTTCTTCACCAGGTGGAGCAGCCGGTCGTTGGTGTCGGGGTCGGTGGTGATCATGGCGTAGCGGCGGGCGCCGTCGCGGCCGTGGAGGACGAACACGAACCGCTTGACGGTGCGGTCCTCGAGCTCCCACCAGCCGGCGTCGGCGATGAGCTTGTGCTCGTCGGTGTACGTCGCGTGGTCGAGGTCGTGGTCCCCGACCTGGACCGCCAGCCGGTCGCGCCGGGAGTCGGTCGGCAAGCCGCGAGGTACGGCCCACGACTTCAGCACCCCGTCCTCCTCCAGCCTGAGGTCGAAGTGCGGCGCCGGCTTCCGGTGGTCGTGCAGCACGAAGACGGGCTGCCGCTCAGCCATCCAGCGCCGCCACGATCGCGTCGTACGTCGCCCGGTCGAAGGCGACCAACCGGGCTTCGGAGACGGACGTCGGGGTGGAGCGGAGGGTCGAGACGGCCGCGGCGATGGCGTCGGACTTCGGCCACCCGTAGATCCCGGCCGACACCAGCGGGAACGCCACCGACTCGGCGCCCAGATCGTCGGCGACCGCCAGCGCACGGGAGTAGCAGGACGTCAGCAGCGAACGGTCGGTCTGGCCGGCGGCGTAGTTCGGTCCGACCACGTGGATCACCCAGCGGGCCGGCATCTCCCCCGCACTCGTCCAGCCGGCGTCGCCGGTCGCCAGCCCCTCGGGGAACCGGCGCCGGCAGTCCTCGAGGACCGACGGACCGCCCGCGCGGTGGATGGCGCCGTCGACGCCGCCACCACCACGCATCCGGTTGTTGGCGGCGTTGACGACGGCGTCCACCTCCTGGGTGGTGATGTCGCCCTGCACCACGGTCACGTCCATGCGCTCACTCTTTCAGCAGCCGCAGCACCGCGCGCTCGAGCGCCGCCTGCCGCGCGTCCACGGTCTTGTACGTCCGCCGCGTCGCCGCCTCGATCGTCCGGCCCTCCTCGAACGCGTCGACGACGCGCGGGTCGACGTACGCCGACCGCGCCAGCGTGGGCGTGTTGCCGAGGAACTCCGAGACCTCCTTCATCGCCGCGACGACGGCCCGCTTGCGCGCCGTCTTGGTCGGCGGCTCACCCGCGGACGCCAGCGAGGCCGCCGCGATCACGGTCGCGTGCCAGGTACGGAAGTCCTTGGCCGTGGCCTCCATGCCCGTCGTCCGGCCGACGTACTCGTTGACGAGCGACGAGTCCACCGGCCGCCAGGTCCGCCCGTCCTTCCACGCCAACAGCCGGTCGTCGCCCCCGCGACGCTTCCGCATCACCTCCAGCGCCTCGACGGCGCCCGGGTCGTCGATGGTGATCACGTGCTCGATCCCGGACTTCCCCACGAAGTCGAAGACCAGCGTCTTCCCCTCGCGCCGGACGTGCCGTCGCTCGAGCGTGGTGAGCCCGAAGCTGTTGTTCTCCTCGGCGTAGACGTCGTTGCCGATCCGGAAGTACCCGAGGTCGAGCAGCCGTACGGCGACCGCGCACGCACGCTCCTGCGTCATCCCCTCGGCGCCCAGGTCGATCAGCACCTGCTCGCGGGCCTTCGACAACGCCTTCCCGAACGTCACCATCTTCTGGAACTTCTCGCCGTCCCGCCGGGTGCGCCAGTCGGGGTGGTAGAGGTACTGCCGCCGGCCGGCGTCGTCCGTACCGACGGCCTGCAGGTGGCCGTTCGGCCACGGGCAGATCCAGACGTCCTGCCACGCGGGCGGGATCACCAGGTCCTTGACCCGCTGCGCGTCGTCGGGCGACAAGCGCTGGCCGTCGCCATCGAGGTACACGAAACCCTTGCCCGCTCGTCGACGGGTCCACCCCGGCCGGTCGGGGCTGCTGCGCCGGAGTCGGACCATGCGCCCCACCCTAGGCAGCCGAAGGGGTGGTCCACCTCGCCCGCAGGGGCGACCTCGGGCAGGCTGTCGCCATGCGGCGGCTGGTGCTGGTGGCGGACCTGAGTCTGGACGGCTTCCTGCATCCCGACGGGGCCGAGTCCGACGACCACGAGCTGGGGCGCTATCGCAGCCGCGTGCTGGCGAAGGCCGGCGTGGTCCTGCGCGAGGACTCGGACGGCGACGCGGTGCTGGCCCTGAAAGCCCAGGGCGGCGATCACGAGCTGGCGCCCGTCGTCGCCGTGGGCGAGCCGGCGTACCTGCAGGAGCTGACCCGCCTCGGCCTCGTCGACGAGTACCGGATCACGGTCCACCCGGTCGTCCTCGGCGACGGCGAGAGGCTCTTCGTCGCCCGCGAGCGGATGCACGTGATCACCAGCCGGTACTTCGCCGACGGCAGTGTCGCGCACGCCTACGTCCCGGAGCGCGCCTACCGGGACCGGCCCCCACCTCTACCGTGGTCGGAGGGCGCGGGCGAGCACGATGACGATGCCGAGGCCGAGGAGGCCACCCAGCGCCCACCCCCAGGCTGACCGCTCGGCCGGTGGCTCCTCGGGCAGCTCGGTGCCGACCCGGTTCCCGGGTGCCGGCGTCACGCTGGGCGTGACGCTCGGTGCGGGGGTCGCGCTGGCGACCGGCGGCTTCATGGCGCTCCGGACGGCGGGCGGCAGCGAGATGCGCAGCACGGGGGCGTGCAGACCCTCGGACGAGGCGTAGATGGTCCCGTCCAGGGGGTCGACGGCGATGCCCTCGCCCTGCTGCTGGTCCGGCAGCCCGAACCGGCCCACCTCGTCGAGCTCGGGCCAGGAGTACACGGCCGCCTCGCTGTAGTTGCGGACGATGATGTGCCGCCCGTCGGGGAAGAACGCCGCGTCGGTCGCGATCGGGAGCACGGGGCCCACCTCGGTGAGCTTGTTGGGTCGGTCGGCCCGCAGCCGCTCGGGAGCGGCGTACACCGACCCCCCGAAGACGCCCTTGCTGATGACGTACAGCTGGTTGGTCGCCGGGTCGGCCATCAACGACTCGGCGTCGCGTGGCCCTTCCGGGAAGACGAGCTCGTACGACGGCACGTCGACGTCGCGGTTCCCGCGGCCGACCGGCACCCGCGCGACCGAGACCGACGGCCGCTCGGCCCGGTTGTCGCCGATGTCGCCGACCCAGACCTCGCCGCCACCCGCGGGGGCCAGGGCCTCGACGTCCACCGGGTCCGCGGACCACTGCGTCACGCCGACCGTCTCGCCGGTCGCCGGGTCGACGGTGAAGACGCGGCCGGAGTCGCCCGAGTCGTTGGTGGTGACCAGCAGGCCGTCGTCGACGACGAGGCCGCTGGACTCGACGATCTCGGGGTCCTCGAACCGGGTGACCTCGTTGCCGGCCAGCAGGGCGCCCGGCAGCAACGCGGCCACCACGAACGGGACCGCCGTCATCCCGAGCAGGTACCGCTCACGCATGGTCGTCCCCGGCGAGGAGCTCCGCCAGCTTCGGCCGGATCCCCCACGTCGCGACCAGGTCGTCGTACTCCGTGCGCACCGCGCCCCCCGAGACCGGGCCGCCCGTGCGCACCGCGCGCAGCAGGGTGTTGCGCGGGGTGTGCTTGCTCTCCACGAACTGCATCACGTCGACGCGGTACCCCTGGAGCCGCAGCAGCTGGGCCCGCACGGCGTCGGTGAGCGTGTCGGCGAACCGCTCGCGCAGGATGCCGTGCCGGGTGAGCATGGCGTACGGCGCCGGCGTGGGGTTCGTGCGCAGCTGCGCGGCGATGTCGTGGTGGCAGCACGGGGCGGCCAGCACGAGCGGCGCGTCCCAGCCGACCGCCCGCGCGAGCGCGTCGTCGGTGGCGGTGTCGCAGGCGTGCAGGGCGAGCACGACGTCGGGAGCCGGGTCGAGCACGGCGTCGGCGATGCCACCCACGACGAAGTCGGCGGCCATGCCGAGGCCGGTGGCGACCGCGGTGTTGTGGTCGGCGGACTGCTGGCGCACGTCGACGCCGGTCACCACGACGGGCAGCCCGCGCACGTGGGTGAGGTACCGCTGGGCCGCGA
The DNA here is from genome assembly GCA_963839565.1 of uncultured Actinomycetota bacterium. Classification (GTDB taxonomy): domain Bacteria; phylum Actinomycetota; class Actinomycetes; order Propionibacteriales; family Nocardioidaceae; genus Nocardioides. Next base: position 106,224 of record CAWIVR010000020.1, on the reverse strand, counting down.
ACGTCAGGTACCCGTTGCCGCAGCCCAGGTCGGCCATCCGCAGCGGCTCGGCCTCGGTCGGCCGGCGCAGGTGGCCCTTCTCGATCGCCTCGGAGACCGACGCGTCCAGGATGCGCAGGAACTCCTCGACCTGGCGGTACTTCCCCTGCCGGCTCGGCTTCATCCGGCCCTCGTGGTCGGACAGGCCGAGGGCCACGAACACCGGGTCGTCCTCCGGCAGCAGCCGGCCCTTGTCGCGGTCGTGGTCCCGGTTCTGTTGCCCGTCGACGTCCGCCTCGCGCACGGCGGTGTGCAGCAGGGCGTCGCCCTTCTTCGTCACGCGCACCTGGTGGGACTGCGTGGTGGTGTCGACGTGCCAGTTGCCGAAGGGCTCGTCGAGCAACGCGTCCACGGCGTCGCGGGCCTCGTCGCCGGGCTCGTGGTTGGAGGTGTGCGCCTGGCGGTCGTCGTACGCCGTCACCTGGAGCCGGCGACCGGCCTTGAGGTCGACGTACCGGAGCTCCACCCGCCGCCAGGCCGGCGTGTGCCCGCGGCGGCGGCCGGACGCGACGGCCCGGACCAGGGCCTCGGGGTCGAGGATCTCCTGGCGCAGCTGGGTCAGCACGCGGAGCAGGGGTTGGGCAGGCATCTTTCACTTCACCAGCGCGGCGATCACGACGATCAGGAGGAGGGCACCGAGCGCCAGCGGGATGATCAGGCGTCGGTGGCGGGGGTTCACCTGCCGAGTTTACGGACTGATGCCGCGAGCGCCTCATGGACGACGTCGAGCACCGGGCGGCTTCCGTCGGTCACCTCGCGCAGCGGCACCCACGCCACCTGGTCGGTCGTGCCGCCGACCTCGACGACGTGTGGCTCCGCGTCGTCGGGCACCGATGCGGCGAAGACCAGCGCGACGGCGTGGAAGTCCTCGTAGCGACCCGACGGAGCGGTTCCGCTGAAGTGCTCGTCGTGCACCAGCAGCAGCTCGCCGACCTCCGCGGTCAGCCCGCACTCCTCCTCCATCTCGCGGACCAGCGCGCCGGCCGGCCGCTCGCCGTGGTCGATGCCGCCACCGGGCAGGCTCCAGGAGCCGGTGTGGAAGCCCTTCACCGAGAACCGGACGAGCAGCACGTCGCCCTCGACGGGATCGCCGCGGCGCACCAGCGCGTACGCGCCGACCCGCTGCATCCGGAACGGCGACCAGTCGGCCAGCGCCTGCTGGACCATCGGCACGGTGGGCACGGTGCCGTCGAGCACGTCGCCGAGCGGGAGCCAGGCCGAGTCGACCGTCGAGCCGTCGACCTCGACGACGCGCGGCTCCGGGGCGTCGGGCGGCACCCACCCGTCGTACACGATCCGCAGCGCGTGGTAGTCGGACCGTCGCCCGTCGCGGCGCATCCGGGCCTGGTGGGCGGAGTACACGCGAGCCTGCTCTCCGACGACCGCGTCGAGGCCGGTCTCCTCGCGGATCTCGCGGACGACGGCGTGCCGCGGGTCCTCCCCGTGGTCGATCCCTCCCCCGGGCAGGGTCCACTGCTCGTTGGTGGTGATCCAGGGCGCCAGCTTCGACAGCAGGATGCGCTCGTCGCGCACGATGACGGCGTACGCCGCCACTCGCTGTCGCCGGGGCAGGGCCATGGCCTCCAATCTAGGCCGCGACCATGCGCCGATCGGACGGGCCGCGCGGGCTCCTGCCGCTCTATGGTTCTCGCGATGACCCAACCGCTGCAGCCCGCGACCTCGTCGAAGGCCAAGCTCCGCGACCCGTGGCTCGACAACGCCAAGATGGTGCTGGTCACGATCGTGGTGGTCGGGCACATGATCGTGCTGGTGCCCCCAGGCGACGAGCAGTCGCGCACCTACGACTTCATCTACTACTTCCACATCCCGGCGTTCGTGCTGGTGACGGGGTACCTGTCGAAGTCGTTCCGCTACAGCAAGCGGCACCTGTGGGCGCTGGTCACCACGATGGTCGTCCCGTACATCGTCTTCTCCTGGCTGATGATCCACTGGCGGGAGCTGCTCGACCAGGTGCCGCCGGACCTCGAGTGGTTCCTCAACCCGCGCTGGCCGATGTGGTACCTCGCCGCCGTGGTGATGTGGCGGCTGGCCACGCCGGTCCTCCGCTGGCACCCGGTGATGGTGCCGGTGTCGGTGGTGATCAGCCTGCTCGCCGGGCTGAGCAACCACGAGACGTTCGACATCAACCGCGCGCTGGGCTTCCTGCCGTTCTTCGTGCTCGGCCTGCACCTCAAGCCCGAGCACCTCGCCGTGCTCCGGCGGCGCGGGGCCTGGGTGGCCGGGGTCGTCGGCATGCTGTTCATCTGGTGGCTGGCCGGCCGCACCGACGACCTCTGGGCCACCCAGTTCCTGTACTTCCGGGCGCCGTACGCCGAGCTCGGCGTCGGCGACGCCGAGGGCATGTGGATCCGGGCCCGGCTGATCGTGGTGGCGCTGATCGGCACCGCCGCCGTGCTGACCCTGGTCCCGCACCGGCGCAGCTTCCTCACGCGGATGGGCGCGTGGAGCCTGGTCGTCTACCTGTGCCACGGGTTCGTGGTGAGGTACCTCGAGTACCGCGGCTACGAGGACTGGATGCCCGGCACCAGCTGGTGGTCGGTCATCATCACGGTCGCCGTCGGCATCGCCCTGGCCCTGTTCCTCGCCTGGGACCCCATCGCCCGCACCCTCAACTACGTCGTCGACCCGGTCAACAGCATCGGGAAGTGGTTCCGGTCGCGGCGCCGCCCTCGCGATTCGTCAGCGGTCTGACCGGTCGTACCAGCGGTCAGTTCTCTGACGAATCGCCTCGCGCGATGACCTCGAGCTTCTCGACGTACGCCGGCCAGTCGAAGCCTTCGGCGATGTTGCTGTCGCCGGCGGACCGGCCGATGTCACCGTCGATCATCTCCCGGACGATGTCGAGGTGGCCGGCGTGACGCGCGGTCTCGTTGGTCATGTGGACCAGGATCTGGTGCAGCGTCACCTCGGGCTCCGACCACCACGGCACCGAGCCGACGCTGTCGAGGTCGCGCTCCGCGAACGTCTCGAGCGCATGTCGCCAGGAGGCCCGGTAGAACGCGATGACGCTCTCGCTCGGCTCGTCGGCCCGGGCGTACATGTCGGCCTGCGGGTCGTCGTCGTCGAACGGGAGGTCCTCCGGGAACGGCCGGCCGAACGTCTCGCCGAAGTACCCCGCCTGCACCGAGGCCAGGTGCTTGACCAGGCCGAGCAGGTTCGTGCCGGTCGGTGTCATCGGCCGGCGCAGGTCGTACTCCGAGAGGCCGTCGAGCTTGTGCAGCACCTGCTCGTTCAGGAGGCCGAGGCCGTCGACGAGGGTGGACTTGGGGTCCGAGATCGTCATGCCGGGATCGTAGAGGCCGCGTCTCCCCAGACGGCTGCCGCGTACGATCGCCGCATGCACTGGACCATCAGCGACCCCGCCGTCCGCTTCCGGCTCGCGCTCGCGTTGACGGTCGCCGGTGCCTTCGGCCTGGTCCTCCCCTTGGTCGTCACCGGGGTCGCGGGCGCGTCCGCGCTCGTGGTCGCTGCGCTGGCGGTCGCCGTGGCCGGCATGGTGCACCTCGGCAGCCGGCGTGAGCTCGCGCTCGCCCTGGTGCCGGTCCGGGCCCACCTGTCGTCCGACGAGCCGCACGTGCTGGACGGGCGGGGCACCGACCCGGTCTGACCGCTCACGCGGTCGGCGTGGGCGGACCCCACGACGGCGGCACGGCCGATCGAGGTACGTCGTCCAGGGCGAGCGCCTCGGCCCGGTCGGGGGCGTGCCCGCCCAGGTGGGCGGGGTACCACGGGGCATGCTCACCCGGCGCCGGCACGTGGTCGGGGTGGCGCTGGAGTCCTTCGACCAGGTCGGTGAGCGCGTGACCCAGCCGGGTGGTGGCAGTGACGAGGTCCTCGCCGGGCGGCACGGTCAGCGGCTCGCCGAAAGCGACGTCGACGGGCCGGTGCCGCCGCAGGCTCGGCCGCGGCTTCCGCCCGTCGACCGGGCGTCCGACCGACCAGATCCGCTGGGTGCCCCACAGCGCGACCGGCACCAGGGGCGCGCCCGTCTCTCGGGCGAGCGCGGCGGGGCCGCGCATCAGCGAGCGGACGGCGTACGACCAGGAGATCCCCGCCTCCGGGAACACGCACACGGCTTCGCCTCGCGGAGCAGGCGGAGGGCGGCGAGGTACGCCGCGGCGGGGGCCTCGCGGTCGACCGGCACGTGCCCCATCCCGACCATGGCGCGGCGGGCGGGGCTGTTCCAGACGTCGTGGCGGGTCAGGAACCGCGCCCAGCGGTCGCGCTCGTGAGCCGCCAGCCCGATCCAGAGGAAGTCCGGGTAGGACACGTGGTTGCTGGCCAGCACGACGGGCCCGGAACGCGGCAGGTGCTCGAGGCCGGAGTAGCGCAGCCGGACGTCGAGGGCGCGGACGATCGTGCGCGTGGCGACACCGGTCGCGCGGTACCAGCGCTCCATGTCGGTGGTTCGGAGCCGGTCAGGCGAACGGCGGGCGGGCGTCGAGAGCGATCGAGCGGCGGCCGGCCCAGCGCCACACGCGGGCGGCGCGGTCGCGGTCCTCGTCGGTGACCAGGTTGCCCATCCAGCGCAGGGCGAGGGTCATCAGCCAGTCCGAGCGCATGCCCGCCGGGCCCAGCGCAGGCAGCACACGGGGCACGGTCACCAGGCCGGCGAGGCGGCGGGCGATCGAGAACGCCTCGCCGTAGTGCTCGCGCAGCAGCGCCGGCCAGGCGCGCGAGAGGTCGGTGTGCTCCGCCATCGTCTCCACCAGGAGCCGGCCGGACTCCAGGCCGTAGTCGATGCCCTCGCCGTTGAGCGGGTTCACGCACGCGGCGGCGTCGCCGATCAGGGCCCAGTTGGCGCCGGCCACGCCCGAGACCGCGCCGCCCATCGGCAGCAGCGCCGAGGTGGGCATCCGCAGCTCGTCGCCGAGCCCGAAGTCCGCCCGCCGCTGCGCGGCGTAGTGCGCCATCAGCGGCTTGATCGCGATGTCGGCGGGCCGCTTGGCCGTGGCCAGGGTGCCGACGCCGACGTTCACCTCGCCGTTGCCGAGCGGGAAGATCCAGCCGTACCCCGACAGCACCTGCCCCTGCTCGTCGCGCAGCTCGAGGTGGCTGCTGATCCACGGGTCGTCGGACATCGTCGAGTCGGCGTAGCTGCGTCCCGCGACGCCGTACACGGTCTCGCGGTGCCACTCCCGGCCGAGCAGCTTGCCCAGCGGCGAGCGCACGCCGTCGGCGACGACGAGCCGGTCACAGGCGACCTCGAAGCGCTCGCCGTCCTTGGCGCTGCCGCGCACGAACTCGACGGCAGCGACCCGGCCGCCGTCCATGCGTACGCCGACCGCTCGCGCGCCGTCGACCGCCTCGGCGCCCGCCTTGATCGCGGTGGTCCGCAGGTGGTCGTCGAGCTCGGTCCGGGCCACGGCCGAGCCCCACGCCGGCAGCGTGCCGCCGGGCCAGGGCAGCAGCAGGGTCTGCCCGAACCCGTGGGCGCGCAGCCCCTGGTTGACCGTGTGGGCCCGCAGCCAGTCCTCCAGGCCGAGCTTCTGCAGCTCGCCGATCGCCCGCGGGGTGAGGCCGTCGCCGCACGTCTTGTCGCGGGGGAACACGGCCGCGTCGGCGAGCAGCACGTCGTACCCCGCCTGGGCGGCCCACGCCGCCGCCGCCGACCCCGCCGGTCCGGCGCCGACGACGAGCACGTCGGTGCGCATCGGGGCCCTGGCGTTCACCTGCTCAGTCTCCCAGCCGGCTCCGCGCGCCGCCGAATCCGCCCCAGCTTCTCGGGTCGTGTGCCTGAGAACGCGCTCTGGCGCAGCCTCAGGCACACGACCCGTCACTACTTGCTGAAGCGGAACCGCGCCTCGTGCACCGTGCCGTCGTCGAGCGCGACCGTGAGCAGCCGGCACCCCGTCGAGCCCTTGGCCGTCTTCCAGGTCAGCGAGTAGGTGTCGGTGTCGCTGCGGTAGGACAGCGCCTCCGAGACGTCGATCTCCTCGGGCGACCCGGTGACCGCGCCCGTGGTGCAGCTGATCGGGGTCGCGGTGGGATACCCGTCGAGGATGACCGCCAGCCCCTGGTCGCCGTCCAGGCTGAACTTGATCGGCACCCCGCTGCCGGCCTTGATCCCGTTGTACGCCGGCAGGTTGGCGATCGGCGCGAGGAAGCCGGTGAAGTCGTACGCGTTGAGGTCGAGGCCGACCAGCACCGGGTCGTGGTCCGAGGACCGGTAGGCCTCGTCGGAGTAGAAGGACTCGACCTGACCGACGCTCTTGAAGTTGACGTTGTAGTCCAGGGCGATCGGCTCGTCCGCGTTGATGTGCCACTCGGTCACGTCGTTGACCTGCACGGCGAGGCTCGGGCTCGCCAGGGCGTGGTCGAGGTAGCCCGACTGGCCCTCGAAGACGTAGGAGTAGCCCTCGTCGCCGACGAAGGCGTCGATCGTGTCGACGTATCCCGCGTCCCGGAAGGCCGTGATCGGGTCCTCCTGGGCGTAGGCGTTCATGTCGCCCAGCAGCAGGAAGTCCGTGTCACCGCTCTCGGTCGGGTCGGTGTCGAGCCAGTCGACCAGGGCCTCGGCGGCGGCGGTACGCGTGCCGTTGCAGTTGCCCTGGCCGTCACCGGTGTCGGGGTCGCCGACCGCGTTGCAGTCGGAGCCCTTGGACTTGAGGTGGTTGACCACCGCCGTGATGCGGGCTCCGTCGGCGTTCGCCTCGAAGGTCTGGGCGATCGACGGACGGTTGAGGGTGGAGATGAACCGCGGGTCGACCGACGAGTCGAGGACCGCGAAGTCACCGACCGGCGTCACGGACGCCGGCTGGTAGAGGATGCCCACCCGGATCGCGTCGGTGCCGACGACTCCGGTGTCGATGAAGTCGTAGGTCCCGGCGCCGTTGGCCTCGTTCAGCCCGTCCACCAGGTCCTCGATGGCGCCGTACTGCGCGTCGGTGTCGTCGTTCTCGAGCTCCATCAGACCGACGACGTCGGCGTCGAGCTCACCGATGGCGGCGATGATCTTGTCCCGCTGGCGCTCGAACTCGAACGGCGTCTCGGCGCCGCGGGCGGTCGGGAACCCGCCCCCCGCACCGTTCCCGTTGAAGTAGTTCAGCACGTTGAACGCCGCCACCTGGACCTCGCCGCCGACGTCCTCGGGTGAGGCCGGCCGCGGGTTGGTGTGGTCGAACTCGATCGGCCCCACCGGCTGCACCCGGTAGCGGTCGAAGCCGTAGCCCAGGACGCCGGTGAGGCTCGGCAGCGTGTCGCCGACCCGCAGCGTGTTGCTCCGCCGACAGCCCACCCTGCGGGTAGGCGACGGGGTCGGGGTTCTGGATGTCCAGGCCGTCGTCGAGCAGGATGCGACGCAGGTCGTTCTGCTCCTGCAGCGCGATCGCAGCGTCACCGGGGGCGACCTCGTTGGTCGGGGTGTCGAGCCGACCACCCACGGACAGGTCGACCTCGCCGAACCGCCCGAGGGTGAAGACCTCGGTCACCGTGAGCTCCTGCTCGATGTCGACCGACATGCCCTCGTAGCGCTCGAGCTGGTCGAGGGTGTCGAGCGGGAGGCTCGGGGTGGCGGGGGTCACCGTGCCGCCCGCCGAGCAGACCACGGCGGCAGTGACACCGGAGACCTGCGTCTGGCCGTTGAACTCGCTGGCACGACCCACCACCCGGACCACGTCACCGACCGCGACGGCGTACCTGGTGTCGAAGACGAAGATGCCCTCCGACGTGGCGGGATCGAGCGTCCACGTCGTCGTCCTCCTCTTGGACGTAGTAGCCACGGAACTGGCCCGGGCCCTGGTAGTCGCCGGTGACGACGCCTTCGATCGTCACGTCCTGTCCGCTGATCGCGGTCTCGGCACCGCTGCCCTGGATGTCGTGGATCGCGGTGGCGGGGTCGCCGCACACGGGCACCGGGTAGACCCCGACGTTGACCGAGCACGTCGCGGTCTGTGCCAGACCGTCGTCGTTGGTGGCGGTGATGGTGAGCGTGTACTGCCCCACCGGCGTGCTCGGCGAGGCCGTGAACGTGGCCGTGGCGGTCTCCCCGTCGGCCGTGGCGGGCGCGAACGCCGTGCGGCTGAACGTCCCGGGGTCGGTCGGGGTCACGCTCGTGAGCGCGATGTCGACCACGGTCCCGTTGCTGTCGGAGGCGCTCACCGGCACGTTGATCGCCGTCCCGACCAGGCCCAGCTCGTCGGAGCAGCTCAGCGCCGGCGCCAGGTGGGTACCGAGGTCGGCGACGTTGTCGTTCGCGAACCCGTCCCACTGCACCGACGGGTCGAAGGCGTCCGACCCGTTGGCGTCGCCCGCCTCGATCCCGGCCTTGCGTCGCAGGGTGTTGTCGGCCGTGCTGGTCAGGTCTGACGCCCCACTGCGTGCCGGGGTCGAACCCGATCTGGCCGATCACGTCGAGGACCGTCGTCCCCGTTGCGCAGCGTGATCGCGTCGTCGCCGTTGAACCAGCCGAGACCCGTTCGGTCTGGTCGGCCTGGGCCAGGATCGCCGCGTTGGCGCGCGGACTGGGCGAGCGACGAACACGTCGCCGGATGCGACATCGTCCCTGCTGAGATTGATCGTCAGGCCGCGCGCGTCGAGGCGCCGTTGAAGCACATCTGGACGTTGTACGCGCTCGCGTCGAGGTCGACGTCCGCCCCGGTGCCGTTGTAGATCTCGAGCGCCTTGTTGTTCGAGCTGCCCTCGATGTACTCCGAGAAGAACAGCGTCGGTCGGCGCCGCCGAGGCTGGACTGACGCCGCCCACCACCGCCAACCCGATTCCGGTCACCGAAGCGATGAGTGCTGCTGCTGCCGTCCGCCACGTACGTGCCATCAAGACTCCCGGGATGCTGGTACCGATCCGGCACCCTAACCCCCGTCCGACGGCGCAGGAAGGCGAAGGCCCCGGCTCCCTCTCGGGGGCCGGGGCCTTCGCGGTGACGCTTGCTCAGGTCAGTTCTGGAACGGACCGAAGTCGAAGTCGTCGAGGGCCACGGGCTGGCTGGCGTTGCCGAACTCGTAGTCGTAGGAGTCGTAGCCGGTGACGGAGTACGCCGCGGCGCGGGCCTCCTCGGTGGGCTCCACCCGGATGCTGCGGTAGCGCTCCAGGCCGGTGCCGGCCGGGATGAGCTTGCCGATGATCACGTTCTCCTTCAGGCCACGGAGGCTGTCGGAGCGGGCGTGGATCGCCGCGTCGGTGAGCACTCGGGTCGTCTCCTGGAAGGAGGCGGCCGAGAGCCACGACTCGGTGGCCAGCGAGGCCTTGGTGATCCCCATCAGCACCGGGCGACCGGAGGCGGGCTTGCCGCCCTCGGACACCACCCGACGGTTCTCGTTCTCGAACAGCACGCGGTCGACGAGGTCGGCCGGCAGGATGTTGGTGTCGCCCGACTCGATGACCGTGACCCGGCGCAGCATCTGCCGCACGATGATCTCGATGTGCTTGTCGTGGATCGACACACCCTGGCTGCGGTAGACCTGCTGGACCTCCTGCACCAGGTGCTCCTGAGCGGTGCGGACGCCGAGGATGCGCAGCACGTCGTGCGGGTCCTCGGTGCCGACGATCAGCTTCTGGCCGACGTCGACGTGGTCGCCGTCGCCCACCAGCAGCCGGGACCGCTTCGACACGGGGTACTCCTGGACCTCCGACCCGTCGTCGGGGGTGATGAGCACCTTGCGAGCCTTGTCGGACTCCTCGATCTCGACGCGGCCGGCGGCCTCGGCGATCGGCGCGCGACCCTTGGGCACGCGCGCCTCGAAGATCTCCTGGACACGGGGCAGACCCTGCGTGATGTCCTCGGCCGAGGCCACACCACCGGTGTGGAACGTCCGCATCGTCAGCTGGGTGCCGGGCTCACCGATCGACTGGGCCGCGATGATGCCGACGGCCTCGCCGATGTCGACGAGCTTGCCCGTCGCCAGCGACCGGCCGTAGCACTTGGCGCAGGTACCGGTCTTGGCGTCGCAGGTGAGCACGGAGCGCACCTTGACGACCTCGATGCCGGCCGCGACCAGCTCGCCGATCTTGACGTCGCCCAGGTCGTCGCCCGCCGCGGCCAGCTCTTCGCCGGTCTCGGGGTGGGAGATCGCCACGGCCGACGTGCGGGCGTACGCCGAGGTCTCGGCGTTGTCGTCCTTGCGGACGTTGCCGTCCTCGCCCTTCACACCGATCCGCTTGTCGAGGCCACGCTCGGTGCCGCAGTCGTCCTCACGGATGATGACGTCCTGCGACACGTCGACGAGACGACGCGTGAGGTAACCCGAGTCGGCCGTCCGCAGCGCGGTGTCGGCGAGACCCTTGCGGGCACCGTGCGTGGAGATGAAGTACTCCAGCACGGACAGACCCTCGCGGAAGTTGGCCTTGATCGGCCGCGGGATGATGTCGCCCTTCGGGTTGGCCACCAGACCACGCATGGCCGCCACCTGACGGATCTGCATCATGTTTCCGGAGGCACCCGAGCTCACCATCATGAAGATCGGGTTGGTCTTGGCGAAGTTCGACTCCATCTCGGCGGCGACCTTGTTGGAGGCCTCCGTCCAGATCTCGATGAGGTCCTGACGACGCTCGTCGTCGGTGACCAGACCGCGCTCGTACTGGGTCTGGACCTTGGCGGCCCGGTCCTCGTACGACTTCAGGATCTCGGCCTTCTTGTCGGGCGTCGTCACGTCGTCGATCGACACCGTGACACCCGAGCGGGTGGCCCAGTGGAAGCCGGCGTCCTTGAGGGCGTCCAGCGAGGCGGCCACCTCGACCTTGGTGTAGCGCTCGGCGAGGTCGTTGACGATCGTGCCGAGAGCCTTCTTGCCCACCTCGAAGTTCACGAAGGGGTAGTCGGCCGGCAGGGTGTCGTTGAACAGCGACCGACCCAGCGTGGTCTCGAGGGTCAGCGACTGGCCCTCCTCCCACTCGTCCAGCCCGAGCTCGAGCGGCGGGACGATGTCGGTGAAGCGGATCTTGACCTTGCTCTGCAGCGTGATCTCGCCACGGTCGAAGGCCATGATCGCCTCGGCCTGGGAGGAGAACGCGCGGCCGGCGCCCTTCTCGTCCTCGCGGTCGGTCGTCAGCCAGAACAGGCCGATGATCATGTCCTGCGAGGGCATCGTCACCGGACGGCCGTCCGACGGCTTGAGGATGTTGTTGGTCGAGAGCATCAGGATCCGCGCCTCGGCCTGGGCCTCGGCCGACAGCGGCAGGTGCACCGCCATCTGGTCACCGTCGAAGTCGGCGTTGAACGCGCCGCAGACGAGCGGGTGGATCTGGATGGCCTTGCCCTCGATCAGCTGGGGCTCGAAGGCCTGGATGCCGAGTCGGTGCAGGGTCGGTGCGCGGTTGAGCAGCACCGGGTGCTCCATGATGACCTCTTCGAGGACGTCCCAGACCATGGCGTAGCGGCTCATGCCGGACGTCGCGCGCTCGACCATCCGCTTGGCGGACTTGATGTTCTGCGCGTGGCTCAGGTCGACCAGCCGCTTCATCACGAAGGGCTTGAAGAGCTCCAGCGCCATCATCTTCGGCAGACCGCACTGGTGCAGCTTGAGCTGCGGACCGGAGACGATGACCGAACGGCCGGAGTAGTCGACGCGCTTGCCGAGGAGGTTCTGGCGGAAGCGACCCTGCTTGCCCTTGAGCATGTCGGACAGCGACTTCAGCGGCCGGTTGCCCGGGCCGGTGACGGGACGACCACGACGGCCGTTGTCGAACAGCGAGTCGACGGCCTCCTGGAGCATCCGCTTCTCGTTGTTGACGATGATCTCGGGCGCACCGAGGTCGAGCAGCCGCTTGAGGCGGTTGTTGCGGTTGATGACCCGGCGGTACAGGTCGTTGAGGTCGGACGTCGCGAAGCGACCACCGTCGAGCTGCACCATCGGGCGCAGGTCCGGGGGGATCACCGGGACGGCGTCGAGCACCATGCCGAGCGGGCTGTTGTTGGTCTTGCGGAACGCGTCGACGACCTTGAGCCGCTTGAGCGCACGCACCTTCCGCTGGCCCTTGCCGGTCGCGATGATCTCGCGCAGGTTGTCGACCTCGGCCTCGATGTCGAAGGTCTCGAGACGACGCTGGATGGCCTGAGCGCCCATGTGGCCCTCGAAGTACTTGCCGAACCAGTTCTTCATCTCGCGGTAGAGCATCTCGTCGCCCATGAGGTCCTGGACCTTGAGCGCCTTGAACGTGCTCCAGACCTCCTCGAGCCGGTCCAGCTCGCGCTGGGCCCGGTCACGGGTCTGCTTCATCTCGCGCTCGGCGCCGTCCTTGACCTTGCGACGGGCGTCGGCCTTGGCACCCTCGGCCTCCAGCGTCGCGAGGTCCTCCTCGAGCTTCTTGGCGCGCTCGTCGAGCTGGCTGTCGCGGCGCTTCTCGAGGCGCTCGCGCTCCAGGCCGACCTTGCCCTCGAGGGAGGTCAGGTCACGGTGCCGGGCGTCGTCGTCGACGGCCGTGATCATGTAGGCCGCGAAGTAGATGACCTTCTCGAGGTCCTTCGGCGCCAGGTCGAGCAGGTAGCCCAGCCGCGACGGCACGCCCTTGAAGTACCAGATGTGGGTCACGGGAGCGGCGAGCTCGATGTGGCCCATCCGCTCGCGGCGGACCTTGCTGCGGGTCACCTCGACGCCGCAGCGCTCGCAGATGATGCCCTTGAAGCGCACGCGCTTGTACTTGCCGCAGTAGCACTCCCAGTCCCGGGTGGGACCGAAGATCTTCTCGCAGAAGAGGCCGTCACGCTCGGGCTTGAGCGTGCGGTAGTTGATGGTCTCCGGCTTCTTGACCTCGCCGTGGCTCCACGTACGGATGTCGTCCGCGGTGGCCAGGCCGATCTGAAGCTGGTCGAAGAAGTTCACATCGAGCACGGTGGCTACTTGTCCTTCGTTAGTTCTGGAGTTTCAAAGCTGTGGACTGAGGGCCCGCCGGGCCCGCGTCCGCTGGTTGAGGAGGTCGCGCTAGCGACCGTCACGAAACCTGCGGAAGCGGGCCGGCGACACACTCAGACTTCTTCGACGCTGCTGGGCTCGCGACGGGAGAGGTCGATGCCGAGCTCCTCGGCCGCCCGGAAGACGTCTTCCTCGGCGTCCTTCATCTCGATCGGGGTGCCGTCCTGCGACAGCACCTCGACGTTGAGGCAGAGGGACTGCATCTCCTTGACGAGCACCTTGAACGACTCGGGGATGCCCGAGTCGGGGATGTTCTCGCCCTTGACGATCGCCTCGTACACCTTCACGCGACCAGGCACGTCGTCCGACTTGATCGTCAGCAGCTCCTGCAGGGCGTAGGCGGCGCCGTACGCCTCCATCGCCCAGACCTCCATCTCGCCGAACCGCTGGCCGCCGAACTGGGCCTTACCGCCCAGGGGCTGCTGCGTGATCATCGAGTAGGGGCCGGTGCTGCGTGCGTGGATCTTGTCGTCGACGAGGTGGTGGAGCTTGAGGATGTACATGTAGCCCACCGACACCGGCTCACGGAACGGCTCACCGGAACGCCCGTCGAAGAGCGCCGCCTTGCCGGTCTCGTTGATCATCCGGACGCCGTCGCGGTTGGGGAGCGTCGCACCGAGCAGGCCGGTGATCTCGTCCTCCTTGGCACCGTCGAACACCGGCGTCGCCACCTTGGTGCCCGGCGCTGCCTTCTCGGCGTGGATCGAGATGAGCCGCTGCTTCCAGCCATCGGGGTCGGAGTCGCTCTTCGCGCCCTTGGAGGCGTGGAGGTCGAGGTCCCAACCCTGCTTGGCCAGCCAGCCGAGGTGCAGCTCGAGGATCTGGCCGATGTTCATCCGTCGCGGCACACCCAGGGGGTTGAGCACGACGTCGACCGGCGTGCCGTCCTCCATGAACGGCATGTCCTCGATCGGCAGGATCTTGGCGATGACGCCCTTGTTGCCGTGGCGTCCGGCGAGCTTGTCGCCGACCGAGATCTTGCGCTTCTGCGCGACGTACACGCGGACCAGCTGGTTGACGCCCGGGGGCAGCTCGTCGCCGTCCTCGCGGTCGAAGACGCGGACGCCGATGACCGTGCCGGACTCACCGTGCGGCACCTTCATCGAGGTGTCGCGGACCTCGCGCGCCTTCTCACCGAAGATCGCGCGGAGCAGCCGCTCCTCCGGGGTGAGCTCGGTCTCGCCCTTGGGCGTGACCTTGCCGACCAGGATGTCGCCCGTGGTGACCTCGGCGCCGATGCGGATGATCCCGCGCTCGTCGAGGTCGGCCAGCATCTCCTCGGAGACGTTGGGGATGTCGCGGGTGATCTCCTCGGGGCCGAGCTTGGTGTCGCGGGCGTCGACCTCGTGCTCCTCGATGTGGATCGAGGTGAGGACGTCCTCCTGCACCAGGCGCTGGCTGAGGATGATGGCGTCCTCGTAGTTGTGGCCCTGCCACGGCATGAACGCCACGAGCAGGTTGGTGCCGAGAGCCATCTCCGCGTTGTCGGTGCACGGACCGTCGGCGATCGGCGAGCCGACCTCCAGCCGGTCACCCTCGGTCACCAGCGGACGCTGGTTGATGCAGGTGCCCTGGTTGGAGCGACGGAACTTCGCCAGGCGGTAGGTCTGGTAGGTGCCGTCGTCGTTCATCGTCTCGATGAAGTCGGCCGACACCTCCTTGACCACGCCGGGCTTCTCGGCCACCAGCACGTCGCCGGCGTCGACCGCGGCGCGGTACTCGATGCCGGTGCCGACCAGGGGCGAGTCGCTGCGGATGAGCGGCACGGCCTGGCGCTGCATGTTGGCACCCATGAGCGCGCGGTTGGCGTCGTCGTGCTCGAGGAACGGGATCAGCGCGGTCGCGACCGACACCATCTGGCGCGGGGAGACGTCCATGTAGTCGACGTCCTCGGCCAGGACCTCGGACACCTCACCGTGACGCTGACGGACCAGCACCCGCTCCTCGGTGAAGCGGAACTTGTCGTCGAGCGGCGCGTTGGCCTGCGCGATGACGTACTTGTCCTCGTCGTCGGCCGTCAGGTAGTCGACCTGCGTGGTGACCTTGCCCTTGGTGACCTTGCGGTAGGGCGTCTCCACGAAGCCGAACGGGTTGATCCGCCCGTACGACGCCAGCGAGCCGATCAGACCGATGTTGGGACCCTCAGGGGTCTCGATCGGGCACATGCGGCCGTAGTGGCTGTGGTGGACGTCGCGGACCTCCATGCCGGCGCGGTCGCGGGACAGACCACCGGGGCCCAGCGCCGACAGGCGACGCTTGTGGGTCAGGCCCGAGATCGGGTTGGTCTGGTCCATGAACTGGCTCAGCTGGCTGGTGCCGAAGAACTCCTTCAGCGCCGCCACCACGGGACGGATGTTGATCAGGGACTGCGGCGTGATGGCCTCGACGTCCTGGGTCGTCATCCGCTCGCGGACCACGCGCTCCATGCGGGCCAGGCCCGTACGCAGCTGGTTCTGGATCAGCTCGCCGACCGTGCGCATCCGGCGGTTGCCGAAGTGGTCGATGTCGTCGGCCAGGACCTCGATGGTCTTGCCCTCGACGTCCTTCATCTCCTTGCCGGCGGTGTCGGCCAGCACGGTGTCGCCGTTGTGCAGGCGCACGATGTAGCGGATCGCCGCCACGATGTCGTCGATGGTCAGCGTCTGCTGGTCGAAGGCCTCGTGGGTGCCGAGCTTCTTGTTGATCTTGTAGCGACCGACCTTGGCCAGGTCGTACCGCTTCGGGTTGAAGTAGTAGTTGTTCAGCAGCGTCTGCGCGGCCTCCTCCGTCGGGGGCTCGCCCGGACGGAGCTTGCGGTAGATGTCGAGCAGGGCGTCGCGCTGGGCCTCGGTGTGGTCCTTCTCGAGGGTCAGCATCATCGACTCGTACTGGCCGAACTCCTCGCGGATCTGCTCGTTGGTCCAGCCGAGGGCCTTGAGCAGCACGGTGACGTTCTGCTTGCGCTTGCGGTCGAGGCGGACGCCGACCATGTCGCGCTTGTCGATCTCGAACTCCAGCCAGGCGCCACGGCTCGGGATGACCTTCGCGGTGAAGATGTCCTTGTCCGAGGTCTTGTCGGCGGTGCGCTCGAAGTACACGCCCGGGGACCGGACCAGCTGGGAGACCACGACACGCTCGGTGCCGTTGATGATGAACGTGCCCTTGGGCGTCATGAGCGGGAAGTCGCCCATGAACACCGTCTGGCCCTTGATCTCACCGGTCTCGTTGTTGGTGAACTCGGCGGAGACGTAGAGCGGGGCGGAGTAGGTGAAGTCCTTCTCCTTGCACTCGTCGACGGTGTACTTCGGGTCGTAGAAGACCGGGTCCTCGAACGAGAGCGACATCGTCTCGGAGAAGTCCTCGATCGGGGAGATCTCCTCGAAGATCTCCTGGAGCCCGGACTTCTCGGAGACGTCCTCGCCGACCTCACGACGACGCGCGACCTCGGCGGTCCAGGCGTCGTTGCCGACCAACCAGTCGAAGCTGTCGGTCTGGAGAGAGAGGAGCTGAGGGAGCTCGAGAGGCTCGGAGATCTTTGCGAACGAGATGCGGCGTGAGTTTTCGGCGGAGCTGCGCGCGGCCAACAGGTTTGTCCTTCGACGTGTCCTGGGGTGATTGCGTCTCCCACCACACCATCGGCCACCGGACAGGCGGATGGGCATCTGAGAGCAGACGCGAGGGGCCACGATAGCGTAAACCTGCGCGCGCCACAAGGCGGCAATCAAGCCCCGTCACGCTGTGGGCAGGTCGCTGACGACGATGATGACCCGCCAGGCAGGCGAGGTCAAGCAGAACGGCGAAACCTGTGGACCGGCGTGTTGCCGGTGACGCGCCGTACGCCGGCCCCGATCAGGCGGTCAGGACGCCTCGGTCTCCTTCGCGTGGTCGGCCTCCTTGGCGTGGTCGGCCTCCTTGGCGTGGGCCGCGTCGGGGCCGCTGCCGTCCCCCTCGCTGGGCTCGCGCTCCTTGCGGCGCATGAGCAGCGTGGCGACGGCCAGCACCCCGATCGTGAGGGTCAGCAGGCCCATCAGCCAGATCGTGTCCTCGAGCTTGTCGGTGCCGACGTAGTCGGGGGCCTTGACCGACAGCACCACGATCTCCTTGATCGAGGCGATGATGCCGACGAGGAGGAACGGCTCGGCAACCAGCTCGCGCTCCGCCAGCGTCGTCCGGACGG
Organism: uncultured Actinomycetota bacterium; assembly: GCA_963839565.1. Taxonomy (GTDB): domain Bacteria; phylum Actinomycetota; class Actinomycetes; order Propionibacteriales; family Nocardioidaceae; genus Nocardioides. The sequence continues at coordinate 89,145 of CAWIVR010000020.1, read as the reverse complement.
CGTACAGCAGCTCGACGACGATGAAGACCAGCAGCAGGAGGTCGAGCACCTCGGCCGCCATCGTGATCACGCCCAGCTCGGGCAGGTCGACGATCTTGACCGCCGCCGCGCCCAGCACGACCGCCGCGACCACCACCAGGACCGCCGCCACCGCGAGGTAGACGACGTTCTCGGCCTTCTCGATCGCGTCCTCGGTCCACTCCCGCATGCGGGTCATCCTGTCGGAGCCGGTGGCGGCCACGCCCCGCCGTCGTGCGCCGATGCGGGGTCGATCCCGCGTGCTCGGTGAGAAGGCCGTAACTCAGCCCGGGCGGCAGCGGCGGTGAGGTGACGAGGTCGTCGACGAGCCAGTCGTCGCCGACCCGCTGCATGGTGACGGTGACCTGGTCCTTGTAGACGACCGGGTCCTCGACCTGCTTGTTGGTGGTCGGCCGGTTCACGAAGACCAGGACCGAGACCCGGTCGTCGCCGGAGCGGACGACGCCCGAGGCGACGACCTCGGCCGAGACCTTCGTACCGGTCTCGGGGGCGTTGGCCTTGATGACCTCGAAGAGCTTGGCGTACTCGGTGCGGTAGTCGGAGGTCATGAAGCCCTCGGCCGCGCGCTGGTCCTCGTCGAGGTCGCCCGACCGGCTCGCGTCGTAGGACAGGATCGGCACGATCGCCCGCTCGGCGCTGCTCTGCGCCTGGCGGGTGGCGTCGGCGACGCCGGCGTCGGAGGGCGCCGTCGCGACCAGCACCGCGCTGGCCCCCACCACCAGCGCAGCGACGGCCGCGAGGGCGACCAGGAGCCAGCCCGGCGCGACCCAACCCGGACGACGAGTCTCGGCCGGGCCCCAGACGGCTCGGCGGGGTCGGCTCGGGCGCTGTCGTCCGCGTGCGCGTCCAGCTCGGCGGTCAGCAGCTCGGCGTCGTACGCCGAGCGGCGGTCGCGGTCGAGGAGCACCTCGGCGGCCTGGTTCAGCAGCCGGAAGCGGCGGTCGGTCGGCTCGAGGTCGGCGATCGCCGCCTTCCACGCGGACCGCACCTCGGTCTCGGTGGCGCCGAGGTCGACGTCGAGGACGTCGTACCAGCTCGGGCTCACGTCGCCTGGGCTCACAGGGCTCACTGCTCGGCTCCCGTCACCGGGGTGAAGTTGTCGACGAGCCACGACCCCTTCACCTTGACCAGGGTCACCTCGAAGCGGAACGGCGTGGGCTCGAGCTGGCCCTGCTTCGGGTAGGAGTCGGTGAAGGTGCCGGCCACCAGCGCCGTGGCGGAGTCGCCGTCGATGGCCGAGACCGCCGGTGGCGAAGACGTCGGCGCTGCGCGAGATGTCGGCCTTGGCGACGATCTCCTCGGCCGTGCCGGCCTGCTTGTCGAACGACACCGCGAACTTGGGGGTGATCACGTCCTTGACCCGCTGGCGGTAGTCCGGCATCCCGCCCTGCTCGTCGAGGAGGTCGGGGCCGTAGGTGCCGAACCGCAGCACGAACTGCTCGGTCTGGGCCATCACCGCCTCGCGGTCACCCTGGACCTGCGCCTGGTCGCCGCCGATGCCGACGGCGTCGACGGCGCGCGTCGACAGCAGGTACGCGAGCGAGCCGAGGCCGGCGACCAGCACGGCCACCAGGGCGACCAGCAGGGCGAGCCGGAAGCCCGGCGAGCGGACGGACGTGCCGTCAGCGGGGTCCGTCACGGGTTCCTCGTGCACCTGCTCGTCCGGGCGGACCGGCGTCATCGTCATGGAGTCACTCCCGACTCGTCATCAGGGGCTGCAGGAACAGCCACTTCCACGAATCCCCTCCCAGGGTTCTTGGTGCCAACGAGCCAGGCGACGAAAGGTCACGCGGAAGACGCGTGCCCCAGTGCAGGTCGGAGCCGTCGTACCAGGCCACCGGGGCCCGTTGCGGGGCGTTCTGCGCGCCACGGGCGTTGGACTGGGTGGGCGGCTCGGCGCAGTGCGCGCCCGTGTTCATCGGCCGGTTCTCGCCGTCCTGGGGCGGCCTCCGGCCCGTCGACTCGTAGCCCGCGTGGCAGACCTCGGGGTTGGTCGAGAGGACCATCCCGAAGTGGGCGTCGTAGAGCCCGGTGTCCGGTGACCGCGCCACGACGGTGAAGCCGCCCTCGACGACGTACGGGTAGACCACCAGCAGCTGCTCGACACCCGCCAGGTGCCTGACGACGACCTCGCCCGTGGTCACCAGCTCGTTGATCAGCTCGGCCAGGTCGACCTTGTTGTCGTCGAGGAAGCGACGCAGCTCGTTGGCCGTCGCCGAGCCGTTGTCGATCACCTGGCGCAGGTCCTTGTCCGAACCCGCCAGCGTGCCGGTGAACAGCTCGAGCTGCTTCGCGAAGGTCCGGATCGCGCCGGCCGAGGCGATCTGGCCGCGGAGCACGGTGTTGCCGTCGCGGATCAGGGCCTTGGTCGTGTCGAAGTTCGCGTTGGCCGCGTCGATGAACGAGGTACCGCTGTCGATGATCCGCTCGAGGTCCTGCCCGGTGCCGGCGAAGGCGGTGCCGAGCTCGCCCACGGTGGTCTGCAGACGCCTGCTGGTCGACGGACTCGACGGTGGTGGAGATGTCACCCAGCAGCTTCTGGGTCGGGATCGGCGTCCGGGTGTCGGCCGTCGCGATCTGCGAGGCGTCCCTCAGGTACGGCTTGTCGTCGGACTGCGGCTGGAGCTCGACGTACTGCTCCCCCACCGCCGAGCGGTTGCCGACGAGGGCCTGCGCGTCGGCCGGGATGTCGTCGTACGCGTTGTCGATGTCGAGGTACACGTCGACGCCGGCGTCGGTGAGCTCGAGCTTCTCGACCCGACCGACCCGCACGCCGCGGTAGCTCACCTCGGCGCCGGCGAAGATGCCGCCGGAGTCCTCGAAGTGAGCCACGACGGTGTACGACGTGTCGACCAACATGCGGTCCAGTCGCGCGTAGCGCGCCCCGACGAAGCTGACCCCGACCAGGGTGATCAGCACGAAGACGACGAGCTGGACGCGGGTGCGGCGGGTGATCACGGCGCCACGACCATTCCGGGCACGAGCAGGCTGACGAGGGCGGGGTCGTAGAGGGCCATCAGCTGCCGCATCGTCGGGCCGTGCTTGCCGAAGTCGAGCCGCTGGCGTTCCTCGCCCACCGGGGCGCGCGGGAGGCCGGGGACGGTGGGCAGGCTCGGCAACAGGGTGGTGACCGACGGCAGCGGGACCGGCAGGGAGCTGTCCGCGGTCGGCAGCCCGGGCAGGAGGGCGAGCTGCTTGCAGACGGCCTTGTCCTTGTTCTCCTGCTTGGCGCACTCCGCGCGCAGCTCGAGCAGCTTCTCGGGCGAGGCCAGCACCTTCTGGCACTCGGGGCTGGCCAGGTCGCCGCTCTGCAGGCACGCCAGCACGTCGCCGATGATCACCGTCGGGTCGAGGATCGTCGGCAGGGTGGTCGGCAGGTTGGTGGGCAGCGTCGGGAGGCCGGTGGGCAGACCGGTCGGCAGCGTGATCCCCGTGTCGATGTCGAGGTCGAGGGTGATCGACAGGTTGGTGTAGTCGCCCATGTGGAGGTTGCGGGCGACCTGCGGGTCGCGGCCGACGACCTCGTCGACGAACGGGTAGGTCAGGAAGACGTGGAAGGCGTTGACGAAGTCGTCGCCGGATGCGGCGATCTGGGTCAGCACGGGGTTGAGCTGCTGCAGCGAGTCGATCGTGGCGGCCTTGGACGCCTGGATCACGCGTACGCCGACGTCGCTGAGGTCGGCGAGCGCCTCCAGCATCTTGACCAGGTCGTCGCGCTGCTTGTCGATCGAGACCAGCGCCGACGGCAGCTCCTCGAGGGCGGCGTCGATCGTGTCGCGCTGCTTGTTGATGGAGACCGACAGGTCGTTGAGCTTGTCGATGGCGTTGACGATGTCGGCCTTGTTGTCGTCGAGCTGCGTCATCAGCAGCCGGACCTGGTCGAGCACGGACCGGGCCGTGCCCTCGCGGCCCTCCAGCGCGATGTTCAGCTCGCGGGCGATGGTGCGCAGCTGGGCGACCCCGCCACCGTTGAGCAGCAGGCTGAGGGCGCCGAGCACCTCCTCGACCTCGGGGTTGCGGCCGCTGCGCTCCAGGGGGATGACGTCGCCGCTGGCCAACGGCTCGGTGCTCGCGCCGCTCTCGGGAGCGGCGAGCGACACGAACTTCTCGCCCAGCAGGCTGGTCTGCCGGATCGACGCCACGGCGTTGTCGGGGAGCTCGGTGCCGCGGCGCAGCTGGACCGTGACGTCGGCGGTGAACCCGTCGAGCCGGACGTCGGTCACCTTGCCCACGCTGACGTCGTTCACCTTCACCGACGACTGCGGCACCAGGTCCAGCACGTCGCGGAACATGATGTGGACCGTGACGGGGTCGTCCCCGACGTCGGTGCCGCCGGGCAGCGGCAGCTTGTAGACGTCGAACCCGCAGCCGGAGATCGTCAGCGCCCCCACGAGTGCCAGGAGCAGCAGCTTGAGGCGGGCGGGACGTGATACCCGGTCGACCGGGTATCCCGGACGTTCGAGGTGGTTGCAACCTCCCCGAACGTCCGGGAACGACACCGAAGGTCGGTTCCGCTGAGAAGTCATCGGGTCGCCACCAGCCCGCCGAGGCTCGGGTCGAACCGCTCGGCCTCACGGTCCACGTTCCCCTGACCGAACGCTCGCCGCGCGCGGCACCGCCGGCAGGTCCTCGAGGATGTCCTTGATGACGTCGCAGACCTCACCGGCCTGGTCGGCCTGGTTGACGATGCCGCAGAGCAACGTGGCGGGGTCGCTGGTGATCTGGTTGCCCAGCTCCTGGATGTTCGCCCGGGTGTCGAGGGTGCCGGCCTGCGGGTTGTAGGTCAGCGCCAGGTTGTTCAGCGCCACCGGGCCGGCCGTGAGGATCTCGTCGAGGGCACCGCGCTGCTTCACCAGCACCTTGGCGACGCGGTTGAGGCCCTTGATGTTGGAGCCGAGGATCTCGCGGTTCTCCTTCACGAACCCGGAGACCTGCTTCATCGCCACGGCGAGGTTCCTCAGCGAGGCGGCGAGCTCGGTGCGCTCGCCCGCGAGCATCTCGGAGACCGAGGCGAGCGACTGGTTGAACCGCCGCACGGTCGAGTCGTTGCGGGCCAGCGTGCGGATCAGGCCCTCCAGAGCCTTGGCGGAGCCGAAGAGCTCCTCCTTGTTGTCGTCGAGGGTCCCGGTGAGCTGGCTGAGGTCCTGGATGGTCTGGTGGAACTTGGCTCCCTGGCCACCGAAGTTCGCCGCCGTGGTCTCGAGCAGGTCGGTGAGCGCGCCCTTGGCGTTGGCGCCGTTGGGCCCGAGCGCGACGGTCAGGTCGTCGAGGCTCTGGTAGATCTGGTCGAGCTCGAGCGGCACCGCGGTGCGGTCGGTCTGCAGCGTCGCACCGTCGTCCAGCACCGGTCCGTCGGTCCAGACGGGGGTGAGCTGGACGAAGCGGTCGCCGACGATCGACGGCGAGACGATGACGGCCTTGGCGTCCTCGGGGACCTTCACCCCGGCGTCGTACGACATCGTCACCGTCACGTCGGTGCCCGACGGCGTCACGGTGTCGACCGTCCCGACCGGCACTCCGAGGACGCGGACGTCGCTGCCCTCGTAGATCGAGATGGTCCGCGGGAAGTGGGCGGTGAGGGTCTTGCGCTCCTCGCCGCCGAGGAACGTGAAGGCAGCCGCGACGAGCAGCGCGACCACGATGGCGGGGACGACCACCAACTTGTGTTCCATGTCAGCCCACCTGCGGAACGGGTGGGAGGTTCTGGATGTAGGTGTCGAACCACGGCCCGTTGCCGAGCGTGTTCGCGAAGACGCGGTAGAACGGCGCCATCAGCCGCAGGCTGTTGTCGAGGTTGTCCTCGTTCTTGTTCAGCACGCCGACGACCGAGTCCAGGTGCGTCAGGGCCGGCTTGAGGTCGGCCCGGCTCTGCCTGACCAGCTTGGTCAGCTCGGTGGACAACGTGCTCGTCGACACGAGCAGCCGGTGCACGGCCTCCCGGCGCTCGACCAGCGCCCGGAACAGCACGTCCGAGTCGCGCATCAGCCCGATGATGTCCTGGTCGCGCGCGTCGAGTACTTCCGCGACGTTCTGCAGGTTGCCGAGCAGCTCGTTGATCTGGCCGTTCTTGGCCGCGACGTTGGTGGACAGCCGCGAGACGCCGTCGAGGGCGGCCTGGAACTCCTCCGGCGTGTTGCGGGTCAGCTCGGCCAACGTGGTGAGGGACTCGGCCAGCTGGTCGGTGTCGATCCGCTCGGAGGTCTCGGCGAGCCCCGAGAAGGCGTCCACGACGTCGTACGGCGAGCTGGTGCGGGACACCGGGATCTCGTCGCCCTCGGGCAGCTGACCGGAGCCGGCGGGGGCCAGGCTGAGGTACATCGCCCCCAGCAGGGTCTTGACCTTGATGTCGGCCCGGGTCTCCTTGCCGAAGTCCGCCTTCTCCTCGACCCGGAAGGTGACCTTCACGTGGTCTCCGTCGAGCTCGACCTTCTCGACCTTGCCCACGCGGACACCGGCCACGCGCACCTCGTCGTTGGCCTTGAGCCCGCCGGCCTCGGTGAAGGCCGCGGTGTAGGTGTCGCCGCCGCCGATGACCGGCAGGTTCTGCGCGTTGAAGGCGGCCAGGATCAGCCCGGCCACGACGGCGAGGCTGATCGCCCCGATCACGACCGGGTTGCGCTCGCGGAACGGGACGCTCATCCCAGCTCACACCTGTCGGAGCCGGTGTTGTACTGCACCGGGACGGTGAGGCCGGCGACGGTGACCTTGCCCTGGAACTGGCAGAGGTAGAAGTTGAACCACGAGCCGTAGATGGCGGTGCGGCCGACCTTCTCGAGCTTGATGGGCAGCACCTGCAGAGCCCGGTCGAGCTCGGCCTTGTTGCGGTCGAGGTTCTCGGCCACGGCGCGGAGCTGCTTCACGTCCTCGACGAAGGGCTCGCGGATGCCGTCGACCAGGTCGGCGGTCTCGACCGACAGCGTGGAGATCTGGTCGAGCGACCCGAGGATCGCCTGGCGGTCGCCCTTCAGCCCGCCGACGAAGGTACGGAACGTCGTGATCAGCCGGTTGAGCTGGTCGTCGCGGCTGCCGAGGTGGGCGAGCACCTCGTTGAGGTTGTCGATCAGCGCGCTGATGATCTGGTCGCGGTCGGCGAGCGTGGAGGTGACCGACGCCGTGTGGGAGAGCAGCCCCTCGAGGGTGCCGCCCTCGCCCTGGAAGACCTGGACGATCTCGTACGACAGCTGGTTGATGTCGCTCGGGGTGAGCGCCTCGAAGAGCGGCTTGAAGCCGTTGAACAGGACCGTCAGGTCGAGGGCCGGCGACGTCTGGGTCACCGGGATGGTGGCGCCCTCGGCGAGCTTCGCGCTGTCGCCGATCTCGTTGCTCAGCGAGATGTACCGCTGCCCGACGAGGTTGCGGTAGCGGATGTCGGCGCGGGTGGCCTTCGACAGCGCGGTCGTGTCCTGGACGCTGAAGGTGACCAGGGCGCGGGTGCGGTCGGCGATCTCGACCTTCTTGACCGTGCCCACCTTGACGCCGGCGATCCGGATGTCGTCGCCCTTCACCACGCCGGTGGCGTCGGTGAACTCGGCGCGGTACTCGCGGGTGGTGCCGAAGTCGAGGTTGCCGATCGTGACGACCAGGACGCCGGTCGCCAGCGTGGTCACCACCATGAAGACGAGCAGCTTGACGAGGTCGCCGGTGGTGCGCCGGTCGAGAGCCTTCATCGGAGGGTCACCTCCGCCCCTCGGGCCATCGGACCCACGAGGAGGACGCCGAGGTCGGGCACCTGGTCGGCGGTCACGCCCAGCCCCGGCCCGAGCAGGGACTTGAGGATCCCGGCCTCCTCGCGGCTGCCGACGTAGCCCGACCCGCCCCCGAGCTCGGGGGCCACGCGGCTGATGCCCTTGCCGGTCGGCGAGTCGACCCCGTCGTTGAAGTCCGGCTGGCTCGGCAACGGGTTCGCCTGGCTCCACGGGGGGTTCGGCAGGTTGAGGCAGCTCGGACCTCGGGTCTCGCCGAGCCGGGGCACGTCGCCCTCGTTGTAGCCGCGCGGCTGGTTGGGCAGCGTCTCCAGCACGATGTGCAGCGTGAAGCCGCGGAAGGCCTCCGCCTGCAGCTTGCCGGCCTTGACGATGCCGGCCGTCAGGCAGGGGTACTCGGGTGCGTACTTCGCGAGCACCCTCAGCTGCGCGGCGCCGAGCTGGCCCAGCCGGATGATGTTGTCGCCGTTCTGGTCGAGGAAGGCCCGGGCGTCCTCGGAGAAGGTCGACAGGTCGCGGAAGAACACCTGGAGCTGCTGCTCGCGGTCCTCGAGCGTGCCGGTGGTCTTGATGGTGTTGCGCAGGATCTCCGCGATCTGCGGCATCACGTCGGCGTACGTCGTCGAGACCTTGGCCGTCAGCCGGAGGTCCTCGACGATCGCCGGGATCTCCGGGTTGAGCCGCTTGAGGTACGCGTCGACGGTCTCGAAGTTCTCGCCGATCAGCTCGCCACGACCTTCGAGCGCGGTGGCGATCGCGTTGAGCGTCTGGTTGATCTCGGCGGGCTGCACGGCCCTGAGCAACGGGTAGAGGTCGTTGAGCACCTTCTCGACCTCGATCGCGACCTGGGTGCGCTCGATGGTGGCGCCCGCCTCGATGTGGTCGCGCGACGGTTGGTCGGGCACCTCGAGGGAGACGTACTTCTCGCCGAACAGCGTCTTGGGGACGATCGCGCCGGTGACGTTGGCGGGGATCGTGCGCACCTGGTCGGGAAACAGGCCGAGGGTCACCTCCGCACCCTCGGCGCCGGTGTCGAAGCCGAGCACCTCGCCGACGATGACGCCGCGGATCTTGACGTCCGCCCGCTCGGGCAGCTGGAGGCCGAGGGTCGAGGTCTCGAGGGTGACCCGGTCGTAGTCGGCGAACTTCTTGGTGAAGATGCCGTAGGTCAGCCACACGCCCGCGAGCAGCAGGCACAGGAAGACCACCCCGAGGGCCTTGTGGTTCACCGACACCGCTCAGCCCGCCAGCCGGACGGTCGTGGTGGTGCCCCAGATGGCCATCGACAGGAACAGGTCGAGGACGTTGATCGCCACGATGCTGGTGCGGACCGCGCGACCGACCGCGACACCCACGCCGGCGGGGCCGCCGGACGCGTTGTAGCCGTAGTAGCAGTGGATCAGGATCACCGTCACCGCGAAGACCAGCACCTTGCCGAACGACCACAGCACGTCGCCGGGTGGCAGGAACTGGTTGAAGTAGTGGTCGAAGGTGCCTTCGCTCTGGCCGAAGAACTTCGTGACGGTCAACCGCGTCGCGAAGTACGACGACAGCAGGCCCACGACGTACAGCGGGATGATCGCGATCAGGCCACCGATGATGCGCGTGGTCACCAGGAACGGCAGCGACGGGATCGCCATCACCTCGAGCGCGTCGACCTCCTCGGAGATCCGCATCGCGCCGAGCTGTGCCGTGAACCCACAGCCGACGGTCGCGGCCAGGGCGATGCCGGCGACGAGCGGGGCGATCTCGCGGGTGTTGAAGTACGCCGAGACGAAGCCCGAGAAGGCGGCGGTGCCGAGCTGGTTGAGGGCGGCGTACCCCTGGAGGCCCACCTCGGTGCCGGTGAAGAAGCACATCGCGGTGATCACCCCGACGGTGCCGCCGATGACGGCCAGCGAGCCCGAGCCGAGGGTGACCTCGGCGAGGATCCGCAGGACCTCCTTCTTGTAGCGGCGGATGGTGCGCGGTGTCCACGCGAGCGCGCGGATGTAGAACGCGAGCTGTCCGCCGAGGTCGTCGAGCGACTTCGCGGGGATCTCGTAGACGGACTTCAGGCTGGCCACATCGTCACCCCGTCTTCGGCGGGACGAGCTGGAAGTAGATCGCGCTCATCACGAAGTTGATGACGAAGAGCAGCATGAAGCTGACCACGACGGACTCGTTCACCGCGTCGCCGACGCCCTTGGGCCCGCCCGCGGCGTTCATGCCCTTGTAGCAGGCGACGATCGCCGCGACCATGCCGAAGACCAGCGCCTTGGCCATGCCCTGCCACAGGTCGGGCAGCTGGGCGAGCGCGGTGAAGCTCGCGAGGTACGCCCCTGGTGTGCCGTCCTGCAGGACAACGTTGAAGACGTAGCCACCGGACACCCCGACCACGCTGACCAGGCCGTTGAGGAACACCGCGACGAGCATGCAGGCGAGGACGCGCGGGACGACGAGGCGCTGGATCGGGTCGATGCCGAGCACCATCATCGCGTCGAGCTCCTCGCGGATCTTGCGCGCGCCGAGGTCGGCGGCGATAGCCGACCCGGCCGCGCCGGCGATGAGCAACGACGTGGCGATCGGCCCGGCCTCTCGGACCACCGCAAGGACGGACGCGGAGCCGGTGAACGACTGTGCGCCGAACTGCTTGATCAGGCCGCCGACCTGCAGCGCGATCACGGCCCCGAAGGGGATCGCCACCAGTGCCGTCGGGATGATCGTCACCGAGGCGATGAACCACGCCTGTTGGATGAACTCCCGGGTCTGGAACGGCCGGCGGAACAGCCCGCGGCCGACGTCGAGACCGAAGGCGAACAGGTTGCCTGCGGTGCCGACGGGCGCGAGGAAGCGCGAGGTGGTGGTCGAGGACATCCGTCAGGCCCCCGTGCTCATGATCATGTTCTCCTGGAACGACCCGGGAGGAGGGGTGACGCCGTTCTCCTCGCACCACTCGCCCGGCGGGCGCTGGCTGCGACGGGGGATCCCGTTGGACGGCTCCTGCTGCAACGGGATGGGCGGCAGCGGCGGCAGCTCCTGCCCGGCCTCGGCGGCGAGGTCGTCGGCGTCCTTCTCCTCCGACATCCCGATCGGGCCGATGGTCTGGGCGTTGAGGAACTGCCGGACGACCGGCTCCTCGGAGCTGAGGAGCATCTCGCGGGGCCCGAACATCGCCAGGTGGCGGTGGTACAGCAGGCCGATGTTGTCGGGCACCGTGCGCGCGGTGTTGATGTCGTGGGTGACGATCAGGAACGTCGCGTCGATCTGGGCGTTGAGGTCGACGATCAGCTGGTTGAGGAACGACGTGCGCACCGGGTCGAGCCCCGAGTCCGGCTCGTCGAACAGCACGATCTCCGGGTCGAGCACCAGGGCACGGGCCAGGCCGGCCCGCTTGCGCATGCCGCCGGAGATCTCACCGGGCAGCTTGGTCTCGGCCCCGATCAGGCCGACCAGGTCCATCTTCTCCATCACCACGGCGCGGATCTCCGACTCCGACTTCTTGGTGTGCTCGCGCAGCGGGAAGGCGACGTTGTCGTAGAGGTTCATCGAGCCGAACATGGCGCCGTCCTGGAACAGGACGCCGAAGAGCTTGCGGATCTCGTACAGCTCGCGCTCGGGGCAGCTGGTGATGTCGGTGCCCTCGATGACGACCGAGCCCCGGTCCGGCTTCAAGAGGCCGATCAGGGTCTTGAGCAGCACGGACTTGCCCGTCCCGGACGGGCCGAGCATCACGCAGATCTCACCGGCGGGGACGGTCAGGGTCACGTCGCCCCAGATGAGCTGCTTGCCGAAGGACTTGGTCAGTCCGTCGATCTTGATCTCGACACCCATGCGCGCCTCCCTTCGCTTCGACGTGCCCAGGCTCATGACCTGTCGAGGAAGGAGCGCCTCCCGTTCGCCCTTCCACGAGGCTCAACGGGCGGGGTCAGGGAAAGTTACGCGCGCGTTGCGGCGCCGACACCTGGTCGCCGCGGCCATCACGTCTTGGACCGACGGAGCGAGGGAGCGCGCTTCGCCACATCCAGCGCATCGGGACATGGGGCGCGGAGTGAAGGAGGGACAGACGGGATGTTGCGCCGCGGCGGACACGCGCAAGCGAAGCGGAGGCGCAAACGCGCGAAGGGCGGGCACCCAGGGGGTGCCCGCCCTTCGACGGTGGTGCGTCAGGTGCTGAGGATCAGCGAGAGGTCACTTGAGGGTGACGCTGGCCCCGGCGCCCTCGAGGGCCTCCTTGGCCTTCTCCGCGGCGTCCTTGGCCACGCCCTCGAGCACGGCCTTGGGGGCCGCCTCGACGAGGTCCTTGGCCTCCTTCAGTCCGAGGGAGGTCAGGGCGCGCACCTCCTTGATGACGTTGATCTTCTTGTCGCCGGCAGCCTCGAGGATGACGTCGAAGGAGTCCTGCTCGGCAGCCTCCTCGCCGACGTTGCCGGCACCGCCGGCGGCGGGCGCGGCGGCCACGGCGACCGGAGCGGCCGCGGTGACGCCGAAGGTGTCCTCGAACTGCTTCACGAACTCGCTGAGCTCGATGAGCGTCATTTCCTTGAACGCCTCGAGCAGGTCGTCGGTGCTGAGCTTCGCCATGGTGGCGTTTCCTTCCGATCGGTGACCCACAGGTGCTGGTGCCTGCGGGCCGAGGTGGTGATGGGGTGGGGTGACCGGCCCTCAGGCCTCGGTCGGTTCCTCGGACTCGGTCGACTCCGCAGAGCTGTCCTCGGTGCCGACGTGGCCAGCGGCCTCGTCAGCAGACTCGTCCGTCTCGGTGACGGGCTCATCGGTCTGCCTCGCTCGCCTCGTCGGCGGCCGGCGTACCGGCACCACCCGCGAGGATCAGCGGGGTCCTGCTCGGCCTTCGCCTGGAGCGCGCCGGCGAGCCGGGCGACCTGGGCGATGGGGGCGTTGAGCAGGTAGACGGCCTGGCTGAGCGACGCGAGCATCGCACCCGCCAGCTTGCCCAGGAGCACCTCGCGCGACTCGAGGTCCGCCAGCTTGGCGACCTCGGCAGCGTCGAGGGGCTTGCCGTCCAGGACGCCACCCTTGATGACCAGGGTGGGGTTCGCCTTGGCGAAGTCACGCAGACCCTTGGCCGCCTCGACCACGTCGCCGTTGATGAAGGCGATCGCGGTCGGTCCGGTCAGCAGGTCGTCGAAGCCGTTGATGCCCGCCTCGTTGGCGGCCAGCTTGGCCAGCGTGTTCTTGACCACGGCGTAGTCGGCGTTCCCACGCAGTGAGCGCCGCAGGTCCTGCAGCTGCTTCACGGTGAGACCGCGGTACTCGGTCAGCACGGCACCCGCGGAGTCGTTGAACGACTCGACGATCTCCGCGACGGCCGCAGCCTTGTCTGCCCGCGCCATGGATCTCCTTCCGGTGGGGAGACCGCTGGCTGGTGGATCTGGCCCCGGAACGACGAACGCCCCGAGCGCAGGGCTCAGGGCGTCATGGAACGGATCGCTCTGTCACCTGCGCGGGCCGTCCGACGGATCGGAACCTTCAGTCGGGCCACTCGTGGTGACCGGCCCGACGACCAGCGGTCTCTGGATTCAGTGACCCAAGGTACGCCGCCTCGTACGACACCGCCAAATTGGCCGGCCGGCACCCGCGGGTGGTCATCCTTTCGGACGTTACATGGGGCCCGACCGGACTAGTCCGATTTCCCCGTTCGGTTCACGCGCCCACCCCCTGTCTGTTGCAATGAGAGGGTGGACTCAAAGCTGACTTCGCTTGCCACGATCTTGGATCGTGCTGACGCTCGGTTGCGGTCCCCGGAGTCTTCAGTGCGGATCTGGCCTACCGGGTTCCCACTGATCGACGACGTCCTTGGGGGAGGCCTTCGGGCCGGGGCGCTCAACTTGCTTGCCGGGCCGCAGGGCCAGGGCAAGACGACCATGGCTCTGCAGATCGCGCGCAACGCTGTTGCCGCCGGCAGGGCTGCCATCTTCTTCTCGTTCGAGCTCGACGCCGAGGCGCTGCTGCAACGGCTGATCGCGCTCGAGTCGGGGCTGATCGGCGGCATCCACGCCCCGGGCCTGACCAAGGTGCGAGAAGCCTTCGAAGGCAACGACGGCGGGGCGGGAGGGCTGCCGGAACGCCTGGCCGGCACCGCCGGCATCGAGGCCATCATGCGGATCCAGGGGTACGCCGACCGGCTGGTGGTGCACCGCTCGACCACCACGCAGACCGACATCCCGACGATCGCCAACGCGGTCAAGGACGTCGTCGGTGAGACCGGCCAGCCGCCGCTGATCATCGTCGACTACCTGCAGAAGGTGAAGTTCGACGACGGGCGCCTCAGCGACGAGGAGAGCATCACCAAGATCACCGAGCAGCTCAAGGACCTCGCGATCGACTTCGAGGCCCCGGTCTTCGCGGTCGCCGCCGCCGACAAGAAGGGCCTCGAGCCCGGCCAGCGGATGCGCGCCCGGCACCTCCGTGGCGGCACGGCTCTCGCGTACGAGCCCGACGTGGTGCTCATCATGAACACCAAGTCGGACGTCGTGGCGCGCAACCACCTCCTGTTCGACGTCAACGGGCTCGACAAGTACCGCGAGTGGACCGTCATCACGGTGGAGAAGAACCGCCAGGGCCACGACGCGGTCGAGCTGGAGTTCCGCAAGAGGTTCCAGCAGGGTCGGTTCGAGACCGAGGGCAAGATCGTGGCCGAGCAGCTCGTGGAGGAACGCCTCTTCGCCGATCGTTGACCGGCCCAGACTGGCCAGTTCGGGTGATGGCGACATCACCCGAACGGGCCATGTTCGCCCTTTCGGGTCATGGGCGTAGTCACGCTCTGGTGCAATCGCACCATGGACCAGAAGCTCACCTCGCTCACCACGGTGGTCGAGCGGACCGACGTGCGGCTCCGCTCCCCCGAGGCCGAGGTACGCATCTGGCCGACCGGTTTCCCGATCCTCGACGAGAGCATCGGGGGCGGCTTCCGGGCCGGCGCCCTGAACGTGCTCGCCGGCCCCCAGGGCCAGGGCAAGTCGACGATGGCCATGCAGATGTGCCGCAACGCGGCCGTGTCCGGCTGCTCGGCGGTGATGTTCTCCTTCGAGCTCGAGGCCGAGGTGCTCCTCCAACGGCTCATCTCCATGGAGGCCGGGCTGATGTTCGGCCACTCGGCGCCGCCGATCTCCCAGATCCGCGAGGCCTTCGACGGCCGCGGCCAGGCCGGCGGTCTGCCCGAGCGCCTGGCGGAGTGCGCCGGTCCGATGGCGATCGAGGCCCTGATGTCGATCGGGCGGTACTCCGACCGGCTCGTCATCCACCGCTCGACCACCGCGCACACCGACATGCAGTCGATCTCCGAGTGCGCGAAGGAGGTGTACGCCGACACGGGCCAGCCGCCGCTGATCGTCGTCGACTACCTCCAGAAGGTGAAGCCGTTCGACCGGACCATGTCCGAGGAGCAGCAGATCACCCTGATCACCCAGCAGCTCAAGGACCTGGCCATCGACTTCGCCAGCCCCGTCCTCGCCCTCTCGTCGGCCGACCGTGACGGCCTCAAGCCCGGCCAGCGGATGCGCGCGCGCCACCTCAAGGGTTCGACCGCGTTGGCCTACGAGCCCGATGTCGTGATGATCATGAACACCAAGGCCGACATCGTGAACCGCGACGCCCTCGTCTACGACGTCAACGGCCTCGAGAAGATGCGCGAGTGGACGGTCGTCACCCTGGAGAAGAACCGTCAGGGCTCGGGCGGTCTCGACATCGAGTTCCGCAAGAAGTTCCTCCAGGGCCGCTTCGACATCGACGGGACCGTCGTCTCCGAGCGCCTCGTCGAGGAGCGCCTCGACGGCTGAGTGCGCCTCGTGACCGTCCAGTTGCGCCTCGTGACGCGTTCAGTTGCGCCTCGTGACGGGTTGAGGCGTGCACAAGGCGCAACTCGAAGGTGCACGAGACGCAACTCGCGACATCACGAGGCGCAACTCAACCGGAGACAAGCCGACGCCCCGCCGGAGTGAACCGGGCGGGGCGTCGTACGTGCTGGGTCAGGCGTCAGGCAGGAGTCACGCCTGGGGGGCGTCGTCCTCGCCCGCCACGTTGCGGGTGCGGTTCGGGTCGACCTGGATGCCGGGGCCCATGGTCGTGGAGACCGTGATCTTGCGGATGTAGCGGCCCTTGGAGCTGGCCGGCTTGAGCCGCAGCACCTCCTCGAGGGCGGCGGCGTAGTTCTCGGCCAGCTGGGCCTCGGCGAACGACGCCTTGCCGATGATGAAGTGCAGGTTGGCGTGCCGGTCGACGCGGAACTCGATCTTGCCGCCCTTGATGTCGGTGACGGCCTTGGCGACGTCGGGGGTCACCGTGCCCGTCTTCGGGTTCGGCATCAGGCCGCGGGGGCCGAGCACGCGGCCGAGCCGGCCGACCTTGCCCATCATGTCGGGGGTGGCCACGACGGCGTCGAAGTCGAGCCAGCCGCCGTTGACCTTCTCGATCAGCTCGTCGCCACCGACCACGTCGGCGCCGGCCTCACGGGCGGCGTCGGCCTTCTCGGCGTTCGCGAACACGAGGACGCGGGCGGTCTTGCCGGTGCCGTGGGGCAGGTTGACCGTGCCGCGGACCATCTGGTCGGCCTTGCGGGGGTCGACCCCGAGGCGCATCACGACGTCGACGGTCTCGTCGAACTTCTTCTTGCTGGTGCCCTTGGCGATCTTGATCGCGGCGAGCGGGGCGTAGACCTCGGCCTGGTCGTAGGTGTCGGTCGCCGCACGGTAGGTCTTGCTGCGCTGCATGACTGGTTCTCTTTTCGTTCTGGGGTGTCCAGGTGTGGTCAGCGGGCCAGCGCGGCCCTGCCACTTGTTCGATGAAGCGGAACGTCAGCTGGTGGTGACGCCCATGGAGCGGGCGGTGCCCTCGACGATCTTCATCGCGGCTTCGATGTCGTTGGCGTTGAGGTCCGGCAGCTTGGTCGTGGCGATCTCGCGCACCTGGTCCTTGGTCAGCTTGCCGACCTTCTCCTTGTGCGGGACGCCCGAGCCCTTCTGGAGACCGGCGGCCTTCTTGATCAGCTCGGCGGCCGGCGGGGTCTTCGTGATGAAGGTGAACGACCGGTCCTCGTAGATGGTGATCTCCACGGGGATGACGTTGCCGCGCATGGACTCGGTCTGGGCGTTGTACGCCTTGCAGAAGTCCATGATGTTGACGCCGTGCGGACCGAGAGCGGTACCGACGGGCGGGGCCGGGGTCGCGGCGCCGGCCTGGAGCTGCACCTTGACGAGCGCAGCGATCTTCTTCTTGGGAGGCATCTGTCTTCAGCTTTCTTTCTCGTGGTCATGACGAGGGGCTCTGCTCTGTCACTGGGCCCTCTGCCACTGGTGGTGCGGTCGCCCACAAGGGCAACCTCGATATTGTGCCCGGCCCGCTGGCCAGGAGGAAATCAGCGAGCTCAGACCCGTTGGATCTGACTGAAGCTGAGCTCGACCGGGGTCTCGCGGCCGAAGATCTCCACCAGCGCCTTGACCCGCTGGGCCTCGGCGTTGATCTCGGTGATCGTGGCGTGCAGCGTGGCGAACGGGCCGTCGACGACCATCACCGAGTCGGAGACGTCGAAGTCGGCGACCTCGACGGGCTTCTTGGTGGCGCCGCCGCCTGCAGGCTGACCGCCGGCGGCCGCGGTGGCGGCCTCGGCCGCAGCGACCACGCTCGGGGCCAGCATGTTCTCGACCTCGTCCATGCTCAGCGGCACGGGCTGGTGGCTGTGGCCGACGAAGCCGGTCACCGAGGGCGTGTGCCGGACCGCGGCCCAGGACTCGTCGGTGAGGTCCATGCGGACCAGGACGTACCCGGGGAGCACGGTGCGCTTGACCATCTTGCGCTGGCCGTTCTTGATCTCCGCGACCTCTTCGGTCGGGACCACGATCTCGTGGATGTAGTCCTCCATGTGGAGGGAGGAGATGCGGTTCTCGAGGTTCGCGCGGACGCGGTTCTCCATGCCGGAGTAGGTGTGCACCACGAACCAGTCACCCGGCTTGGCCCACAGCTCGCGGCGGAACGCCTCGAGCGGGCCCTCCTCGGACTCCTCGTCGTCGGCCTCGTCAGACTCGTCGGTGGCTTCGACCTCGTCGGTGGCTTCGACCTCGTCGGTGGGCTCGTCCGCAGGCTCCTCGGCGGGCTGGTCGGCGGCCTCCTCGATCGCCTCCTCGGCGACCTCGTCACCCAGGGGCAGCGCGTCGGCGGCCTCGGCGGTCGGCTCGTCGGTCACCTCGGGGGCACCGGTTTCGGTGTCGTCGTCGACCGGCTGGTCGACCGGCTGGGTCTGCTCGACGGCGTCGGCCGTCGGGACCTCGAGCTCCTCGGACTGGTACTGCTCGGACACGTGCTGCTCCATCAGTGGTGGTTCGGGTGGGTCGGGGGGAAGGTCGGCGCCGGAACCCGGGCGGCTACTGGGTAGCCCCGCCGGAGAAGACCCAGAAGACGAGCTTGCCGAAGCCCAGGTCGAGCGACGCCACGATGGCGATCATCACGAGCACGAAGGTCATCACCACCAGGAAGTAGGTGATGAGCTGCTCCTGGGTCGGCCAGACCACCTTGCGGAGCTCGGCGACCACCTGCCGGTAGAACGTGGGCAGGCTGGTGCGCTTGTCGGCGTCACGACGCTCGTTGCGAGGGCCGCGTACCGCCTTGCTGTCCGACACTGACCTTCCGCCTTCCGTCTGCGTTGTCGCAGGTCATTTGCAGGGCACGAGGGACTTGAACCCCCAACCTTCGGTTTTGGAGACCGATGCTCTGCCAGTTGAGCTAGTGCCCTCCGGTGAGGCTCCGATGGGCAGGCCAGAGCCTGTGGGAGACCACCAGTGGGGCAGTCTACGGGGAGCGGGGAAGGCACGTCCAAACCGCCCTCGCAGCCGGGGACCGGCCGCGCCTCGGCCCACCCCTAGCATGGAGCCATGACTTCTCCTCGTGACCGTCGAGTCTCCGAGCGGATCGGCGCCATCGCCGAGTCGGCCACGCTCAAGGTCGACGCCAAGGCGAAGGCGCTCAAGGCCGAGGGCCGCCCGGTGATCGGCTTCGGGGCGGGCGAGCCGGACTTCCCCACCCCCGACTACATCGTCGAGGCCGCGGTCGACGCCTGCCGCGACCCGAAGAACCACCGCTACACGCCCGCCGGCGGCCTGCCCGAGCTCAAGAAGGCGATCGCCGAGAAGACGCTGCGCGACAGCGGGTACGCCGTCGAGCCGAGCCAGGTCGTCGTCACCAACGGCGGCAAGCAGGCGATCTACGAGGCCTTCGCGGCGATGCTCGACCCCGGCGACGAGGTGATCGTGCCGGCGCCGTACTGGACGACGTACCCCGAGGCGATCCAGCTCGCGGGCGGCGTGCCGGTGCCGGTGCTCGCCGACGAGACCCAGGGCTACAAGGTCACCGTCGAGCAGCTCGAGGCGGCCCGCACCGAGCAGGACGAAGGTGCTGCTCTTCGTCTCGCCGTCCAACCCGACGGGTGCGGTCTACACGGCCGACGAGATCCGGGCGATCGGCCAGTGGGTCGAGGACAACAACCTGTGGGCGCTCACCGACGAGATCTACGAGCACCTCGTGTACGACGGCGTGCGAGACCGGCTCGCTGCCCGTGCTCTGCCCGTACCTCGCCGACAACTGCGTGGTGGTCAACGGGGTCGCCAAGACGTACGCGATGACCGGCTGGCGGGTCGGCTGGATGATCGGCCCGAAGGACCTGGTCGCCGCCTCGGCCAACCTCCAGTCGCACGCGACGTCCAACGTCGCCAACGTGTCGCAGCGCGCGGCCCTGGCCGCGATCCAGGGCGACCTGTCGGCCGTCGACATGATGAAGAAGGCGTTCGACCGCCGGCGCAAGACGATCGTCTCGATGCTCAACGAGATCGAGGGCGTCTACTGCCCCATGCCGGAGGGCGCGTTCTACGCGTACCCGTCCGTGAAGGGACTGCTGGGCAAGGAGCACGACGGCCGCGTCATCGCGACCTCGGCCGAGCTCGCCGAGTACATCCTCGACACCGCCGAGGTGGCGATCGTCCCGGGCGAGGCGTTCGGCTCACCGGGCTACCTGCGACTGTCCTACGCCCTCGGCGACGAGGACCTGATCGAGGGCATCACCCGGCTGCAGAAGCTGTTCGCTTGAGGGATCTGTCGCGGCTCCCGAAGGCGCACCTCCACCTGCACTTCACGGGGTCGATGCGGCACGCGACGCTGGTGGAGCTGGCGCACCGCGACGGCATCGTGCTGCCGGATGCCCTCGAGGAGGACTGGCCGCCGGTGCTGTCGGCCGCCGACGAGAAGGGCTGGTTCCGCTTCCAGCGCCTCTACGACGTGGCGCGGTCCGTGCTCCGCACCGAGGACGACGTACGCCGCCTGGTGCTGGAGGCGGCCGAGGACGACGTCCGCGACGGCGGGCGGTGGCTGGAGATCCAGGTCGACCCGTCGGGGTACGCCGCCCGCTTCGGCGGGATCACCGCGTTCACCGACCTGGTCCTCGACTGCGTGCGCGACGCATCGGAGCGCACCGGCCTGGGCATCGCGGTGATCATCGCCGCCAACCGCACCCGGCACCCCATGGACGCGAGGGTCCTGGCCCGGCTCGCGGTGCAGTACGTCGACCACGGCGTCGTCGGCTTCGGGCTGTCCAACGACGAGCGGCGGGGCACGACGGCCGACTTCGCGCCGGCCTTCGCGATCGCCGACCGGGGTGGCCTCGCGCTGATGCCGCACGGCGGTGAGCTGATGGGGCCGGAGTCCGTGCGCACCTGCCTGGACTCCCTGCGCGCCGACCGGCTCGGACACGGCGTCCGCTCGGTCGAGGACCCGGCGCTGCTGGAGCGGATCGTCGAGCAGGGCGTCGCCCTCGAGGTGTGTCCGGTCTCCAACGTGGCGCTCGGGGTCTACAGCGACCTCACGTCCGTACCTCTCCCCCAGCTGCTCGAGGCCGGTGCCACGGTGGCCCTCGGGGCCGACGACCCGCTGCTGTTCGGGTCCCGTCTCGCCGGGCAGTACGCCACGATGCGCGCGGCCCACGACCTCACCGACGACCAGCTCGCCGAGCTGGCCCGGATGTCGGTCAGCGCCTCGCGGGCGCCGTCCGACGTGGTCAAGACGATGCTCGCCGACATCGACGCCTGGCTGGCCGCGCCCATCGCTGGTTGAGGAAGGACGAAGTCCTGTCACGAAACCAGCGTCACCGGGTTTCGTGACAGGCGCTAGCGCGCCTTCCTCAACCAGCGGATGGCCGGAAGACGTTGAGCTGGACGCCGTTCGCGTAGGTCGTGGAGTCGATCAGGGTCAGCTTCGTCTTGTCGTCGGCGGAGTCGGGGAAGAGCCGCTGGCCGCTGCCGAGGACGACCGGGAAGACCATCAGCCGCCACTCGTCGACCAGGCCGGCGTCGTACAGGCCGTGGACCAGGGTCGCGCTGCCGGCGACGAGCAGCGGGCCGCCGTCCTCCTCGCGGAGCCGGGCGACGTCCTCGAGGCTGCCGAGCACGTGGGAGTTGTTCCACGTCGGGTCGGACAGCGTGGTCGAGACGACGTACTTCGGCATGCTGTTGAACAGGTCGGCGAAGTCGCCGTCGCGTCCCGGCCACGCGGCCGCGAAGCCTTCGTACGTGCGTCGGCCGAGCAGCTGGGCCCCGGCCTCGCGCGTCTCCTCGAACTTGTAGTCGTACATCGTCGGGTCGCTCTCGATGTCGAACGTCCAGCCGGTGTGCTTGAAGCCTTCCTCCCCGCCGGGCGCCTCCACGACGCCGTCGAGGGAGATGAACTCGGTCACGATGATCTCGCGCATGATGAGGTCCTTCCGTGTGTCGTGGGTGGGTGTCACCCAGTCCACGAACGGCGCCGGGAGATTTCGACAGCTACAGCTCGCACCCCACCAGCACCGGCTCGTTGACGAGGGTGATGCCGAACTTCTCGCGGACGCCGTCGCGCAGCTCGCGCGCGAGGACGAGCAGGTCGTCGGTGGTCGCCGAGCCGCGGTTGGTCAGCGCCAGGGTGTGCTTGGTCGAGAGGGACACCGAGTCGTTCCCGTACCCCTTGCCGAACCCCGCGTGCTCGATCAGCCAGGCCGCACTCGTCTTCACGGTGCCGTCGGGCTGCGGCCAGGCCGGGGCGTCGCCCGGCACCGCGTCGGGCGCGACGACCGGGTTGGTGAAGAAGGAGCCGGCCGACCAGGTGTCGTGGTCGGCCGGGTCGAGGACCATGCCCTTGCGGGTGCGCAGGGCCAGCACGCCCTCGCGCACCGACTCGATGAGCGCGCGTTGGCCGACCTCGAGGTTGAGGGTGCGGGCGAGCTCGGCGTACGCCAGCGGGGCGCCGTACGTCCCGAGGGGCAGCTGGAAGGTGACGTCGAGGACGACGTGGCGGCCGGGGTCCTGCTTGAACCGGCTGGTGCGGTAGCCGAAGCCGCAGTCGGCGGCGGCGAAGGTACGGACCCCGCGGAGCTTGCGGTCCCAGACCCGCACGGTGGCGATGGTCTGGCTGACCTCCTGGCCGTACGCGCCGACGTTCTGGATCGGGGTCGCGCCGACGTGTCCGGGGATGCCGGCCAGCGCCTCGACGCCCGACCACCGGCGCTCGACGGCCAGGGCGACGAACGGGTCCCACGGCTCGCCGGCCGCGACCTTGACCGTCGCCCCCGAGCAGGAGGCGTCGACGTCGTCGTCGAGGTCGGACGTGATCCCGCGGGTCGCCACCTCCACGACCGTCCCGGGGAAGCCCTCGTCGGCAACGACGACGTTGCTGCCGCCACCGAGCACGAGCACCGGCTCGCCGGCGGCGTCCGCGGCGGAGACCGCCTCGATCAGCTCGGCCTCGGTCTCGGCACGTACCCAGGCCTTCGCCGGGCCGCCGAGACGCAGGGTGGTGTGGTCCCTCAGGTCAGGCACGGACCACGGCCTTGGGCATGCCGAGCACCTTGGCCCCCTCGCACGTGACCTCGAGGGCGATCGTGACGAGGCCGTCCTCGACGCTCTTCACCGTGCCGGCGACCACGACGTCGACGCCGGTGTCGTCGTCGGGGACGGCGACCGGGTTGGTGAACTTGCAGCCGAGCTCGACGACCTCGGCGTCGTCGGTCCAGGTGGCGACGGCCCGGGCGGCCAGCGCCATCGTGTACATCCCGTGCGCGATCACGCCGGGGAGGCCGACGGCCGTGGCGACCCGGTCGGACCAGTGGATCGGGTTGAAGTCGCCGCTGGCGCCGGCGTAGCGGACCAGGTCGGCGCGGCGGACGGCGTACGTCTGGGGCTCGAGGGCGTCTCCAGGGTTCACGAGTCCCCCCGGTGGACCAGCGTGGCCGTGGTCGTGCAGACGAGGTCGCCGCCCGCGTCGCGGATCTCGCTGCGGGTGCCGATGATGTCGTTGCCGCCGATCTGCCGCAGGCTCGCCACCGACAGCGTCGCGGTCAGCTCGTCGCCGACCGCGATCGGGCGCTCGTAGGCGAAGCGCTGCTCGCCGTGCACGATCCGGTGGAGCTCGACGCCGACGTCCTCGAGGAAGGTGTTCATCGCCTCGAAGGCCATCACGATCGGGAACGTCGCGGGCACCGGGCCGGCGGCGCTCCCGGTGGCGGCCGCGAGCTCGCGGACCTTCTCGGCCGACACCCGGTAGGGCTGGGTCGGCGGGAACTCCCGGCCGACGAGGGACTGGTCGACGGGCATGTCGTTCACCCTAGTGGGGACCTCCGCTGGTCGAGGAGGGACGAAGTCCCGTCACGAGACCGGCGGGCGGAAACGCGAACGACCCGTCCGGAGGCCGGACGGGTCGTCGTACGAGGGCTGAGGTCAGCGGGTCTCGCGGTGCGGCTGGTGCAGCCGGCAGCGCGGGCAGAACTTCTTCAGCTCCATGCGGTCGGGGTCGTTGCGCCGGTTCTTCTTGGTGATGTAGTTGCGCTCCTTGCACTCGGTGCAGGCGAGCGTGATCTTCGGGCGAACGTCGCTGGACTTGCTGGCCACGATATTTCCTTCTGTCGGTGACGCGTCAGTTGCAGTAGCGGGGGCGGGATTCGAACCCGCGACACCACGATTATGAGCCGTGTGCTCTAACCACCTGAGCTACCCCGCCAGGGGTAAGGGGTGGCCTTCTCAGTCGTGTCCGGCGAACCCCACCGCAGAGCCCCTTTACGGAATCGAACCGTAGACCTTCTCCTTACCATGGAGACGCTCTGCCGACTGAGCTAAAGGGGCAACGACCGATGAGGATACACAGGCTCGCGGGTGATCCCGAAATCGTCTGAACCTCCCCCAGAGACGGTCTATTCCCGCTGGTCAGCCCCCACGTCAGCCCCCACGTCGATGGCAGCCGACGAGGTGGTCGTCGACGATGCCGATGGCCTCCATCAGGGCGTACATGGTCGTCGGGCCGACGAACACGAAGCCCTGCTTCTTCAGACCCTTGGACAGGGCCACCGACTCCGGCGAGGTGGTCACCATCTCCTCGGTCGTCGCTGGCGCCGGCCCGACCTCGGGCCGGAACCCCTCGACGTACGCCGCGAGCCCACCCTGGGCGCGCAGCGCGACGGTCGCGCGGGCGTTGGTGATGGCCGCGTCGATCTTGAGGCGGTTGCGCACGATGCCGACGTCGGCCATCAGGCGGGCGCGGTCGGTGTCGTCGTACGCCGCCACGGTCTCGGCGTCGAAGTCGGCGAAGGCGGCGCGGAAGGCCGGCCGCTTGTTGAGGATGGTCAGCCACGACAGGCCGGACTGGAACGCCTCGAGGGTCAGCCGCTCGAGGTGGGCCGCCTCGCCCTGGATGGGCCGGCCCCACTCGGTGTCGTGGTACTCGCGGTTGACGGGGTGGCCGGCCGCCCACGGGCAGCGGGCCAGGCCGTCGTCGCCGACGATGGGTCCGGGCATGGGGCGATCGTGACACCCGCCGCCGACGTGGCGAGTCCTTGAGTCCGACTACCGGTACTCGGGGTTCTCCCAGTCGAAGCGGGTGCCGTCGTCCCAGGCGGTGCGCTGGTTGCCGTAGCCGGGGACGCCGCCGGCGTCCTTGAGCATCTTCGCGAGGTGCATCAGGTTCCAGGTCATGAACGTGGTGTTGCGGTTGGTGAAGTCGTTCTCGGGGCCGCCGCTGCCCGGGTCGAGGTACGACGGGCCCGGCCCGGCCTCGCCGATCCAGCCGGCGTCGGCGTTCGGCGGGATCGTGTAGCCGACGTGCTGGAGGCTGTAGAGGACGTTCTGCGCGCAGTGCTTGATGCCGTCCTCGTTGCCGGTGATGATGCAGCCGGCGACCCGACCGTAGAAGAGGTACTGGCCCTTGTCGTTGGTCTCGCCGGACAGCGCGTAGATCCGCTCGATCAGCTTCTTGGTCTGCGAGGAGTTGTCCCCGAGCCAGATCGGCCCGGCCACCACGAGGATGTCGCTGGCGAGGATGCCGGGGTACAGCTGTGGCCACTCGTCGCTGGCCCAGCCGTGCTCGGTCATGTCGGGATAGACGCCGGTCGCGATGTCGTGGTCCACGAACCGGATCTCGGACACCTCGACGCCGTGCTTGCGCATGATCCCCGCGCTGGCGTCGACGAGGCCCTGGGTGTTGCTGACCTCGGGGCTCCGCTTGAGGGTGCAGTTGACGAACGTGGCCTTGAGGCCGGAGAAGTCGTGATCGGGCATGGCCCCACCCTGGCCCGGCGCGACGACCGCGACAACGGCCGACTCGTGACGGATCGGTGACGTCAGGCGCGGGGCTTGAGGCGAGCCGTGGGGAGAGCGGGCGCGGGGACGGGCGGCAGGTGCTCCCCGACGACGACGCCGAAGCGTCCGTCGGCGACGTCCTGGCCGTCGGTGGCGACCGCGCCGTCGCGGGTGATCTGGGCCTGCCACTCCTCGCGGGCCTGGACGACCTCCTCGTGGGTGCGGCCCACGAAGTTCCACCACATCACGATCTCCTCGCCGAACGGCGGCCCTCCGAGGACCACGAGGCGGCTGGCCTCGAGGGCCTCGAGCCGGAGCGACGTACGTCCCGGCTCGACGTACGCCAGCTCGGCCGGCTTGACCTGCTGGTCACCGACCACGAGCGAGCCGGAGTCGAGAAGCACGCCGTGCTCGAAGGTCTCGTCGACCTCGAGGTCGAGCACGGTGCCGGGCTCGAGGAGCAGCTCGACGCCCAGCAGCGGCGTGGCGGTCCGGACCGGCGAGGTGTCGCCCAGCGCCGTGCCGAGGAAGACCCGGGCCTCCCAGCCGGGCGCGGCGAGCGGCGCCGGCACGTAGTGCTCGAAGTCGGCGGGGTCGTCGCGGGCGGCGTCGGGGAGCGCGACCCACAGCTGGACGCCGTGCAGCGTGGTGGTGCCGGAGGTCGAGACCTCCGAGTGGCTCACGCCCCGGCCGCCGGTCATCAGGTTGAGCTCGCCGGGACGGACCAGCGCCTGGTGGCCGGCCGAGTCACGGTGCTCGATCTCGCCGGCGAACAGCCAGCTCACCGTCTGCAGGCCGGTGTGCGGGTGCGGCGGCACGACCATCCCGCCGGTGTCGTCGACCTCGTCGGGACCGTAGTGGTCGGCGAAGCACCAGGCCCCCACGAACGTACGACCGCGCTGCGGGAGGGTACGGCGCACGGTCATCGCCCGCAGCCCGCCCAGCGGGACCTCGCGAGGGGTCAGCACCTCGACCCCGGTCATGACGCCGACTCCTGCGCCTGGTCGTAGGCCTCTTGCGCCTCGCGCACCTCCGGGACGTGGTCCTCCGCCCACGCCTTGAGGTGCTTGATCGGGTCGAGCAGCGAGTGGCCGAGGTCGGTCAGCGCGTAGTCGACGCGGACGGGGACGGCCGCCGTCACGGTGCGGGTGACCAGGCCGTCGCGCTCCAGGGTGCGCAGGGTCTGGGTCAGCATCTTCTGGCTGACCCCGGCCAGCTGCCGGGACAGCTCGGAGAACCGCAGCGGACCGTCGGAGAGCGACGCGATCACCAGGGTCACCCACTTGTCGGAGATCCGGTCCAGCACCAGCCGGCTCGGGCAGTCGGCGAGGAACGCGTCGAACTCCTGCTTCGCGCGCTCGCGCTGCTGCGCCGCGGTCATGGTCGGCATCGGGGCCTCCTACGTACGTCTGGGTGCCTGCCCTACTTCAAGGTGCCTGCTTCCCGTTGGGAAGCAACACGCCGATCGTACTGCTGACACCGGTGACCAGTCCATCCCATCCCAGGAGGCATCCCATGCGTTCCATCCACTCCCTCCCCGGCCACGACGAGCCCCAGGTCGTCGAGGTCCCCGACCTGCAGGCCGGACCGGGCCAGGTGCTCATCCAGACCCTCGCGGCCGCGGTGAACCCGGTCGACGTCTTCGTCGCCAGCGACGCCGGCCGCGGCGCCGTCAACGCCGGCGAAGGCCTCGGTCTCGGCTGGGACGTCTCCGGTCGCGTGCTCGAGGTCGGCGACCGGGTCACGACGATCGCCGTCGGCGATGTCGTGGCCGGCGTCGACGACGCCATGGTCGGCGAGAACCGGGCCCAGGCCGACCTGGTGCTGCTCGACGCCGACGCCGTCGCCGTCGTCCCCGACGGGCTCGACCCCGTCGACGCCGCGTCCATCCCGCTCAACTCCCTCACGGCCGCCCAGGCCGTCGACCTGCTCGGCGATCCTGACGGCCGGTCCCTGCTGGTGACCGGTGCCGGTGGCGCGGTCGGCGGGTACGCCGTCGCGCTGGCCAGGTCCGCCGGCTGGGCCGTCACCGGGCTCGGCCGCCTCAGCGACGAGGAGTTCGTCCGCTCGACGGGCGCGGAGTTCACCGCGGACGCCGAGCGGGCGGCGTACGACGCGGTGCTCGACGGCGCCGTGCTCCAGCAGGCGGGCCTGGCGTTCGTCCGCGACGGCGGCACGTTCGTCGGCGTCCAGCCGAGCGCGCCGGTCCCGACCGAGCGCGGCATCACCGTGACGGCCGTCAAGGTCGTCCGCGACGCGTCCCGGCTGGCCGAGCTCCTCGACCGGTCGGTGGCCGGGGAGCTCGCGGTCCGGGTCGCCGGTACGGCGCCGCTCGCCGACGCCGCCACCGTCTACGCCAAGGTCGGCTCGGGCGGCCAGCGCGGTCGCTGGCTGCTGGTGCCTTAGCTGTTGGAGTAGACCGCGGGCCCGCCGTCGCCGCCCTCCGAGGACTGAGCGTCGGAGGCGTCGGGCCCGCGGCCCGCCCACGTCCAGGCGTACGCCGGGTCCTCGGCCGCCAGACCCGCCTCACCGAAGTCGAGGGGCAGGAAGGTGTCGATCATGACGGCGAGCTCGTCGAACGCCTCGGCGCCGAGCGACGCCTCGATGGCGCTGGGCTGGGGGCCGTGGGCGTGGCCACCCGGGTGCAGCGAGATCGAGCCGATGTTGATGCCGGAGCCCTTGCGCGCCTCGTAGTCGCCGCCGACGTAGAACATCACCTCGTCGGAGTCGACGTTCGAGTGGTAGTAGGGCACCGGGATCGCCAGCGGGTGGTAGTCGACCTTGCGCGGCACGAAGTTGCAGACCACGAAGTTGTGGCCCTCGAAGACCTGGTGCACCGGCGGCGGCTGGTGCACCTTGCCGGTGATCGGCATGTAGTCCTCGACGTTGAAGGTGTGCGGGTAGAGGCAGCCGTCCCAGCCGATGACGTCGAACGGGTGCGTCGCGTAGGTCAGCCGGCTGCCGCCGACGCCGCCCGGCAGGTTGCTGACGCGGTGCTTGACCAGCACCTCGACGTCGGTGCCCTCGGCGAGGTGCGGCTCGCTGGGGCCGTGCAGGTCGCGCTCGCAGTACGGCGCGTGCTCGAGGAGCTGCCCGTACCTGGACAGGTACCGCTTGGGCGGCGCGATGTGGGAGTTGGCCTCGATGGCGTAGAGCCGGCTCGGCTCGGCCGGCACCCAGCGGTGGTCGGTGGCCCGCGGGACCAGCACGTAGTCGCCGGTGCGGTAGGGCAGCACGCCGAACACGGTCTCGACGGTGCCGGTGCCCTCCTGGACGTAGACGCACTCGTCGCCGATCGCGTTGCGGTAGATCGGGGAGGCGTCCGTGCCGGTGACGACGTAGTTGATGCGCACGTCGTTGTTGCCGAGGACCAGGCGCCGGCCCTCGACGGGGTCTCGTGACACGCGCTGCGCGCCTTCCTCGACCTGCGGGGGGAACAACCCGTGCAGCTTGAGGTGGCGGGGCTTGAGCGGGTGGTTCGGGGTGCGGGACTGGTCGGGCAGCTCCCACGGCTGGCTGTCGACGATCGCCGACGGCACTCCGCGGTGGTAGAGCAGGGAGGAGTCCGAGGAGAACCCCTCCTCCCCCATCAGCTCCTCGCGGTACAGGAAACCGGACTCGTCGCGGTGCTGCGTGTGCCGCTTGGGAGGGACGGAACCGACGGCGCGGTAGTAGGCCATACGGGCACCCTAGAACGGCCCGGACGAGACGGGCGTCACCGCGTTATTGGTTCGCTCGCCGTCGGTGGGCCCACCTACTCTGAACAGGCGATGCGCGACTTCCCACCGGTGATCGACACCTTCTACGCGCGCGGCGGGGGCGAGCCCTCTGCTGCGCCGGACACGCGCACCCGGGCGCGCTTCCTGCTGTGGATGCTCAAGCTCCAGTGGCCGGTGATCCTGACCACCACGGCGCTCGGGATGTTCTGGCAGCTCCCGCCCATGTTCGGGCCGTTCATCTTCGGCCGCGCGGTCGACCAGGGCATCGTGCCGGGCGACGCCCACTCGACGGTGCAGTGGGCCGCGCTGCTGCTCGCGGTGACCCTGATCGGTGCCGTGTTCGGCATCCTCATGCACACCTACATCGTCCGCACGTGGCTGATCGCGCTCTACGGGACGATGAAGATGGTCACCCGCAAGGCCGCGCAGATGGGCCACGTCCTCCCGCGTCGTACGCCGACGGGCGAGGTGCTGAGCGTCGCGTCGGCCGACTCCGACGAGTTCGGCGCGCTGACCGAGATCCTGGCGCGCACGTGCACCCAGCTGGTCGCCTACCTGGTGGTCGCCTTCATCGTGCTCAGCACCTCGGTCGAGCTCGGCGTGCTGCTGCTGATCGCCGCCCCGGTGCTGGTGGGTGCGGCGTTCCCGCTGCTCAAGCCGCTGCACCGGCGCCAGGAGACCGAGCGCGGCCGCAACTCCGACCTGACCTCGCTGGCCACCGACATCGTCGCCGGCCTGCGGATCCTGCGCGGCATCGGCGGCGAGCGCACCTTCGGCAGCAACTACGCCGCCCAGTCCCAGCTCGCCCGTCAGGCCGGCCAGTCCGCCGGCATCTGGCAGGCGGGCATCGAGGCCGTCGGCGTGCTGTTCTCGGGCGTGTTCGTGGTGCTGCTCGTGTGGCTGGGCACCCGCCAGGTGATCAGCGGCGAGCTGACCATCGGCGAGCTGATCAGCTTCCTCGGCTACGCGCTGTTCATGATCTACCCGATCCAGACGTTCTTCGAGTTCGCCCAGAAGCTCACCCGGGCGACGGTCTCGGCGCGCAGGGCGATCGCGATCTTCGAGCAGCAGCCGCCGTGGATCAACGCCAGCGACCCGCGGGCCCTGCCCGAGCACGGCGACCTGGTCGACGAGGAGACCGGCTTCGTGGCCCACGAGGGTCAGCTGACGATCGTGGTCAGCGCCGTGCCCGAGGACACCTCCGCGCTCGCCGACCGGCTGGGCCGCTACCTCACCACCGACGTCGAGCCGATCAGCCAGGACATCGGCGAGGGGGTCAAGGGCCGCGCCGCCCGGCGTGCCCGCGCCGAGCGCGAGGCCGAGCGTGCCCGGATCGCGGCCCGCGACGAGGAGCGCGCCCGCCAGCGGTGGGGCGTGACCCTGGGCGGCGTCGACCTGTCCGAGGCCCGCTTGACCGACGTCCGCGACCGGATCCTCGTCAGCGACTCCGGCAGCCAGCTGTTCGCCGGCACCCTCCAGGACGCCGTCGACCCGCACGGCCGCCTCGACCGGCTCCAGGCCGAGGACGCCCTGCGCGTCGCCAACGCCGAGGACGTCTACGACGCCCTCCCCGGCGGCTGGCAGGGCCAGCTCGACGAGCGCGGTCGTGGCCTGTCCGGTGGGCAGCGCCAGCGGGTCGTGCTCGCCCGCGCGATCGCGGCCCAGGCCCCGGTGCTCGTGCTGGTCGAGCCCACGTCGGCCGTCGACGCCCACACCGAGGCGCGGATCGCCGAGCGGGTGGCCGACGTACGTCGTGGCCGGACCACCGTGGTCACCACCGTGTCGCCGCTGTGGCTGCACCACGCCGACCGGATCGTGCTGGTGCAGGACAACCAGGCCATCGCCGACGGCACCCACGAGGACCTGCTGCTCGACAGCCCCGACTACCGCCGCGTGGTCACCCGGGCGATGGACGTCGACGGAGAGATGGAGGAGGTGGGTGCCCGTGGTTGACCTGCTGGCCACCTCCCCCGACACCTGGCGCGACCGGGCCGCCGATGGTCCCGTCATCCCCCAGGAGCTGATCCCGCCGCCCGAGGGCTCCTTCACCGACCGGGTCCGGGCCCTGCGGCGCCGGCACGCCCTGCGCGAGCGCCGGGCGCTGGAGAACTACGCCCAGTCGCGCAAGCCCGAGCGTGGCTGGCCGGTGGCCGACAACCGTGCGGTGCTGGCGTTCTTCCGTACCCTCCTGCGCGAGCGTCGGCGGGTCTTCGTCGTGCTGGTCGTCCTCAACGGCCTGGCCGCGGCGACCGGTCTCGTCGTTCCTCGCCTGCTCGGCTCGCTGATCAACGAGACCGTGGCGGGCGACGCAGAGTCGTCGCTCAACTCGCTGGCGTTGCTGATCGTCGGCGTGGTCTGCGCCCAGGCCCTGCTGACGTTCGTGGCCCAGCGCACCTCGACGATCTTCGGCCAGGACCTGCTGTCGTCTGCGCGCGAGTACATCGTCCGCACGATCCTCGCCCTGCCGCTCGGCCGGGTCGAGAGCGCCAGCAGCGGCGACCTGGTCACCCGGGTCACCCGCGACGTGGGCACGATGAGCCGCTCGGTGCAGTACGGCGTCCCGATGGCGATCATCTCCAGCCTCACCGTGGTGCTCTCGGTCGTCGCGATGCTGCTGAACTCCGTGCTGCTCGCCGTGCCGTCCCTGATGGTGATCGGGCTCGCCTTCCCGCAGGTTCGCCGCTACCTCCAGAAGGCCCCGAAGGGCTACATCAACGAGGGCGCGACGTACTCCCGCATCAACAGCACCCTGACCGAGACCGTCGAGGGCGCCCGTACGGTCGAGGCGCTCGGGCTGGCCGACCGGCGCGTGCAGGCCGGCGACGACGACATCGACATCTCGGCCCAGGCCGAGCGCTACACCATGACGTTGCGCAACCTGCTGTTCGCGGTCATCGACGTGGCGTTCAACGCCCCTCGCGTGGTGACGCTGCTGGTCGGCGCCTACGGCTACGCCCAGGGCTGGCTCTCGCTGGGGCAGATCACGGCCGCCGTCCTGTACGTCGAGGCGCTGAGCGGTCCGCTCGACCGGCTCGTCGGCGAGGTCGACCGGCTGCAGGTCGGTGCGGCCTCCACGAGCCGGCTGCTCGGCATCGCCGAGGTACCCGCCGACCGCATCGCCGGCACCGAGCTCCCCGACGGCCCCGAGCTGGTCGGCGAGGACCTCCGCTTCGCCTACCGCGAGGGCCACGACGTGCTGCACGGCGTCGACCTGCGGCTGAGCACCGGCGAGCGGCTGGCGATCGTCGGCCCGTCCGGCTCCGGCAAGTCGACCCTCGGGCGGCTGCTGTCCGGCATCAACGGCCCGCGCACCGGCACCGTGACCGTCGGCGGCGTCGAGCTCGATCGACCTCCCGCTCGAGACGCTGCGGACCGAGGTCGCCCTGGTCACCCAGGAGCACCACGTGTTCAAGGGCTCCGTCCGCGACAACATCATCCTGGCCCGCGAGGACTCCGGGCGACGACGCGGTGTGGGACGCCCTGCGCGCCGTGGGTGCCGCCGAGTGGGTCGAGCGCTTCCCGACCGGCCTGGACACCCAGCTCGGCTCGGGCAACCAGCCGCTCACCCCTGCCCAGGCCCAGCAGGTCGCCCTGGCGCGCCTGATCATCGCCGACCCGCACACCCTGGTCCTCGACGAGGCCACCTCGCTGATCGACCCCCGCACCGCCCGCACCCTCGAGGGCTCCATGAGCGCCCTGCTCGAGGGCCGCACCGTGGTCGCCATCGCCCACCGCCTCCACACCGCCCACGACGCGGACCGGATCGCCGTGGTCATCGACGGCCGGATCGTCGAGCTGGGCTCGCACCACGAGCTCGTGAGCCGGCCCGACGGCGAGTACGCCGCACTGTGGCGGGCCTGGACCTCCTAGCCGAGTCGGCTCATCTGCAGGCCACAACGACGTCGAGTCGGCTCATCTGCAGTGCAAAAACGCGTCGAGTCGGCGTATGTGCAGGCCGGAAGCGCCAGGTGCGAGCAGCAGACGCGCCGACTCGAGCTCTCACTGACCTGCAGACGCGCCGACTCGGCTCCTCCCTGCCCTGCAGACGCGCCGACTCGGCGTCCTAGGGTGAGGGAATGCTTCCCGACGCCTGGCGAGGACTCGTGGACGACGCGGCGGTGTTCCCGCCCGGGGACGCGCCGCTGCCGGAGGCGTTGACCGCGTACGTCGATCGGGCCGACGTGTGGTGGGCGGACCTGGTCGGCTCCTTCGTGGTCACCGACACCGCCCTGCCGGAGGTCACCGAGGACGTCCCGGTCTCGATCGTGGTGACCGGTGGGGCGGGGGCCATCGGCGGGGCGCTCGGCTTCGCCGCGAAGCGAGGCAAGCGCGTGGCGGGGCTGGAGGTCGCGTTGCGCGACCCCGACGACCTGGCCGGGAACGCCCGCCGGGTGCAGGCAGCCGTCGACGCCGCGCGGGCCGAGGGCGCCTTGGACGACGAGACCCCGGTCTACGTCGAGCTGCCGCAGGCCGAGGCCGACCACGGCTGGCTCGCGGCCGCGGACGTCGTCGCCGAGGGTGAGCACCGGCTCAAGTTCCGCACCGGCGGGCTCGAGGCCGACAAGTTCCCCGCACCGGCGACCGTGGCGGGCTGGATCGACGCGGCCCTCGACCGCGAGACGCCGTTCAAGTGCACCGCCGGGCTGCACCACGCCATCGCCCACCGCGACCACACGACCGGGTTCGAGCACCACGGCTTCCTCAACGTGCTGCTCGCGACCCGGCAGGCGTTCGACGGGGCGACCCAGGCGGAGGTCGCGACCCTGCTGGCCGACCACTACCCCAACGACCTGGTCGCCCTGGCCCGCCAAGGTCAGCAGTCGGGGGACCTCGTCGGCGCTCGTCGCTGGTTCACCTCCTTCGGTTGCTGCGAGCGTGCGGGAGCCGCTGGACGACCTGGTCGGGTTGGGCCTCATCGAGGGAGCGCGCACGTGACGAGCTGGGTGGACGGCGCGGGCGGGTCGTCGTACGACGCCGACAACCTGCCGTACGGCGTGTTCTCCCGGGACGACGAAGAGCCGCGGGTCGGCGCCCGGATCGGCGAGTACGTGCTCGACCTCGCGCCCGTGGCGGCCACGGAGATGCTCGACGTGCACGCGGTCTTCGGTGAGCCGACGCTCAACGAGCTCCTCCGCCAGGGCCGGCCCGTCTGGGACTCCCTCCGCACGTGGCTGGTCGGTCTGGTCACCGACGAGGCCGAGCGCGGGCTGGTCGAGCCGCACCTCGTGCCGCTGGCCGACGTGGAGCTGCGGATGCCGTTCACGGTCGGCGACTACGTCGACTTCTACGCCTCCCTCGACCACGCCTCCAACGTCGGCCGGATCTTCCGCCCGGACCAGGAGCCGCTGCTGCCCAACTGGCGGCACCTCCCGGTCGGCTACCACGGCCGCGGCGGCACGGTCGTGCCGAGCGGCACGCCCGTCATCCGGCCCAGCGGCCAGCGCAGGTCACCGGGCGCGGCCGAGGACGGTCCGGAGTTCGGGCCGAGCGCCCGCCTCGACATCGAGGCGGAGCTCGGGTTCGTGATCGGCGACAGGAGCGTGCTGGGCAGCCCCATCGCCGCGGACGACTTCGCCGACCACGTCTTCGGTGTCGTCGGCCTCAACGACTGGTCGGCCCGCGACGTCCAGGCCTGGGAGTACGTGCCGCTGGGACCGTTCCTCGGCAAGTCGTTCGCCACCTCGATCTCCGCGTGGGTCACTCCGCTGGCCGCGCTCGACGCAGCCTGGACCGACCTGCCCGGTCAGGTCCCCGAGCCGCTGCCGTACCTCGCCCCCGGCGCCACCCGCGGTCTCGACATCGACGTCGAGGTCGTGCTCAACGGCGAGGTCGTGAGCCGCCCGCCGTACCGCACCATGTACTGGTCACCGGCCCAGATGCTCGCCCACCTGACCGTCAACGGCGCCAGCACCCGCCCGGGCGACCTGTTCGCCTCCGGCACGATCAGCGGGCCCGAGCCGGACCAGCGGGGGTCGTTCCTCGAGCTCAGCTGGGGTGGGAAGGAGCCGATGGCCGGCGGCCGTACGTTCCTCGAGGACGGCGACGAGGTCGTGCTCCGCTACTCGGCCCCGGGCACGGGCGGCGGCCGGATCGCCCTCGGCGACGTGACAGGGACGATCCAGCCGGCCCGCTGAGGCACCTCGGTGGTTGAGGTGCGAGGAGCGCTAGCGACTGAGCCTCGAAACCACCGTTCGCGGGATCCTCGCACAACCGAGCCGCGCGCTCACTGCTGAACACGTCCTCGAGCAGCATCGGCCGGCCGTCCGGGCCGCTGAGCGGCACCCGCCAGTTGGGGTACTCGTCGATGGTGCCGGGCTGGTTCTGCGTACGCCGGTCGCCCACCGCGTCGGTGAGCGCGACGCAGCGCAGACGCGACGGCGTCCGACCCAGGTAGGCGTGCAGCGCCTGCACCGTGCCCTCCACGTCGGCGCCGTCGGCCGACAGCAGCCCGACCCGCTGCAGCTCGCCCAGCCACGCCTGCCGCTCGACCGCGTCGACCGCGAGCTCCTCCTCGACGGGCCGGGTGAGCAGCCCGAGGGAGTCGCGGAGCCGGACGTGGTCGCCGGCGAGGTACCCGGCCGACGGCGGCAGGTCGTGCGTGGTGACCGAGGCCAGGCACCACTCGCGCCACCGCTCGGCCGCGAGCGGACCGCCGCCACCGTCATGGTCCATCTCGAACCACAGGATCGAGGTGCCGAGGATGCCGCGCTCGGCGAGGTACGTGCGGACCCACGGCTCGACGGTGCCCAGGTCCTCCCCGACGACGACCGCGTCGGCCCGGTGGGCTTCCAGCGCGAGGATGCCGATCATCGCCTCGTGGTCGTAGCGGACGTACGTGCCCGCGGTCGGCCCGGCGCCCTTCGGGATCCACCACAGGCGGAACAGCCCGATCACGTGGTCGACCCGCAGCCCGCCTGCGTTGCGCAGCGCCGCCGCGACCAGCCGCCGGAAGGGCTCGTACGCCGTGTCGGCCAGGCGGTCGGGCCGCCACGGTGGCTGCTGCCAGTCCTGGCCGTTCTGGTTGTACGGGTCGGGCGGGGCGCCGACGGTGACCCCGGCGGCGTACGTCTCCTGCAGCGACCACGCGTCCGCGCCGCTCCAGTGCACGCCGACCGCGAGGTCGGTCATCACGCCGAGGCCCATGCCGGACCGACGCAGCTCGAGCTGGGTCGCGGCGAGCTGCTCGTCGAGCACCCACTGCAGCCACTGGTGGAACTCGACGTCCTCGGCGTGCTCCTCGCGGAACCTCGCCACCGCTGGGAGGTCCGGGTGCCGGAGCTCGGCGGGCCAGGTCAGCGTGTCGGCGCCGTGCACCTCGGCGATGGCCGCCCACGTGGCGTAGTCGTCGAGACCGCCGCCCTCGCGTCGTCGGTACCCCTCGAAGGCCAGGTCGCGGCCCGCCGACGGGCGCACCTCGAAGATCTTGTGCAGCGCGGCCCGCTTGGCGGCCCAAGCGGTGTCGCGGTCGATGCGGTCGGCGACCGGGTCCCCGGCCTTCTCGTGCAGCGCGTGCAGCGACGCCCGGTCGGCCGGGGTCAACCCCGCGTGCTCGGGGATGCGCTCGGGCCGCAGGTACATCGGGTTGCCGAAGCGGCGCGTGGTCGGCAGGTACGGCGACGGCTCCATCGGCGCGACCGGCTCCGCGGCGTGCAGCGGGTTGACGAGGACGTAGTCGGCGCCGTGCTCGACGGCCGCCCAGACGCCGAGGTCGGTCAGGTCGGTCAGGTCGCCCGTGCCCCACGAGCCTGCCGACCGGACGCTGTACAGCTGGGTGGCGAGCCCCCAGACGCGGCGCTCCCCCAGCCGCGCGGGCATGCCCACCCAGTGCGGCGTGACGACCAGGCTCATCCGGGCCTGCCGGTCGCCGCTGCGGGCGTGCACCCAGTGGTACCCCAGCGGCAGGTCGCCCGGGATCGCGAACGTCGCCTCGCCGACCAGCTCGCCGTCCACCGTGCGGGGCGGGTCCCAGTTGTCGTGCTGGTCGACGCCGCCCCGGTGCTCGCCGGTCTCCAGCTCCACCCACACGTCGACGGGCCACCCCTCGGGCACGTGCACGTCGAACGTCGTCCGCCACCCCTGACGCGTCACCAGCACCGGCGGCAGCATCCGCCGCCAGGCCTCGTCGGTCTTCGCGCCGAGAGCGGCGCGGGCCGCGTCCTCGGTGCTCGCGTCGACGCCGAGTGCTGCGAGCACCGCCACCATCGTGTCGACCGCCACGAGCACGTGCAGGCCCTGCCAGTCCCAGTAGTCGACGGCGACGCCGTACGCCGTGGCGAGCTCACGCACGGCGTCCTCGTGACCGGACATGCCGTCACCCTAGTGGCGCACGGCTCCGAGATCGTGGCCCTCTCGTGACCCGTTCGTGCCCTGGACAGCCCGCCCGTCCGGCATCCTCCGTGCATGACCACGGGGGTCTCGGTGCGGGCGTTGGCGTCTCCAGGGTTCGCGCTCGCCCTCGTCGTGCTCGTCCTGAACGACCACGTCCTCAAGACGGCGTACCCGGGCTGGATCACCGGCAAGCTCAGCGACGTCGCCGGCCTCGTCCTGGCACCGCTGCTCCTCGGTGTCCTGCTCACCGTCTGGCGGGTGCCGCGACCGATGCTCGTCGCGATCGTCGTGGTCGGCCTCGGGTTCACGCTCACGAAGTCCACGGTCGCCGGGGCCGCGGCCGCCAGCGACCTCTGGAGCCTCACCGGCATCCCCACCGAGATGCGGGCCGACATCACCGACCTCCTTGCGCTGCCTGCCCTGTACGGCGCGTGGCTGGTGCACCGTCACGTCGCCTCGCTGCCGCCGGGCAGCCGGCGAGCCGCGGTCGCGCAGGCGACCGGCGTCGCGCTGCTGCCGGTCGCCGTGCTCGCGACAGCCGCGACGTCGTGCGCCAGCGACCAGGGGCTCGAGAACCTCACCGTCTTCAGCGGCAGGTTCTCACCCGGGCCCGCGGGGCGTGAGGAACGGATCGGCGTCTCGGGGGACGTGATGGCCGGCGACGGCAGCGTCGCCTCGATCAGGCCTCGGGTGGTGGACCTCCCCGACGAGGGCGTCCGACGCCAGGTGAATGCCGCCTGCGACGACGACGGGACCTGCTGGCGGATCGACCCTGGGGTCGACTACGTCCCGTCGGTCCAGATGTCGACCGACGGCGGCACGACCTGGACCCGTGACCTGTGGGTGACGCCCGACGAACGCGACGCGGCACTGGTGGACGTCCCCCTCGGCTGCGACGAGGAGCCGTCGGCACGCCTGCGGGACCTCGTGGTCCTGAAGGACGGAACGTCGGTCCGCGTGGCGGTGGCTGCATCGAGCGCGGGGATGTACGTGCGCACCGTCGGGGGGCGGTGGACCCGTCTGTCGCTGGCGGAGATCGGCTCGATCGAGACCGTCCGGCTGCGCGGGGAGCTCAGCGCGGTGGAGCCCCACACTCCCCCGCACTACCCGCCACCGCCACTGCCGGGAGAGACCGAGTCCCTCCCACCGGAGCCGACCTGCGACGAGCCGGTCACCGTCTCGGTCACGCCCAACCCGCAGAACGGTCCGCCCACGACGTACGTGCGGTGCTCGTGACGACACCTCACCAAGCCGTGCGCACCCTCGCCTCTCCGGGGTTCGCGCTCGCCCTGGTCGTGCTGGTCCTCAACGACCACGTCCTCAAGGCTGCGTAACCCCGGCTAGGGTCAGACGCCCTCGCGGTCCCCGACTCCGGGGTGCACGAACGTCTCGCCGCGCTTGAGCTGCTCGATGGCGCCGGGGTGGACGCGGGCGAGGTGGACCAGCGCCTTGCGGCGGTACCGGACCACCTGGAACGCGCCGATCCCCCAGAAGATGTACTGCACACTCATCGCGACCCGGAAGTCGTCGAGGCCGTACGCCGACTGGCCGGCGGGCTCGCGCGCGTCGAGCACCAGGCCGATCAGCGCCATGGTCATCAGCGACGCCGAGAAGCCACCGATGTTGACCAGCCCGTTGGCCCGGCCGCTCGCCTCGGCCGGGGTGAAGCTGCGGGCCAGGTCGAAGCCGACCATGGACGCCGGCCCGCCGGACGCCATCGCGAAGACCAGCATCACCAGCATCCACATCGGCGCCGGGGTGGTCCGCACCAGCACCATCGCCCCACGTCAGGGCCATCGTCGCCACGACCACGAGCACGATCACCGAGCGGTAGTAGGGGTACTGCGTGACCAGCCAGCCCAGCAGGAGACCGCTGACCACGACCCAGCCGGTCATCGCCATCAGCAGAGCGCTGGCCTGGGCCGGGCTCAGGCCCTGACCTGCGACCAGGAACGG
Organism: uncultured Actinomycetota bacterium; assembly: GCA_963839565.1. Classification (GTDB taxonomy): domain Bacteria; phylum Actinomycetota; class Actinomycetes; order Propionibacteriales; family Nocardioidaceae; genus Nocardioides. The sequence continues at coordinate 49,830 of CAWIVR010000020.1, read as the reverse complement.
GTAGCCCCACAGCAGCGAGAACACGGTCACCGAGAACTGCGAGACGAAGTGCGACCACAGGCCCAAGCGCGTCCCGGGGTTGCCCCACACGGCGCGCAGCGTGCGGGCCAGCGCGAGCAGCTTGATCTTGATGACGCCCTCGCGACGGTACGGCGAGTCCTTGACCAGCAGCGCGACGGCGACCATCACCACCAGGCCGATCGACGAGGCGGCGGCGAACGCCGGCGTCCATCCCCACTCCTGCAGGGCGTACGCCAGGGGCGCCGCCGCCAGGATCGCGCCGAGCTGGCCGACCTGCCCGGTGAGCTGGGTGACGGTCGGCGCCTGCCGGACCAGGAACCACGCCGTCACCAGCCGCAGGACCGAGGTGAAGATCATCGCGTCGCCCGCACCGAGCACCCCGCGCGAGAGCAACGCGAGCGGGAACGTCGTCACGAACGCGAACGCCAGCTGTCCGGCCGTCATCAGGACCAGTCCGGCCAGCAGCAGCTTCTTCGGCCCGTAGCGGTCGATGGCCACCCCCACCGGCACCTGCATGCCGGCGTACACCAGGAGCTGGAGCACGGTGAACGCCGCCAGCTGGGTGGCCGTGATGTCGAACCGGTCCGCCGCCAACAGGCCGGCGACCCCGAGGGAGCTGCGGTTGAACACCGCCAGCACGTAGACGGACAGCGCGACCAGCCACACCACCCACGCCCGGCGACGCCCGATGTCGTGCACCTGCCGGGAGCTCACGCGGTCATCCTGCTCCGTTGGTCGAGGAGGGCGCGCAGCGCCCGTCACGAGACCCGGTGACCCGACAGCGCGCTCCTTCGGTTTCGTGACGAGCCTCCGGCCCTCCTCAACCAGCGGGCCGCAGCTGGCTCTACGCTCCTGCCGTGCAGCCCCTTGGCCAGTACCCGAACCCCAGCCACACGATCGCGCACGTCAGCGACACCCACCTGCTTGCCGGGGGCAAGCTGCAGTACGGCGTCGTGGACACGGTGCAGCACCTCGAGATCGCCCTCGACCGGCTGGGACGGCTGGACCCGGCCCCACAAGCACTGGTGTTCACCGGTGACCTGGCCGACCGCGGGGAGCCGGAGGCGTACCGGCAGCTGCGCGAGATGGTCGAGCCGTTCGCCGAGCGGATCGGCGCCCAGGTGGTCTGGTGCATGGGCAACCACGACGACCGGGCCGCGTACGCCCGCGGGCTGTACGACGCGGACGTGTCCCCTGACGTGCTCGACCGCGTCCACGATGTCGAAGGCCTGCGCATCGTCTCCCTCGACACGAGCGTGTCCGGCTACCACCACGGCGAGATCAGCGACGCGCAGTACGAGTGGCTCGCCTCGGTGCTGGCCGAGCCGGCGCCGCACGGCACGTTCCTGGCCATGCACCACCCGCCGATCCCGGTGCCGATGCTGCCGGCCGCCGCGATCATCGAGCTCGACGACCAGCCGCGGCTGGCCGAGGCGCTGGCCGGCACCGACGTGCGGATGATCCTGGGCGGCCACTTCCACTACTCGTCGTACAGCACCTTCGCGGGCATCCCGGTCTCGGTGGCGTCGGCGACCTGCTATCTCAGCGACATCGCGCCGAAGGACCGGTTCATCTCGGCGATCGACGCCGAGCAGTCGGTGAACATGGTCCACGTCTACGGCGACTCGGTCGTCACCTCGGTCGTGCCGACGCACGACTCCGCCGAGATCAGCGGGTACGGCATCGACGTCGCGCCGCTGGTCGAGGCCCTGTCCTTCGAGGAGCGCCGCGAGATGTTCTCCCGCAAGGACTCCGACTTCAACCGCCACGAGGAAGACCCGATCGTCGGCACCTGACGATCAGAGGTAGTGGGCGCGGATCCTGGGCTCCCCGCGACCCTCCGCCCGGCCGACGTGCTCGAGGGCCTGCACCACGGTCGCGACGGCGTCCGGCCCGAGCTCCCGGGCGAGCCGTGCCTCGAACCGGCGGTGGAACGCCCGAGCCCTCCGCAGGGCCCGGCGACCCTCGGGCGTCAGCTCCAGCAGCCGCGCCCGCCCGTCGTCCGGGTCGGGGCGTCGCGAGACCAGGCTGCGCTCCTCCATGTCGGTCACGATCTGGCCGGCCGCCTGCTTGGTCACCCCGAGGCGGGTGGCCAGCTCGCTGACCGTGAGCGGCTGCTGGTCCAGGGCGCGGAACACGTAACCGTCGGCCCGGCCCAGCCCGCCCAGGCCGGCCCGCTCCAGGTCGTCGCGCAGCTCGACCACGAAGGCCTGGTAGGCCAGCCCGAGCAGGATGCCGAAGTCCATGCCTTGCCGTTGCGTCGCCATGAGGTCATGATAGACAATCACACTTGATAAAGTTACCTTGTCTATCTGAGGAGAACACCATGTCGATCATCCGAGCGGACCAGGCGCCCACGTTCGAGCTGCCGGGAGTCCGGTTCACGGCGTACGCCGCCCCGAGCCGCGGCTCCGCCGAGCTGTGCACGTGGCAGATCACCGTGGCTCCGGACCAGGAACCCGCCTCCCACACCCTCGACCGCGACGAGACCTTCCTCGTCCTCGAGGGCCGACTGCGGGTCACGCCCGACGGCGAGGACCTCGGCCCCGGCGACGTGGCCGTGGTGCCTGCCGGCGAGACCATCGCCGTGGTCAACCCGGGCTCGGTCCCGGCGCGGGCCTACGTGGCGATCGGCGCGGGCTTCACCGCGACGACCCACGACGGCCAGACGATCCGGCCCCCGTGGGCGCAATGAGCCTCGCCCGGCCCTCCAGGGCCTCGGTGACGACCCGGACCGCCGGTGTCCGGCTGCTGCGCGTGAGCAGGTAGACCGAGCGCCCGATCGTGCCCTCGACCAGGTCGCGGACGACGACCCCGGGAGCCTCGTACCCCAGCACCAGCTCGGGGAGCAGGGCGCACGCGCCGGTCGTGCGGACCAGCTCGAGCAGGATGAGGAAGTCGTCGGAGGCGTAGCGGAGGTCGGGCTCGAACCCGCCGAGCTGCCGGCAGGTCCGGATCTGCATCTCGCGGTGCCCGGTCCCGGGCTGGCACGCGGCCCACGGCTGGGCGGCGAGCTCGGCGAGCGGCACCTTGCGGCGCCGGGCCAGCGGGTGGTCCAGGGGCAGCACCAGCCGGACGCGCTCGCGCACCAGGTCGGTCCGCGCCAGGTCGCCGTGCACCGGCCGCGGCTGGTCGTCGTACTCGTCCCCCACCACCACGTCGAGGTGCTGGAGCCGGAGCGCGGGCACGCCCTGCTCGACCTCCAGCTCACTGGCCTCGACCCGGACGTGGGGGTGGGCCTTCGCGAGCTCCCTCACCGACGGGGCGACGATGCGCAGGAACGCCGACTGGAACGACGAGACACGGACGACGCCGGCCACCCGTCCGGCGGCGACCTGGGCGACCTCGGCCTCGGCCGCCTCGGCGCCGTCCAGCAGGGTCTGCGCGTGGCGGACCAGGACCAGGCCGGCCTCGGTCAGCCGCAGGTTGCGGCCCACCCGCTCGAACAGGGCCGTGCCCGCCTCGCGCTCGAGGACGGCCAGCTGCTGGGACACCGCACTCGTCGTGTAGCCGAGCGCCTCGGCGGCGGCACTCACCGTGTGCCGGGCGTCGAGCTCACGCAGCAGGCGGAGCCGGTGCAGGTCGAGCATTCGTCAAGCATATCTTCACAATGTCGTCCACATACTCGCGATAGACGTGAACGATCTGGACGGCCAGGCTGGACGCATGGGAGCCATCTACTGCTTGCTGTCGGCTGCCGCCTTCGGCGCGATGGCGATCTTCGGCAAGCTCGCCTACGACGAGGGCGTGACGGTCGGCGACCTGCTCCTGGTGCGCTTCGGCGTGGCGGCGGTCGTGATGCTCGCCGTCGTCCGGTGGCGTGGCGGTTTCGGCGCGCTCCCCCGTCGGACCGCCGTGGCGGCTTTCGCCATGGGGGCGGTCGGCTACGCGGCGCAGTCGGCCTCGTACTTCGCGGCGCTCGACCGGATCGACGCCTCCCTGCTGACCCTGCTCCTCTACCTCTACCCCGTGCTGGTGATGGCGGGCGCGGTCGCCCTCAAGAGGGAGTCGTGGTCGAGGCGCCGGCTGGCTGCCCTGGGGCTGGCGCTGTCGGGAATCCTGCTGGTGCTGCTCGGTGCCGCCACCGACCGGTTCGACTGGCTCGGCGTCGCCCTCGGGGTGACCTCGGCGCTGGTCTACACGGCGTACATCCTGACCGGCGACCGGGTGCTCACCGGCATCGCGCCGCTGAGCCTGACCGCCTTGGTGTGCTGCGGTGCGGCGACGACGTACGCCGTCGCCACGGCCGTGCGCGGAGGTCCGACGTCGCTGGACTCGGGGGTCACCGCCTGGTTCTGGCTGTCACGCTCGCCCTCGTGAGCACGGTCGGCGCGATCATCTTCTTCTTCGCCGGCCTCGCCCGGCTCGGCCCCTCGGTCGCCTCGATCCTGTCGGTCCTCGAGCCGGTCGTCACGGTCGGCCTGGCGGCCGCGGTGTTCGGTGAGTCGTTGTCAGCCGGGCAGCTGCTGGGCGGGCTCCTGGTGCTCGCCGCCGTGGTCGTCGTCCAGTGGCCGCGGCCGCGTGTGCCGCAGGATCGCCTCGGTGGCCTGGGCCCGGACGGCGAGGGGCGGGCGTTCGTGGCCCATGCCGGGCACTCGTAGCAGCGTCGCGTCGCCGATCTCGCGGGCGAGCGCCTCGCCGTGCGCGAGGGGGAACATCGGGTCGGTGGTCCCGTGGATCACGAGCGTCGGCGCCACGATGTCGGTCATGGCGAAGCCGTCGTCCTCGTCGTCGCCCGCGACCAGCCAGTGGTTCTTGCTGGCCGCCTCGATGTCGACGGTCCGGGCGACGACGTGCTCCACCAGCCGGCGGGCGGCAGGTTCGTCGAAGCCGAGGGAGCCGGCGTACGGGCGGTAGCTCTCGACCAGGTGGTCGACGACCGCCTCCCGGTCGGTCCAGTCGGGCTCGGGCGGCGGGTTGCCGAACGTCTCCGCGACGCGTGGCTCGGGTGGGGGCAGCGGCGACTCGTCCTGACGCCGGCCGGCCGGGCTGGTCGCGACCAACGTGAGCGTCGCGACCCGGTCGGGGTGGCGCGCGGCCACCTCCTGGGCGATCCCGCCACCCATCGACAGGCCGACCAGGTGAGCGCGGTCGACGTCGAGGGCGTCCAGGATGCGCAGCACGTCACCGGTCAGCGCGCTGCCCGGGTACGACGGGTGGCCCGGCGGGCTCGACGTGGAGCGTCCGCTGTCGCGGTGGTCGTAGCGCACCACCCGGCGACCCGCGGCCGCCAGCTCCTCGCACCACGCGGGGTCCCACCCGTCCATCGACTCCGCCGCTCCCGAGATCAGCAGGATCGTCGGGTCGCCGGGCCGCCCGAAGGCCTCCACGCACAGGCGGACGTCGCCCAGGTCCAGGATCTCCTCGGTCACGGTGACCCTCAGGCCTCGCCCGCTCCGGGCGGCCCGTCGAGGACGGTGGGGACGTACTCGAGCAGCTGGAGCCGGCCGTCGAACGTGCGCTTCTCGACCAGGTCGAGGGCGACGTCGGGGTAGCGCGTCGAAGATGCGGTCCTGCCCCGTCGCGCCGGTGATGACCGGGAAGACGACCACGCGGAAGCGGTCGACCAGCCGGCCGCGAGGAGCGAACGGCACAGGCTGATGCTGCCGATCGTCCGCAGCGGGCGCGAGTCCCGGTCCTTCATCTCGCGCACCGCCGCCACGGCGTCTCCCTGAACCAGCTCGGAGTTGGCCCAGGACAGTGGCCCCTCCAGCGTGGAGGAGAACACCACCTTGCGCAGGGCGGTCAGCCCAGCAAGGCCGGGGTCGTCGGGCATCTGGGCGGCGAACCCTGACATCAGCCGGTAGGTCGTCGCGCCCATCAGGGCGACGTGCTCCTCGCCTCGTCGTCACCGATCCAGGCGAGGTACTCCGGTCCCTCCATGCCCCAGTAGCCGGGCCAGCCCTCGGCAGCGCCGTAGCCGTCGAGGGACATGATGAAGTCCACCATCAGGTCTGACATCGGGCTCTCCTCGTCTCCGTAGGTGTGCTCGTGTCAGTGGTGACCCGTCGCCGGTGCCGAACTCATCGCCGATCCGCACACGGTGGACGCTTTCCGGCACCAGGTGCCGGAGAGTGTCCACGTCCGGTCAGTCAGGTGACCTCGCCGGGCGCGGCCTTCCGGATCACCAGCCGGGTCCACGAGCCGACGTAGATCCGGTCGTCGGGTCCGACCTCACGCTTCACCCCGACCTCGATCGGGGTCTTGGGGAGGGCGTCGACGGCCTCGGCGACGAAGGTGCCGTTGGACGAGCCGAGGTCCTCGACCCACCAGCGGGTGCCGTCGGTGGTCAGCTGGGCGTGCCGGCGGCTGACGCCGTTGTCGGTGCCGCAGTCGATGTCGGGGTGGATGTCGCGCGACTTCGAGGCTCGGCCCACGAGCAGCGAGGTGTTGCGGAGCGGGACGACCTCGGGCGGGCCGGCCGACGGGAGCGGGTCGGGGCTGGACTGCTCGCCGTACCACTGCGGGTCGATCCAGAGCTCGGCCACCCACGTGTCGTCGAGCGGTGGCGAGATGTTGCCGTCGGCGGGTGGGGTCGTCGTGCCCTCGGCTGCGGCCGGGGTCCCGGTACGGGGCATCGAGCCGGTGGTGAAGTCGTAGCCGCACGCCTCGCAGAACAGGGCGTCCGGGGCGTTGGCGGTGGCGCAGTTGGGACACTCCTGGCCGTCGGCCGGCGTGGCCGCCTCCGCGGGGGCGTCGGGGTCGAGCACCGGCACCGGGATGGTGTCGCCGGGCTGCGGGGAAGGCGTCTCCGTGGCGACCATGGCGACGCCACAGGTGTCGCAGTAGTCCGTGGCCTGGGACTCGTGCCCGTTGGGACAGGTCATTGGCGCACTCGCGTGGTCTTGGTGGAGGCGGTGTCGAGCGCCATCTCGTCGGCCTTCTCGACGGTCTTCTTGAGGCGTACGGTGCCGGCGTCCTCGTCCTCGACGTCGACGACCTTGCGGAGCTTGGACGTCGCCTCCTCGTTGCCCGTCTCCTTGGCGAGCTGGACGGCGCGGCCGAGCTTGGTGGTGGCCAGCTCCTCGTTGCCGGCCGCCTTGGCGGCCAACCCCTCCTGGATCGCCTGCGCCAGCTCGGTCTGGCCGGTGTAGTGGGCCACCTGCTGGTCGATGCGCGTGGTCAGCTCGGAGTCGTCGGACCACTTGGCCTTGACCAGCCCCTGGGCCTTGACCTCGTCGCCGATCGCCAGCTGCACGCGGGCGGCGAGCTGCTCCTGGCCGACGGCCTTGGCGGCCAGCCGGACGGCGACGTGGTAGTCGCGGGACTCGTCGGACCAGGCACCCGTGGGGTAGCCACCGGTGAGGTCGTTGACGGCCGTACGCCGGTGGGTGAGGTCCTCGACCGTCGGCGAGACCTGGCGGACGAAGAGGATCTGGGCGCCCTGCGGGGTCCACACGCGCAGGTCGGCGTTGGCGACGCCGCGGGCCATCGCGGTCTGCATCATGGCCTGGAAGTCGGCGGCCATCGTCTCGGGCCGCGCGATGATGTCGACGGTGCCCAGGAGTGCCTGGGCGATGCGGCGGATCTCCTCGACCTTCCAGTCGACGCCCACGCCGCGGCAGTCGCACTGGTAGAAGCCGGTGGCCCGGGCGATCGCCTCGTCGAGGACCGGTGCCGGCTCGTTGTTCTCACCGTCGGTCAGCAGGATCGCGTGCCGCTGCACGACCTGCGGCACGGAGGTGAACAGCACGCCTGCCATGTCGAGCCAGGTCGAGATCTCGGTGCCGCCGCCGGAGCGCAGCCTCGAGATGGCGTCCGCCGCCTCGGCCCGGGTGGCCTCGTTCATCGGCACCATCGCCGGGCCCGCGTTGACGAGCGGGTAGGCGAGGAAGGCCGCGCCGTTGCCGGAGATCACGGCGAAGTACGTGCCGTCGACGATCTCGGCCAGCGCCGCCTGGGCCGCCTGCTTGGCAGCCGCCATCGCCGACTGCCCCATGGAGCCCGAGGTGTCGATGATGACGATCTCGCCGGCCGCGCCGGAGCCCGTCTGGCCGGCAGTTCCGGCGCCGCTGCAGTCGACGGTGACGATCGCGTGGACGTCGGTCCCGCCGTCGGGCAGGAACTCGTTCTGGAACACGGTCGCTGTGAACTCAGCCATCGGTCTCCCCTCCTTCGGAAGCAGCATTGTTGCGTACGTCGTCGTTGCCGTTGGTCGCGGAAGGCGCGCTAGCACCTTCATGCGACTACCCGTACGTGCCACCCTTGCCAATGCGGCGGCGATGTTGTCCTGCCCGCCGGAGGCGTTCGCAAACGCGACGAGGTGCCGCGCGACCACCAAGGGGTCGTCGGATCCCGCCGCCGCGATCTGCTCCTTGAGCGCGGCCGGCTCCGAGGCGTAGTTCCACAGCCCGTCGGAGCACGCGAGCAGCCAGCCCGGCCCGGTCACCCGGACCTGCCCGACGCGCGGCACGATCTCGGCGCTGTCCTTGCCGAGCCACCTGGTGATGGAGTGCGCCTGCTTGGACGCCTCCGCCTCCGCGCGCGGTGTGCCGCCCGCGATGAGCAGCTGCGCCATCGAGTCGTCGACGGTGAGCATCTGCCCGTCGCCGGCGTCGGGCAGCAGGTAGATGCGGGAGTCACCGAGCCCGCAGAAGTGCACCACGTCGTCCTCGAGCACGGCCGCCACGAGCGTGCAGGAGGGCGGGTTGGGGACGTCCTCGGACACCGTGGCCGCGATGGCCTTCTGCCCGGCCGCCGCCGCGTCGGTGAACAGCCGGGTGATGGCGGCGTCCCGGCTCTCGGGCACCCCGAGCCCGCGCGGCAGCGGCGGGCGCAGCACGTCCAACACCGCGTGCGCCGCGTTCATCGACCCGATGTGCGAGTCCACGGTGTTGGACACGCCGTCACAGACGACCAGGACGACGCGCGGCCCGTCGACCGCCATCGCCATCGCGTCCTCGTTGCGGTGGTGCCGGATCCCCCGGTCGCAGACCCCGCCGACCCACGGCGCGGGCTGCTCCTCGAAGTGGTCGCGCGGGTCCGGCGCCTTGGTGCCGCACTGGGTGCAGTAGCCGTCGTCGTCGACCGCACCGCCGCACTGGAGGCAGGGGGCGCGGGAGCCGGCTGCGGCCTCCGGGGCCGCCGTACCCGGGCGTGCCGTGACGGCGCTGATCGGGCTGACGTCGTCGAGAGGGCTGGGCACGCCGGACGCGGCGGGCGCCGCGGCAGTCTCCGCGCCCACGGCCTTGCCGCAGGCCTCGCAGAACTTGGCGTCGGTCTCGAGGAGAGCCCCGCAGTGCGGGCACGTCTGGGCCGGCGCGGCGGGGGTCTCGGTCACGTGAGCGTCCAGTTGCGCACGGAGTTGGCCCGGCCGACCATGAGCACCTGGGTGTCCCGGTCCTGCGCCTCACGGGCGAGCACCCGATAGCTCGCCTCCAGGCCCTCGCGCAACGACGGCTCCTTGGCCTCGTAGCTGCCGATCCGCACGGTTCCCGGTCCCTTCCTCTCGACCACCTCGAGCGCGTGCCCGAGGATCCTGGCCGACAGCTTGGCCCGGTCGTAGGGTTCCATCCCCGCGCCGTCGACGCTGATCATCGCGGCACCCAGCCGCGTCAGGTCGTCGCCCGCGCCGCGCAGCAGCACCTCGGCCCGCAGCTGGCGCGACTCGCCGTACCCGCGGCTGGTCGGCGGCACCAGGTCGAGGGCCGCGACGGCCCCGTCGGTGTCGCCGCTGTCGGCGCGGATACGGGCCATCCCGAACGCCGAGGGGGCGACGTACGCCGCGTCGGTCTCGGCACACGTGTTGTAGAAGCCCTCGGCCACCTCGGGGCGGTCGCCCTTCTCGCAGGCCAGCGCCAGGGCCAGCTTGGGCGCCAGCTCGCCGGGGACCTGCTTGTACACCGCGTTGAAGGCCGCGGCCGCGTCGTCCCACCGCGACTGCTGGAGGGCGGCGAGGCCGGAGACCCACAGCGCCCGCCACTCCCACGGGTCGGCCTGGAGCAGCGCGGCGGACTGGTCGATCGCCAGCTGGGTGTCGTCGGCCTCGAGGGCGGCCTCGGCGCGCCAGAGGCGTACCTCGGCGGTCTCCTCGGGGGCCTTCTGGAGCTGCTCGAGCCGCTTCGTGGCCGCCACCGGCGCCAGGCTGGTGAGCCAGGCGTGCTGGGTGTCGGAGGTGTCGGCGCGGAGGTCGGGCAGCTGGTCCCAGTCCAGCGCCACGGTGGTGACGGCCGGGGTCTCGAAGAGCTGGGAGGCCGCCGACGTGATCGCCGTACCGGCCCGCTTCTTGGCCACCACCTCGCGCAGCACCCCGAGCAGCTGCACCCGCAGCTCGTCGGCCGACTGGAACCGGTCGGCCGGGTCGGTCGCGCAGCACTTGGCGACCAGGCAGTAGAGCGAGTCGTTGTCGCGGAACAGCGGCGTGGACTCGGGGTCGGGCAGCGAGGAGAGGTACGTCGACTGGTAGCCCTTGAACTCCATGCACAGCACCACGAGGGTGCGGCCGATCGTGTAGATGTCGGACGCGACGCTCGGCCCGGCCACGGCCACCTCGGGGGCCTGGTAGCCGACCGTGCCGTAGATCGCCGACTCCTGGTCGTCGACGTGCCGGACGCCACCGAGGTCGATCAGCTTGAGGGCGTCGCCGACCTGGATGAGGTTGTCGGGCTTGAAGTCGCAGTAGACGAGGCCGAGGTCGTGGAGGTACTGGAACGCGGGCAGGATCTCGAGGATGTACGCGAGGGCCTGGTCGACGGGCAGCGGGTCGTACGCCCCGCTGTTGGCGCGCATGCGCTCCTTGAGCACCTGCTTGAGCGAGCGGCCGCCGACGTACTCCATCACGATGTAGCCGGCGTCCTCGTGCGTGACGAAGTTGTAGATCTCGACGATCAGCGGGTGCTCGACCTGCGCCAGGAAGCGCTGCTCGGCGATCGCGGCGGCGAGGGCGTCGGCGTCGCCGGAGTTCAGCAGGCCCTTGAGGACGACCCAGCGGTCCGAGACGTTCTTGTCGCGGGCGAGGTAGATCCAGCCGAGGCCGCCGTGGGCGAGGCAGCCCGCGACCTCGTACTGCCCCGCGACCAGGTCGCCGGGGTGCAGCTTGGGGGTGAAGGAGAACTCCTGGCCGCACGTCGGGCAGAAGCCCTCGGTGCGCCCGGGCCGGCCGTCCTTGCTGCGGCCGACCGGGCTGCCGCACTTGGCGCAGGTGCGCTTGTCCTCCGCCACCTCGGGGTTCTTCATGACGACCTTGGCGGCGTCGACCAGCGGGATGGGCGGGATCGTGGTCAGGCCCGCGCCGAGCCGCGCCGACCTCAGCCGCTGCGACGCCGAGCGGACGCGGTGGGTCGCACCTGTGCCGACCGCGCGCTGCGAGCCGATGGCCGCCGACTGGAGGCGGAAGGACCCGGTGGCCGCGGCGGACTCGTCGAGAGCGCCCTGGAACACGGCCGCCGAGTCGGCTGCCGGGGTACCTGCCGGGCGTGCCACAGACGTCGCAGTAGCCGTCGACGATGGTCCCGGAGCAGCCGGGCTGCTGGCAGGACGAGCCGTCGGCAGCTCCGCCGGTCGAGGCAGCCGCACTCGTGGGCCCGGAGGTAGCTCCACCACCTTCGGCGGGCGCCATGCCGCAGACGTCGCAGTAGCCGTCGACGATGGTCCCGGTGCACCCGGGTTGCTGGCACTTCATCTGGAGCCTTTCGCAGCGGACGTGCGGGAGGACGCGAACGTGAGCCACGCGTCGTACGCGTCGACGAGCGCCGTGGCGACCGCGACCGGGCACGGCTGCCGGGTGAGCACCTCGCGGGCGGTCGCCTCGGCGGCGGCCAGGTCGCGCTCGCCGGACAGCCGCTGGGCCGACGCCTTGAGGGTCAAGGCGTCCAGCCGGGCGACGAGGTCGTCGTGGGCCGCGAGCGCGGCGGCGTACGACGCGTGGGCGAGGTTCATCGCGTCGCCGACCCGTCCGAGCCGCTTGCGGTAGGCGGCGAGCTCGGTCGGCGAGGCGGGCACCGGCCCGAGCGCCTCGACGTCGGGGACGGCGTAGCGGGGAGCGGGGTCGACGGACTCGACGCAGCGCGCGGCGAGCGCTCGAGGGCGGCGGAGCGGGCCAGGAGGTCCTCGCGGAGCTCGGTCGCCGCGGCGGCGCGGTCACGGGTGTCGCGGCGCTCGGCTCCGCCGACGATGAGGTCGCGCTCGAACAGCGCGGTGTCGTTCTCGAGCGGCCCGAGCAGGCCACCGACGTCGCCGCCGCGCTGCAGCCGCTCGGTGACGTCCTTGATGCGCGCGGCCAGCTCGTCCCAGGTGCGCTGGGCCCCGGCCCGGGAAGCGTCGGGCTCGAGGGAGACCTGGTCGCGCAGCCGCTCCAGGGCCGCGCGCAGCTCCTTGACCCGTGCGGCGTTCTCGTCGGCCGCGGGGTCGAGCGAGAGTCGCTGGCGCAGCTGGCCGGCGAGCGCGTCGCTGAGCCGGCACGCCTCGGGCAGCGAGACCGCGAGCGCCCCCGGCGTCGACCCGGGGATCGCCGCGCTCCGGGCGAGGACGGCAGGGTCGAGGGTCGCGTCCAGGCGGCCGTGGATCAGCGTCGCCAGGCGTTCCCGCTCGGCCTCCAGCACGCGACCCCCGCCCCAGACGGCGAGCAGCAGCTGGAGCCGGTCCGAGACGGCCTTCCAGAGCGCCATCGACAGCGTCATGTCGCCGGTCAGCTCGTTCTTGCGCGGCGACGCCAGCGCGGCGGCGTCCAGCTCGTCGAGCTCGTCCTTGCGGAAGCGAACCCAGGCGTCCAGCTCGGTGAGGTACGCCTGCATGGCCATCACCTCGACCGGCTCCCCGAGCCGCCCGGGCGCGTCCGGCGCGTGCACCGGACTCATCGAGCTGCGCCCCGTGACTCGTCGAGTTGCGCCTCGTACGCGCGAGTTGCGCCTCGCGACCGCTGAGTTGTGCCTCGTGACAGCTGCACCCGATCACGGGACGCAACTCGACGCGTCACGGGACGCAACTCGACTACACCACGACACGCAACTCGGCGGTACCCGAGGCGCAACTGCACGAGGGCGGGGGTCACGGAGTGCGTCCGTACTGGGGCTGGGGCTGGCCGGAGGACTTGCCGAGGGTGGGTTGGAGCCACTTCGCGTAGCTGGCGTCCCACGAGCCGTCGGCACGCATCCCCTCGAGCACGCCGTTGACGAACCGGACCATGTCGACCTGGTCCAGCGGGATGCCGATGCCGTACGGCTCCTCGGTGAAGGGCTCCTCGTCGAGCACGACGGCGTACGGGTCCTGCGACGCCAGGCCGGCGAGCACGGTGTCGTCGCCGGTGATCGCGTCGACCTGGCCCTCCTGGAGCAGCACCAGGCAGCCGGTGTGGTTGTCGGCGCCGACCGGCTCGGCGTCCGGCGCGAGGCGGATCAGGTTGTCCATGCTGGACGTACCGAGCGGGGCGCAGACCCGGTGCCCGGCCAACGAGGACAGCCCCGTGATGTCGGACCCCTTGCGGACCAGGATCTTCTGCCCGGCCAGGTAGTACTCGGCCGAGAACGCGATGGACTCCCAGCGGTCGCAGGTGATGGTCATGTTGCGGGCGACCATGTCGACCTCGTGGTTCTGCAGCACCTCGAGCCGCTGCGCGGCGGTGATCACCCGCAGCTGGTACGTCGTTCTCGTCGCCGAAGATCGCCTTCGCGACCTGCTTGACCAGGTCGATGTCGAAGCCCTGGACGTCGCCGCTGACCGGGTCGCGGGCGCCGAGCAGGAACGTGTCGGCCGAGACGCCGGCGATCAACCGCCCGCGTTGGCGGATCTCGGCCATCGTCGAGCCGGACGGGATGCCCAGCGGGTCGCTGGCCGGCGCGAAGGACTGCAGCCGGTTGTCGCAGTCCTGGGCGACCGGCGCCGCACCACCCGAGACCTCCGGCGGGGCAGGCGGGGCCGGGACGGGCGTGTCCGTGACCCCGCACGCCCCGAGGACGAGCGTCAGCGCCGCCGCGGCGAGCAGGCCCAGCCGTCGGGTCGTCATGAGAACTCCTTGAGCCGCTGGTTGACGCCCGACGCCGCGAACCCGGCCGCGGCCAGGCCCGCCAGGATGGCGAGCACCGCCAGCACCAGGAGCACCGAGTTGCCGTTGGTGAGGGTCTCGGTCGTCGCGGTGCCCGACGCGCTCAGCGAGTCCTGCAGCTGGGCGTCGAAGTCGGCGAACGTGTCCGACGCCGACCCGTCCTCGGTGCTCGTCGCCGCGACCACCGCCTCGTCCCAGTCCCCACCGTCGTCGAGGTCGACGATCTCCTGGTGCTGCGACTTGTACGTCGCCCACGAACCCTGGAGACCGTTCAGGCTCGGCTCCAGGAGCGCCTGGTCGACGATCGCGGCCGCGGCGACCCAGGCGTCCTCGAACGCCTGACCCGAACCTCGCGCGATCAACCGCAGGCTCTCGTTCGCCTTGGCGTCGTTGGCGGACGTGCGGGCCGAGGACCCGTCCACCACGGACTGGAACGAGCCGTCGGTGAGCTCGTCGTTCTGGTTCTGCTGGCCGTTGACGAGGAACGCCGCGACGATGCCGACGACACCGACGGCGAGGACCGCGACGAGGATCCCGGGGTTCACCCGACGGTGGAACCGCCTCCCGATCCAGCGGTTGGCGAACCACAGCAGCACCACGGCGACCACCGCCGGCAGGAACACCCACCAGGGATGGTGGGCGCCCATCGCGTCCGTCGTCCGGGTCGAGTTGGAGTCCACCAGCTGGTCGACGATCGGCAGCGCGGTCGACCGCAGCTCGCTGCTCGCCTTGCGCAGGTACGCGCCCCCGACCGGCAGGCCCTGGCGGTTGTTGGCCCGCGCCAGCTCCATGTCGCCGACGTAGTCGAGCACCGCGCTGCTCAGCTCGTTGAGTGCGGCGCGGTCGGCGGGCTGCGCCTCGGCCGCGTCGGTGATGGCGCGCACCGTCTGGTCGATCGCGCCGTCGTACGCCGCCCGCTGCTCGGCCGGCTCGAGGCCACCGATGAGGAAGGCGTTGGTCGCCAGCGCGTCGGCCCGCAGCAGGTTGGTCTTGATGCCCTGCACGCGGATCAGCTGCTCGGTGTCGGCGGCGGCGGTGCGGTTGGCCTGCCACGACAGCGCGAGCTGGAGGCCGGTGACGGCGCCGAAGAGCAGGCACACCACGATCGCGCCGAGCCGCAGTCGGTTGAGGGTCGTCGGGACCTGCGCCGCCTGGCGGCGGGCGACGTCGTCCTCGCGCGAGGTGCCGAGCGACTCGTACGCCGTCGCGCGGCCGGTGCCCGGAGCCGCGGGCGTCGGGGCCGGCGTACCGACGACCGCCGCGGTCGGCGGGGCCGCCGGTTGAGGGGCTGGGGCGCCCTGCGTGGCCTGGCTCATGGCGTGGCCTCCTGCGGCTGGCGGCGGCTCGGGCTGGGGCGGCAGCGGTGTCTCGGGGTCGATCACCAGCGGACCCTCGGTCGGCCCGTTGAGCGCCTCGTCCACGGTGTCGTCGACCGACACGTAGACGAGGTCCTCGGGCGCCAGCGTGCGCAGCTGCTCCACGGTCGGCTCCTCGATGTCGCGCAACCGCCAGGCGTGCTGGCCGATCGCGGCCTCGAGCACGTTGCGGGAGTAACGGCCGTTGCCGAACGTCGGCCCGCGCCGGATGCCCTTCAGCATCTCGCGGAACCGGGCCTCGACGTCGTCCGGGAGGTCGTAGTCGGCGCCCTCGGCCAGCACCCGGAAGATGCCGACCAGCTCGTCGTCGCTGTAGTCCGCGAACTCGATGGTGGTGCGGAACCGGCTGGCCAGGCCCGGGTTCTGGGCGATGAAGAAGGCCATCGGCTCGGGGTACCCGGCCACGATGACCACCAGGTCGTGGCGCCGGTCCTCCATCTCCTTGACCAGGGTGTCCACGGCCTCGGTGCCGTACTGGTCGCCGGCCAGGCTGTAGGCCTCGTCGATGAACAGCACGCCGCCGACCGCGGACTTCACCACGTCGGCGGTCTTCATCGCGGTCTGGCCGAGGTAGCCCGCCACCAGCTCGGAGCGGTCGACCTCCACGAGCTGGCCCTGGGTCAGCAGACCCAGCGCGCGGTAGATGCCGGCCACCAGCCGGGCGACCGTGGTCTTGCCGGTGCCGGGGTTGCCGACGAACACCAGGTGCCGGGTGATCGTCGGGACCTTGAGCCCCGCCGCCTCGCGCTTGGCCTCGATCTTGAGGACCGCGACCTGGCGGTGGATCTCGCCCTTGACCGCCTCGAGGCCGACCAGCGCGTCGAGCTCGGCGAGCAGCTCCTCCAGCGACTTGGGAGGTACCTCGGGCTCCTTCGGCGCCTCGGCCTCCGCAGGCTTCTCCGCCTCTGCCGGCGGCGCGGCCTGGGTCGGCTGGCCGGACCTGTCGTCGACCTCGGGCGGCCCCGACGTGACTGCGCTGGTCGTGGGTGCGTCTCCCAGGCCGCCGACCATCTTGGTCAGCGCGTCGCGGACCGCGTTGAGCTGCTGGGTCACCGCCCGTCCGGACTCCGCCGCGATGCGCAGCATCTCGTCCTCGGTGAGCACCTGCCCGGGCGTGCTCGGCAGGGCGGTGAGGTCGCCGGCGGGAGATGTCGTCGGTGCCGGCGAGGGCCGTACGGCGCCCAGCTGGGCCGCGGCGGCGGTCGAGGCGTTGCCCATCACCCGCGGGGTCGGGGTGCCCAGCATCGCGGCAGCGGTGCAGACCTCGCTCAGGGCCGTCGCGTACGTCAGGGCCCCCGGGTGCCGGGCGAGGGCAAGGGCCGCGACCGACGGCGTCGGACCCGACCGGTAGCGCCTGCCGCGCGAGGCCGCGTCGAAGAACTCCTCGGCGCTCCGGTCGCCACCGGTCTGCTCCGACCAGTCGAGGTAGGCGCCGGTCGCGGCCTCGGAGACGGTGGCGGCCAGGGCCTCCCCCTCCGCGCGGGCGACGCCGGGGTCGACGCCGGCCGCCGCGGCGGCCGCGTCCAGCGCGGCCAGCGCGGCCGCCAGGGTCGACGGCGAGGTCTCAGGCATCCATCACTCCAGGTCGAGGGTCGAGCGCGGGGGCGGCGGCGGGCTGGTCGGCGGCGCGAGCGGCCCGGCACCGGCATCGAGGGTGCCTCCCGTGGAGGAGTGCCCGAACTTCGCCTCGAGGAAACGGCCGTGGGCGATCAGCGCCTCGGCGTCCGCGCGGTTGGCGGCGTCGAGCATCTTGCTCATCGTGGACGCGAGCAGCTCGAGCTGGTCGATGAGGATCATCAGGGCCGTCTTGCCCCCCTCGATCGGCCGGGAGTTGGCCCAGTCGCGCGGGAGGCGGAGGTACCCGCCCACCGCCTCGGGGAGGTAGTCGGTGGCGGTGGCCACCACGGCGTACGCGTCGGAGCTCCCCCACCCCAGCTGCGGCAGCTTGGGCAACGTCTCGCGGATGGTGCGGTCGATCCGCGCGACCCGGGAGCGCACCACGGCGGGCGCCGTGCCGTCGGCCAGCATCGCCTCGACGCGCGCCAGGGACGCCAGGATGTCCGCTTCCGTCGGGGCAGGCGGGACCGTCACGGGTGGGGGCGCCTGCTTGCGCGACCTCCCCGTCAGCCAGTCCCAGAAGCCCACGCGACCCCAATCCCCGACCCGGGCCTAGCGACCCATGTTGTCGAGGTCGAGCTGGCCGCTGGCCGCGCGCTGGTCCTGCGTCTGCACGCGGGCGACGTACGCCTTGGACTTCTCGACCTCGTTCTCGAGGACGCCGATGGTCTCCGACATGGTGTCGAGCGCCTTGAGCTTGAACTCGTCGATGGAGTCCATCGTCGCGTAGATGTTGGCGAACGCCGCCTGCAGCTGCTCGATCCCGATGGACGACGACGCGGCCTGCTCCTGGATCGCGGCGGAGTTGTCCTTGAGCATCTCGGAGGTCCGCTCGATCATCCCCGAGGTCGTGGTGTTGAGCGCCGCGATCTGGTCGAGGACCAGCTTCTGGTTGCCGAGTGCCTGCGCCACGATCACGGCGGTGCGCAGCGCCGAGATGGTGGTCGTCGAGGCGCGGTCGACGCCCTTGATGAGCTCGATGTTGTTCTTGATGATGATGTCGATCGCGAGGTAGCTCTGGATCGAGACGGCCAGCTGGGTCAGCAGGTCCTGGTGCTTCTGGCGCACGTAGAAGAGGACGTCCTGGTTGAGGATCCGGGCCGTGTCGGGGTCGGAGACCTGCAGCTCGGCGATCTTGGCCGACAGCTTCGCGTCCAGCCGCTCGGAGATGTAGACGTACTGGTTGAGCCGGCCCATCGCCGCCCACAGGTTGGTCTTCTCCATGTTCAGCGCCACGTTGTCGCGCTGGAGCTCGTCCTGGCCGTTGCGCAGGCTGTGCAGGATCCCGTTGAGCTGGGTCTGCGCCGACTGGTAGCGGCGGAAGTAGTCGACGACCTTGTCGCCCATCGGGATGATGCCCAGCCACTTGCGGGTGCCGGTGAGCGCGCTGGGGTCGAGGTCCTCGACCGTACGACGCAGCTCGAGGAGGGTCTTGCCGACCTCGGACCCCTCGGACAGGCCGCCCTTCTTGAGGGCCTGGACCGGCCGGTCGAGCAGCCGGTTGGACGTCTCGGCCGCCTTGCGGATGTCGGCGTCGCCCATGGTGCGGACGTTGTCGGCCTGGGCGGCGAACTCCGGGCTCGAGGGCTGGGCCGCCGACAGCGCGCTCAGGTACTCCTCGACCTTGGCGTCGAGGACGGGGATGGCCTCCTCGGCGACGGCCGGAGCCATCTTCGGGGCTGCGGTCTCCTGGACGGCTGCGGGCGCCGCGGGCGCGACCAGCGTCAGGACCTGGTCCGGTGGCTCCAGGGGCTGCACCGCTGCGGCGGTGGCGGAGCCGTCAACTGGCTGGGGGTCGTTGGTGGTCATGCCGAGTCCTCCGTGTGCTTCCCCGCCGGCTGGCCGGGTCCTCGCGACGATCCTAGGGGCGTGCGCCTCGCGGCGCGGGGGATGCCGGCGGAGTTCTCCTCCCCCGACGGGACCCTGTGGGACGGTGGTCGGCGTGGAGTCGGTGCTGCGGGTCGCGGTGGTGGGCACGGGCGTGTGGGGTGAGCAGCACGCGCGCATCTTCGCCCGCCGGCCCGACACGGACCTGGTGGCCGTGGTCGGCCGCGACCCGGCGCGTACGTCGGCCCGCGCGGCCGCCTACGACAGCACCCCGCACACCGACGTCGCGGCCATGCTCGACGCCGTACGCCCCGACCTGGTCACGGTCTGCCTGCCCAACGAGGGCCACTACGAGGCCACTCTCCAGCTCGTGCGAGCGGCAGTCCCGCTGCTCGTCGAGAAGCCACTGGTCTTCGACCTCGGCGAGGCCGACGTACTGATCGCCGAGGCCGCGGAGCGGGACCTGTTCTTCGCCATCAACTTCAACCACCGCTACGCCGAGCCGTTCCTGCGGGCCAAGGCGGCCATCGACGACGGCGTGCTCGGGCGGCCGGTCTTCGCCACCTGGCGCTTCGGTGGCGAGGCCAACCACGGCACGAGCAGGCACGCGAACCTGATCGAGACCCAGTGCCACGGCTTCGACATGCTCGAGCACCTGCTCGGGCCCGTCGCCTCCGTGGCGGCCCAGATGACCGACATGACGTACGGCGACTGGAGCACCGTCGCGCTCGCCCTCGGGTTCGAGGGCGGGGCGGTCGGCACCATGCTCGGCACGTACGACTCGTCCTACGCCTATCCCGACAGCCAGCTCCTCGAGGTCAACGGCACCGACGGCCGCCTCGTGGTCCACGACACGGTGCGCGAGCTGAGCATCCAGCGGTCCGGCGACGAGGTCGCGTCGGTGTGGCGGGCGGGGTACTTCAACGACGAGGCCCGGGGCTTCCACGCCACCTTCGACCGGCACGTCGACGCCGTGCTCGCGGCCCTCCGCGCCGGCGACCCACCGCCGGTGCACGCGTCCGCGGGCCGGCGGGCCCTGCGCCTCGCGCACGCGGCGATCGAGTCGTTCGAGACCGGCCGCCGCGTCGCCGTGGCCGACTGAGGGAGCCGTCGTGCGCGTGTTGTTCTCCTCGACGTTCGGGTACGGGCACATGTTCCCGATGTACCCGCTCGCGCGAGCGTTCCTGGCGGCCGGGCACGACATCCTGTGGGCGACGAGCGCGGACGCCCGCGACCGGCTCGAGGCTGCTGGTCTGCCCGCCGCCCCGTCCGGCCTGGCCGGTCCGGAGCTCCGCGAGCGGGTCGGCAGCCTGCAGGCGCGCGTGGCCTCGGTCAGCCCGCGGGAGCGGGCCGCCTTCATGTACCCCCGCCTGTTCGGCGAGACGCTGACCCCGCCGATGGCGGCCGACCTGCTCCCCCTCGCGACGCGCTGGCGGCCCGACCTGATGGTCCACGAGCACGGCGAGCTGGCGTCGCCGCTGGTCGGTGCGGTGCTGCAGGTCCCGAGCGTGACGCACGCCTTCGGCGGCGGGATCCCACCGAGCATGCTGGAGGACGCCGGGGCCCGACTCGCCGGCCTGTGGGCCGAGCACGGGCAGGCCCTGCCGCCGTACGCCGGCAGCTTCACCACCCTCTACCTCGACATCTGTCCGCCGTCGGTCCAAACGGTCCCGTTGGACCACGTCCCGGCGCGGCAGCCGCTGCGCCCCGTGGCCGACACCGGTGGCGCCACCGGGCCACTCCCCCACTACCTCGAGCGGGACGAGCGACCGCTCGTCTACGTCACCCTGGGCACGGTCCAGAACCGGCTGCCCCTGTTGGCACCGGCCGTGAGCGCCCTTGCCCGGCTGCCCGTCCGGGTCCTCGTCACCGTCGGCCCCGACGGCGACCCGGACGCTCTCGGACCGCAGCCCGACCACGTCCACGTCGAGCGGTGGGTCGACCAGCCGCGCGTCCTGCAGCACTGCGACGTGGTGGTCTCCCATGCGGGCTCGGGCACCTTCCTCGGCGCCCTCGCCGAGGGTCTGCCCCAGCTGTGCCTGCCCCAGGCGGCCGACCAGTTCCGCAACTCCGAGGGGGCCGCGCGGGCAGGGGTGGCCGTCGTCCTGCATCCGGAGGAGTCGTCTCCCGACGCGATCGCGAGCGCGGTCGGCGCGCTGCTCACCGACGAAGCCCTGCACCGACGGGCCCGCGGGGTGGCCGACGAGATCGCTGCCATGCCCTCCCCCGACGACGTGGTCGACCGGCTCCTCACCACCTGTGGCGGTGGAGCATGACGCTCCGATAGGTGGGCCACATCCGCGAGCGGCGACCACCGACCATTGCGGGCGAGGGCAAATGCCCGCACCATGGACCTCAGTGACGTCAGTCACCTCGGGCAAGGAAGGGAGCGGATCTCGTTGCCGATCGAGTCCACCGGCCACAGTGCCGGGAACCCCAGGCTGTACGAAGTCATCGAGAACTCGCCCCAGACCGGCAAGAGCCCCACCGTGTGGGCGTGGCCGCAGCTCATCGACTACCTCAAGGTGGCGGGGCAGCCCGTGCAGGGACCGTGGCCACCGCACCAGGACCCGCGTCCCGACCCGACCGAGATCGAGTCCGGGCCGATCGCCGTCCCGGATCCCGGACCGCAGGGGACCGCCGAGCCCTGAGCTGCTCGTCCGCCCATCGGCACAGCACCGGTCCAGCACCGGAGCCCTTCTCGGGATCCCAGAAGGAGAGCGCCATGTACCCGCCGCGGTTCCGCTACGAGCGTCCCGCTTCCCTCGACGATGCCATCGGCCTGCTGAGCAGCGGGCGGGGCGAGGCCAAGGTGCTGGCGGGCGGGCAGAGCCTGGTGCCGCTGATGAAGCTGCGGTTCGCGGCGCCCGAGCTGCTCGTCGACATCAACGACCTGCCGGGACTCGACCACCACCGCGTGGACGCCGACGGGTCGCTCCACATCGGAGCGCTGTGCCGGCACGCCATGCTGGAACGCTCCACGATCCTGCCCGGCAGCCAGCCCACGATGGCCGCCGCTGCGCCGCTGATCGCCGACCCGATCGTGCGCACCCGGGGCACGCTGGTCGGCTCGTTGTGCCATGCCGACCCGCAGGGTGACTGGGCGGCGGTCGTGATGGCCCTCGGTGGCAGCGTGGTCGCGCAAGGTCCGGCCGGGCGCCGGTCGATCGCCTCGCGCGACTTCGTCACCGGACCGTTCGAGAACACCCTCGCCTACGACGAGGTGGCGGTCGAGGCCGTCATCCCCGCGCCCACCGGTGCCCGGGTCGGCAGCTACCTCAAGCTCGAGCGGCGGGTCGGCGACTTCGCCACCGCCGGCGTGGCCGTCGCGATCGAGCACACCCAGGGCACGATCGGCCGGGCCGGGATCGCGCTGACGGGCGTCGGGGGCGCCACCATCGACGCCCGCGACGCCGCCGACTCGCTCTCCGGACAGCGGCTCGATGCCGCGACCATCGCCCGAGCGGCCGAGCTCGCGGCCGAGGCCGCTCGGCCGCGGACCGACCACCGCGGCAGCGCTGCGTACAAGAAGCACGTGGTGCACACCTTCGTCACGAGAATCCTGACCCGCATCTCCACCACCGAGGAGGAGGCTGCATGACCAGCCTGTTCGACGAGGTAGCCGAGCCCGCCGCCGACGGAGTCCAAGTACGTCGCGTCACCATCACCGTCAACGGCCGCAAGCGCACCGCCGACATCGAGCCGCGGCTGCTGCTCGCGCACCTGCTCCGCCAGGGGCTGCGGCTGACCGGCACCCACACCGGCTGCGACACCACCAACTGCGGAGCCTGCACCGTGCTGGTCGACGGGCAGCCGGTGAAGAGCTGCACGATGTTCGCGGTGCAGGCCGACGGCCACGAGGTGACCACGGTCGAGGGTCTCGCCGGCGCCAGCGAGCTGCACCCGCTGCAGGAGGGGTTCAAGCAGGAGCACGGCCTCCAGTGCGGCTTCTGCACACCCGGGATGATGCTGGCCGCCAAGGCCCTTCTCGACGAGAACCCGGATCCCACGGAAGACGAGATCCGGTGGGCGCTCTCGGGAAACCTGTGCCGCTGCACCGGCTACCAGAACATCGTCAAGTCTGTGCTGTGGGCCGCCGACAAGATGCGCGGACCCCAACCGGAGGGCCCAGCAGAGCCCGATGAGAGCGAGAAGCCGTGACGTCGCAGGCACTGGACGAGATCAAGATCGGCGGGATGGGCGCCAGTCGCCGGCGCGTCGAGGACAACCGCTTCATCCGCGGGCGCGGCAACTACGTCGACGACATCGTGCTGCCCGGCATGCTGCACATGGAGATCCTGCGCAGCCCGGTCGCCCACGCCAGGATCCGGTCCATCGACGCGAGCAAGGCCTGGGACATCCCGGGCGTCCGGCTGGTGCTCACCGGCGAGATGATGGCGACGCGCAACCTCGCGTGGATGCCCACCCTGAGCTACGACACCCAGGCCGTGCTGGCCACCGACAAGGTGCGCTTCCAGGGCCAGGAGGTCGCCGCCGTCATCGCCGACGACCCCTACATCGCCAAGGACGCGTGCGAGGCGATCGTCGTCGACTACGAGCCGCTCCCCGTGATCGTCAACCCGACCCAGTCGCTCGCGGAGGGCGCCGCCCTCATCCGCGACGACAAGGAGAACCAGCACGACAACGTCATCTACGACTGGGAGGTCGGCGACCGGTCGGGCACCGACCGGGCCTTCGAGCAGGCCGACCTGGTCTCCTCGCTCGAGCTGCACTACCCGCGCTCGCACCCTTCGCCGCTGGAGTGCTGCGGTGCCATCGCCGACTTCAACCGGTCCACCGACAAGCTGACCGTCTACATGACCACGCAGGCGCCGCACATCATCCGGGCGGCCGTCGCCCTGGTGGCCGAGCTGCCCGAGCACATGATCCGGATCGTCTCTCCCGACCTGGGCGGTGGTTTCGGCAACAAGGTCCCGGTCTACCCGGGCTACGTCGTCGCGATCCTCGCCTCGATCCTCACCGAACGTCCCGTGAAGTGGATCGAGGACCGCACCGGCAACCTGATCTCGACCGGCTTCGCCCGCGACGTCTACCTCAAGGGCGAGCTGGCGCTGCGCAAGGACGGCAGGATCCTCGGCGTCCGCATGCACACCGACGCCGACCACGGCGCCTTCTTCTCCGACGCCCAGCCCAGCAAGTTCAAGATCGGCCTGATGCACTCGGCCTTCGCCTGCTACGACGTGCCGGCGGCGCACCTGACGGCCCGCGGCGTCTACACCAACAAGGCCCCCGGCGGCGTGGCCTACCGCTGCTCGTTCCGCGTGACGGAGGCGATGTACTTCCAGGAACGCATGGTGCAGGCGGCGGCGGACGACCTCGGCATGGACCAGGCGGAGTTCCGCCGCGTCAACCTGGTCAAGGACGACGACTTCCCGCACCGCACGCCGTTCGGCTTCCTCACCGACTCCGGGCAGTACGCCAAGTGCCTCGACGTCGGCCTGCAGGCCGTCGGCTACGACGACTTCAAGCGGCGGCAGGAGGAGGCCAAGGCACGCGGCCGCCTGCTGGGCATCGGGATCTCGACGATGACCGAGCCGCTCGGGGCCGGCAACAGCCGCGAGTACGACATCCTCGGGATCAAGATGTTCGACTCCGCCGAGCTGCGGGTGCACATGACCGGCAAGGCGATCCTCCGCACGGGCGCGAAGTCGCAGGGGCAGGGACACGAGACCACGTGGGCCCAGATCGTCGCCCACGAGCTCGGCATCCCGGCCGAGGACATCGTCGTCGAGGAGGGCGACACCGACACGGCGCCGTTCGGGATGGGCACCTACGCCTCCCGCAGCACGCCGGTCGCCGGTGCTGCCGTCGCCATGGTCTCCCGCAAGATCCGCGCCAAGGCGCGTCGACTGGCCGCCCACCTCCTGGAGGTCTCCGAGGAGGACGTCGACTGGGAGCTGGGCCGCTTCTACGTCCGCAGCTCGCCCGACCGGGGCGTGAGCATCCAGGAGTGCGCGATGGCGGCGTACTCCAACATGCCCGACGGTCTGGAGCCCGGCCTCGAGGCCAACGCCTACTACGACCCGCCCAACCTGACCTGGCCGTTCGCCTGCTACATCTGCACCGTCGAGGTGGACCCGGTCACCGGCGTGTGGGACGTGCTCAACTTCGTGGCGGTCGACGACTGCGGCGTCCGGATCAACCCGATGATCGTCGAGGGCCAGATCATGGGCGGCCTGACCGAGGCCTACGCGATGGCGTCGATGCAGTTCATCACCTTCGACGAGGACGGCAACTGCGTCGGCTCCAACTTCATGGACTACCTGCTGCCCACGGCCTGGGAGACGCCCGGTTACGAGCTGCACGAGGTCGTCACCCCCTGCCCGCACCACCCCATCGGGGCCAAGGGCATCGGCGAGTGCGCGACGGTGGGCGGCCCCGCGGCGTTCGTGAACGCCGTCATGGACGCGCTCAAGGGCACCGGGGTCCGCAACATCGACATGCCGCTGCTGCCCGACCGGGTCCACGAGGCCCTCACCCAACGTCACGACGTCTCCGGGGCGCCGCCGATCAAGACCGATTCCTGATGACCGACCACCCGCACGATCCTCCGCGCGACACCCGCCGCCTCGACGGCTGGGAGGTGCTGGCCACGGCCGCCGAGATGGCGGGCCGCGGCGAGGAGTTCGCCCTGGCCACGGTGGTCTGGCGCCAGGCGCCCTCCTCGGGGAAGCTCGGCTCGCGCGCGGTCATCACGGTCGACGGCCGGGTGCACGGGTGGATCGGCGGTGCGTGCGCCGAGCCGGTCGTCATCCGCGAGGCGCAGCGGGTGATCCGCGACCGGGAGCCGGTGCTGCTCCTGCTGGGCACCCCCGAGCAGTTCGGCGCCGACCTGCAGGGGTCCGGGCGTGCCCCACGGGATGACCGTCATCCCGATCTCGTGCCAGAGCGAAGGCGCCGTGGAGGTCTACGTGGAACCCGTCGTCCCGACCGTGCAGCTCACCATCGTCGGTCGCTCGCCGATGGCCCACACCCTGGCCGACCTGGCGGCCGCGCTCGACTGGGACGCCGTGGTCGTCGACGCCGACGACTTCACCGGCGACGGGCTCGACGCCCGTTCGGTCGTGGTGGTCGCGACCCAGGGCCACGGTGACGAGGAGTCGCTCGAGCGGGCCGTGGCGGCCCAGCCCGCGTTCGTCGGCCTGGTCGCCTCCCGGAAGCGTGGCGAGGCCGTGCTCGGCTACCTCGCCGACCGGGGCGTCTCCCGCGAGGGACTCGACCGGGTGCGGGTGCCCGTCGGGCTGGACCTCGGCCACACCGCCCACCGCGAGATCGCCGTCTCGATCCTGGCCGAGCTGGTCCAGCTGCGGGGCAGCGGCGCCCTCGGACCGGTCGCCTCGAGCGAACGGACACGGAACGCTCCCGCTCGCCGAGACCGCCACGGCGATCGACCCCGTGTGCGGGATGACGGTGAACGCCGACGCCGGCAGCCATCCGCTGGAGCTCGACGGGACGACGTACTGGTTCTGCTGCGTGGGCTGCCACGACCGGTTCGCGGCGGAACCCGCGCGGTACCTGTCCACCGACTCGCTCGGCCAGGAGGCCTGATGCTGCTGAAGAACACCTTCGACGTCCCCCACCCCGTCGACGCGGTGTGGGAGTTCTTCGAGGACATCCCGCAGGTCGCGGCGTGCCTGCCCGGCGCCGAGCTGACCGAGGTCATCGACGAGGACGACTACAAGGGCCGGGTCGCGGTCGGCCTCGGGCCGGTCAAGCTGCGCTTCAACGGCGTCGCCCACATCACCGAGCGGGACGCCGCCGCCAGGCGGCTGGTCCTCGACGCCCAGGGCGCCGACGAGAAGGGCCGCGGCCAGGCCACCCTCAAGCTCGTCGCCCAGCTGACCCCGACGAGCACCGGCACCAAGGTCGACCTCGACCAGGACCTCGACCTGTCCGGTGCTGCCGCGCAGTACGGCCGCGGCATGATCGCCGACGTGACGGCCACCCTGATGGGCCAGTTCGCGACCAACATGCAGCGCCGGATCGAGGCCAAGCAGCGCGGCGACGACCCCGACCAGGTCGAGAACGTCGTCACCGTCGGCGGCTTCGGCCTCGGCGTCAAGGCGCTGCAGCTGGCACTGATGCGTGTCTTCCGGCGGTTCTTCCTGCCCTACCAGCGACCCGAGGAGGCGCTCTGATGGTGCTGTGGTGGATCGGCAACCTGATCCTGCTGCTGGTGGTGGTGCCGGTGCTCGTCGCCCTGCTCAACCGGGTGCTCGCCGCACTCGAACGCGTCCGCGCGGCCTCCGACGACATCCTGACCGGCGGCGTCGCGCTCGTCGGCGAGCTGGACGGCGTACCCGAGGCCCTCGCCCAGACCGACCAGACCGTCGAGGACATCGCCCTCGGCGCCACCCGCTACGCCGGCTCGGTCGCCAAGCTGCTCGGCTGAGCGGCCGACGACAGAGGGGAGCACGACATGCCCGCAGCCGCCTGGGTGACGATCATCCTCGCCACCCTGATCATCGCCGCCGCAGCCGTCGGACTGATCCGCGTGATCGGCCACCTGATGGCGGTCAGCCGCGCCCTCGACGGCGTGGTCGGTGGCGTCGCCGTCGTCGCCGCGCAGACCAGCACCGTCCCGTCGGTGCTCCCGTCGGTCAACGCGAGCCTCAAGCCCGTCCGCGACTTCTGCGAAGGGATCTGAGATGTCTGCAGAGCTGACCGTGCTCGCGGAGACGGGCTGGGTGATCGGCTACACGATCGGCATCATCGTGGTGCTCGTCGTGGTCGCGCTGGTCGTGCCCATCCTGCTGCTCGCCCACCGCATCGGCGGGCAGGCCGCCGAGATCAACGACTCGCTGCTCCAGGCCGTGGACAACACCGCGGCCCTCGCGCAGCTCAACACCACCGCCGACCACGTCGGCATCATCGTGGCCGGCCTCGAGCGTGGCCGACACCGGCTGGGAGGCTGACGTGGCCCTGATCCTGGTAGGACTCACCTCGACCCAGGAGAACCTGTGGTGGGGGGCAGTCATCGGCGGCTTCGTCGTGGTGCTGGCGGTGGCCGGGCTGCTGACCGTCCTCGTGCTCGAGGTCCGCACCATCGACCAGCGGGTGCTCCGGGTCCGCGGCTCGCTCGAGGCGGCCGCCGCCAACACCGAGGACGCCGCCCTGATCGCGGTCGCCGCGGAGGGTGTGGAGTCGGTGCTCGCCGAGGGACTGGAGCACCACCTGTTCCTCGGCCGGGTGCTCGGGAAGGTGCGTTCGTGATGACCACGCTCGTCGTGCTGTCCGTCGTCGACATCGTGCTGCTGATCGCCGGCCTGGCGATCTACCTGTGGATCGTCGGCGGTCAGCTCAGCACGGTCGCCGACCACCTCGAGGAGTGCCGCGACCTGGTCCGCCGGATCGTCCGCAACGCCGAGCCGATCGTGCCGGGGGTGGCGCACATCAACCGCACCGGCGGCGTGGTCGCCGGGGCACTGCCGCTGCTGTACGGGATGGCCGAGGGGATCGTCGTCGGCGCGACGTTCCAGCCGACCGACCCCGCGCAACCGGCCGTCCGGCCGCCGGCCAAGCCGGCCTCGGGCACCCGGCGTACGCGGTTGGGTGAGGCCGTGGGCTACGAACCGGAGTCCTCCGGGGCCGCCTGACCGCCGAGCTCGCGGGGGCCGTCGGGGTCGGTGCCGGTCGTCAGCGGTCCCGCCGTGGGCGCCGAGTACTCGCCGATCCACTCCGGCTTCCACGACCGGTCGACCTGTCGCTCGTTGCAGCCCGGCTTGTAGACCGCGGTCAGCTCGTGGGCGATCTGCTCACGGTGCGACCGGTGCCCGCCCGGGACCTCGTAGGTCGCGACGTGGACCTTCCAGCGGTCGCCGGCCCGGCGTACCCAGCAGTCCGCCTGCGGGTGCCGGAACGGGAAGCCGAGGGTGGTCAGGTCGTCGGCGTGGCCGACGTAGACGACGGCGTAGCGGTCGGGGCGACGCTCCGGGTCGAGCCGGCACAGCACGACGTACACCGCGGCCGTCGCGGGAGGCGTCCAGCCGGCGAGCAGCCGGGGACCCTCGAACGGGTACCCCGCCAGCGACCCCAGCCGGATCATCCGTCCTCGTCCTCATCCTCCGGGCTCACGACATCGAGCACCGTCACCGGCCAGGCGGGCAGCCCGGCGGTGCGGGCGGCCTCGGCCAGGGTGGCCACGCCGAGCTCACCCGCCTGCTCCCGGGAGCCGGCCTCCACGAGGATGCGGGCGGCGTACGACGGCGTGCCGAAGCCCGAAGCCACCCCGCCGTGCCGGGCCACCGCGTCGGCGAGCTCGACGACCTCCTCGAGGGTGACCTCGCGGTCACCGACGGCCTCGAGCACCACGCTCCACTGCACGGCGCCCCCTCAAGGAGTCTGCTAGCCCAGGTCGGGCAGCCTCGCGGCGAACTCTTCCAGACTCGCCAGGTCGTGTCCCGACAGCAGCAGGTCCACGTGCGGGGCGGCGACCATCATGCCCAGGGTGCTCGGCCTGAACCCGGCGCCGCCGGTCGCGTGCGGGTTGAGCCAGACGATCCGGTGGCACAGGCGGCCGAGTCGTTCGAGCGCCTTGTCGAGCACCGCCGGGTCGCCGCGGTCGAGGCCGTCGGAGCAGATCACCACGATGGCGCCGCGGCTCGTCCCCCGCCGCCCCCAGTCGCGCACGAACGCCGCCAGCGACTCCCCGATGCGGGTGCCGCCGTCCCAGTCCACGACGGCCTCGGCCGCCCGCGAGAGCGCCTCGTCGGGCCGGCGGTTCTCCAGCTCGCGGGTGATGCGCGTGAGTCGTGTCCCGAAGCAGAACACCTCGACCCGGGTGGCCGCCCGCCGGGCGGAGTACGCGAACTGGAGCAGGCTGCGGGAGTAGTCGGTCATCGAGCCCGACACGTCGAGGATGAGCACGAGGGGACGCAGCCGGGTGCGTCGCGTGCGCCACCAGAGCTCGGTCGGGTCGCCGTGGGTGCGCATCGAGGCGCGGACGGTACGCCGCGGGTCGGGGGTACGTCCGTCGCGCACCGCGCGCGTGCGGCGCGACCGTCGTCGCGGCGGGGTGAGCCGGACGGTGCGCATGATGCGGCGCAGCGCGACGAGCTCCTCGGGCGTGCACGCGGCGAACGACTTCCCCTTCAGCGCCGCCACGTCCGAGGCCACCAACCCGAGGCGAGCCTCCCGTCCCTCGCGCTGCTCCCCTGGCTGCGACTCGGGCAGCTGGAGCTCGGTGCGCGCCTCCTCCTTGGCCCGGACGCTGAACGGCGTCGGGTCCTCCAGCTCTTCCGCCTCGTCGAGGAAGAACGCACGGAAGACCCTGTCGTAGACCGGGATCTGGTCGTGACGGGTGACGAGCGCCGTGCGGCCTGCCCAGTAGAGGTCGACGAGGTCGGTCGGGTCGAGTGGCTCGACGGCGGCGCAGTAGGTGAGCACGTCGCCGGTGCCCAGAGGGACACCCGCGGAGCGCAGCCGGCGCGCGAACCCGACGAGCGTCGGGACCAGCGACGGGTGCTCAGGCACCGGAAGTGATCCGGGCCAGGTCGCCACTCACCTGCTCGAGGTCGTCGCGTTCCTTGACGACGGCGCCGATCGTGTCCGCGGCGACCTCGGGGTCGAGGTCGTCGGCGCCCAGGACACCGAGCGAGCGGACCCAGTCGATCGTCTCCGCCACCCCGGGCGGCTTCACCAGCTCGAGCGCCCGCAGGCGGTTGACCGCGGCCACGACCTTGCGGGCCAGGGCGGCGCTGACGCCGGGCTCGCGGACCAGCACGATCTCGACCTCGCGCTCGGCGCTCGGATAGCCGACCCAGTGGTAGAGGCAGCGGCGTTTGAGGGCGTCGTGCAGCTCACGGGTGCGGTTGGAGGTGAGCACCACGAACGGCGGCCGTTCGGCGACGACGGTGCCGATCTCGGGGATGGTGATCTGGAAGTCGGAGAGCAGCTCGAGGAGGAACGCCTCGAACTCGTCGTCGGCACGGTCGACCTCGTCGATGAGCAGCACCGCACCGGCGCCCGTGCGGACGGCGTCGAGCAAGGGCCGTTCGAGCAGGAACTCCGGGCCGAAGAGCTGCTCGACCGCTGCCCGGTCGTCCGCGCGCGGCTCGGACATGGCGCGGATCTGAAGCATCTGCCGCGCGTAGTCCCATTCGTAGAGGGCCTGGCTGCTGTCGATGCCCTCGTAGCACTGCAGCCGGATCAGCCGCCGACCCAGCACGGCTGCCATCGCCTTGGCCACCTCGGTCTTGCCGACGCCCACCTCGCCCTCGAGGAGGACGGGACGGCCGAGGTGGAGCCCGACGTAGAGACTGGTCGCCAGCCCGCGGTCGGCGAGGTAGCCGACCCCCGTCAGCGAGTCCGTGAGGTCGGGAACGCTCGACGGGAGGTCCGCTGTCTCGGCCATCCAGGCTCAGCCGCGCTCGCCGGGCCGAGGTGGCCCGCCGAGGACGAGGTCGCGGAGGCTCTCGCCGTCGGTGCGCAGCTTGCCCTCGCGGGCCAGCTTGTCGCGCCAGGCAGAACCGAGGTCGCTGCCGGGCTCGGCGTAGCCGTCGAAGGTCACGCCCTTCATGTTCTTGCAGTCCTTCGACGGTCCGCAGATCGCGTCGATGTCGTCGTCCTCAGCCCCCGCAGCCCACAGCGCCCGCAGCACCTCGACGGTGTCGTCACCCATGGAGCCTCCTTCGTCCTCCACCACTTTAGCGCCGTGCGGCGAGCGCCTCCGCGAGAACGGACAGGGCGATCTCTGCGGGGGTACGGGCGCCGATGTCCAGGCCTGCAGGCGCGTGGACACGGTCCAGCTCCTCGACCCCGCGACGGACCAGCCAGTCGGCGCGCGAGTCCTGGAGGCGACGTGGGCCGACCGAGCCGATGTAGCCGACCGGTCCGGCGAGCGCGGCCTCGAGGGTTGCCCCGGTGAGCCGGTCGTCGTGGCCGATGACGACGACGTTGTCGAGCGCGGAGAGGGCGGTGACCTGGCCGACGGCCTCGTTGACGTCGTCGGAGACCAGCACCCGCCAGCCGAGCAGCTCAGCGGCGCGGGCGATCGCCTCGGCGATGGGCCCGCCCCCGGCGACCACCAGCTTGGTGACCGGCGCGAGCACCGTCACGGCGCGGTCGTCCTCGACCCGGGTGGTGCCGTCGTCCTGGGCGTCCGCGAGCTCGATGCGGGTGACGCGACGGCCGTCGAGGTGGGCGACCAGGGTGACCGGCTCGCGGGCGACCAGCAGGTCCCACAGGCCCTCCGGCATGTCGGCGGCGGTCATCACCAGGCAGCGAACCAGGCCACCCTGCGGTAGCCCGGCGACCAGCGCGTCGACCTGGGTCAGCTCGACGTCCACCAGCCGGCTCGTCCCCGCAGCCGCCGCCTCGATCAGCTGCCCGTCGAGTGCACCATCGAGCAGCGAGCCCACGCGGCCGCCGCCCGGGGTCAGAGCGATGGCGGAGTCCGCCCCGACGTCGACCCCCTCGGCGGCCACGGGCCAGGCGACGTCGACACGCGTGCCGGCCCCCAGGCAGGCACGGACGGTGAGGGCGACGTCGTACACGGATGCCAGCGTAGGTCCAGGTCCCGGGGGAGTCTCCGACTGCCGCGGAGCCCAGGCGACCCCGACGTCCTCGGCCCTCAGCCCGACCACGTCCACGTCGAGCGGTGGGTCGACCAGCCGCGCGTCCTGCGGCACTGCCACGTGGTCGCCTCCCACCATGCCCCGCCCCCGGCCGAGCTGGTTCGCCCGGCTCGTCACGCGGCTCTGAACGGGGAGGGCTGATCCGTCACGGCCTTGACGGCTGAGCACTAAACCGGTTTAGTAAAGAGTGTGACCCGCCCCACAATCGCCGACGTCGCCCGTGCGGCGGGCGTCTCCCGAGGTGCGGTCTCGTTCGCGCTGAACGACCGTCCGGGCGTGGCCGATGCCACCCGGGCCCGGATCCTGGCGGTCGCCGCCGAGCTCGGCTTCACCCCCAGTCATCGGGCTCGGGCGCTGTCCTCGTCGCGGGCTCTGACCGTCGGTTTGGTGATCGCCCGGCACCCGGAGACGCTCAGCGCCGACCCGTTCTTCCCCGCCTTCATCGCCGGCATCGAGATGACGCTGGCCGAGCGCGGCCAGGCCCTGCTCCTGCAGGTCGTCCCGGACCAGGAGTCCGAACGCCGCAACTACGAGACGCTCGCCGCCAGCGGTCGGGTCGACGGCGTGTTCCTCACCGACCTGCGGGTCGACGACCCGCGGCCCGACCTGCTCGAGTCGCTGGGTCTCCCGGGTGTGGTGATCGCCCCTGCCCCGATCGCGTGCCGTTGGCCCGTGGTCGCCGTCGACGACCGCCCCGGCATCGTGGCCGCCGTCGAGCACCTGGTGGCCCTGGGGCACCGGCGCATCGCCCACGTCGCCGGCCCCGAGGAGTTCGTGCACTCCCGCTCCCGCCAGCGGGCGTGGGCCGACACCCTGGCGTCGTCGGGACTCGAGGAGTCGCCCTGCGTCTGGTCCGACTTCTCACCATCCGGCGGCGCCCAGGCCACCAACGAGCTGCTCGACCTGCCCGAACCGCCGACCGCGATCGTCTACGCCAACGACCTGATGGCGATCGCCGGTACGTCGGCGGCCCAGGCTCGTGGTCTGCACCTCCCGGACGACCTGTCGGTCACCGGTTTCGACGACACCGCCATCTCGGGGTACCTGCGCCCACCGCTGACGACGGTGCGCACCGACGCAGTCGCGTGGGGCCGGGCCGCCGCCGAATGTCTGCTTCAGCTCGTCGACGGCGACACCAGCCCCGACGTGTTGCTGCCACCGCCCGACCTCGTCGTGCGCGCCTCCACGGCACCACCGCAGTCCGCACCACCTCCGGGTCGCACGAGAAGGCCCACCCGCTCGTCCCGCACGGCAACAGAAACGGATCCCGCATGAACATCAAGAAGACCACCACCGTCGGACTCAGCCTGCTCTTCGCACTCAGCGTCGCGGCCTGCGGCGGCGACGACGGCGGCGGCGGCGGTGGCGACGCCGCCACCAGTGCCACGGGCCCCATCAAGATCTGGCTCTCGAACAACCCCGAGGAGATCGCCTGGGGCGAGAAGATGGTCGACGCCTGGAACGCGGACCACCCCGACGAGGAGGTCACCGCCCAGGAGATCCCCGCGGGCAAGTCGTCCGAGGAAGTCATCGGCGCCGCCATCACCGCCGGCAACGCGCCGTGCCTGGTCTTCAACACGTCTCCCGCGGCCATCCCGCAGTTCCAGAAGCAGGGTGGGCTGGTGCCCCTCGACAGCTTCCCGGACGGCAAGGAGTACATCGAGTCGCGCAGCGGCGACACGGCCGAGCAGTACCAGTCGTCGGACGGCCAGTACTACCAGCTCCCGTGGAAGGCCAACCCGGTGATGATCTTCTACAACAAGGACCTGATGAAGAAGGCCGGGGTCGACCCCGAGAACCCGCCGCTCGCGACGTACGACGAGTTCCTCGACACCAGCGAGAAGATCGTGTCCAGCGGTGCCGCGGAGGCCGCGATCTGGCCGGCTCCGTCCAGCGAGTTCTTCCAGTCGTGGTTCGACTTCTACCCCCTCTTCGCCGCCGAGACGGGCGGCACGCAGCTCGTCGAGGACGGCAAGGCGACGTTCAACTCGCCTGAGGGCGAGGCCGTCGCCGAGTTCTGGCGGACCATGTACGAGAACGGCTACTCGCAGAACGAGGCGTACAACGGAGACTCCTTCGCCGACGGCAAGGCCGCCATGGCCATCGTCGGCCCGTGGGCCATCGCCGTCTACGGCGAGGACACCAACTGGGGTGCTGCCCCGGTTCCGACCTCCGCCGGCACGTCGGCCGAGGAGACCTACACGTTCTCCGACGCCAAGAACGTCGCCATCTACTCCGCCTGCGAGGCCCAGGGCACCGCTTGGGAGGTCCTGAAGTTCGCCACGAGCGAGGAGCAGGACGGGGCGCTGCTGGAGAGCACCGGCCAGATGCCGATCAGGGACGGCCTCGAGGCGGCGTACCCCGACTACTTCAAGGCCAACCCCGACTACACGCAGTTCGCCGCGCAGGCAGCACGGACCGTCGAGGTGCCCAACGTGCCCAACAGCATCGAGATCTGGCAGACCTTCCGCGACGAGTACTCGAAGTCGGTGATCTTCGGTGAGACCGAGATCGCAGACGCTCTCAGCGCGGCCGCCACCGAGGTGGACGACCTCGCCGGTCAAGAGTGACCCGTGACGACAGCCACGCGTCCTCCTGACACGGAGTCCGGCGCCGGGACCAACGCATCGCCCGGCCGGCGCCGGTTCGGGCTGACGACCGTGCTCGGCCGTCAGCCCCTGGGGATCCTGTTCGCGGCGCCGTACGCCGTGTTCCTCGCAGTGATCTTCGCGTACCCCATCGGGTTGGCGGTCTGGATCAGCTTCCACGACTACTTCTTCACGGCACCCGGCGTCGTTGTCGATCGCCCCTTCGTGGGCCTCGACAACTACGTCGACGCCGTGAGCGACCCCGCGGTGCGCAAGTCGTTCCTGAACGTCGTGGTCTTCCTCGTGATCAACGTCCCGCTCACCGTGGTGCTGGCGCTCGTGCTGGCCACGGCGCTCAACGGGGCGATCCGGGCACGCATCTTCTTCCGGGTCTCCTACTTCGTCCCCTACATCTCTGCCAGCGTCGCCGTGGTCGCGGTCTGGCTCTTCCTGTTCAGCAACAACGGCTTCGTCAACCAGCTGCTCGGCCCGCTGGCGCCCGACCCGTCGTGGCTGGTGAACAAGACGCTGGCGATGCCGCTCATCGCGCTGTTCGTCACGTGGAAGCAGCTGGGGCTCTTCATCCTGCTGTACCTCGCCGCCCTGCAGGGGGTGGGCAAGGAGCTCTACGAGTCGGCCTCGATGGACGGCGCGGGCAAGTTCGGGTCCTTCATGAACATCACGGTCCCGGGCGTCCGCTCCGCCACCACACTCGTCGTCATCCTGTCCATCATCACCGGGGCCAACCTGTTCACCGAGCCGTACCTCCTGACCAACGGCGGCGGACCCAACGGAGCTTCCAGCTCCCCGGTCCTGGTGATGTACCAACGCGGCATCGAGCAGGGAAACCCTGACATCGCGTCGGCGATCGGAGTGATGCTCATGATCGGTGTCCTGATCATCGCCTTCATCAACAAGCGCATCCTCGAGAGGGAATGAGATGGCACAGGCCGCCTTCACCTCAGACGTCACCCGACGGGCGTCGAAGCCTCAGGGCCCACCGCCCCCAGAGACGCAGAAGACCAGCTGGCTGCGCATGGTCCTGCTCATCCTGGGCGCCGTGCTCTTCCTGTTCCCGTTCTACTACATGTTCATCGCGTCGCTGCAGGCGGAACCGGACACGTCGCTGGCCGGCGCGTTCCCGACCGGCGGCTTCACGCTGGACAACTACCGAGACATCAACGGCCGCGTCAACCTCGGGCGGTCGCTGGCCAACTCGGGCATCTTCACCGGCGCGGTCATCCTGTGCACGATCGTGTTCGGCCTGCTGGCGGGCTACGCCCTGGCGCGACTGCACTTCCGGGGCCGCGGGTCGCTGTTCGCGGCGATGCTGCTGGTGCAGGTCATCCCCTTCCAGCTGCTGATGATCCCGCTCTACGTGATGGTCGTCCGGAGCTACGGTCTGGCCGACTCCTACCTCGGCATGATCGCGCCCTTCGCCATCAACGCCACCGCGGTCTTCGTCTTCCGGCAGTTCTTCCTCCAGCTTCCCGAGGACCTCTTCTCCGCGGCCCGCATCGACGGCGCCAGCGAGCTGCGCATCCTGTGGTCCATCGCGCTGCCGCTCGTCCGGCCGGCGGTGCTCACCGCCGTGCTGCTCACGTTCATCGGACCGTGGAACGAGTTCCTCTGGCCGTTCCTCATCACCAAGGACGCGGACCTGCAACCGCTCGCGGTCTCGCTCGCCAACTACATCGAAAGCGTCGCCGGACGTGCGGCGAACCCCTACGGCGCGATCCTCGCCGGCGCCTGCGTGCTGGCTGCGCCCGCCGTCCTCCTCTTCATGGTCTTCCAGAAGCACTTCACCGCGACGGACATCGGGTCCGGAGTGAAGGGATGACCTCTGACGACTCGTCCGGGGTCCCGTACACGATGACCCGGCTCGGGGTCGTGATGACACCGGAGCCCGGCAACCCGCACGAGGCCATGGGGGTGCTCAACCCCGCGAGCGGCCGCGCGCCGGACGGCCGTCTGTACCTGCTCCCGCGGCTCGTCGAGGACGGCAACATCTCGCGGGTCGGCCTGGCCGAGGTCGAGGTACGCGACGGCGTCCCCGTCGGGGTCCAGCGCCGCGGTGTGGTCCTCGCCCCCGACGAGGGCTGGGAGCGCGGCGCCAACAACGCCGGCGTCGAGGACCCGCGCACCACCTGGGTGCCGAGCCTCGGGCGGCACCTCATGACGTACGTCGCCTTCGGCCCGCTCGGGCCGCGGCTGGCGCTCGCCGTGTCCGAGGACCTCGAGCACTGGCAGCGCCTGGGCCCGGTGCAGTTCGGCTACCAACCCGGTCTCGACACCGACCTGTGCATGTTCCCCAACAAGGACGCGGTGTTCTTCCCCGAGGTGGTGCCCGATCCCGACGGCAGGCCGTCGTACGCGATGTTGCACCGGCCGATGTGGGACCTCGGCTGGTTCCGCGAGGGCGAGACCGTGCACCTGCCCGCCGGCATCACCGACGAACGACCCGGGATCTGGATCTCGTACGTCCCGGCCGAGCTCGCCGAGGCCGACATCCGCGCCCTCGCGCGACCCCGAGAACCACCGCTGCGTCGCGCTGTCCGAGTTCCCGTACGAGGCGCTGAAGATCGGTGCCGGGCCGCCTCCGGTGCGCGTCGACGAGGGCTGGCTGCTCATCCACCACGGCGTGTCCGGCGAGAAGCCCGTCGGCTTCGACCCCACGACGCAGAAGGTCGAGTACGCCGCGGGGGCGATGCTGCTCGACGCCGCTGACCCGTCCCGGGTGCTGGCGCGAACCGCCGAACCCATCCTCAGGCCGGAGACCGCCGACGAGCGCGACGGCACCGTGCCCAACGTCGTGTTCCCGACCGCGATCGAGGAGATCGACGGTGTCCGCTACGTCTTCTACGGCATGGCCGACGCGAAGGTCGGGGTCGCGCGGCTCGACCGGACCCAGTGAACAGCCCCGTGACTGCTCCCCTGGGCGTCGGCCTGGTCGGTGCCGGGGGGTTCGCCACGTTCCTGACCGGCGCGGTCGCGGACCTGCCCGACGTACGGGTGGTGGCGGTGGCGGACAGCGACCCGTCGCGGGCAGCCGACCTCGCGACCACGGCCGGCGCCCGTGCCGTACCTCGCTGGGAGGACCTGCTCACCGACCCCGAGGTCGCCGTCGTGGCGATCATGACCCCGCCGTCCAGCCACGCGGCGATCGCCACCGCGGCCCTCGAGGCGGGCCGGCACGTCTGGTGCGAGAAGCC
The DNA here is from genome assembly GCA_963839565.1 of uncultured Actinomycetota bacterium. Classification (GTDB taxonomy): domain Bacteria; phylum Actinomycetota; class Actinomycetes; order Propionibacteriales; family Nocardioidaceae; genus Nocardioides. The sequence continues at coordinate 11,616 of CAWIVR010000020.1, read as the reverse complement.
GCTGGCCACCAGTGCGGCAGCTGCCACCGACGTCTGTGCAGCCGCCGAGCGGTCGGGCCGCGTCCTGGTCGTCGACCACGTGCTGCGCTACAACCCGTTGCTGCGTGCGCTGGGTCGGTTGCAGGGGTCGCTGCTCGGGCCGCTGCAGCGGTTCGCGTTCGAGAACGACGCCAGCGACGAGGACCTCGCCTCCGGCCACTGGTTCTGGGACGAGGCCACGAGCGGAGGGATCCTCGTCGAGCACGGGGTGCACTTCTTCGACGCGGCCCACCTGCTGGCCGGCACCCTGCCCGAGGCGGTGCAGGCGATGGCGGCGTCGCGCGAGGACGGGACCGTCGACCTGGTCAGTGCCACCACCCGGCACCCCGGCGGTCTGCTCGCCGGCTTCACGCACGGGTTCTCGCACGCGCACCGCTGCGAACGCCAGCTGATGCGTCTCGACTACGGCACCGCCGAGGTACGCGTCGAAGGCTGGATCCCGGTGCGGGCCGTCCTCGACGGGTGGACCGACGACGCAGGGGCCGACCTCGTGGACGCGCTGCCCCAGCGGGCCGCCGAGCTCTTCGCCGTCGACGGACACCGGCTCGGCTCGGACGCCGCCATCACGGTTGACGTGCGGCGGGGAGCCGGACCGACGACCGCGGTCGGTCGGGGGAGCACCCACGTCGTGCCGCACCACGTCCGCGCCGAGCTGACGCTGGGTGGGCCCGCAGCCAAGGAGCGGGTCTACGCCGAGAGCGTCCGGGCCGCCTTCGTCGACCTCGTCCGTGGTGTCACGACTGGCGCTGCGCCCCAGTCCGGCGCCCGCGAGGGCTGGGCCGCGGTCGTCGTCGCCGACGCGGCCCGCCGCGCGGCGGCGGACGGAACGACCATCGAGCTCGAACCCTGGCCATCCGCCACCGACCGACTCGTGAGGACCGCATGACCGAGCTGCCAGAGGCCAGACCCTCCGCGCGCGTGGACAAGCCGTGGGGGCACGAGGAGATCTTCGCGCAGGTCGAGGGCTCCTACGTGGGCAAGACCCTGCACGTCAACGGGGGCGAGTCGCTGTCCCTTCAGTGGCACCACGAGAAGGACGAGACCATCGCAGTCATCTCCGGCCAGGTCGAGATCGACCTCGGCCCGAGCGAGGACGCGCTGCGGGCGGTCCCGGTGGCACCGGGCGCGTCGGTGCACATCACGCCCGGCCTGCTGCACCGGGTGCGCGCTCTCACCGACTCCGTCCTCGTCGAAGCGTCCACGGCCGCGCCCGGTTGGCAGGAGGACATCGTCCGTCTCGACGACCGCTACGGCCGTCGCGGCACCCAAGCACCCTGAACACACCTACTCGGAGGAACCACATGAACGTTCGTCGCACCGTTGTCGTCCTGGCCAGCCTCACCGTCGCCCTGGTCGGCGTCCCGATCGGTCACTCCACGTCGGCCGTGGCGGTCGATGACGCGCCACCGCCGCTGACCAACCTCGCGCACCTCGACTGGCTGGGCGACTCCGTCGACCCGCCCGAGGAGACCGAGCCTCTCCACACGACGTACCGGCTTGCCGAGGAGCCCGAGATCGGCGTCCTGTGGACCTACGCCGAGCCCCGGGACGGCGTGCTGACGCGGGTCGGCGGCGGCACCTACGACGCCGCCACCGACACGTACGGCCAGGGCGCCTTCAACGCCGACGACGTCGCGCGCGCCGCGGTCGTCTACATCCGGCACTGGGTCGCGACCGGCACGCCGAGCAGCCGTGACAAGGCGTACGACATGCTGCGCGGCCTGACCTATCTCCAGACGGCGAGCGGTGAGAACGCCGGGAACGTCGTGCTGTGGATGCAGCCCGACGGCTCCCTCAACCCCAGCGCCGAGCCCGTGGAGCTTCCCGACCCGTCCGACAGCGATGCGTCGTACTGGGTCGCCCGCACGATCTGGGCCCTCGGCGAGGGCTACGCAGCGTTCGCTGCCACGGACGACCCCACCGACGAGGCGTTCGCCGGGTTCCTCCGCGACCGGCTGGAGCTCTCGATCGGCGCCGTCGACCGGCAGGTGCTCGACACCTACGGCCAGCTGGTCTCGGTCGACGGCCGGCCCACCCCGTCGTGGCTCATCGCCGACGGCGCCGACGCCAGCGCGGAGGCCGTGCTCGGCCTCGCCGCCTACGTCGAGGCCGGTGGCAGCGACGCTGCCCGCACGGCCCTGAGCCAGCTCGCCGACGGCATCGCACTGCTCTCCGAGGGAACCACGCGCACCTGGCCCTTCGGCGCGGTGTACCCGTGGGCCCTGTCCCGGTCGCTGTGGCACGCCTGGGGCTCGCAGATGCCGGCGGCCCTCGCCCGCGCATCACAGGCGCTGGGGACCGGGACCTACCTCGCCCCAGCGGTCAAGGACTCCGCCGGCTTCACTCCGTGGATGCTCACCTCGGGCGGACCCGACAACGGCCGCCTCCCCACGCGGCTCGACCAGTCGCAGATCGCGTACGGCGCCGACTCGCGCGTCCAGTCGCTGCTGGCGACCGCCGAGGCCACGGAGAAGGTCGGCCTGCGACGGCTGGCCGGCATGCAGGCGGCCTGGTTCTTCGGTGCGAACGCGGCCGGTGTCCCGGCGTACGACCCCGCCACCGGGCGGACGATCGACGGCATCTCCGGCGACGGCGTCGTCAACACCAACTCGGGCGCCGAGTCGACGATCCACGGGCTGCTCACGATGATCGCGCTCGATGCCAACCCCGACGTGGCCGAGGCCGCTCGGGTAGCGGCCATCACCGCGCGTGTCGGGACCACGACGCTGCAGGCCGAGGACGCCAGCACCACCGGTGCCGCCCGCGTCGTCACGCTGGCGGACCGGTGGACGGGCGAGTCGCTCTTCGGCGGGACGGGCTACCTCGCCCTGGGCGACCGCGCGACCGCCTCGCTACCCGTACCCGTCGCCGATGTGGACCGTCTGGTGATGCCGGTGGTCGACCTCATGCCCGGCAGCACGGCCGTCACCACCTGGTCGGCCGGCGACAAGGTGCTCGGCCGCGTCGACTCGGGCGACATCGGTCTGCAGGGCGCCTCCCCCGCGCCCGGAGCGCTGCTCCCCGTGACGCTGTCACGCACCCTGGGCAAGGACGCAACGACGCTGCGGGTGTCGACGTCCGCCGCCAGCGGTGAGGAGGCGAGGCTGGACGCGGTGATGCTCGAGCCCCTGGTCTCGCGCCTCGTCCTCTCCGGCGACGGCCACGCGACGGCGCTGCTCCGTAGTGCCGACGGCAAGGTCGCGCACACGGTCGTCCGGTTGCCGGGCCGCGGTCGCGCGGTCGTCGAGGTGTACGACGCCTCGGCGCGGTTGCTGAGCCGGTCGACCAGCCCGGCGAGGACGCTGCAGGTCGCGGTGGCACCCGGAGGCTTCACGATCGTCATGCGCTGAACGGGTGGTGGCAGGTGAAGGATTCGAACCTTCGAAGGAAAACTCCGGCGTGCCACCGGGTCGTCAACCGACGAGAGGCGAACGGACGGACTGGTGTGCCTCGGCTCGCATGGCACGTCGCGTAGCCCACCAAGACGCGGCCGCGTGAGCTGCGCAGATGACGCATCACCCCCCGTGGCCCATGAGGCTGGGTGCCATCGTTCAGGTGATTCGTGACCGCATGGGTGGGGGATCACGTGCGGCAGACGAGGGCAGTCCCTCCCGAGGCGGGCTCGAACCACTCGACCATCCGGCTGAGCAGAACGGGATCGCCGGCGGCCGTGATCGATCCGTCCTCGAACTGGTCCGACCAGGCACACCTGCCCCGGGCGACTGCCAGGAGCGCAGGCATCGAGCACTCCAGGTACACGTAGCGGTCCTCGTCCAGGAGGGGGTCGGTCAGACATCCGTACGGCTCCACCCCGCGCTGCAGCACGAGCCAGTACCTCCGGTCACGCCGATGGTGCAGCTGGATCTCGAGGACCGCCGGCCTTCTGGGCGCATGGTCGGGGTCCGCCCGCTGTGCCAACCAACCCAGCAGGACGTCCGGGTCGCGCTCCAGCATGTCGGGGTCGTCCGGTAGCCAGGTGTCCGCCCAGGCGCGCAGCGAGCCCAGCGTCGCCATCAGGCCTTCACCGACGGCAGTGAGGCGGTACGTCTGGTGCGGGTGCTGGCCGTGACTGCGTGACACCAGCCCAAGGGTCTCGAGCCGCCGAAGTCGATCGGCGAGCACCGAGCGCGAGATACGGCCCGGAAGCCCGCTGACCAGGTCGTTGAATCCGTGCGGCCCGAACATCCCCAGCTCACGGACGATGAGCAGGCTCCACCGGTCACCGAGGTGCTCGATGGCCTTGGTGAACGAGCAGTATCCGGCGAACTCGCTCGAGCCCACGGCAACAGTGTCCCACCGGCGCGCGGCCTTGAGCAGTTCGAAGTTCGAACTGGCCCTCCTCGGGGAGGCGGCGGATCGTGTGAGGACGACGAGCCCAGACAGGAGGTCATGATGGCTGTCCACCAGAACAAGCAGACGTTGCCGACGCACCCGGACCGTGTGCACCGCCGGTACGACCGGATGGTCCGTGCGGCAGGCGGCCAGGGCAAGTTCATCCGGACGCAGTCGGGCCGTGTGCATGTGGTCGAGGCCGGCGACGGCCCGCCCGTCGTCCACCTGCACGGCAACAACACCTCGTCGCTGTCGCACCTGATGCTGCTCGAGCACCTGACGACAGTGCGCTCCCACCTCGTCGACCGACCGGGCTCGGGACTCAGTGACCCCGCGAACTTCCCTCGCGACAGCTTTCGGCAGTGCGCGGTTCGATTCGTCGACGATGTCCTCGACCAGCTGCACCTGGATTCAGCTGTTCTGGCCGGCGCTTCGGGGGGTGGGACCTGGGCATTGTGGTACGCCTTGGACCGCCCCGAGCGGGTGCACGGGCTTGTCATGCTCGGGTCAGTCCCGCTGCTTCCCGGAGCCCGAATCCCCATGGGTATCCGGCTCATGGCGACACCGCTGTTGGGACAGATCCTCGGCCGCACCGTGAAACCAGGACGGCGGATGCTGATGCGCCTGATGTCCTCGATGGGCGAAGCGGAGACCATCCTGCGGTACCCCGACCTGCTCGACTCCCTCGTGGACGCCGCGCATGACCCGGTAGCGGTGGCCGCCAACGTGGCCGAGCTCCAAGCGCTCTTGTCGCCGCTCGGCCCGCGGACAGCGGTCCGGATCCGGCCGGACGACCTTCGCCGGGTGGCGGTACGCACACTGATGATCTGGGGTGACCGTGACCCGGTGGTGTCGGTGGCTGACGCAAGAGCCGCGGCGGAGCTGATACCGCGCGCCCGCCTCGAGGTGCTGTCCGCGGGGCACGTACCCCAGCTCGGCCATCCGGCACGGGTGGCCGAACTGCTTGCAGACTTCGCGCGAGCCGGAGCCTCGCATGAGTGAGTCGACCGATCGCGTCCTCGTCGCGGGCGGCGGCATTGCCTGGCTGGCCACCGCCGCGCCGCTGGGTCGGCACATGTACCGCCGACGAACGCGCGGGACGACTGGTCACGGAAATGCCGATGGCAGGTGAGCGAACGGATCCCCACAATGGTTGCGAGGGATGTCCGGAGGGAGCGAGCGATGACACGCGCATCAGACTCACCCGGCTTGCCGCCGGTCGCACCGATGTCGCTCCCGGCGCGGCTACGTGCCGTGAGGGAGTTCCACACCGGTCCCGCGGTCGTCCGTGACGTGGCGGGGCCTGTGGTCCGGGTCCCGCTCGGGCCCCGGCTCGTGGTTCCGCCGTTCGTCGTGGTCACCTCGCCGCAGGGCGCGCACGACGTGCTCGCGGGCTCCAGCAACGACACCATGGACAAGCTGACGCCGATTCACCTCGAGACGCGGCTGATCGGTGACAACGTCTTCAACCTGCCCTACGAGGCCTGGAAGCCGCAGCGACGGACGCTGCAGCCGCTGTTCACCAAGCGGCACGTCGCGAACTTCGCCGGTCACATGGCCACAGCGGCCGATGAACGAGCCTCGGGTTGGGTTGAGGGTGCCCTGCTCGACCTTGACCGAGACATGCGAGGCCTCACGCTGCGGGTGCTGGGTCGATCGCTGTTCGGCGTCGACCTCGACCAGCATGCCTCGGACCTCGGCCCGAGCATCCAGCGGGTGCTGAACTACATCACCAGCCGGGGGCTGCGACCGGTTCGTGCCCCCAAGTCGCTCCCCACGCCCGCACGGCGCCGGTTCCGTGCAGCCCTGGCCGACATCCACGTTGTGATCGATGAGGCGATCGCCGGGTGCGAGGCGGACCCGGACCGTGACTGCGAGCTGGTGCGGCTGCTGCTAGCGGCGCGGGATCCCGACACCGGCCGGCCGCTGACTCGCGACGAGGTGGTCAGCGACCTCGCCGTGTTCCTCATCGCAGGGCACGACACCACGTCGACGACGCTGACCTACGCACTGTGGGCACTGGGCCACCACCCCGAGCTGCAGGACCGGGTTGCCAACGAGGTGGGCCAGCTCGGCGACCGGTCATTGACCGTCGACGACGTACCCGCGCTCCCGTTCACCGTGCAGGTCATCCACGAGGCCCTCCGGTTGTGCCCACCAGCGGCCGCGCTCGCCCGGCTCGCGACCCGCGACACAGTGGTGGACGGGTTCCGGATCGAACGGGGTACCAACCTGATCGTCGGGATCTACGCGCTCCACCGCGACCCAGCGCTGTGGGACGCCCCCGAGACCTTCGACCCGGAGCGGTTCAGCGCCGAGCGGTCGCGGGGCCGGGACCGCTGGCAGTTCTTGCCGTTCGGGGCCGGTGCCCGCTCGTGCATCGGTGACCACTTCGCCATCCTGGAAGCCACGCTCGGCCTCGCGAGCCTCCTTCGACGCCGCCGGGTCACCTCCCTCGACCCTGCCTTCCCTCTGGCGCTTCCATTCACGATGACCGCCGGCGGGCCGATCCCGGCTCGGGTCGAGACTCGGTGAGTCCCGGCGATCCGACGACGCCAACCGAGCTCGCCGACCCGGCATGACCGCCGCACGACGTAGCCGCGGCCGTGGCGGCCATGACCATGGCACGTCTCGTAGCCCACCAAGACGCGGCCGCGTGAGCTGCGCAGATGACGCATCACTCCCCGTGGCCCATGAGGCTGGGTGCCACCGTTCAGGTGGTTCTTGACCGCATGGGTGGGGATCAAGTGCGGCAGACGAGGTCAGGTCCGTCCCGAGGCGGGCTCGAACCACTCGACCATCCGGCTGAGCAGAACGGGATCGCCGGCGGCCGCGATCGATCCGTCCTCGAACTGGTCCGACCAGGTAGACCTACCCCGGGCGACTGCCAGGAGCGCAGGCATCGAGCACTCCAGGTACACGTAGCGGTTCTCGTCCAGGAGGGGGTCGGTCAGACACCCGTATGGCTCGACCCCCCGCTGCAGCACGAGCCAGTACCTCCGGTCACGTCGATGGTGCAGCTGGATCTCGAGGACCGCGGGCCGTCTGGGCGCATGGTCGGGGTCCGCCCGCTGTGCCAGCCAGCTGAGCACGACGTCCGGGTCGCGCTCCAGCATGTCGGGGTCGTCCGGTAGCCAGGTGTCCGCCCAGGTGCGCAGCGAGCCCAGCGTCGCCATCAGGCCTTCACCGACGGCAGTGAGGCGGTACGTCTGGTGCGGGTGCTGGCCGTGACTGCGGGACACCAGCCCCAGGGTCTCGAGCCTCCGAAGTCGATGGGCGAGCACCGAGCGCGAGATTCGGCCCGAAAGGCCGCTGACCAGGTCGTTGAATCCTTGCGGCCCGAACATCCCCAGCTCACGGACGATGAGCAGGCTCCACCGGTCACCGAGGTGCTCGATGGCCTTGGTGAACGAGCAGTATCCGGCGAACTCGCTCGAGCCCACGGCAACAGTGTCCCACCGGCGCGCGGCCTTGAGCAGTTCGAAGTTCGAACTGGCCCTCCTCGGAGAGGCGGCGGATCGTGTGAGGACGACGAGCCCAGACAGGAGGTCACGATGGCTGTCCACCAGAACAAGCAGACGTTGCCGACGCACCCGGACCGTGTGCGCCGCCGGTACGACCGGATGGTCCGTGCGGCAGGCGGCCAGGGCAAGTTCATCCGGACGCAGTCGGGCCATGTGCACGTGATCGAGGCCGGTGACGGCCCGCCCGTCGTCCACCTGCACGGCAACAACACCTCGTCGCTGTCGCACCTGATGCTGCTCGAGCACCTGACGACAGTGCGCTCCTACCTCGTCGACCGACCGGGCTCGGGACTCAGTGACCCCGCGAACTTCCCTCGCGACAGCTTTCGGCAGTGCGCGGTTCGATTCGTCGACGATGTCCTCGACCAGTTGCACCTCGATTCAGCTGTTCTGGCCGGCGCCTCGGGGGGTGGGACCTGGGCATTGTGGTACGCCTTGGACCGCCCCGAGCGGGTGCACGGGCTTGTCATGCTCGGGTCGGTCCCGCTGCTTCCCGGAGCCCGAATCCCCATGGGTATCAGGCTCATGGCGACACCGCTGTTGGGACAGGTCCTCGGCCGCACCATGAAACCAGGACGGCGGATGCTGATGCGCCTGATGTCCTCGATGGGCGAAGCGGAGACCATCCTGCGGTACCCCGACCTGCTCGACTCCCTCGTGGACGCCGCGCATGACCCGGTAGCGGTGGCCGCCAACGTGGCCGAGTTCCAAACGCTCTTGTCGCCGCTCGGCCCGCGGACAGCGGTCCGGATCCGGCCGGACGACCTTCGCCGGGTGGCGGTGCGCACACTGATGATCTGGGGTGACCGTGACCCGGTGGTATCGGTGGCCGACGCAAGAGCCGCGGCGGAGCTGATACCGCGCGCCCGCCTCGAGGTGCTGTCCGCGGGGCACGTACCCCAGCTCGGCCATCCGGCACGGGTGGCCGAGCTGCTTGCAGACTTCGCGCGAGCCGGAGCCTCGCATGAGTGACTCGACCGATCGCGTCCTCGTCGCGGGCGGCGGCATTGCCTGGCTGGCCACCGCCGCGCCGCTGGGTCGGCACATGTACCGCCAACGAACGCGCGAGACGACTGCTCACGGAAATGCCGATGGCAGGTGAGCGAACGGATCCCCACAATGGTTGCGAGGGATGTCCGGAGGGAGCGAGCGATGACACGCGCATCAGACTCACCCGGCTTGCCGCCGGTCGCACCGATGTCGCTCCCGGCGCGGCTACGTGCCGTCAGGGAGTTCCACACCGGTCCCGCGGTCGTCCGTGACGTGGCGGGGCCTGTGGTCCGGGTCCCGCTCGGGCCCCGGCTCGTGGTTCCGCCGTTCGTCGTGGTCACCTCGCCGCAGGGCGCGCACGACGTGCTCGCGGGCTCCAGCAACGACACGATGGACAAGCTGACGCCGATCCACCTCGAGACGCGGCTGATCGGTGACAACGTCTTCAACCTGCCCTACGAGGCCTGGAAGCCGCAGCGACGGACGCTGCAGCCGCTGTTCACCAAGCGGCATGTCGCGACCTTCGCCGGTCACATGGCCACCGCGGCCGATGAACGAGCCTCAGGTTGGGTTGAGGGTGCCCTGCTCGACCTTGACCGAGACATGCGAGGCCTCACGCTGCGGGTGCTGGGTCGATCGCTGTTCGGCGTCGACCTCGACCAGCATGCCTCGGACCTCGGCCCGAGCATCCAGCGGGTGCTGAACTACATCACCAGCCGGGGGCTGCGACCGGTTCGTGCCCCCAAGTCGCTACCCACGCCCGCACGGCGCCGGTTCCGTGCAGCCCTGGCCGACATCCACGTGGTGATCGATGAGGCGATTGCCGGGTGCGAGGCGGACCCGGACCGTGACTGCGAGCTGGTGCGGCTGCTGCTAGCGGCGCGGGATCCCGACACCGGCCGGCCGCTGACTCGCGACGAGGTGGTCAGCGACCTCGCCGTGTTCCTCATCGCAGGGCACGACACCACGTCGACGACGCTCACCTACGCGCTGTGGGCGCTGGGCCACCACCCCGAGCTGCAGGACCGGGTTGCCAACGAGGTGGGCGCAGCTCGGCGACCGGTCGTTGACCGTCGACGACGTACCCGCGCTCCCGTTCACCGTGCAGGTCATCCACGAGGCCCTCCGGTTGTGCCCACCAGCGGCCGCGCTCGCCCGGCTCGCGACCCGCGACACAGTGGTGGACGGGTTCCGGATCGAACGGGGTACCAACCTGATCGTCGGGATCTACGCGCTCCACCGCGACCCAGCGCTGTGGGACGCCCCCGAGACCTTCGACCCGGAGCGGTTCAGCGCCGAGCGGTCGCGGGGCCGGGACCGCTGGCAGTTCTTGCCGTTCGGGGCCGGTGCCCGCTCGTGCATCGGTGACCACTTCGCCATCCTGGAAGCCACGCTCGGCCTCGCGAGCCTCCTTCGACGCCGCCGGGTCACCTCCCTCGACCCGGTCTTCCCTCTGGCGCTTCCGTTCACGATGACCGCGGGCGGGCCGATCCCGGCGCGGGTCGAGACTCGGTGAGTCCCGGCGATCCGACGACGCCAACCGAGCTCGCCGACCCGGCATTACCGCCGCACGACGTAGACGCGGCCGTGGCGGCCATGACCAGAGGGTGCGCCAGCCCCACGGCAGCATCGGTCCGACACGCGCACGCATTCTGGACAAGTTGCGCACCCATCGGGCGCTCCAAGACTTGGCATCCCCCTGCTGAGTCGATGACTTCGATCGGTGCCGCACCGAGGTTCATCAACGGACGCCCAACCGCTGTCGATGGCCACGTCGCGGGCGCGGCCGGAGAGGGGCCGGTCGGCTTGGCGAGATGGATCACTCCGCCGCGTGCGGACCGTGCTCGGAGGGATCCCCCTCCGCCTCGGCCACCTGGGCGACCAGGTTGGTGCACCGGCCGGTGGGACGGGAATCTCCAGTGGGGGGCTATGGCGTCCCCCGGCTGGGGAGAGTAAGCAGGGATCATCCGGCGGTGCCGGACCGGGCACTGCCCCGTCCCAGAGAGGAGTGGGCCGTGTACGCACGTTCCACGACATTCCACGGTAGGCCCGACAACATCGACGCGGGCATCAGGTTCATCAAGAGCGAGGCTGCGCCGATGCTCGACACGATCGATGGCTGTCGCGGCCTCTCGATGTTGGTCGACCACGAGACCGGGCACTGCATCGCCACCAGCTCATGGGAGAGCGAGGCGGCCATGCGCGCCAGCGACGAGCAGCTCCGCCCGATCCGCGACCGCGGCCGGGACATCCTCGGCGGCTCCATGCAGGTCGACGAGTGGGAGATCGCCATCATGCACCGCACTCATCACGGTGAGTGCTGCCGAGTCAGCTGGCTGCAAGGAGACCTCGACGCCATGACGGAGACGGTCCGCGTCGGGATCCTTCCCGAGCTCGAACAGACCCCTGGATTCTGCAGCGCCAGCCTGCTGGTGAACCGGTCGACCGGCCTGTGCTGCGCCACCACGGCGTGGGAGACACGCGAGGCCATGGAAGCCAGCCGCCCGTCGGCCGACAACATGCGCACCAGGACCGCGCAGGAAGCGGGCGGCGAGATCCTCGACGTGCACGAGTTCGAACTCGCCTACGCACACCTGCACGTCCCCGAGATGGCCTGACGAACAGGGCTTTGGGCCGGGCCCGTCCTCAGGGCCCGGCCGTCGCCGTCGCTCCACATGACGGCGGCGGACTGAACCAGGTCTCCGCGGGTCAGCCGGCCACGGGCTGGGTG
>CAWIVR010000019.1:0-221875 GCA_963839565.1 uncultured Actinomycetota bacterium | reverse complement strand
CGGCGAGAACGGCCACAAAGCCCGGTCAACCGCACGCTGGACAGCTGCGTCATTGCTGCCCAGATAGGCGCGCCTTCACTCTTGGCGCTAGCCCCGGTTTCGGGGTGATAGGTGCAGCCATCCGCACCTCTCCCACTAGATATGTTGGCACGTCGATGTTGTGAGGCATCCTGCGCGCGTCAACTTCTGCGTTGCTTCTGAGGAACACGTGTAATGCGGCGCAGGTCAATCTTCACTGACCGCTGGCCCCTCAACTAACGCGGCCTTTCACCTCTAAGTCTGGACCTGCGGTGAGCTCCTCGTTGCCGAGGCATGTGATGTAGCTGAACTTGGCCCACGCGCTAGTGCGTCTCTCAGAGTCGGGCAGGAACTGGCGCTCACCGAATGCGGCGACGACTAAGTCCAATTCCAACCGTTCTAGCCGGTCGATGAGCCACGCCCGGTCGGCGACGAGAGTCGGTTTGCCCCGAACCGTTCGACCGTTCGAGAGAACGGCACACGACCTGACCGTTGTGCGACCACGCGGCCTCGTGCGGCACCCAGGTGGCGTCGCCAAGCAACTCGGCTGTAGGCAACATCAGATCCAGGGTGTTGTCGAGGGAGCAGTAGGACATGTCCCTCCCATACCCACTGCTCGGACACGTGGCGCATCCAGTTGATCCCAGCCTCCATCAGACGCTCAGGTAGATCTTCCTGTCCTTTTATCGCTGCGAGCGATCGGAGCCCCCAGGACTGCTCCCCGAGGTACTGGCCGTGGGGTCGCTTCGCCTCACGCATCACATCGTCGAGATGCTCGTCGACGAGTTCCGCGAGCTTCGGTCCCAACCCGGACGGGACGAGCCAACCGAATTGGTGAAGAGTGATGTGGCGCTCACGTGAGCTGAGACGGTTGCGGCGCTCTTCGTGCTCAGTGGACCAGCGTGCAACGCGCCAGAGACAGTGCTACCCACTGTCCACCGGAGTCATCTGTAGGAAAGAAGACCACCTCAGGTGAGGGAAGGTCCTCGGTTCGAGCAACCCAGTCGTTCGGGCTATGTGGATCGTGCGGACCTTCCAGGTCGATGTCGAGCCACGGCCAGCCTTGCTCCGTGAGCGCAACCGAACATGTGCGCGGCGGGTTCTGGGCTGGTCCTGGTGGGAGGGTCGGGTCGAAGTCTCGCCCGTGGGGCCACGGTCCTTCGAAGGTGGCCGGTCCGTCGTCCCACGACTGCCGGGCCGGGTGATTGTTGTCTGCGAGCCCCGCGCGAGGAGTTCGTGGAGTGGGATGCACCTGACCTCTTTCCGATCCTCTCGGCTTTGTGGGAGTCGCGTCCGCCGTGGAGATTGCGGCTGCTCTCGGGAGCTTCTTCGAATCGATCAGCTGTCATCCGAGGTCGAGGGCCCGATTGGCCACCCACCGGCCTGCCCAGTCGGCCTCGACTTCGTTCGTGGGTCACGCCAGCCATCTGGGGGCAGCCACGGCGAGCGGCAACTGGCTGAAATAGTCAACGTCGCCCTTGATGACGTACTTGTTGAAGTCGCCCATCCAGGTCAGGCACGACGCCAGGATCGAGTACGCGCGCCACTCGCGATAGTCCTCACCCTCCTTGACTAGCCCGTGGGTCTCCTCCAGCTCCTCAGCCGTCGGCGGTTCCCCAGGGGGTGACGACCCGTAGGGCGGCCGGAACGAGTCGAGCGTTGCCGCGTCAACGAGGTCACGGCCAGCGGCGCTTGCGGCGATTCCGAGCGCGGAGTCGCGTCCAGGACATGAACGGGCAACCCGTTAGCAAGCCAATGGCGAGGCGGCGCCCAGATGTTGGTGACGGCCTGCGGTTGCGCGTCGCCGCCAGCAATGACCGCTCCGTAGGCACAGGTGAGCGCGCGTTCTTGCACGTACGGGTCGTCGGCGCCCCGCGCTGCGGTAAACAGATCAGGGACGACGTCGAGTCGCTTGCTCAAGAGAAGGGCGAGGGTCTTGCTGGCGTCATCACGCAGGTATCTGTTCGACGAAGTCACCAACCACGTAAACCAGCGCCGCGAGTCTGATCTCTTCGGTTGAGGTCTCGTCGGTGACCAGGCTGCTGCCCATGTCTTGAGCCGAAGGTAGGCGGCTGATTCTTCGTGCGCGTCGAACGCACCGATCGTCCACGTGGCGTCTCGATCAGACAGCGGAAGAGCCGAAAGTTGCTGTTGGAGCCAGTCTGCGTTTGCTGTGTGTCCAATGCGGGTCCCGGTCGAGATACGGGTGTCGATCCCCTCCGGGTTGCTGAGGCTGCACTGTTGGTCGAACAGTTGGCGTGTGCGCTCGGTGAACGACTCGGTGGCACGATCGGCGTAGCTGTCGAACATGGCGCCGTGGAGGCGGCGGCTCATGGGAGATCCAGCGGGGAGGAGGTCGACGAGTTCGACGCCTTCCTCTTCGGGCAGTACAACCGCGAAGGCGCGCCATAGCCATGCGTCGCCGTCTAGGCGGCGAGCCAATGCGGCGAGCCGGGGTTCGGTGCACTTACTGGCAGCCGTGTCGTCTGAGGTGATCGATTCCAGAAGCCTGCGTGCCAAGTGATGTTCTGAATAGGCCTGGAAAGCAAGGGTGCAGCGTTTCCCCTCTCCGGTCAGGTCTGGTGCAAGTTCCAGGACGCCTTCTGTGACCATCTGCTTGAACAGGGTCATGGGATAGGGCCGACCGGGTGCGGGTTCCCTCGCAGGCGGCTTCAACCTCACCGCGCGGAATCGGCCAGCCCGTCGTTGGCGAGAAGGGTGTCGCAGACATGGTTCAGTGCTTTGCGGATGACCGGGCTGGTCGGCAAGTTTTTCAATGACGTCGTTTGCATGCGGTGGGCGGCGAATCGATCGAACAGATTCGACCTGGTCGGCGTCCAAGCCCATGCCTGATCCGGGTGGCGAGGATGTCGCAGTACATTCGTAGGAACAGTGGGTTCGTGAACGAGGTGTTGAGCGACGCCGTGGATGGGACGGGGACCTCGAATAGAGCGCAGTACTTCTCCAGCGCCTCGTGTTCGTGGCCAGCGAGCCCGAGATGCGCGTGTAAGTCCATGAGGTCTTCCGGCATTACTAGGTGCTCATAGTCGCTGCGGAACGAAACGACGATCGCGACGTGCGGGTGCGCTTTGACGGCGAATGCATGCCCGGAAGTTCCTCGGCATGGTCTGGATTCTGGACTTCGTTAGCGCGTCGATGATGATGGCGGCCGTGCTACCGGCCGCCTCAGCGAGCGAGTCCAAAGCCGCGAGAAAGTCGTCGCTCGACGCGTCGATGCCGCCAAGAATCCCTTGGAGGCTCGTCCACCAGTGGTTGTCATCGAATCGTTCGCCCAGGACAGCGATGGCTGGGACGCCACGGTTCAGGAGCTTTCGAGCTGCGTGGACAAGGGTGTGGGTCTTGCCCTGGCCTGCGGCCCCATCGAATGCGCCGGTGCGGTTGCTGTTCGCGGTCAGGGACGTGCGATTGGCGGAAGAAGTTGAGAAGCATCTGCGAGGCGACGTACCCGCTAGTCAGAGCTTCATCTCTGGGTCATCTCGCTCGACACGTTGCAGAGTCCGTCGCGTAGTGCGGTGATGATGCGGCGCAGACTGTCATAGTTCGGTGGCGCCTGAGGGAGTCTGGTGTGGCTTCCGTCCGCGTACTTAGTGTCCTTCGCGGGCAGTGTCCCGTGACCCCAAGTCTGCAGACGTAGCAGTGGGTCTCGCACCAACTCGTCGGCATCCCACAGACCGCTGCCGACATGGCACGACTCGAGCGTCATCTGGATGACCAGCCGAGCTGCTTGTAGAAGGCCGGAGTAAGGAGGGTCCCGTCGATAATGCCTTGAGCCATGGTTAGGGTGTTGGCCTCTGGCGTGTACCGACGGCCAGCCACTGCCGTCTCTTGCCAGCGGCGTTCAAACCACTCGGTGAGCACGAAGAGCACGAACCAGTAGGAACGGCGGCCGGGCGTGCTCGGCGAGCGCCAGTTCGGCGAGGCGGTCAGGCCGGCCGTGAGCGGCGAATCGGACTGGTGCCGCTTCCCCGGAATGCCTGTTGCGCGTGCTCGACCCCACCTGTTAACCGGGTCCTGATGTGCGATGAGGAGTGGGGGCCTTGTCGGTGAAGTCGTACGGAACGACAAAGATGAGGCGCGTCATGTCGGGCCGCTTGCTCGTGACCGCCTTAACCAACTCGGTCATGCCGTCGAGTGCGTTCGCCAACGTGGGATTGAACTTGGCCTGGAAGCCCTCGCTGTGACCGTCCTCAGCTAGTATCATTCGACGCCACCGTCGGGGGCTCTCGTCTTCCGGGTCTCGACATGACCGACACCGGGAGTTGGCCGCAGCTGATAGGTCAACTCCTCCCATGCGCGTGCCTCGGCGTCCTCGTGTGCTCGGATGTCGAGACCGGACTTCAAGGGGTGTTGGCACGCGGTGGCCTAGTCAGCCCAACTGAGCGGCCCAGGATTGCGTGGAGCCCGGCGCACTGCGGGCCGTGTCGTGCCGCGATCACCGCCAATGGATGACGGCGTCGGGAGTGCATCGGAGAGCCGGTGAGCAAAGTCGCGCTGCAGTGGTCGAAAAAGATGTTGTGGCTATGGAAGGGGGCCAGGATCGCACGGTTTCCCGGCGTTTGGAGGTGCCGAACAACTCCCCAAGCGCACTGAGCTCCACTATTGGGCGGCCGGGGGGCAGGTCCTTAGCGCCCGCCCTATGCGGGGCCATTGTGCGCGGGATCGTCATGCCGGGTCCCGGGGTCTATCCTTGGGTAGCTTTTTCAGCGTAAGTCTGAACCCGAGGGCAATCCACAATATTGGTTCCTTGCTATCCCGACCAAGGTCCGTGGGGCTTGGCGTTGAGCACGGCGGCGATGTACTTCCCTCGTGACTGTCCTCGCGCGGTGAACTCTTCCCAAACGGACGGCGGACAGGCTGCGTAGTAGTGCTCTTTGCCGTTGGGGAAACGCACGAGGATGGTTTCCGTCTCCGGCACGTAGGCCTCGGCGATGATGGACTCCGAACCTCCTACAGGTTGCCAGTCAATCAGATTCCTCCGTGCTGTAGGTGCCTCGCCATGACGCGAGGGCGGCGCTTAGGTTCGGGACTTGAGAAGTCGCCCGCCATAGAGTCTAAGTTTGGGTCGTGTGCATCGGGAAATGGGTCGGGAGCGTCAATCAAACACCGAGCGGGCAGCGCAAGAGGATTCCGCCGGTGACAATGGCCTCACCGGTTCGAAGGGACGGCAATACTGCGGCGAGTCCGGCGACGCTGTCGGGAAGGGCGGCGCGAATCTTTGCCTGATCTGAGGAGTTGCTCAAACGCAGGGCAATGATGGTCCCGCACTGCGCGAGCGCCGTGTCGGGTAACTCGAAGGTCGTTGGGTAACGAGCATCAGACCGACCCCGTACTTGCGGCCTTCGCGGGCGATACGGTTGGCCGCCCCGCGGGCCATGGCCGCGGCGCCGTCGCCGAGATAGCGGTGTGCCTCTTCTAGCACAACGAGGAGGGGTCGGGGGCGGCCAATCCCCGGCGCCATCGGCGGGAGTGCGGACGGCAGCCTCGAAGAGCAGATTAGAACTACACCTATGGCCAGCTCACTTGCCTTGGCGGTACGCCGCTGAAGTCAAGGATCGAGATTGGTCGCTCTCGACCTAGCCAGTTGGCTAGTTCGTCCACCAACGGGTCCGAGCCCGACGGGTCGCCTTGAGGGTGGAGCAGGAATGCTAGGCGCGGATCCAGCAGACCGAGCCGTAAAAGTTCAGGCGTTGCGCTGTGCACACCGTGGAACGGTCCCTTGAATGGCGCAGCACCTCCGGGCCCATAGGTTTCGAACCTTGCGGGAATCAGGCTTGTCGGATCGCCGGGATCTTGTTCGGCGACCGTGTCCGGTAAGTCTTGACCTGGCGCGTCTCATTGTTCTCGTAGTCCAGCCGATACCAAACCCGCTTGATGTCGAACGGGATGGGAGTGTCTGCGGTAACCGCCGCCGGGTCGAGATTCAGCCAGGTCGCCGTCGCGGCGAACTCTCTGCGAGCGGCGGCGACGAAGCCGGCGAAGTTTTTGCGGGTTGTCGGTCCGCCGGTGGTACCAATCAGGGCTGACAGGATGTCCTCTGCCGGGAGCGCCCAGTACGGCACGCGCAAGCCCTGGTCTCCGCTCCGAGGACTGACCGGATCGAGGCGTGTCCCTCGAATGCTGTGGCATACTCGCCGTGGGGGTCGATCACGATGATGTTGGCTGCTTCCAGCCTCCCGACGCGAACCCTTGAAGGAGCGACAGCGACACTGCTGGTCTTTCCCGCACCGGTTGATCCGACGATCGCTGAGTGGCGGGTGACAAACCGGGCAGCGTCGAGGCTTATGGCACGTCCTCGGCAGCGGCGAGCCGCCCGAGTCGGATGCGCTCGGTCCCTGGCCGCGGGAAGACCAATCGGAGGTCATCGGGTGTCGAGAAGTGGACCGCGTCATCCAAGCCCGGGTAGGAGCCCACGCCCCGCTGGAACCGGCCGGTCCGCGGTCGACCTCGCCGAGCAACTCGATCTGAAGCCATCGTTCGCCTACTTGGATTGCTTCGGTCGGTTTAAGCGGGCTGCTGAGTTCTGCGATCCCTAACAGGCTCACCTGTCCGATGAGGTCTACTGGCCCCTGGGGATTCTGACAAGGGATTCGATCTGTCCGATGATTGCAGGCGCCCCCGGTAGATCGGAGCCACGCCCGCAAGGTCGGTATCGAGTGCGACGGTGACCTGTGCTCCCAACACGTGGCGTACTCGACCCACGCAGGTGGGATCGATCTCAGGCATCCGGAGCCACCGCCTTGGCGAGCAGTTCGGTGAGGCGTTCCTCGAGCTCCGCCCTGGGCGGCGAACTCCGAGCGAGGAAGCGGCTGAGGTGGGAGAAGTCCCCGAGCTGGCACGAGCCCGTCCTTCCAAAGGTCATCGGGCACTGGTCGGACTCGGTCCAACCGGCGCGCAGGCCGCCTAGAATCGCTTCAGTGGGGCTTACGACTTGCAGGTTTGGTGTTACGGCCGCTACAGAGGCAAGGGTCTCGGGGATCGTGGAGTAGCAGAACGCGATGAACTCCGATCGCGGCCGACGACGGGCCGCGTCGAAGATCAGCTCGTTAAGGTGCTCGTCACCGAACGCGTAGCCGCTCAGAGCATGAGCGTCTCGGGTTCGTTCAACGCTCGCCGTAACCGGTCCTGGAGAACCACGAAGGGGACCCTGCGTGACTCGTCATACTTAGCATCCGACGGGTAGATGGCGGCTGGCTGACTGCCCAGGGACGGCGCTCCAGAGTCTGACTACAGACGGGTGCGAGTCCGTGTTCCATGACCAGTGCACCGAGCCATGCAGCTTCCACAGGCCGGACCATGAACGGTGGCAAACCCGCCGCCGCTCCCAGAATGTGTCGCCTCGACGAGATCGCTTCGGAACAGCGCCCGAAGGGCGCCGACGAAGCCATCGAAGTAGGGCACACCGAGACTCTCCAGGGCTGTCTCGAGCAGCAGATCATAATTGACCGTAAATATCTCCACCGGCAGGTGATAGTCGCCCGGTGCAGCCCACGCCGCCAAGCGGATCATCGGCGCTAAATCGGCATCCTCTATCCCCAGCTTTTCCACGATTTGTCGGCATACCTCCGCATCAAGAGCATTGGCTGCTTCGGCGGTCAGCCCGTCTAACTTTTGCGAGCTGCCGTCTAAGAGGGCGGCCATGCGTCGTAGGCGACTCAGTACCTGCTCCAGGCTCCGCCCGTTCATCAAGAGCTGGAAGGCAGTCAACTGATCACCCTTGAGCGTCTCCCCAAGTGAGCTTCTAGGCCCTTGACGTCCGGTAGGCCGCACCACCGGGACGCCCCTGCTCCTATGAATAGGCACACGTGGCGCGAGCGTGACGCCCACTTCTCGTTAAGCGCGTTGGCGAATCTGAGTACGTCGTGATTAGTCATGGTTCATTAAGGATGACAGGTGAAACCCACGGGTAGCTGGGACGCTCGCGCGCAGTGTCGTGGACACTTGACTTTGGCGCCTGATCTGATCGCCGGAAGCGAGCCCGCCGGTGCTCGGTCCATGCGGTTGGCCGTCCGCGGTGTGCTGATCGCTACCGACGTGCCGTGGTTTCCGACCGCACATGGAATTGGTCGTGATCAGCTCGGTGAGGCGTCCGTTTGTCGCGGCGCGTCGCGTATGCGCAACCTGCGTACTACCGCCCCCTTTGCCGCGGGTCTGCAGCCCCTCGTTCGTATGTTCAGTTGAAACTGAGTCGGCCCGGGAGGGGTGCAGCGCCTACGGGGTCGTGAAGACGATGAGAATCAGCCCGTTCTAGGGTTTCGACGCGCACGCTCACCGAACCGGTCGAGGGCTTCCAGGACCTCAGTCGACTGCCAGACGATGTTCCTCTTCTGACCTTCGCCGTGGACGGTCTTGGGCTTGGACAGAGCCCCGGCCTCTTGGAGCTGGCGCAGCGCGTTGTCGGCGGCTGGCTGTGTGACCCTCATCGTTTCTTGGACCAGTTTCGAGGTCACCGACGGCTGGCGCAGCAGGAACGGCAGGACCCGCCAGGCAACTGCGTCTTTACGGGCACGAAGGTTGCTCGCCCATTCGTCATGCAGCGTCTTCAGGTCGGCGGCGAGTTGCTGCCCATTGCGAACGGCGGCGAATGCTGCCCGGCTGAACTCTTCGATGATGAGGTTCGCGTCGCCGGTGCGGTACACGGTCAGCGCGTCGTAGTAGGCCTCAGTGTCGGACAGCAGCCCCGCGGA
The DNA here is from genome assembly GCA_963839565.1 of uncultured Actinomycetota bacterium. Taxonomy (GTDB): domain Bacteria; phylum Actinomycetota; class Actinomycetes; order Propionibacteriales; family Nocardioidaceae; genus Nocardioides. The sequence goes on along the minus strand of CAWIVR010000019.1, from coordinate 213,152 downwards.
CACCGGAACGGTGGTGCGGGTGGTCGCTCCACCGTTGCGAAGCATGACGTGGACGAGGGCCCGGCCTGCGCGGCCGTTTCCATCGTTGAACGGGTGAATCGTTTCGAACTGGGCGTGCGCGATGGCTGCCTGTGCCACCAGTGGGAGGTCGGTCCGCTCGGAGAACACGCACAGGTCCTTGATCGACTCTTCGATCCTGGAATCCTGCGGCGGGACGAACTCGGCTCCATGAGGTGAGTAGTCGGTGCCGCCGATCCAGACCTGCTGATCACGGAACCGGCCGGGGTCGGCTCGGTCCTGGCCGTGCATGAGGGCCTCGTGGATGGCCAAGATGTGGTCGGGTGTCAGTGGTCCGGTGAGCTCGAGGGCGCGGTTCATTGCCTCGACGTTCGCCTGGACGAGTCTGGCGTTCGACCCGAACTTGGCCAGGCCGACGTCGGCCAGAGACAGGGCCTTGGCGCCGACGGTGATGTCCTCGATCTGTGAGGACGATGCGGACTCGGTCCGAAGAAGAACCGCGGACAGCGGGGCGAACTCCCCGTCGAACATGACTGAGAGTTCGGCATCGAACCGCGTGATCGCCGCCCGTGCGTCTTCCGCCCTCGCAGCGACGTCGGGGTCGACGTCGAACCGCATGTGCTCGATGGCCGCGGGCACCGCCGCCCGGTACGGTCTTCCCACGACCGACAACCGCCGGCGATCCATCGCCTGAACAGGCGTCGTCGGCTCCCAGGGAACGTCCTCCCAGGAGAGCGTCAGCCCTGGCGTCTGCGTCACATCGATCCTTGTCTCGGCCGTCTCGTTAGAAAAGGATATCTCATTATCCTTTTCTACGGGCGATCGCGAGGCGAGGATCGTCACCTACTTCAAGTCAAGTCCTCATCGCCCGGTCGGACGGCAGGCGGGAGTGCACGACCCAACGTGCGATGAAGCTCGGCGACGCCAGGAGCGACGGGGCCCGCTGCCTGGAGCATCTGGTAGAGCCGTTTCGGCCACAGCGCTTCTATGCCGCGGATGGTGAAAGAGCCACCGAAGAGGGGCCAATCGGCCTCCACAAAGCAGAGCACACCGTGAACAGGGACGTCCGCCGGAAGCAGGTTGCGCACGACGTCTACCTGCCGCAGAACCCCGTCAACCAGCTTGGTCCGGTCGCGCGAGCCGACGAGCAGCTTCTCGGTGCGCGGGCGAAGTAGTCCGCCCTCGACCTTGAGGCGTGGGCGGCCCTGGTACCTCTTGGGGTCGATGACGTAGACGCCGGTCGGCGCGACGACGATGTGGTCGATGTTTGCTCGGCTGCCCGGGATTCGGCGGTCGTGGAGCACGCGAAGCGTGTCTGAGGCGATCTCGTTGAGGCGGCTGCCGACCCGTTCCTCGCCGACCGCGCCGACCTCCCACGCCTTGGTGGACTGCGGGTCGTCGCTCATGCGAAGGAATGAGACCGCCGAGCTTCGGATGGTTGGTTCGGACGCGTTCCTCGCGTCTCGCGTGCCGGCGTTCGAACTCTCTACGGGCGGAGGCGCCGGGAGTGCCGGGATCGATGGCTGACTCTGTCGCCGGTACCTCGTCGACGTCGTGGGTCACGCACCGGACGGTCTTGCTGGACCGCTCGTAGACCGCCTCGGCCCTGGCCGGCAGCGCGCACCCGCAGACGCGGCAGTGGCCGGCGTACCGCAGGCGCATCAGCTTGTCGTCGGACGCGGGCAACTCGTTCACCGCGAGACCGTAACCATGCATCCAGGTCCCGGACCGGGAATCCAACAATCTCGGGACAGCAGATTGAGTCCACAAGGGGCCGGTGGCGGGAGTTCTCCACAGATCACGCACAGCCAGGCCGCGGCTGGCCGGCAATGAGATGTCCTGGAGGCTTGGCACAAGCCAAGCGGCCCCGACCAGTGCTGCTAACACCGGCCGAGGCCTTGATCCTCAAGCTGGCGAGAGCGAGAGAACCATGGCCGCATCATCTCAAACCCCAATCGACGCCAGGGCGGGCTCCGAAAGCCCGGACGCTGCGGGAGTCACTCGGCCTCCGACCCATCTCGTACGCCATGTCGACCGGGCACCCGGACCAGCGACCGTGTCCCTCCTGGTGCTGGGTGCAAGGCAGCGACGACGGCGAGCACGAGATCATCGCCCGGCACCCGATGAAGGCCTTGCATCAGATCGACTCCGTGATCCGGACGGTGGCGTCGCTCTACCCCGGAGAGCCCACCCTGGGGATCGGCGATCGGAGGGTCGGCACCGCCACCGTCGAGTCCGATCTCACCCAGCTGGGCTCGGCAGATCCCGTCGTGTCGCTGTACCTGCGGCGGTGGGAGGACCAGCGGCCGAAGTACGACAAGCGCTTGGCCCTCACGCTCACCGACGCCAAGGAGCTGGCCGCGGTCATCACCCATCTCGTCGACCTGGCGACCGGCGTCGCGTTCGCTGACGAACGAGTCGCACTCGGTCATTAAGGATCGGACGCTGCCGCGGCCGTCGAGACGCGAATGCGAAGGACAGTTGGCCATTGATTGCGGTCATCGTGTCCGATCACGCGCTCCCAACGGCGCTTTATTGGGTATGGAGAGACCTCACGTCGACCCGAGCTACGGCATCGGACGCCTTCGAGAATTTTCAGAAAGTTGCGTCGAGATCGGACAAATTCCGTCGCCAGGTGTGGCCTCTCCATATGTCGCAACCATGCGGGAGACGCCCGCACGGAAACCAGTGAAAGGAACCGGGCCATGACCATCGCCCACGCTTCAAGCATCACCACGGTGTCCCTGCCGGACGGCAAGGACGCCGACCTGCTCACCATCGCCGAAGCCGCTGCCATCGTGCGCATGCCGCTGAACAGCATGCGCTGGCACCGGCAGAACGGCACGGGTCCGCGGTTCTTCAAGATCGGTCGCCACGTCGTCACCACCATCGGTGACCTCCGGGACTGGATCGAGGAGCAGAAGCAGAAGGACTCATCGGGTCGCCGGTAGAGGGACAATCAGGCATCCGGGATCGAGGAGGTCGCCGTGGCCAGCATCGAGAAGCGACGCAGCAGCAGGGCAGCGTCGCGTGGCGGGTGCACTACCGCACGCCCGCCGGCGCCCAGCGGAACAAGACCTTCGACACCAAGGGCGACGCCGACCGGTTCGCCGCTGCGGTGGAGGCCTCGAAGTTCGACGGGATGTTCGTCGACCCGCACCGGGCGAAGATCACGATGGGGGAGTGGGCCGAGACCTGGCTGGCGGGTCAGGCCCACCTCAAGCCCTCGACGCTCAACCGGTACGAGGGCATCGTGCGCCACCACGTCCTGCCCCGCTGGCAGAACGTGAAGCTGCACCAGGTCAGCCACGCCGACGTCCAGTCCTGGGTCACCGTCCTGGCCCGCACCAGCTCACCGGCCACGGTCCGCAAGATCCACCGGGTGCTGTCGCTGATGCTCGACCTGGCCGTCCGCGACGGGCGGCTGGCCCGCAACGTCGCGGAGAAGATCAACCTGCCGCGACCGGTCCGGCACGAGCAGAAGTACCTCACCATCGCCCAGGTCGAAGCGCTGGCCGACGAGTGCGGCTACCCCATCGCTGTACAGCATCCACCGGCCGAGGGCAGAGCGACGCAACCCCGGGTACCGGCTCGTCGTGCTGTTCCTGGCCTACACCGGCGTCCGGTTCGGCGAGATGGCCGCGCTGCGGGTCGGGCGGCTCGACCTCGAGAGGCGCCGCGCGGTGATCTGCGAGTCCGTCACCGTGGTGCCCGGTCACGGGCTGGTCTGGGGCACCCCCAAGACCCACCAGCGCCGCGAGGTGCCGATCCCGGCGTTCCTGGCCGCCGAGCTCGTCGACCACGTCGCCGGCAAGGGCCCCGAGGACCTGGTCTTCACCGGCGTCCGCCGCGGCCAGCCGCTGCGGCCGGCGATCTTCCGCCGCGGCCACTTCGACGCCGCCGCCAAGGCCATCGGCATCCCCGACCTGCACCCGCACGAGCTGCGGCACACCGCCGCCAGCCTGGCCATCGCCTACGGCGCCGACATCAAGGTCGTCCAGCAGATGCTCGGCCACCACTCCGCGACGATGACCATGGACACCTACGGGCACCTCTTCGACAACCGGCTCAGCGAGGTCTCCGACGCCCTCGACGCCGCCCGCACCAGCCAGGGCGTCACCTCGAAGGTCGGCCCGCCGCAGCCCCCGGAAGGCGGTCCGGAACGTAGGTGATAACCAACTCGGCATCGATAACGACATACGGTCTGACGTGGGAAAAGACGGATAACGATAGATCAGTCTGTTGCCACAGTGTTGCCTCAGGCCGACATCATCGGCCTGAGCGAGTATCGCACCAGGAGCATAACCCCAGGTCAGAAGCCTAAGAAGAACGGCGCCCCCGGTAGGATTCGAACCTACGCTCCCGCCTCCGGAGGGCGGTGCTCTATCCCCTGAGCTACGGGGGCCCAGGTGCGGGGTCGACCTTACCGGCGGGGTCGGGCGGCGGAGAAACCGAGGGGCGATATCGATGCGGGGCGGGCCGGCGGGCGCCGATAGCCTTGCCCGGTGACTCCGGAGCAGCTCAGTGACGCGGTCGTCGCGGCCCTGAGGGGGCTGGTGGACGGCGGGGAGCTGACGCTGCCGGAGGGCGTGCCGAGCGACGGTCACGATCGAGCGGCCGAGGCAGCAGGGGCACGGCGACTACGCGACGAACGTGGCGCTGCAGCTGGCGAAGAAGGCCGGGACGAACCCGCGGGACCTGGCCACGCTGATCGCCAAGCGGCTGCAGGAGACCGAGGGCGTCGCGGACGTCGAGGTGGCGGGGCCGGGGTTCCTGAACATCACGGTCGACGCCGGAGCGCAGGGCCAGGTCGCGCAGGACATCGTGGCGGCCGGGGCGGCGTACGGAAGCTCCGACCTCTTCAAGGGGCAGCGGATCAACCTCGAGTTCGTGTCGGCCAACCCGACCGGGCCGCTGCACCTCGGCGGTACGCGCTGGGCGGCGGTGGGGGACGCGCTGGGGCGGATCTTCACGGCGTCGGGGGCCGAGGTCACGCGGGAGTACTACTTCAACGACCACGGGGCGCAGATCGACCGGTTCGCGCGGTCGCTGCTGGCGACGCGCGCGGGGGGAGGCGGTGCCGGAGGACGGGTACGGCGGCCAGTACATCGCCGACATCGCCAACGCGGTGACGGCGCAGCGGCCCGACGCGCCCGGGCTGCCGGACGCGGAGGCGCAGGAGGTCTACCGCGACGTCGGCGTGCGGATGATGTTCGACGAGATCAAGCGCGACCTGCACGACTTCGGGGTCGACTTCGACGTCTACTTCCACGAGGACGACCTGCACGCCTCGGGCGCGGTCGAGCGGGCGGTCGCGCGGCTCACCGAGATGGGCAACACGTACGAGAAGGACGGCGCGCTCTGGCTGCGCACCGAGCAGTACGGCGACGACAAGGACCGGGTCGTCATCAAGTCGGACGGCCAGCCGGCGTACATCTCCGGCGACCTCGCCTACTACCTCGACAAGAAGGAGCGCGGGTTCGGGCGCTGCTTCATCATGCTCGGCGCCGACCACCACGGGTACGTCGGCCGGATGATGGCGATGTGCGCCGCGTTCGGCGACACGCCTCACGAGGACCTCGAGATCCTCATCGGCCAGATGGTCAACCTGCTGCGCGACGGCCAGCCGCTGCGGATGTCGAAGCGGGCCGGCACCGTCATCACCATGAACGACCTGGTGGAGGCGATCGGCGTCGACGCGGCGCGGTACGCGCTGGCCAGGTACACCACCGACACCAACATCGACATCGACCTGGCGCTGTGGGCCAAGGCGTCGAGCGACAACCCGGTGTTCTACGTGCAGTACGCGCACGCTCGCGTCTCCTCGATCCTGCGGAACGCTGCGGACCTTGGTCTCGTGACAGGCGCTAGCGCGCCTTCCTCGACCAGCGGACTGACGCATCCCCGCGAGGGAGAGCTGCTGCGGGCGCTGGCGGAGTTCCCGCGCGTCGTGCAGGCGGCGGCGCAGCTGCGGGAGCCGCACCGGGTGGCGCGGTACCTCGAGGACACCGCGGCGGCGTACCACCGCTTCTACGACTCCTGCCGCGTCCTGCCCATGGGCGACGAGGAGGCGACGGACCTGCACCGCGCCCGTCTCACGCTCGTCGACGCGACCCGGGTCGTGCTCGCCAACGGTCTCGGCCTGCTCGGCGTCTCCGCTCCCGAACGGATGTAACGACAGTGACCACGCACGAGGCCGGGTGGGCCCATGCCGCCGGCGCGCTCGACGGGCCGTCGTGGCTGCGCGTCCCCGACGACGTCAACGCCCTGCACCCGCTGCTCTGGAGCGGTACGGCGCGACGCACCGACGACGGTGGGGTCGAGGTCGGCGGGGTCGACCTCCGCGACCTGCTGGCGGAGCACAACTCGCCGGCGTACGTCCTCGACGAGGCGGACTTTCGCCAACGGGCGCAGGCGTTCCGAGATGCCTTCAAGGACTACGACGTGTTCTACGCCGGCAAGGCGTTCCTCTGCACGACCGTCGCACGTTGGGTCCAGGAGGAGGGGCTGAACCTCGACGTCTGCTCCTCCGGGGAGCTGACCGTCGCCCTGCGCGCCGGGGTCGACCCGAGCCGGATCGGCTACCACGGCAACAACAAGACGTACCCCGAGCTGCGCCGCGCGGTGCACGCGGGCGTGGGGCGGATCGTCGTGGACTCGTTCCACGAGATCGAGCGGCTCGCGGAGATCGCGGGTGTCTGAGGGCAAGAGCCAGAACGTGATGATCCGCGTGACCGCCGGCGTCGAGGCGCACACCCACGAGTACATCGCGACCGCGCACGAGGACCAGAAGTTCGGGTTCTCGATCACCAACGGCGACGCGTGGCAGGCCGTGCAGATGGTCGAGGCCGCCGACGGGCTGAACCTCCTCGGCCTCCACTCGCACATCGGGAGCCAGATCTTCGACAGCTCCGGCTTCGAGGTCGCGGCCCGACGGGTGCTCGCGCTCCAGGCCCGCATCAGCGAGGAGCTCGGCGTCACGCTCCCCGAGATGGACCTCGGCGGCGGCTTCGGCATCGCGTACACCACCCAGGACGACCCGAGCGACCCCGCGCAGCTCGCCACCGAGATGACCAAGATCGTCGAGCACGAGTGCCGTGCGCTCGGGATCCCCGAGCCGCGCCTCTCGATCGAGCCCGGCCGCGCCATCGTCGGCCCGTCGGTCTGCACCGTCTACACCGTGGGCACGGTCAAGCGGGTCGCCCTGGACGGCGGCGCGGTGCGCACCTACGTCAGCGTCGACGGCGGGATGAGCGACAACATCCGGACGGCGCTGTACGGCGCCGACTACTCGTGCACCGTCGCCTCCCGCGCCAGCGAGGCGCCGCCGGTGCTCGCCCGCGTGGTCGGCAAGCACTGCGAGGCCGGCGACATCGTGGTGATGCACGAGTTCCTGCCCGCCGACGTGAGTCCCGGCGACCTGATCGCGGTGCCCGGCACGGGCGCCTACTGTCGGTCGATGGCCTCCAACTACAACCACGCGCTGCGACCGCCGGTGATCGCCGTGCGCGATGGACAGGCCACCGTGCTCCTGCGGCGCGAGACCGAGGATGATCTCCTCGCAACGGACATGGGACCAACAGGGGAGCACGCATGAAGGTGGCCGTCCTCGGCTGCGGCTCGGTCGGCTCGCAGGTGGTCCGCCTGCTCGTCGAGCAGGCCGACGACCTCGGGGCGCGCATCGGCGCGACCGTCGAGCTGGCCGGCGTCGCCGTACGCCGCATCGACGCGCCGCGCGAGGTCGACGTGCCCGACGGGCTGCTCACCACGGACGCCGCCGGCCTCGTCGCCCGCGACGACGTCGACCTCGTCATCGAGGTGATCGGCGGGATCGAGCCCGCCCGCACGCTGATCCTCTCCGCGCTCGAGCACGGCAAGTCCGTCGTCACCGCCAACAAGGCGCTGCTGGCCGAGGACGGGCCGACGCTCTTCGAGGCGGCGGACAAGGCCGAGCGCGACCTCTACTACGAGGCCGCCGTCGCCGGCGCGATCCCGATCCTGCGGCCGCTGCGCGAGAGCCTCGCGGGCGACCGCGTCACCCGGGTGCTCGGCATCGTCAACGGCACCACCAACTTCATCCTCGACCGGATGGACAGCTCGGGGGCGGGCTTCAACGAGGCCCTCGAGGAGGCGCAGGAGCTCGGGTACGCCGAGGCCGACCCGACCGCCGACGTCGAGGGGTTCGACGCCGCCGCCAAGGCCGCGATCCTGGCCAGCCTCGCCTTCCACACCCGCGTCACCGCCGCCGACGTGCACCGCGAGGGCATCAGCGAGGTGACGGCCGCCGACGTCGCGTCGGCGCGGGACATGGACAGCGTCGTCAAGCTGCTCGCCATCGCCGAGCTCAGCGGCGACGCGGTCGCCGTCCGCGTGCACCCCGCGATGATCCCGAGGTCGCACCCGCTGGCGTCGGTGCGCGAGGCCTTCAACGCGGTCTTCGTCGAGTCCGAGGCCGCGGGCCAGCTGATGTTCTACGGCCCGGGCGCCGGCGGTGCGCCCACCGCAAGCGCCGTGCTGGGCGACCTCGTCACCGTGGCCCGCAACCGCCTGGCCGGCACCCGCGGCGCGGGCGAGTCGGCGTACGCCGACCGTCGCGTGCTGCCGATGGGGGAGACCGTCACCCGCTACCACGTGGCCATCGACGTCGACGACCGCGCCGGTGTCCTCGCCTCGGTCGCGACCGCGTTCGCCGACCACGGCGTCTCCATCCAGACCGTGCGCCAGGAGGGCCGCGGCGCGGACGCCCAGCTCGTCGTGGTCAGCCACCAGGCCACCGACGCCCAGCTCTCGGCCACCGTCGCCGCGCTGCGCGACATGGACATCGTCCGCGAGGTCACGTCGGTGATGCGCGTCGAGGGCGGCGACGAGTGAGGCCGGCTCCGCACCAGTGGCGCGGCGTCATCGAGGAGTACCGCGAGCTGCTCGACATCCCCGCCGGCGTCCCCGCGATCACGCTGCGCGAGGGCGGCACCCCGCTCGTACCTTCCGCCTGGCTGTCCGGACTGACCGGCGGCGAGGTCTGGCTCAAGGTCGAGGGCGACAACCCGACCGGCTCCTTCAAGGACCGCGGCATGACGACCGCGATCTCCTGCGCGCTGGCCGAGGGCGCCGAGGCCGTGGTCTGCGCGTCGACCGGCAACACCTCGGCGTCGATGGCGGCGTACGCCGCCCGGGCCGGCCTCAAGCCGCTCGTGCTCGTGCCCGAGGGCAAGATCGCCGCCGGCAAGATGGCGCAGGCGCTGATGCACGGCGCCCAGGTGATCATGGTCCGCGGCAACTTCGACGACTGCCTGCGGATGGCCCGCGAGATGGCCTGGCACTACCCGGTCGCGCTGGTGAACTCGGTGAACCCGGCCCGGCTCGAGGGGCAGAAGACCGCGGCGTTCGAGATCGTCGACTTCCTCGGCGACGCCCCCGACTACCACCTGCTGCCGGTCGGCAACGCCGGCAACATCTCGGCGTACTGGCTCGGCTACCGGCAGTACGAGGCGCTCGGCCGCGCCACGAAGCGGCCGGTGATGCGCGGCTTCCAGGCCGAGGGCGCGGCCCCGCTGGTGACCGGCGAGCCGTTCCCCGACCCCGAGACCAAGGCCACCGCGATCCGGATCGGCAACCCCGCCTCGTGGAAGCTCGCCGAGGAGGCGCGCGACGAGTCCGGCGGACGGTTCGAGTCCGTCTCCGACGCGCAGATCCTGGCCGCCCAGAAGGAGCTCGCCTCACGCGACGGCGTCTTCGTCGAGCCGGCCTCGGCCGCCGGCATCGCCGGGATGCTGCAGGACATCGCGCAGCGCGAGTCGTACGTCGGCAGCACGGTCGTCGTGACCGTCACCGGCCACGGGCTCAAGGACACCGCCACCGCGCTCGAGGGGTTCGGCTCGGTGGTCGACGTCGTGGTCGACGCCGACGTCACGGCCGCCGCCGAGGCCGCCGGGCTCGAGCGGATCTCCACATGACCTTCGTCGCCGGTCCGGTACGGGTCTCCGTGCCGGCCACGTCGGCCAACCTCGGGCCGGGCTTCGACTCCCTCGGCCTGGCCCTGGACCTGCACGACGAGCTCACCGCCGAGGTGATCGACGACGGGCTGGTCGTCGAGGTCGACGGCGAGGGCGCGGGCACGATCGCCCTCGACGAGAGCCACCTGGTGGTGCGGGCGATGTGGGCCGGCTTCGCCGCCATGGGGGTCGCGCCGCCCGGCATCCGGCTGCACTGCCGCAACGTCATCCCGCACGCGCGCGGCCTCGGCTCGTCGTCCGCCGCGATCGTCGGCGGGCTCGGCCTGGCCCGGGCGCTGGTGGGGGAGGACCGGCTCCCCGACGACGAGCTGATCCACATCGCCGCCGACCTCGAGGGCCACCCCGACAACGTCGCCCCGGCCGTGCTGGGCGGCTTCACGATCTCGGGCCGCGAGGCGACGAGCTGGTACGCCGTCCCCGCGCCCGTCGACGAACGCGTACGGGTGGTCGTCCTCGTCCCGCCCCACGCCCTGTCCACCGAGCTGGCCCGCGGGCTGCTGCCCCACGCCGTGCCGCACGCGGCCGCCGCGGCCGACGCCGGCCGGGCGGCGCTCCTCGTCGCGGCCCTCGGCTCCGAGCCCCGGCACCTGCTGGCCGCCACCCGCGACTACCTGCACCAGGAGTACCGCCGACCCGCCATGCCCGGCTCGCTCGCCCTCGTCGACGCGCTGCGGGGCGACGGGGTGCCGGCGGTCGTCTCCGGAGGCGGCCCGACGGTGCTCGCCTTCGTCGCCGACGGCGTCCCCGAGCTGCCCTCCGCCGACGACGTCCTGGGGCACTGCCCCGAGGGCTGGACCTCGCACCTCCTCGGAGTCGATCGGGTCGGCGTACAACGGCTCTGACCGGGTGCTAGGGTTGGCGCCGCGTCCGAGGGCCCCGGACGTCCCTGACCCGGACCTCGACGCACTCTCATCTCTCTCGTGCCGGTCACCGGCACAAGCCGACGGCGTCTGCCGGACGGCACTGACGTGGGAAGGACCTCACGTGACGGAAACCAACGAACCCACCAGCCCCGCGCCGAAGAAGCGCAGTGGTGGGCTCAGCACCATGCTCGTCGCCGACCTGAAGGCGATGGCGGGTGGCCTCGGCATCAGCGGCGCCGGCTCCATGAAGAAGCCGCAGCTGGTCGAGGCGATCAAGGCGGCCCAATCGGGTGGCCAGTCGGGTGGCCAGCCGAGTCGCCAGAAGACGGCAGCCGCCGGCCGAGCCGGCTCCGGCCGCGGACGAGCGTCCGGAGCGCCAGGCGGAGGCCCCGTCGAGTGATCAGTCGGGTGGTCAGTCGGGCGGCTCGAAGAAGGACCGGAAGAAGGACAAGGCGCAGCGGCAGGCCCAGTCTGAGCAGGCCGAGAAGCCGGCGGAGTCCCGGTCCGAGGAGCCCCGCGAGGAGCGCCGCCAGCAGGACCAGAACCGCCAGCAGGACCAGAACCGCCAGCAGGACCAGAACCGCAACCAGAACCAGCAGGGCCAGCAGCCCCAGCAGGGTCAGGCCGACACGGAGGGCGGCAGCCGTCGCAACCGTCGCCGCCGGGGCCGCGACCGCGACCGCACCACGGGCACCCAGGGCAGCCAGAGCGGGCAGGGCCCCCAGGGCGGCCAGCCGCAGGGCCAGCAGGGCGGCGGCCAGCAGGGCCGCAGCCCGCGCAACGAGCCCGACACCACGATCCTCGACGACGACGTCCTCGTGCCGGCCGCCGGCATCCTCGACGTCCTCGACAACTACGCCTTCGTGCGGACCAGCGGGTACCTGCCCGGCACCGAGGACGTGTACGTCTCGCTGTCGATGGTGCGCAAGTACGGGCTGCGGCGCGGCGACGCGATCGTCGGCCAGGTGCGCCAGCCCCGCGAGGGCGAGCGCCGCGAGAAGTTCAACCCGATGGTGCGCATCGACGCCGTCAACGGCGCCGACCCGGACTCCTCCAAGCACCGGCTGGAGTTCGAGAAGCTGACGCCGCTGTACCCGACCGAGCGGCTGCGCCTGGAGACCGGGCCGGACAACCTGATCGGCCGGGTCATCGACATCGCGGCGCCGATCGGCAAGGGCCAGCGCGGCCTGATCGTGTCCCCGGCCAAGGCCGGCAAGACGATGATCCTGAAGTCGATCGCCAGCTCGATCACCCAGAACAACCCCGAGTGCCACCTGATGGTCGTGCTCGTCGACGAGCGGCCGGAGGAGGTCACCGACTTCGAGCGCTCGGTCAAGGGCGAGGTCATCGCCTCGACGTTCGACCACCCGCCGGTCGACCACACCGGCGTCGCGGAGCTCGCCATCGAGCGGGCCAAGCGGCTGGTCGAGCTCGGCCACGACGTCGTCGTGCTGCTCGACGGCATCACCCGCCTCGGTCGCGCGTACAACCTGGCCAACCCCGCCTCGGGCCGGATCCTCTCCGGCGGCGTGGACTCGGCCGCGCTGTACCCGCCCAAGAGGTTCTTCGGCGCCGCGCGCAACATCGAGAACGGCGGCTCGCTCACCATCCTCGCCACCGCCCTCATCGAGAGCGACTCGCGGATGGACGAGGTGATCTTCGAGGAGTTCAAGGGCACCGGCAACATGGAGATCCGGCTGCGCCGCGAGCTCGCGGACAAGCGGCTCTTCCCGGCCATCGACGCGGTCCAGAGCGGCACCCGCCGCGAGGAGATGCTGATGGGCAACGAGGAGCTCGAGATCGTCTGGAAGCTCCGCCGCACCCTCTCGGACCTCGAGCCCGAGGCCGCGCTCGAGCTGCTGCTCGGTCGGCTGCGGAAGTCGCAGACGAACATCGAGTTCCTGCGGCAGGTCCAGCAGAGTGGTCTGAAGTAGCGGGAGGCCCTCTGCTCGCGGGTCTCGTGACGGGCGGTGGCGCGCCCTCCTCGACCAACGAGGGCGGCGGGAACACCGCGATTGGCTCCGGCGTTACGACGAGTGGCAAACTCTGCCTGTTCGGTACCGGTTCACGTCCCGCCCACGGGGGCGGCGACGACCCGGCGCCCCTGAAAGGACAACCATGAAGAAGGACATCCACCCGGACTACAACGTGACCGAGGTGACCTGCACCTGCGGGGCCACGTTCACGACGCGGAGCACCGCGAAGAACGGCATCATCCACGCCGACGTGTGCTCGCAGTGCCACCCGTTCTACACCGGCAAGCAGAAGATCCTCGACACCGGCGGCCGCGTTGCCCGCTTCGAGGCCCGCTACGCCAAGAAGACGGCCCAGGACGCCAAGGACAAGGCCGAGGCCGACTCCAAGTAGCTTCCCGACGACGCCGGTCACCGCTTCCCGCGGGGCCGGCGTCGTTCATTTGTCACCACCACTCCACCGAGAGAAGTCGCCATGTTCGAGGCCGTGAGCACGCTGGTCGACGAGCACGCCGAGCTCGAGCGCCAGCTGTCCCAGCCGGAGACGCACGCCGACGCGCGGCTGGCGAAGAAGCTCAACCAGCGGTACGCCGAGCTCACCGCCATCGTGACCACCTGGCGGGAGTGGCAGCAGACGGCCGGCGACATCGAGGCCGCCCGCGAGCTGGGGGCCGACGACCCCGACTTCGCCGCCGAGGCCGAGCGGATGGTCACGCACCGCGAGGAGCTCGCCGAACGGCTGCGCCGGCTGCTCGTACCCCGCGACGCGACCGACGACAAGGACGCCATCGTCGAGGTGAAGTCCGGCGAGGGCGGCGAGGAGTCGGCGCTGTTCGCCGGCGACCTGCTGCGCATGTACACCCGGTACGCCGACCGGCAGGGCTGGACGACCGAGGTGCTGGACGCCACCGAGTCCGACCTCGGCGGCTACAAGTCGGTCACCGTCGCGGTGAAGGCGAAGGGCACGCCCGAGCCCGGCCACGCGCCGTACGCCCTGCTCAAGTTCGAGGGCGGCGTGCACCGCGTGCAGCGGGTGCCGGTGACCGAGTCGCAGGGCCGCGTGCACACCAGTGCCGCGGGCGTGCTCGTGATGCCGGAGGCCGAGCCGGTCGACGTCCAGGTCGACGAGAACGACCTGCGCATCGACGTCTTCCGCTCCAGCGGACCCGGGGGCCAGAGCGTCAACACGACCGACTCCGCCGTCCGGATCACCCACGTCCCGACCGGCATCGTGGTCAGCTGCCAGAACGAGAAGAGCCAGCTGCAGAACCGCGAGCAGGCGCTGCGCATCCTCCGCGCCCGGCTGCTCGCCGCCGCGCAGGAGGAGGCCGACACCGCCGCCGGCGAGGCGCGCCGCAGCCAGGTCCGCACCGTCGACCGCTCCGAGCGCATCCGCACCTACAACTACGCCGAGAACCGCATCTCCGACCACCGCACCGGCTACAAGGCCTACAACCTCGACGTGGTGCTCGACGGCGACCTCCAGCCGGTGATCGAGTCGGCCGTCGAGGCCGACCTCGAGGCCCGACTGGCGGCCGTGGCCGAGTGAAGCGGCGCTCGCTCGTCGCCGAGGCCGTCCGCCGGCTGGCCGACGCCGGCGTCGCCAGCCCCGAGGCCGACGCCGAGATCCTGCTGGCCCACGTCCTCGAGATCGACCGCAGCCGCCTCGTGCTCGTCGACGAGGTCGCCGACGGTGACCGGGCGACGTACGACGCCCTGGTCGGCCGCAGGGCCGCCCGCGAGCCGCTGCAGCACCTGACCGGTCGCGCGTACTTCCGCCACGTCGAGCTGGCCGTCGGCCCCGGGGTGTTCGTGCCCCGGCCGGAGACGGAGCTGCTGGCGGGGTGGGCCGTCGAGCGGGCCGGCGACCTCGACGCGCCGGTCGTCGTCGACCTCGGGACGGGCTCCGGGCGCCATCGCCAAGGCCGTCGCCGACGAGGTACCTCACGCCCGTGTGCACGCCGTCGAGGTGGACGAGGCGGCGCACGGCTGGGCGACCACCAACCTCGCCGGGACGGGCGTCGACCTGAGGCTGGGCGACCTCGGTACGGCGTTCGACGAGCTCGCCGGCACCGTCGACGTCGTCGTCAGCAACCCGCCGTACATCCCGCTCGACGCCTGGGAGTCGGTCGCCCTCGAGGTCCGCGACCACGACCCGGCCCTCGCGCTCTGGAGCGGCGCCGACGGCCTGGACGCGATGCGCGTGGTCGAGGCCCGCGCCGCCCTGCTGCTCGGGCCCGGGGGAGTGGTCGGGGTGGAGCACGCCGACGCCCAGGGCGAGTCCGCGCCCGCGGTCTTCGCGGCCACCGGACGGTGGGCCGACGTCCGCGACCACCGTGACCTGGCCGGCCGTCCGCGATTTGTGACCGCCCGGCTGGCACGATGACCCCTGTGCCAACTGACGGGCAGGACGAAGCGCTGGACGTTCCGGTCGAGGACGAGCAGACCGACGAGCCCGACGACGAGCCCTCGGAGGACGAGCCCACTGAGGACGAGCCCACGGAGGACGAGCCCACGGGGGCGCGGCGGATGGCGACCGACTCCCTCGAGGCCCGCGAGGAGGCCCTGGCCGCGGCGAGCATGGCCGTGCAGCGCGGCGAGCTCGTGGTGCTGCCGACCGACACGGTCTACGGCATCGGCGCCGACGCCTTCGACGCGGAGGCCGTGCAGTCCCTGCTCGACGCCAAGGGTCGCGGCCGCGAGATGCCCCCGCCGGTGCTGATCAGCTCGGCCACCACGCTCGACGCGCTGGCGACCGGCGTCACCGACTACGCCCGCCGGCTCGTCGACCGCTTCTGGCCCGGGCCGCTGACCCTCGTCTGCAACCAGCAGCCGTCCCTCCAGTGGGACCTCGGCGACACCCGCGGCACGGTCGCGGTGCGGATGCCCGACCACCGGCTCGCCCTCGACCTGCTCGAGCGCACCGGACCGATGGCCGTCAGCTCGGCGAACCTCACCGGTCACCCGGCCGCCGTCGACGCCGACATGGCCGAGGAGATGCTCGCCGACCACGTCGCGGTGATCATCGACGACGGACCCTCGCCGGGCGGCGCGTCCTCGACGATCGTCGACGTGCGCGGCCATCGTGGCAAGGTGCTGCGGACGGGTGCCATCTCGCTCGAGGAGCTCAACGAGGCGCTCGAGGACATGGACAAGACCATCGAGGACGAGGACTAGGCGGCGCCGCTTGCGTGAGTACGTCCTGGTCTTCATGGTGGCGGCGACCGTCACCTATCTGCTGACCGTCGTCGCGCGCGAGATCGCCCTGCGCACGGGCGCCGTGGCCAAGGTCCGCGACCGGGACGTGCACGCCGAGCCCATCCCGTACCTCGGCGGGCTGGCGATGCTCGGCGGCCTCGTCGCGGCGTACTTCCTCGCTCGCGAGCTGCCGTTCTTGTCCAGCCGCAGCGACGCGTTCGTCTTCCGCGACGCCGGCGTGGTGCTCATCGCCGGCGCGCTGATCTGCGCCGTCGGCACCCTCGACGACCTCTTCGAGCTCGACGCCCTGACCAAGCTCGGCGGGCAGATCCTGGCGGCGGGCTTCCTGGTCTTCCAGAACGTGCAGTACATCTACTTCAGCAGCAACGACACCCAGTTCATCATCGACCCGGCGCAGGGTGCGCTGCTGACGGTGTTCATCGTGGTCGCGACCGTCAACGCGGTGAACTTCGTCGACGGTCTCGACGGGCTGGCTGCGGGGGTGGTGTGCATCGGCGCGCTCGCGTTCTTCGCGTTCTGCTACCAGGTGACGCGCTTCAACGACCAGTCCGTGGCCACGACCGGGGCGCTGCTGTCGGCGATGCTGGCCGGCGCGTGCATCGGCTTCCTTCCGCACAACTTCAGCCCGGCGCGTGTGTTCATGGGCGACAGCGGGTCGATGCTCATCGGTCTGGTGCTCTCGGCCAGCGCCATCACGCTCACCGGCCAGTTCAACCCCGAGGAGATCAGCAAGGGCGCGATGGGCTCCCAGGCCAGCTTCCTGGTGACCCTGCTGCCCGTGCTGCTGCCCCTCGCGATCCTGGTGGTGCCGCTCGCCGACCTGGTGCTCGCGGTCATCCGCCGGACGCGGGCCGGCCGCTCCCCGATGGCCCCGGACAAGCAGCACCTGCACCACCGCCTGCTGGAGATCGGGCACTCGCAGCGCCGGGCCGTGCTGATCATGTGGATGTGGGCGGCCCTGATCGCCTTCGGCATGGTGCTCGCGAGCCTCTACACCGGCCCGCTGATGTGGGGTGCGCTCGCCATCATGTTCGCGCTCACCGTGCTGATGACCTTCGTGCTCCCGGTGGTCAAGAAGCCCGCGCTGCTCGACCGCGAGAGCAGCGACGCGGTCACCCCCTGACCGGCCCTGAGAGGCCTCTGCATAGGGTGGGCAGGACCCGAATCGCACGCCTCCCGGACTTTGTGCTAGTTTTCACAAGCACCCCGACCGACGACCAGATTGGCCGCCGACCGATGATGTCGAAGCCCCGCCCCAGGACCATTGCCGGCCCCTTCCCGGGCCGCGTCAGGGGTGCGTCGCGCTGTGGTACTTTCGCGCAGACGCCGGCCGTCGGGGGAGCGCTCGCCGGTGGCACCGACGTCCTCGACGGAAGCGATCTGGGTGGATGGCCGATGACGGCTCACGCGGGGCCTCATCGCGTGACCCTTCGAATGACCTGCGTGGCCGCGACCTCATCGGGCTCGGCGGGCTGCTCGCCGGCTGCGTCGTCGCCGGCACGGCGCTCGGCTACGTGCTCGACCAGGCCGCCGACACGTCCCCGGCCTTCACGCTCATCGGCATCGCGCTCGGCATGGTCGCCGGCGCCGTCGGCTTCTGGGCCAAGGTCCGCTCCGCTCTGCGAGACCCGGGCTCGTCATGAGGTGGTCCGATGCACGAATCTCTGAACATGACCGAGGGTGTGACCCAGCCGATGTCGGACGCCTCGGCTGACACCGGTCCGGCGCCCGCGCGCCGAGAAGGCGAGCCTGTGGCGCGTCCTGCGCGACCAGAAGAAGACCATCCTGGTGGCCGTCGTGATGGTCGTGGCGACGTACTGGATCGCCGGCCAGTTCGGTGAGTGGGAGCTCGCCGGCTGCATCGCGGGCGGCGTCCTGCTCGGCCTGGCCAACCACCTGATGACCGAGCACTGGCTGCTGCGCATCATCACCTCGGGCGCCGAGCCCACCCGCGGTCAGATGGTCGCCTCGACCCTGCTGCGTCTCGGCATGCTCACCATCGTCGCCGTCGGCGCGGCCGTCGTCTTCTGGCCCAACGGCATCGGCCTCCTGCTGGGCCTGGCCATCTTCCGACTCATCGCCCTGGTCATGACCGGGCTGCCCCTCCTGAAGGAGCTGAAGCAAGGATGACCAACGGGCTCATCGCGACCCTGATCACCGGTTTCCCGTTCGCCGAGGGCGCCGAGGAGGAGAGCGGCAGCGGCATCGAGATCGGTCACCACGTCCAGCGTGAGTTCGCCGGCATGACGTTCAACATCGACACGATCTTCTCGACCCTGGTGGCCGGCGCGATCGTCCTGATCATGGGCTCTCATCCTGCGCTCGAGGCTCGCCAAGCCCCACGACCACGTCCCGTCCAAGCTCCAGCTGATCTGGGAGAGCGTCGTCGGCGAGGTCAACCGCCAGGTCGAGGACAACCTGGGCCGCGTGCACCCGTACGTCGCCCCGCTCGCGATCTCGCTGTTCTTCTTCATCCTGATCGCGAACTGGCTCGAGCTGGTCCCGAGCAAGCTCAACGAGGACGGGCCCCACCTGCTCGCCGCCCCGACCGCCGACACCAACCTCACCTACGCGCTCGCGGCGATCACGATCGTCAGCGTGTGGGTCTACGGCATCCGGACGAAGGGCGTCAAGGGCTACTTCAGCCACTTCATGGAGCCGTTCCCGGTCCTGCTGCCGTTGAACATCCTCGAAGAGCTGGTCAAGCCGATCACGCTGGCCCTCCGTCTCTTCGGCAACATCTTCGCCGGCGGCATCATGCTGGCGCTGATCGGGCTGATCCCGATCTGGGCCGCCTGGCTGCCCAACATCCTCTGGAAGGCCTTCGACATGTTCATCGGCGGCATCCAGGCCTTCATCTTCGCGTTGCTTGCCGTCCTGTACTTCGCCATGGCCGGAGCCGGCCACGACGAGCACGACGACGAGGAGCACGCCGAGGACCAGCACGAGAACGAAGACAGCAAGACCCCCGCACTCGTGCACTGATCGAACGACAGCGTCGATCGGGCACGGCTACGACCCACGTAGCACGACCAACAGCAAACAAGTGGAGAGGCATTTCCCATGGCAGTAAGTGATGAGGCCGTCCAGCTCGCCGGCGCATTCGTCGGCGGTGGCATCGCCCTCGCCGGTGGCGCGATCGGCGCCGGTGTCGGTGACGGTCTGGCCGGTTCGTCCTACATCCAGGGCGTCGCCCGCCAGCCCGAGGCGCAGGGCCGTCTCCAGACGATCTTCTTCCTGACGGTCGGTCTGGTCGAGGCGATGTTCTTCATCAACCTCGCCTTCATGGCGATGTTCGTCTTCGTCCTGTCCTGACCTCACCCGAGGTTCGGTAGGACACAGAACATCCAGGCAAAGGACCAGAAAAAGTGATCCAGCGATGACAGGCGTGGTGGCTCAGCTCGTGCCGATGGCCGAGACCGAGAGCAACTTCCTCGTGCCGAACGCAACGTTCCTCGTCGAGCTCGCGGCGTTCGCGCTGCTGTTCTACCTGCTGGCCAAGTACGTCATCCCGCCGATCAACCGGGCGATGACGAACCGCCAGGAGGCGATCCGCAAGGAGTTCGCCGACCTCGACAAGGCTCGCGCCGACGCCAACGCCGCCGAGGCGGAGTTCAAGGCGCAGATCGCCGACGCGCGGCACGAGGCGGCCCGGATCCGCGAGGAGGCTCGCGAGCAGGGCGCCCAGATCGTGTCCGAGATGCGGCAGCAGGGCGAGAGCGAGAAGGCGCGCATCATCGACGGCGCACACACGCAGATCGCCGCCGAGCGGCAGCAGGCCGTCGCGTCGCTGCGGGCCGAGGTGGGCACGCTGGCCACCACGCTCGCGGGCCGGATCGTGGGCGAGAGCCTCGAGGACGACGAGCGCAGCGGCCGCGTGGTCGACCGCTTCCTGGCCGACCTGGATGCCCTCGAGACCTCCAAGGCCGCGGCCAGCACCGGCTCCAGCCAGAACGGGGCCGGCTGATGCTCCGAGGCGCCTCAGCGGAGGCCCGCGCCGAGCTGGCGTCGAAGGTCGGCTCCGGCACGCTCCAGGACACCGCGACGCTGGGCGACCAGCTGCTCGCGGTGGCCGGCGTGCTGAGGTCCGAGCCGGCGCTGCGGCGGGTCTTCACGGACGGCTCCGTGGAGGGCGAGGCCAAGGCAGGCCTGGCCGACCAGCGTGTTCGGCGGCAAGGTCGGCGACCCGACGCTCGCCCTGGTCAAGGAGGCCGTCCAGCAGCGCTGGACCAGCTCCCGTGACCTGGCCGGCGTGCTCGAGGAGCTCGGCATCCAGGCGCTGGTCCGCTCGGCCGGTGCCCAGGGTCCGCGGGTCAGCGACGAGCTGTTCGCGGTGGGCCAGCTCATCGACGCCAACCCCGACCTGCGCGACGTCCTGTCCGACCCGGCGCGCACCCCCGACGACAAGGCCGCGCTCCTGTCCTCGGTGCTCGACGGCAAGGTGCTCGACTCCACGCAGCGCCTCGTCGGTCAGGCCGTGCGCAGCAGCGAGCCGTTCGGTCGCGCGCTGGACACGATCCAGCGCGTCGCGGCCGACGTGCAGGACGAGCTCCTCGCGGTCGTGCACACCGCACGCCCGCTGGGCACGACCGAGATCACCCGGCTCACCCAGGCCCTCGGCAAGGCGTACGCCGCGACCGTGCACCTGCACGTCGTCGAGGACAAGGACCTGATCGGCGGACTTCGCGTCGAGATCGGCGACGACGTCATCGACGGCAGCGTCGCCTCCAAGCTCGACAACGCCCGCCGGCGCATCGCCGGATAACGCACGGCAGCACCGCACCCCAAGACGACAGCACCCGCAACATCACCAGGGAAGAGGCAACAGAGATGACGGAGCTCTCGATTCGTCCGGAGGAGATCCGGGACGCGCTCCAGAAGTACGTCGACGACTACAAGCCGTCGGCGGCGAGCCGCGAAGAGGTCGGCACCGTCGCCGAGTGCGCCGACGGCATCGCGCGCGTCGCCGGCCTGCCCTCGGCGATGGCCAACGAGCTGCTGGAGTTCGAGGACGGCACCCTGGGCATCGCCCTGAACCTCGACACCCGCGAGATCGGCGTCGTGGTCCTCGGTGACTTCGACAAGATCGAGGAGGGCCAGACGGTCCGCCGTACGGGCGAGATCCTCTCGGTCCCCGTGGGCGACGGCTTCATGGGCCGGGTCATCGACCCGCTCGGCACCCCGATCGACGGCCTCGGCGAGATCGCGTCCGACGACCGCCGCGCCCTCGAGCTCCAGGCGCCCGGCGTGATGCACCGCAAGTCGGTGCACGAGCCGCTGGCCACCGGCATCAAGGCCATCGACTCGATGACCCCGATCGGCCGCGGCCAGCGCCAGCTGATCATCGGCGACCGCTCGACCGGCAAGACCACGATCGCGATCGACACGATCATCAACCAGAAGCAGAACTGGGAGACCGGCGACCCGGAGAAGCAGGTCCGCTGCATCTACGTCGCGATCGGCCAGAAGGGCTCGACCATCGCCTCGGTGCGCGGCGCCCTCGAGGAGGCCGGCGCGCTGGAGTACACCACGATCGTGGCGTCACCGGCGTCCGACAGCGCGGGCTTCAAGTACCTCGCCCCCTACACCGGCTCGGCCATCGGCCAGCACTGGATGTACGACGGCAAGCACGTCCTGATCATCTTCGACGACCTGACCAAGCAGGCCGAGGCCTACCGCGCCGTGTCGCTGCTGCTGCGCCGCCCGCCGGGCCGTGAGGCCTACCCGGGCGACGTGTTCTACCTGCACAGCCGCCTGCTCGAGCGCTGCGCCAAGCTGTCCGACGCCCTGGGCGCGGGCTCGATGACCGGCCTGCCGATCATCGAGACCAAGGCCAACGACGTGTCGGCGTACATCCCGACCAACGTCATCTCGATCACCGACGGCCAGATCTTCCTGCAGTCCGACCTGTTCGCGGCCAACCAGCGCCCGGCGATCGACGTCGGCGTGTCGGTCTCGCGCGTGGGCGGCAACGCGATGACCAAGGCCATGAAGTCGGTGACCGGCTCGCTGAAGGTCGACCTGGCGCAGTTCCGCGCGATGGAGGCGTTCGCGATGTTCGCCTCCGACCTCGACGCGGCCTCCCGCCAGCAGCTCGACCGGGGCCAGCGCCTGATGGCGCTGCTCAAGCAGCCGCAGTACTCGCCGTACCCGCTCGAGGAGATGGTGATCTCGCTCTGGCTGGGGACGACCGGCAAGCTCGACCGGGTGCCGACCGGCGACGTGCTGCGCTTCGAGAACGAGTTCCTCGACTTCCTGCGCCGCTCGCACGCCGACCTGCTCGACGGCATCCGCGAGTCGCAGAAGTTCGAGGACGACGCCGCCGCCAAGGCGGAGTCGGCGTACGACAAGTTCCTCGACCAGTTCGAGACCTCGGAGGGCGAGTCCATCAAGGTCGGCCACGAGGCGCCGGCCGAGGCCCTGCCCGACGAGGAGCTCGAGCAGGAGACGATCGTCAAGCAGAAGCGGGGCTGAGCCGCACATGGCCGTATCGCTGCGCGAGTACCGCGCGCGGATCAAGTCGGTGGAGTCCACCAAGAAGATCACGCGCGCCATGGAGCTCATCGCTGCGTCCCGCATCATCAAGGCGCAGCAGCGGGCCCAGCAGGCCGCTCCCTACGCTCGTGAGCTCACGCGGGCGGTCTCGGCGCTGGTGACCTACTCCAACGTCAAGCACCCGCTGACCACGGAGCCGGAGAACCCGCGCCGGGCCGCCGTGCTGATCGTGACGAGCGACCGCGGTCTCGCGGGCGCCTACTCCTCCAGCGTGCTCAAGGAGGCCGAGCGGCTCGCCGAGCGGCTGCGCGCGGAGGGCAAGGAGGTCGTCACCTTCATCACGGGTCGCAAGGGCGAGGCGTACTACCGCTTCCGCAGCCGGCCGGTCCGGGAGACCTGGACGGGCTTCTCCGACCAGCCTCGCTACGAGAACGCCCGGGCCATCGGCGAGGCGCTGATCGGCGCGTTCGTGGCCGACACCGACTCCGAGGACGGCGTCGACGAGGTGCACCTCGTCTACACGCAGTTCCGCTCGATGCTGGTGCAGGAGCCGCACACCGTGCGGATGCTGCCGCTCGAGGTCGTCGAGGGCGAGTCGAAGCCCGAGGACGACGAGGTGCTGCCGCTGTACGAGTTCGAGCCGTCGCCGCAGAGCGTGCTCGACGAGCTGCTGCCGAAGTACGTCCAGAGCCGGATCTTCTTCGCCCTGCTCCAGGCATCGGCGTCCGAGCTGGCGGCCCGCCAGAAGGCCATGAAGTCGGCGACCGACAACGCCGAAGAGCTCATCAAGAAGTACACCCAGATCGCCAACCAGGCCCGCCAGGCCGGCATCACCCAGGAGATCAGCGAGATCGTCGGTGGCGTGAACGCGCTGGCCGACGCCAACGCCGCCGCCGACTAGCCACGGAAGAGTTGAGAAGACATGACTGCCACTGTTGAAGACACCCAGACCCAGTCGGGCACCGGGAGCACCGGCCGGATCGCCCGCGTCATCGGCCCGGTCGTGGACATCGAGTTCCCGGCCGACTCGATGCCCGAGATGTACAACCTGCTCGAGACCGAGCTGACCATCCTCGAGGAGACCAAGACGCTCTCGCTCGAGGTCGCCCAGCACATCGGCGACGGCATGGTCCGGGCGATCTCCCTCCAGCCGACCGACGGCCTGGTGCGCGGCGCGCTGGTGACCGACACCGGCGGCCCGATCACCGTCCCCGTGGGTGACGCGACCCTCGGCCGCGTGTTCAACACCCTCGGCGAGTGCCTGAACCTCGAGGAGGGCGAGAAGCTCGACGTCAAGGAGCGCTGGGGCATCCACCGCAAGGCGCCGGCGTTCGACCAGCTCGAGTCGAAGACCGAGATGTTCGAGACCGGCATCAAGGTCATCGACCTGCTCACCCCCTACGTGCAGGGCGGCAAGATCGGCCTGTTCGGCGGCGCCGGCGTGGGCAAGACCGTGCTGATCCAGGAGATGATCGCGCGCGTCGCCCGTGACCACGGTGGTGTGTCGGTGTTCGCCGGGGTCGGCGAGCGCACCCGCGAGGGCAACGACCTGATCGTGGAGATGGAGGAGGCCGGCGTCATCGGGCAGACCGCCCTGGTGTTCGGCCAGATGGACGAGCCGCCGGGCACCCGGCTGCGGGTGGCGCTCTCGGCGCTGACGATGGCGGAGTACTTCCGCGACGTGCAGAACCAGGACGTGCTGCTGTTCATCGACAACATCTTCCGGTTCACCCAGGCCGGCTCCGAGGTCTCCACCCTGCTGGGCCGGATGCCGTCCGCGGTGGGCTACCAGCCCAACCTGGCCGACGAGATGGGCACGCTCCAGGAGCGGATCACCTCGACGCGCGGTCACTCGATCACCTCGCTCCAGGCGATCTACGTGCCGGCCGACGACTACACCGACCCGGCGCCGGCGACCACGTTCGCGCACCTCGACGCCACGACCGAGCTCTCCCGAGAGATCGCGTCGCTCGGCATCTACCCGGCCGTGGACCCGCTGACGTCGACCTCGCGGATCCTCGACGCCCAGTACATCGGGGCCGACCACTACAACTGCGCGATCCGCATCAAGCAGATCCTCCAGCGCAACAAGGAGCTCCAGGACATCATCGCGATCCTCGGTGTCGACGAGCTCTCCGAGGAGGACAAGATCATCGTGTCGCGGGCGCGCCGCATCCAGCGGTTCCTCTCGCAGAACACCTACGTCGCCAAGCAGTTCACCGGCCTCGAGGGCTCGACGGTCCCCGTTGCGGAGACCGTCGAGGCGTTCAACAAGATCGCCGACGGCGACTACGACCACGTGGCCGAGCAGGCGTTCTTCATGTGCGGCGGTCTCGACGACGTCGAGCGCAAGTGGGACGAGATCCAGAAGGGCCTCTGAGCGATGGCGAACACGATGCAGGTATCCCTCGTCGCGGCCGACCGTGAGGTCTGGTCCGGCGAGGCGACCGTGGTCAACGCCCGGACCCTCGCCGGCGAGATCGGGATCATGGCCAACCACCAGCCGATCATGTCGGTGCTGGCGGCCGGCCAGGTCGACGTACGCACGGTCGACGACGGTCACTGGGTGGCCGCCGTCGACGGCGGGTTCCTCTCGGTGGCCAACAACCAGGTCCGTCTGCTCTGCGAGTACGCCGAGCTCTCCCACGAGAGCTCGTACGAGGAGGCCAAGCGCCTGCTCGAGGAGCGCAAGGCACGCGACGAGGGCGCGGACGGCGGGTCCTGATCCCGTCACGATGAGGCCTTCGAGGCTCTCCGGAAAGGTCGACGATGCCGGTCTGGCAGCTGCTGCTCGACGCGGCTGGGATTGTGCTGGGCATCGTCCTCCTCTACGGCATCGCCCTGATCGTGCGCCGCAGGGTGCTCGCCCGCCGTGGCGGCACCTTCGAGCTCAGCCACCGCGCCCGGACCGCCAAGGTCGGGCGCGGTTGGGTTCTGGGCCTCGGCCGCTACACGAGCTCGACGCTGGAGTGGTTCCGGATCTTCTCGCTCAACCCGCGCCCGCACCAGGTCTGGCAACGCGGCGACCTCACGTACGTCGACCGGCGCGAGCCCGGAGGGGTCGAGCAGCTCTCGCTGTACCCCGACCACGTCGTGATCCGCTGCACCTCCAGCGCCGGTGACGTCGAGCTCGCGATGAGCCAGGAGGCCCTGATGGGCTTCCAGGCCTGGCTCGAAGCCGCCCCACCCAGCGCGGCCCAGCACCTGTGACCGAGCGCGTGATCGAGCCTGGGACGGTCATCCTCGCCCGCAACGCGGTGGCCGCGGTCTTCATCCTCAACGGGCTCAACTTCGCCACCCTGTTCTCGCGGGTGCCCGACCTGCGCGAGCGGCTGGACCTCTCCAACGGCGCGCTCGGCCTGCTGCTCCTGTCCATCTCGGTCGGCTCCCTGCTGGGCCTGCCCGCGAGCGGGAGGCTGATCGAGCGCTTCGGCGCGGCCGGCGTGGTGCGCGGGGGCGCCGTGCTGTCCACCCTGGGCATGGGCATCGTCGCGCTCGGTGTCTCCGGCCTCGAGGCGGAGCCGGTCGTCGCCGCCGGCCTCGGCTGCTACGGGTTCGGTACGGCGGTCTGGGACGTCGCCATGAACGTCGAGGGCGCCGAGGTCGAGCGCCACCTGGGCCGCACGGTGCTGCCGCGGTTCCACGCCGGCTGGAGCTTCGGCTCGATCGGCGGGGCCGGGATCGGCGTGGTGGCGGCCAAGCTCGCGGTGCCGCTGCCGCTGCACTTCATGGTGGTGGGCGTCGCCACCCTGGTCGCCGCACTCGTCGCCGTCCGGGCGTTCCTGGTCGCCCGGGTGCCCGACGAGGAGGAGATGGCGGCCAACGAACGCTCGGCCTGGCTGGAGCCACGCACGCTGGCCATCGGCGCGATGGTGCTGGCGTTCACGCTGGCCGAGGGCTCGGCCAACGACTGGCTCGCCCTCGCCCTGGTCGACGGCTACGCCGCCCGGCACTGGGTCGGGGTGGCCGGCTTCGCGCTGTTCGTGACCGCGATGACGACCGGCCGGCTGGTCGGCCCGGTCGCGCTGGACCGCTTCGGCCGGGTGCCGGTGCTGCTCGCGTCGGCGGCGGCCGCGTTCGTCGGCCTGCTGACCGTCATCGTCAGCAGCGACCCCGTGCTGGCCGCGGTCGGCATCGTGGTCTGGGGCCTGGGCGCGGCCCTGGGCTTCCCGGTCGGCATGAGCGCCGCGGCCGACGACCCGCGCCGCGCGGCCCGGCGGGTCTCGGTGGTCTCGACGATCGGGTACGGCGCGTTCCTCGCCGGCCCGCCCCTGCTCGGGTTCGTGGGCAACGAGGTCGGCACCCTCGACTCGCTGTACGTCGTGGCCGCGGCCATGGTGCCGGCGGCCGTGCTGGTGCTGGCGGTACGCCGTCCGCGCGCTGCCGTTGGTTGAGGAGGCGATCCCGTCACGAAACCCGGCGACCCGCAGCACGCCTGTTCGCTCACGTGGTTTCGAGACAGGCGCTGGCGCGCCTTCCTCAACCAGCGAACTGGTCGACACCGAGGGGGCACCCCCTACGGTGAGCACCGATGACACGCCCGCACCCGGCGCTCGCCGACGCCGCGCCCACCTCCGCCTGGCTCGACTCGCCGCTGCGTCCCGCGCCGCGTCCGGCCCTGGACGCCGACACCACGGCCGACCTCGTCGTCGTCGGGGGCGGCTACTCCGGGCTCTGGACCGCCGTCCTGGCCAAGGAGCGTGACCCCGGTCGCGAGGTGGTGCTGCTCGAGGCCCAGCGCATCGGCTGGGCGGCGTCCGGGCGCAACGGCGGCTTCTGCTCGGCGTCGCTGACCCACGGCAAGGACAACGGCGAGCAGCGGTTCCCCGACGAGATCGACACCCTCGAGCGGCTCGGCCGGCAGAACCTCACCGAGCTCGAGTCGTCGGTCGGCCGCTACGGCATCGACTGCGACTTCGAGCTGACCGGCTCGCTGTCGGTCGCGACCGAGCCGCACCAGGTGGCGTGGCTGCAGGAGGCCGGTCTGGCGGGCGAGGGCGAGTACCTCGACCGCGAGGCGATCCGCGCGGAGGTCGACTCGCCGACGTACCTCGCCGGGCTCTGGACCCGCGACGACAACGCCCTGGTCGACCCGGCCCGGCTGGCCTGGGGGCTCGCCGACGCCGCCGAGCGCCTCGGCGTGCGGATCCACGAGGACACGCACGTCGCGGACCTGGACAAGGACGGTTCCGGGATGGTGGTGCGGACGGCGTCCGGGCACACCGTGCGTGCGGGGCGGGTCGCCCTCGGCACCAACGCGTTCCCCTCGCTCGTGAAGCGGGTGCGCTGGCACACGGTGCCGGTCTACGACTACGCGCTGATGACCGAGCCGCTGTCGGCCGAGCAGCTGGCCTCGATCGGCTGGCGGCACCGGCAGGGCATCGACGACTGCGGCAACCAGTTCCACTACTACCGGCTGACGCCGGACAACCGGATCCTCTGGGGCGGCTACGACGCGATCTACCACTTCGGCCGCCGGATCTCCGGCCAGCTCGACCACCGGCCGGCGACGTTCGACCTGCTGGCGCGCCAGTTCTTCGAGACCTTCCCCCAGCTCGAGGGGCTGCGGTTCAGCCACCAGTGGGGCGGCGCCATCGACACCTGCACGCGGTTCTTCGCGTTCTACGGCACGGCGTACGCCGGCCGCGCGGCGTACGCGCTCGGCTACACCGGCCTCGGCGTCGGCGCCACCAGGTTCGGCGCCAACGTGATGCTGGACCTGCTCGACGGGCGCGAGACCGAGCGGACCGCGCTGGAGATGGTGCGCAGCAAGCCGCTGCCCTTCCCGCCCGAGCCGTTCGCGTTCACCGGGGTCCAGCTGACGCGCTGGTCGCTCGCCGCCGCCGACCGCAACGGCGGTCGTCGCAATACCTTGGTTGCGGACCCTCGACAGGCTGGGCTTGGGTTTCGACTCGTGATCTCTTCCGACGTCGAGATCCGGCTCGACGCGATCTCGCCGGCCGACGTCCGCACGGCCGTGGAGGCCCACCAGCTGCTCGCTCGACTGGAGCGGCGACTCGTTCATGGCCGACCACTGGCTCGAGGGCGAGCACCGCTGCGTCGTGGTCGACGGCGAGGCCGTCGGAGTGACGGGTTGGACCGATGACGGGCTCAGCCTGTTGACGTTGTCACCGGCGGCCCGGCGGCACGACCGTCAGGTGGCCGAGGTGGTGCTGCGCGAGTCCGGCGCGCGGACGGCGTACGTCGCGTCCTGGGACGCCCACCACCTCGCCGTGCTCGGCGCGTTCGCGACCGGGATCGCCTCGCAGGCCTACCAGTTCCGGCTGCTCGACCGCGACGACCTCCGGGAGCCGGTGGCCGGGCTGTCACTGCGTCCGGCCACGGCCGAGGACCTGCCGTGGCTGGAGTCCACGGGCTTCCAGGACGAGTACGGGCAGCTCCTCGACGGCAACGGCCTGTCCATCGCCGTGCTCGACGAGGCCGAGGCGGGCATCGCCGTGCACGTCCGGCACGTGCTGGCCGACGACGTCGTCGACATCGGCATGTACGTCGACCCGGCGCTGCGCCGCCGCGGCCTCGGCAGCTCGATCCTGGCGCTGACGGCCCGGGACGTGCTGGCCCAGGGACGTACGCCGGTGGCCGGCTGCTGGTGGAAGAACTGGGCCTCGCGGGTCACCCTCGAGGCCGCCGGCCTGACGTGCGCCGGCACGATCTTCCGGTTGGACCTCGATCCGGACGTGTTCGCGGCCGCAGGTGGTTTCGAGGCTCGGGCCTAGCGGCCCTCACACCTCAACCACCGAGATCGTTCAGTGGGCGGTGACGAAGCGGGCGATGCCCTCGGCCTCGGCGAGCCGGGACTCCTCGTGGAGGTAGGGCATGTGGCCGGTGGGGAAGTAGGCGTGCTCGATGCGCCCGAAGGCCTCGTCGGGCAGGCGCAGGTGGGCGACCATGTCCTCGGCCGCGTGGTAGGGCGTGGCGAGGTCGTAGTAGCCGTACTCGATGCGGACCCGCAGGTGCCGGTTGACGCGCATCAGCCGCTCGAGCTTGTCGGCGACGTTGATCGGCTTGCCCTGGAACTCCTCGAACGACCAGTTCTTGATCGTGTTGGCGAACACCTCGTACGGCAGGTCCTGCATGCTGCCCAGCTCGCCGCGCAGGTAGTGGTGCATGGCCGCGGTGAAGGGCGCGTCGATGGCGTCGATGGACGGGTCGGCGTCCATGTTCTCGGCGATGCGTGAGAACAGCGGGCCGGTGTACCGGCCGTCGATCCGGCCGACGGCGAGCCCTCGGTCGCGGAGCACCTCGGTGCACCACCGCCAGTGCTCGATGCGCAGCTCGGTGCGGTCGACGTACTCCTCGCTGACGCCGGCGAGCCGGGCCAGCGTGGTCACGATCTCGGCGCGCTCGTCGGCCGGCAGCCGGTGGCCGCGTGAGAGGGCGAGCCGGTAGGGGCCGGCGGCGAACTCCTCGGCCTCGGCGCGGACCTCGTCGAGCGTCCGGCCCTCGTGCAGACCGTGGAAGTGCGCGATGGCGGCGTACGTCGGGAGGAAGTTGAGGCAGGCCTCGTCGGCGCGCAGGTACGCGAAGTCCTGGCTGCCGAAGTCGATGACGCTGGACACGAGCACCAGCCCGTTCAGCGCCATCGCGTGCACGCGGGTCAGCCGCTCGGCCACCGCGACGGCGCGGGTGGTGCCGTACGACTCGCCGATCACGTACTTCGGCGACATCCACCGGTCCTCGCGGGTGCACCACAGCCGGATCAGCTCGGTGACCTGCTCCACGTCCTTGCCGAACCCGTGGTAGTCCTTGGCCTTGCCGCCCTCGACCGCGCGGCTGTGGCCGGTGGACATCGGGTCGATGAAGACCAGGTCGCTGACGGCGAGCAGGGTCTCGGGGTTGTCGACGAGCTTGTACGGCGGCGGGGTCGGCGCGTCCACGTCGCCGACGTCGACGCGGCGCGGGCCGAGGAGCCCGAGGTGCAGCCACACCGACGCGGAGCCCGGGCCGCCGTTGAAGACGAAGGAGATCGGGCGCTCGGTCACGTCGGCGTCGTCGAGCGTGTACGCCGTGACCGACAGCTCCGCGCGCGCCTTCCAGCCCTTGAACTCGTCGTCCTTCACCTCCTCCTCGCGCAGCACGATCCGTCCGGTGCGCGCGGTGTAGGTGATCTCGCCGGCCGTGGTGCGCAGCGTGTGGTGGCTGACGACCAGGTCGTCGACGGGCTCCTTCGGCTCCTTCTTGCTCTCGTCGTCGGCCTTCTTCTCGTCGCTCACGCGTCGCCCTTCTGTCGCTGGTCTCCTCGTTCGCCGCCGGGCACCCACAGCACGTCGCCCTGCTCGCGGTTGGCGTACCTCGCCAGGATGAAGAGCAGGTCGGAGAGCCGGTTGAGGTAGGTGATCGCCAGCTTGTTCATGGCCTCGCCGTGCTCGTCGTACGCCGCCCACGCGGCGCGCTCGGCGCGGCGGACCACGGTACGGGCGACGTGCAGCTGGGCGGCGCCGGGGGTGCCGCCGTTGAGGATGAACGACCGCAGCGTCGGGAGCTCCGCGTTGTAGTGGTCGCACCAGCCCTCGAGGCGGTCGACGTACTCCTGCTCGATCCGCAACGGCGGGTACTCGGGATCCGGCACGACGGGCGTGCAGAGGTCGGCGCCGACGTCGAAGAGGTCGTTCTGCACGTGTATCAGGACGGCTCGGACGTCCTCCTCGAGGTCGTGAGTCATGACCACGCCGAGCTGCGCGTTCGCCTCGTCGACGTCGGCGTACGCGTGCAGCCGGGTGTCGTTCTTGGTCGTCACGCTCATGTCGCCGAGGCGCGTCTCGCCGCCGTCACCCGTGCGTGTGTAGATGCGGGTGAGGTTGACCATGGCGGCGACTCTAGTGCGCGCCAGGCGGCCGCCAAGTGGTTGAAGAATCCATCGGTGCCTCGAAGCAACCGATCGGGTGTGTCGCGCGTCATAGTGGGTGTACGGGTAGCGCGAGCTTCCCGTGCTGGGAGGCGCCACGGGGGAGCCTCCCGCCAGACACCGGACATCTCGGGTTCCGGAGGACGGGGGTAGGCATGGAGATCGTGAGCGACGGACCCACGCTGGTCCTGAGCGGGGACTTCGACGTGCGCAGCACGTGGGAGGTGCGCAACGCGCTCCGCGAGCGCCTCCACGGTCACGAGCAGGACGTCGTCGTCGACCTGACCGACGTCAGGACCATGGACCTCACCGCCGCCCGCGTGCTCGCCTACGCCAGCCGCGAGGCCGGCCGTTCGGGCAACCACGTCACGCTCCGCGGCTGCGGGCCGGCGGTCCGCCGGATGCTGCACCTCTCGCACCTGATGCGGTTCGTCGACGTCGAGCGCACGGCCGTCTCCGCCTGACGTCCGCTCGCCACGCGGCGGGTCACGTGTGACCGGTTCCTCACGGTCGGATACCCCACACGGCGGAACGGTTACCGGGCGGTAGTCGCAGACCTACCCTCGGCCCATGGCTGAAAAGGATCACCCGTGGGTGATGCGGACGTACGCCGGCCACTCGACCGCCGCGGCGTCGAACGCGCTGTACCGCACGAACCTCGCCAAGGGGCAGACCGGGCTCTCGGTCGCCTTCGACCTGCCGACCCAGACCGGCTACGACCCGGACTCGCCGCTGGCGCGCGGTGAGGTCGGCAAGGTCGGCGTACCGATCCAGCACCTCGGCGAGATGCGCCGGCTCTTCGACGGCATCCCGCTGACGGAGATGAACACGTCGATGACGATCAACGCCACCGCGATGTGGCTGCTGGCGCTCTACCAGGTGGCGGCCGAGGAGCAGAACCCCGGCGTCGACCCCACCGAGGTCGCCCACCGGCTCGCCGGCACGACCCAGAACGACATCATCAAGGAGTACCTCTCCCGCGGGACCTACGTGTTCCCGCCCGAGCACTCGCTGCGCCTGATCGGCGACGTCATCGCCTACACGGTGCACGAGATCCCGCAGTGGAACCCGATCAACATCTGCAGCTACCACCTGCAGGAGGCGGGCGCGACGCCGCAGCAGGAGCTGGCGTACGCGCTGTGCACGGCCATCGCCGTCCTCGACACCGTGCGGGCCTCCGGGCAGGTGAGCGAGGAGGACTTCGGCACGGTCGTCGGCCGGATCTCCTTCTTCGTCAACGCCGGCGTGCGGTTCGTCGAGGAGACCTGCAAGATGCGCGCCTTCGTGCAGCTGTGGGACGAGCTGACCGAGCAGCGGTACGGCGTCACCGACCCGAAGATGCGTCGGTTCCGGTACGGCGTCCAGGTCAACTCGCTCGGCCTCACCGAGGCGCAGCCCGAGAACAACGTCCAGCGCATCGTGCTGGAGATGCTCGGCGTCACGCTCAGCAAGAACGCCCGCGCCCGCGCCGTGCAGCTGCCCGCGTGGAACGAGGCCCTCGGCCTGCCGCGGCCGTGGGACCAGCAGTGGTCGCTGCGGCTCCAGCAGGTGCTGGCCTTCGAGTCGGACCTGCTCGAGTACGACGACATCTTCGACGGCTCGAAGGTCATCGAGGCCAAGGTCGCCGAGCTGGTCGAGGGCGCCCGCGCGGAGATGGACCGGGTGCAGGCCCTGGGCGGGGCGATCGCCGCGGTCGAGTCCGGCTACATGAAGGAGCAGCTGGTCTCCTCCCACGCCGCGCGCCGCGCCCGGATCGAGTCGGGCGAGGAGAAGGTCGTCGGCGTCAACGTCTACGAGACCACCGAGCCGTCGCCGCTGACGGCCGACCTCGACGCGGCCATCCAGGCGCCCGACCCGGCCGCCGAGGCCGCCGCCATCGAGTCGGTGCGGGCGTGGAAGGCCGAGCGGGACGAGTCCGCGGTCGCCGAGGCGCTGGCCCGGCTGGCCGCCGACGCCAAGACCGACGCCAACCTGATGAGGGCCACCCTCGCCGCGGCCCGGGCCGGCGCGACGACGGGGGAGTGGGCCGGCACGCTGCGCGAGGTGTTCGGCGAGTTCCGGGCGCCGACCGGTGTCTCGGGAGCCGTGGGCGTCGCGGACTCCGGCGCGGAGCTGGCCGCCGTCCGCGAGCGGGTCCGCGAGACCGGCGACGCACTCGGCGGGCGGCTGCGGCTGCTCGTCGGCAAGCCCGGCCTCGACGGCCACTCGAACGGCGCCGAGCAGGTGGCCGTCCGCGCCCGCGACGCCGGGTTCGAGGTCGTCTACCAGGGCATCCGGCTCACGCCCGAGGAGATCGTCGCCGCGGCCGTGGCCGAGGACGTGCACTGCGTGGGCATCTCCATCCTGTCCGGCTCGCACATGGAGCTGGTGCCGGCGGTGCTCGACGGGCTCCGCGCGGCCGGCCTGGACGACGTACCCGTCGTGGTCGGCGGGATCATCCCCGACTCGGATGCCCGGGCGCTGAGGGAGCGGGGCGTCGCCGCGGTCTACACGCCCAAGGACTTCGGGCTGACCGAGATCATGGGCGGCATCGTCGACGTCATCCGGAAGGCCCATTCCCTGGACTGACCCACCGGAGTGTCGTTCTAGAGAATAAAGTCGAGTGACTTACTCTAGAATGACGTCCGGAAGGGAGTCCCGATGTCCGCGAACCCGATCGACCCGATCAGTCCTGGCTGGCCGGTGGCCGCGATCGACCTGCACCAGCACCTGTGGCCCGAGCAGCTCGTCGACCGTCTGCGGGCGCGCTCCCGCACGCCGTACCTGCGGGGCTGGACGCTGTTCACCCACGGCGAGGCGCCGTACGAGATCGAGCCGGCCCACCACGACGTGAGGCTGCGGCTGCACGAGAACGCCCGGGACGGCATCGGCCTCGCGTGTCTGTCCCTCTCGGCGCCGCTCGGGATCGAGTCGCTGCGCGGACCCTCGGCGGCCGCCCTGCTGGACGCCTGGCACGAGGGCGCGGCCGCGCTGCCGTCGGGGTTCCGTGCCTGGGCGTCGGTCCGTCGCGACGAACCCGACCTCGCGGGGCTGGCCGGGATGCTGGAGGACGGGCTCGTGGGCGTGCAGGTCCCGGCCACCGACGTCCGGACGCCGTCCGGCTGGGAGCGGCTCGGCCCGGTGCTCGACGTCGCCGAGCGGGCCGGCAAGCCCGTGCTCGTGCACCCCGGGCCGGTCGGGGCCGACCCCGAAGCGGCATCGCTGCCGGCGTGGTGGCCGGCCGTGGTCGGGTACGCCGCGCAGCTGCAGGCCGCCTGGTGGGCCTGGCACGCCGGGAACGTCCGGGTCTCGCACCCGACCCTGCGCGTCGTCTTCGCGGCCGGCGCCGGGCTCGCGCCGGTGCACCACGAGCGGCACGTCGCGCGGGGAGGTACGTCCGGGGCGGTGGACCCGCTCGTCCACGTCGACACGTCGTCGTACGGGCCCCAGGGTCTCGACGCCCTCGTCCGGGTGCTCGGGATCGACGCGCTGGTGCTCGGCAGCGACCGGCCGTACGCCGCGCCCATCGGGGAGCTGATGGGCGACGCGGCCACCCGCGCCGTGCGCGTCACGAACCCGCGGCGGGCGCTGGGCCTGCCGGTCACCGAGCCGGAGGGGGTGCGGTCATGGCCCAGGGCCAGCTGACCTCAGTAGGTCTCGATGCACTGCCTGGCCGGGACCTCGAGCCCGAGGAGCTGCGCGAGCTGGTCGTCTCGCTGGCGCGCGGATCCGGACCAGTGGGCGCACCTGGTCGGGTTCGACGACGACGAGCGGGTGTACGCCTCGCTGCACCGCGACACCCACGTCGACGTCTGGCTGCTGTGCTGGACCCCCGTCAACGACACGGGGTGGCACGACCACGACATCTCCTCGGGCGCCGTGGCCGTGGTCGCCGGTGAGCTGGTCGAGAACAACCTGCGGGTCGGGTCGGCCAGCCGGGAGACCCGGGTCGGTGCGGGCGAGTCGTTCGCGTTCGGACCCGACCACATCCACCGGCTCAACGGCGCCGAGCGCGGCACGGTGTCCGTGCACGCCTACAGCCCGCCGCTGTGGCGGATGGGGCAGTACGCCGTCGACGACGACGGGGTGCTGCGGCGGGTGTCGCTGTCGTACGCCGACGAGCTGCGCCCGATCGAGTGATCGCTGCTCGTGGTTTCGAGGCTCGTCGCTGGCGCTCCTCACACCTCAACCACCGAGAGCCGGTCACCAGCCCCAGGAGCCGGGGACGCCCTTGAAGGGGCCGACGACCCGGCTGGTGACCCAGCCGCCGTAGAAGCCGCCCTCCTGGGGCACGACCCGCTCGCCGTCGACGAAGCACGCGTCGACCAGGGACGGCATCACGGCGATGTGGCCGACCAGGGCCTCGAAGCCCGCGATCGGCTCGGGGTACGACCAGCCGGCGCGGGGTGCCGTGGCGGCGGCCGTGACCAGGTCGACGTACGACGCCCGGCCCTTCCACTCGCACGAGGTGTGACCGCTCGTCGGTCGCAGCACGCCCGGGGCGAACGCGGCGGCGGGCAGGTAGTACGTCGGCGGGTGGCTGGTCTCGAGGACGCGCAGGCTCGCGGTGCTGCGGGCGACGACCTCGCCGCCGAGGTGCACCTCGACCAGCTCGGTGCTCGGGTCCACGCGCGGCGGGCGGGGGTAGTCCCAGACGGACTCCTGGCCGGGGCCGGTGGGCAGGGGAGTGGGGCGCACGCTGGCGAACGTACAGTCGGCCTCGTGAGCGACCTGCAGTGTCCGGCGCGCATCTTCCTCGCCCGTGAGGACCAAGCGCGGGACGGGATCTCGCCGACGGAGAGGCTGCGAGGCGAGCGAATCGCGCAGGTCTACAGCGGCTCGGCGGCGCTGGCCGCGTTGGAGGACATCGCCGACCAGCATCGCGGCGAGGCTGTCCTGGTCGTCGGAGACGCCGGGGCCATCGCCGCGACTCTCGCCAGGCTGGCGTTTCCGCCGGCTGCCCCGGGGCGCCTGGAGAACGGCGCGTACGTCCTGCTGGAACACGATGCGGACGGGTGGCGCTTAGGTTAGGCAACCCTCAGTTTCGCCTGTTAGGGTCCCCGCGTGGCGAAGAAGGGCGGCAAGAAGAAGAGCAAGTCCTGCCTGCCCAAGAAGAAGTGCTGCGTGTCCAAGGACAAGTGCCGGCGCTGCCCACTCCTGATGCTGAAGCTCGGCACGCTGCCCGAGGGCTATACGGTCAAGAAGCGCAAGCTCGTCAAGACCAAGAAGACCAAGCTGCCCACCGCAGCCTGACCCTCCGGAGGTACCCGCCGTGGCGGCAGCCCGCTTCGTCGAGCAGCTCAATGCTCAGATCGCCAACGAGCTCGCGGCGCACAACCAGTACCTCGCGTGCGCCGTCTACTACGACGCGCTGACGATGCCGCAGATGGCCGCGTTCTTCTACGGTCAGGCGCTCGAGGAGCGCGACCACGCGATGATGATGGTGCAGTACCTCCTCGACACCGACCACGACGTCGTCATCCCGGGCGTCGACGCCCCCGTGCCGGCGTTCGACGACGTCGTTGCCCCGGTCACCCTCGCCCTGGCCCAGGAGAAGCGGGTCACCGAGCAGATCAACGCGCTGCTCAAGACGGCCCGCGAGGAGTCCGACTTCGCCTCCGAGCAGTTCATGCAGTGGTTCATCAAGGAGCAGGTCGAGGAGGTCGCCACGATGAGCGACCTGCTCGCGGTCGTGACGCGCAACCGCACCGACATCGAGGACATCGAGGAGTACGTCGCCCGCGAGCAGCGCGCCGGTGACGCCGACCCCACCGCCCCGAGGATCGCCGGCGCCTGACCGGTCCGCCGGAGACGGCAGACTGGCCCCCATGCGGGTGACGGTGGTCGGAGCTGGCGTGGTCGGCCTGACCTGTGCCGTCCGGCTGCTCGAGGAGGGCCACCGGGTCGACGTCCTGGCCCGCGACCTGCCCCTGGAGACGACCTCGGCGGTGGCCGCGGCGATCTGGTACCCGTACCGCGCCTTCCCGCTCGACCGCGTGCTCGCCTGGTCCGCCCGCTCGTACGACGTGTTCGCCGGGCTGGCGGGGGTCGACGGCGCCGGCGTGACCATGCGCAGCGGCATCGAGGTGTTCGCGGCTCGGCAGGACGAGCCGTGGTGGCGTTCCGCCGTACCGGCCCTGGACCACGTGCCGCCCCCGGCCGGGTACGGCGACGCGTGGACCTTCGAGGCCCCGGTCGTCGAGATGCCGGTGTACCTGACCTGGCTCGCGTCGCGGGTGGAGGAGCTGGGCGGCACGATCACCCGGCTGAACCTCTCGGCGCTGCCGGTCGGGCCCGACGTGGTCGTGAACTGTGCGGGGATCGGCGCCCGGCTGCTCGCCGCGGACTCCTCGGTCGGGCCGGTGCGCGGCCAGGTCGTGTACCTCTCGCAGGTCGGCTTGGAGCAGTGGTTCCTCGACTCCTCGGCCGACCTCACGTACGTCGTGCCTCGCGCGCACGACATCGTGGTCGGGGGCACCGACCAGGAGGGCGAGTGGAGCCGCACCCCGTCCCCCGACGACGCCGAGGCCATCCTCGAGCGGGCGCGTCGGCTGGTGCCGGAGCTGGCGGCAGCGGTGGTGCTGCGGCATCGGGTGGGGCTGCGCCCCGCTCGCCCGCAGGTACGGGTGGAGCGGGTGGCCAGCGGCGGGACCAGCGTGGTGCACTGCTACGGCCACGGTGGCGCGGGCGTCACGCTGAGCTGGGGGACGGCCGACGAGGTGGTGGACCTGGTGTCCGCGGATCCGAACTAACGTTAGTTCGGGAAGGGCTCGGCGTGCACCACCGCGGAGGCGTTGATCGGGCCGTAGACGTGCGGGAAGGTGTCGTCGCCGACAGGATCCTCCTGCCACGGGGAGGTCAGCTGCTCGGTGTCGATCGTCAGCAGCACGAGCGGCTCGCCCGCGTCCGCGTAGAACGCCTTCCAGACGCCGGTGACCTGCTCGCGCCGGGAGGCATGGATGAAGCCCTCCTGCTCGAGAGTCCGGCCTCGGGTCGAGGTCGTGTACGTGCCAGAGCGCTGTGCGGCAGCCCAGTCGGCCGCGGTGGCGATGTGGAAGACGTGCATGCTCAGAAGAGCCGGTGGCTGGGGTCGTCGAGGCCGCGGAGGGCGTCGTAGTCGACGACGGCACAGGCGATGCCGCGGTCGGTGGCGAGGACGCGGGCCTGCGGCTTGATCTCCTGAGCGGCGAAGATGCCGCGGACCGGGGCCAGGAGCGGGTCGCGGTTCAGCAGGTCGAGGTAGCGGGTCAGCTGCTCGACGCCGTCGATGTCACCGCGGCGCTTGATCTCGACGGCCACCGA
The DNA here is from genome assembly GCA_963839565.1 of uncultured Actinomycetota bacterium. GTDB lineage: Bacteria > Actinomycetota > Actinomycetes > Propionibacteriales > Nocardioidaceae > Nocardioides. The sequence continues at coordinate 174,424 of CAWIVR010000019.1, read as the reverse complement.
GGCGCCGGCCGCGTCGCGGCACATCAGGTCGACGGGGCCGATGGCGGTCGGGTACTCGCGGCGGACGAGCGTCAGGCCCTCGGCCAGCGTGGCCGGGTGCTCGGCGAGCAGCTCCTGGAGGTGCTTCTCGACGCCGTCCTTCTGCAGGCCGGGGTCGACGCCGAGCTCGTGGCTGGAGTCGTGCTGCACGTCCTCGATGAGGATGCGCAGCGTGTCGTCGTCCTTGCCGGTGACGACCCACTCGACCTGGCCCTCGTCGTTGAGGCCCTCGCGGACCTTGCAGGGCGGCGACATCCAGTTCAGCGGCTTGTACGAGCCGCCGTCGGAGTGCACGAGCACCGATCCGTCGGCCTTGATCATCAGCACCCGGGTGGCCATCGGCAGGTGGGCGGTGAGCCGACCGGCGTAGTCCACCTGGCAGCGCGCCACGACGAGTCTCACGACGCGCGAATCTACAGGGGTCGAGGGTGACCCTTTGCACACCCTCCGGGCCACCCGGGACGCCGTCCCTGCGTGGGATGATCCGGCCCATGACGAGCACCGCAGCGGAGCGCGAGTTCACCCGGATCGGCGTGGTCGGCCTCGGCACGATGGGCGCCGGGATCGCGGAGGTCTTCGCGCGCAACGGCTTCGAGGTCACCGGGGTCGAGGTCAACGACGAGGCGCTCGAGCGCGGTCGTCAGCACCTCGAGCACTCGACCGGCCGGGCCGTCGCCCGCGGCAAGCTGACCGAGGCCGAGCAGGCCGAGCTGGTCGGCCGGATCACGTTCACCACGAGCATGAAGGACCTGGCCGACGCCGACTTCGTGGTCGAGGCGGTCGTGGAGTCGATCGAGATCAAGAAGGCCGTCTTCCGGGCGCTGGACGACGTGGTCCACGACGACGCCATCCTCGCGACCAACACGTCCTCGCTGTCGGTCACCGAGATCTCGACCGCCAGCAGCCACCCCGGCCGGGTGGTCGGCGTGCACTTCTTCAACCCGGCGCCCGTGCAGAACCTCGTCGAGGTGATCCGCACCGTCGTCACCGAGCCAGACGTGCTGGCCGACGTCCAGACGCTGCTGAGCCGGCTGGGCAAGAGCCCCGTGGTCTGCGGCGACCGCGCCGGCTTCATCGCCAACACCCTGCTGTTCGGCTACCTGAACCACGCGGTCTCCATGTACGAGGCCCACTACGCCACCCGCGAGGACATCGACGCGGCGATGCGGTACGGCTGCGGCTACCCGATGGGCCCGCTCGCGCTCCTGGACCTGATCGGTCTCGACACGGCGTACGAGATCCTCGACACGATGTACAAGCAGGGCCGCGACCGCCTGCACGCGCCGGCGCCGATCCTCAAGCAGATGGTCACCGCCGGGCTGCTGGGTCGGAAGTCCGGCCGCGGCTTCTACACCTACGAGGCGGCCGACAGCTCCAAGGTCGTGCCCGACCACCTCACGCCGTCGGCCGACGACGAGCCGCGGCTGCGCCGCGCCATCGCCCGCGTCGGCGTGGTCGGCACCGGCACCATGGCCTCGGGCATCGCGGAGGTCTTCGCCAAGGCGGGGTACGACGTCCTGTACGTCGGCCGGTCCGACGCCAAGGTCGAGGCCGTGCAGGCGACCATCGAGCGCTCGCTCGACAAGGCCGTCCAGCGCGGCAAGCTCGAGGAGGCCGCCCGCGACCAGGCCCTCGGCCGGCTGACCGGCACCACGTCGCTCGAGGACGTGGCCGACTGCGACCTGGTGGTCGAGGCGATCGCCGAGGACCTCCGCGTGAAGACGACGCTGTTCGAGAACCTCGACGAGATCTGCAAGCCCGGCGCCATCCTGGCCACGACCACGTCGTCGCTGCCGATCATCACGTGCGCGATGGCGACCAAGCGCCCGCAGGACGTGATCGGGATGCACTTCTTCAACCCGGCGCCGGTGATGCGCCTGGTCGAGGTCGTCTCCACGGTGGCCACCGACGACGACGTCGCCGAGACCGTGCGCGCCCTGTGCGCGGAGGTCGGCAAGGTCGCCGTCTCGTGCGGGGACCGCGCCGGCTTCATCGTCAACGCGCTGCTGTTCCCCTACCTCAACGACGCGGTGAAGATGCTCGAGGCCCACTACGCCACCGCCGACGAGGTGGACACCGCGATGAAGCTGGGCTGTGCGTTGCCGATGGGCCCGTTCGAGCTGCTCGACGTGGTCGGGAACGACGTGTCGCTGGCCATCCAGCGCGAGCTCTACCTGGAGTTCCGCGAGCCGGGGTTCGCCCCCGCGCCGCTGCTCGAGCACCTGGTCACCGCGGGGTACCTCGGCCGCAAGACCCAGCGCGGGTTCCGCGACTACACGCACCGCTGAGGCCCCGAAACCACGCCCACCCACGGGGGTGAGGCGGCCTCGCCCCGGCGGGTCTAGCGTCCGAAAGGTTGCCCGGGCGACGCACCATTCACCCCTAAGCGCCCGGGCGGGGAGGCGCGACGATGGCCGTCGAGACCGGACGCATCACCACCGACATCCCGGCCCGGATGGACCGGCTGCCCTGGGCACGCTGGCACTGGATGATCGTGGTCGGGCTGGGGACCGTGTGGATCCTCGACGGGCTCGAGGTCACCATCGTCGGCTCCATGTCGGAGGCCCTCAAGCCCGCCGACACCGGCCTGGGCCTGAGCAGCTCCGACATCGGCATGGCCGGCGCGGTCTACGTCGCCGGCGCCTGTATCGGCGCGCTTGTTCTTCGGGCAGCTCACGGACAAGTACGGCCGGAAGAAGCTCTTCCTGATCACCCTCGGGGTCTACACCGTCGCGACCGTGCTGACCGCCTTCTCGATGAGCCCGACGTGGTACTTCTGCGCCCGGTTCCTCACCGGTGCCGGCATCGGCGGCGAGTACGCCGCCATCAACTCCGCGATCGACGAGCTGATCCCGGCCAAGTACCGAGGCCGGGTCGACGTCGCCATCAACGGCTCCTTCTGGGTCGGTGCCACCATCGGCTCGCTGCTGACGATCCCGCTGCTCGACCCCACCATCGTCCCGGCGGAGTGGGGCTGGCGGCTGGCCTTCGGCCTCGGCGCGATCCTGGCCATCGGCATCCTGCTCGTCCGCCGCCACGTGCCGGAGAGCCCGCGCTGGCTCTTCATCCACGGTCGCGAGGACGAGGCCGAGACGATCGTCAAGGACATCGAGCACACCGTCGAGGAGGAGTCCGGCAAGCAGCTCGAATCGGTCTCCGACACCATCACGGTCCGCCAGCGGAAGACGATCGGACTCGTCCTGATCGCCAAGACCGTGTTCACGCTCTACCCGAAGCGCACGATCCTGTGCTTCTCCCTCTTCGTCGGCCAGGCCTTCCTCTACAACGCGTTCTTCTTCACCTACGGCGACAGCCTGACCACGTTCCTCGACGTGAAGCAGACCGGCTACTACCTCGCGGTCTTCGCCATCAGCAACTTCTTCGGCGCCCTGCTGCTGAGCCAGCTGTTCGACACCGTCGGACGGGTCCCGATGATCGCCGGCACGTACATCCTCTCGGGAGTGCTGCTCGCCGCGACGGGCCTGTTCCTGGGCAGCGTGACTGCGGTGACCCTGACGTTGATGGGCTGCATCATCTTCTTCTTCGCCTCGGCGGGGGCCAGTGCGGCGTACCTGACGGCCAGCGAGGTCTTCCCGATGGAGACGCGAGCGCTGTGCATCGCGTTCTTCTACGCGATCGGCACCGCGGTCGGCGGCATCACCGGCCCGCTGTACTTCGGCAAGCTCATCGACAACGCCGACGACATCACCGGGATCGCCACGGGCTACTACGTCGGCGCCGCGCTGATGGTGGCCGGCGGCATCGTGGCGGCCTTCCTCGGCGTCAAGGCCGAGGGCAAGTCGCTCGAGTCGTTGGCCCAGCCGCTGACGGCGGAGGACGCCGACGACCCCGGACCGACCAGCGACGACGAGCACAAGACGTCCCAGCCCGCCTGACCACAGGAGGTTCCGATGACACCCATGCCACCCCCCAAGGCCTCGACCGAGGGGCCCCGCGACCGTCACGTCCACCACGAGATCGGCCAGCTCGTCCGAGCCCTCCAGGGCCAGGGACCGCAGCGTCCCGAGGAGCTCGCCGCCCTCGTCGGGTCGGACTACTGGGAGCACAACCGCTTCGACCGCGCGCTGGCCCTGGCCGTCAGCGACGGCCTGATCACCCGCCAGGGGGACGGGCGGGTCGCCGCGATCTGACTCTCCTCGCGGTCGAGGAGGACGAAGTCCCGTCACGAGACCCCGGTACCGGACAGCGCGCCTCTCACCGGGTCTCGTGACGGGCGCTAGCGCGCCCTCCTCGACCAACGACCGTCAGTCGAGACAGAACTCGTTGCCCTCGGGGTCCTGCATCACGATGTGGCCGGCGTTGACGAGCCCGTCGGCCTCCACCCGGCGTACGCGCGTCGCGCCCAGCGCCACCAGCGCCTCGCACTTCGCCTCCAGGGCGGCCATCCGCTCGTCGCCTCGGAGGCCGACGGCCGCCCGGACGTCGAGGTGGACGCGGTTCTTGGCGGTCTTGCCCTCGGGCACCTTCTGGAACCACAGCCGCGGGCCCTGGCCGTCGGGGTCGACCGAGGCCGAGGCGTCGTTGCGGTTCTCCTCGGGGATGTTCCAGGCGTCGAGCGCCTCGTCCCACGTCTCGTACGGCGGTGGGGGACTGTCGAGCCGGTAGCCGAGCACCTCGTTCCAGAACCGCGAGAGCGCGGCCGGGTCGGCGCAGTCGAACGTGACCTGGATGGTGAGCGACATCAGGCAGCCTTTCCGTCGGTGCGGTGAGCGTAGAGGTCGCGGAGGAGGGCGATCTCGGCGCCGTGGTGGATCACCTCGCGGTGGATGTGGATGACCAGCGCCGCCAGCGGCTCGTCGGCGTACGGACCCTCGGCCGGTCCGCACGGCCGGGCCAGGCCCTCCTCGCCGAGGCCGCGGACGCCCGCGACCCAGCGGGCGTAGCCGTCGTCGAGCTGGGCGAGCGCTCCGTCGGCGGTCGCGGGGTACGTCCACGTCTCGTAGTCGGCCGGCGGGCCGTCGAAGTGGGACGCGTTGCGGGCGCCGAGCACGCCGACGACCAGGTGGGCGAGCCGCCACGAGATCGTGGTCACCGGCGCCGGGACCGGCTCGGGGTACGACGAAGTCGATGGTCGTCCGATCGCCGTCGACGTGGACGTTCCACGCCCCGGGCACGGGCTCCCACAGGTACTCGTCGTCGGTGAGGCCGTCGAGCCGCGGCCGGAGCTGGCCGACCCAGTGGTGCTCGAGCTGGTCGAGCAGGAGCTGGTTCCAGGGCAGGGTTGTCGTGGTGGTCATGCGAACCACGCTGCCACCCCTAGCGGACAGGATCGGTCCGCTATCGGTGGCATCCTCGGACCATGGGTGACACGACCGAACGAGTCCTCCGGCTGCTGGCGCTGCTGCAGCAACGACCGGTGTGGACCGGCCCCGAGCTGGCCGACCGGCTGGGGGTGACCACCCGCAGCGTGCGCCGGGACGTCGAACGGCTGCGCGCCCTCGGTTACCCCGTCAACGCGACCCAGGGTGTCGGCGGCGGCTACCAGCTGGGCGCGGGGATGGCCCTGCCGCCCCTGCTGCTCGACGACGAGGAGGCCATCGCCACCGCCGTCTCGCTCCGCCTCGCCGCCGGCGGCACCGTGGCCGGGGCCAGCGAGGCCGCGGTACGGACGCTCGCCAAGCTCGACCAGGTGCTGCCCGCGCGGCTGCGGGCCGAGGTCCGCGCCGTGCACGACGCGATCACCACGCTCGAGGGCGGGCGCGTCGAGGTGGACGCCGACGCCCTGCTCGCGCTCGCGCGGGCGGCCCGCGACCGGTTGCGGGTCGAGCTGACCTACACGGCGGCCGGTGGCGAGCCGGCCGTACGGCGCGTGGAGCCGTACCAGCTGGTGGCCACCGGCCGCCGGTGGTACCTGCTCGCCTTCGACCTCGACCGGGACGACTGGCGCACGCTGCGCCTGGACCGGATGGCCGACGTCCGCGCCACGACGTTCCGGTTCCCGGCGCGCGAGGCGCCCGACGCCGCGGCGTACGTCCAGCGGTCGGTGACCGTGAGCCCGTACCAGCACGAGGCGCGGGTGCTGGTGCACGCGCCGGCCGCGGCGGTCCGCGAGCGGATCCCGCCCACGGTGGGCACCGTCGAGGCCGTTGACGGTCGTGACCTGCCGCGTGGTCGCGGGCGGCAACAGCCTCGAAGGCCTCGCGTGGCACTTCGGCAGCCTCGGCCACGCCTTCACCGTCGAGGCGCCCGAGGAGCTGCGCGAGGCGACGGCGGCCTTCGGCGCCCGGTTGGTGGCCGCCGCGGTTGCCCCCACTCCGTAGGCTGGCCCCATGGGATGGGTGCTGCTGGTCCTCCTCGTCGCGGCGATCGGCGCGGCCGTGCTCGCCTCGCGCAGCAGCAAGCGCAAGGAGCTGGAGCGCAGGGCGGCCGAGCTCGAGCCGGTCAAGAAGCTCGCCTTCGAGGACATCACCGCGCTCGGCATGGAGCTCCAGGACCTCGACGAGGACCTCGCCGGGCACGAGCTCGACAAGGGCACGCGGGCCGACTACCAGCGGGCCCTGGACGCCTACGAGTCCGCCAAGTTCTCCGGCGACTACATGACCAAGCCCGACGAGATCACCAACGTCACCAAGATCCTCGACGACGGGCGGTACGCCATCGCGTGCGTGCGCGCCCGGGTGGCCGGCCAGCCGCTCCCGGCCCGCCGGCCCGCGTGCTTCTTCGACCCGCGGCACGGCATGGCCGTCGAGGACGTCCCCTACGCCCCGCCCGGCGGCGTCGAGCGCGACGTCCCCGCCTGCGAGCTGGACGCCGAGCGGGTCAAGGCCGGCGCCGATCCCGACACCCGGCTGGTGATGGTCGGCGGGGAGCGGGTGCCGTACTGGCAGGGCGGTCGCGCCTACGCGCCGTACGCCGCCGGGTACTTCGGCGGCTTCGGCCCGATGGAGTGGATGTTCATGGGCGTGATGTTCGGCGGCGGGTTCGACGGCCTCGGTGAGGGCCTCGGCGACCTGGGCGACGGCATCGGCGACGGCATCGGCGAGATCGGCGACGGCATCGGCGGGATGTTCGACGGGTTCGACTTCTAGCCCATCGCTGGTCGAGGAGGTCGCGCAGCGACCGTCACGAGACCCGGTGACCCTAGGCTGGTGCAGTGACCCTGTACTCCACGACGCTGGGCGAGCAGGGTTCCTGGGTCGTCTTCTGCCACGGCCTGTTCGGCCAGGGCAAGAACTGGACCCAGGTCGCCAAGGTCGTGGCGGAGCGGCACCGCGTGCTGCTGCTGGACATGCCCCAGCACGGGCGGTCGCCGTGGACTCCGGACTTCGACTACCTCGACGCGGCCGACCAGGTGGCCGCCGCGCTGCCGGACGAGCCGGTCGCGGTCGTCGGCCACTCGATGGGCGGCAAGATCGCCATGGTGCTGGCGCTGCGTCATCCGGAGCGGGTCGAGCGGCTGTGCGTCGTCGACATCGCGCCGGTGGCCTACGACAGCGCGCACTCCTTCGACCGGTACGTCGCCGCGATGCGCGGGCTCGACCTCGCCACGCTGACCGCGCGGGCGGACGCCGACCGCGCGATGACCGAGGCCGCCCCCGACCCGGTGGTGCGGGGGTTCCTGCTGCAGAACCTGCGCCGCTCCGAGGACGGCACCGGCTGGCACTGGCAGCCCAACCTCGAGGTCATCGGCGACCGGCTCGACGTGATCACGGGATGGCCGGCCGAGGAGCTGGCCGGAGCCGCGCCGTACGACGGCCCCGTGCTGTGGGTGCGCGGCGACCGGTCCGAGCACGTGCGCGACGAGGACGCCGAGGCGATGGCGGCGTACTTCCCGCGGGTCCGCAAGGTGACGGTCAAGGGCTCCGGGCACTGGGTGCACAGCGAGCAGCCCGCGGCGTTCACCAGCGTGGTGCGGCAGTTCCTGGGCGACTGATCAGTCCCACCAGAAGTACCACTCGTGTCCCATGACGAGAGGGACGTAGTCCTCGAGGCTGCCGACGCCCTGGTCGACGTTGTCGGGGCAGAAGGCGTAGTGCTCGCGCGCCAGCAGCTCGGCCTGCACCGGGTCGGTCGGCGGCGCGGCGACCACCAGCTGCATGACGTCGAAGCCCATGCCGACCAGCACGGCCCCGAACCGGTCCTCCCAGCTGCGCAGCACCGTCGACTGGTCGGATCCGCCGACGTCGTAGTTGGCCGGACCCATCCAGCCCAGGGCACGAGGGACGTCGGCGGGGCGGGTCACGGGGACGAGCAGGAGCCCGGTCGGAGCGCTCGGCACGGTGATCGTCACGGGTCCGGGCGAGCGGGTCGGAGCGGCGAGCCCACGCAGCCGGTAGTCGCGGTCCTCCTCGCCCTCGTCCACCCACGCGGCGGCATCGGACGCGTGGCTCAGGAACGCGAGCACGTCGCGCGGCTCCGCCGGGTCGGGTCCCGCCAGCTCGCCGTCGAACCACGGCCGCGACAGGTCGCCGTCGCTCAGCCCGCTGGCCAGCACGGGCCAGAGCCCGGTGTCGGGGAACTCACCGGCCAGCCTGGCCCACAGGGCGGCGTGGTCGCCGATCCCGTCGGTCACCCAGGCGATGGGGGCGCCACCACCCTCCGGGACCACGGGACGCCCCGGCGGGAGCCCGAGACCGGCGACGGCGTCGAGCTCACCCGGCGCGGCCGCGACGAGGTCGAGGGTGACCTCGGAGGGCTGCTCGCCGCGGGTCCCGAAGAGCCGGTCGAAGATTCCCATGGCGGCACCGTAATCGGGCCGGGCGGGGCGCGGCGGGAGATCAGCGGTTGCGAGCGCGGTAGGCCGCGACGGCGGCCCGGTTGCTGCAGGTGGTGCCGCAGAAGATCTTCGAGCGGTTGCGCGAGAGGTCGAGGACGATGCTCTCGCAGTCGTCCTGCGCGCAGACGCCCAGCCGCGACAGCTCGTCGGCCCGGATGACGTCGATCATCGCCATCGCGGTCTCCGCCGCGATCCGCTCGTCCAGCGGCGTCTCGGGGTCGACGACGTGGAGGTGCCAGTCGAACCGGTCGTGGCGGACGAGGCGGGGGACCGCGCCTGCCTCCGCCAGCAGGTCGTTGACGATGGCCACGGCGTCGTCGCGCTCGGCGGTCAGCAACGTGCGCAGGCGCGGTCGCAGGCGGCGTACGGCGTCGAGCTCGGCGTCGTCGTGGTCGTGGCGGCCGGTGTAGCCGAACTCGTCCCAGAAGGCGTCGAGCTCGGTCATCGACGTGAGCGTGTCGGGCGGCTCGGCGGAGTTGACCAGCGCGACCGCGGCCCGCAGCGAGAGCGCCGTGTCATGTGCGAAGACCACGTTGACAGGTTACACGAGCCGGCGTAGCGTCATGTGTCATGGCGTCGATGACTCATGACACCGCACGGACGGCCCGGTCGGGTCGGACCCTGGCGGGGCTCGCCTTCGCGCTGGTCTCGGCGGCGTCGTTCGGGCTCTCGGGCGCCCTCGCCCGCCCCCTGCTCGACAACGGCTGGACGCCGGGCGCGGTGGTGATCGCCCGCGTCGGCCTGGCCGCCCTGGTGGTCGCTCCGTTCGGCATCCGGGCCCTGCACGGCCGCTGGTACGTGCTGCGCGCGAACGCCCGCACCCTGCTCGTCTACGGCGCCGTCGCGGTCGCCTCCACCCAGTTCTTCTACTTCTCGGCCGTCGCGCACATGGAGGTCGCTCCGGCGCTGCTGATCGAGTTCACCGCGCCGGCGGCCGTCGTGGTGTGGCTGTGGCTGCGACACGGGGAGCGGCCGGGTCGGGTGACGGTGGTCGGCGCCGTGCTGGCGGCGCATGGGCCTGGTGCTCGTGCTGGACCTGCTCTCGGGGGCCGACCTCAACGTCCCCGGCGTGCTCTGGTCGCTGGCCGCGATGGTCGGGTGTGCGACGTACTTCGTGATGTCGGCGGACGAGGACAACGGCCTGCCGCCGATCACCCTGGCCGCCGGCGGCCTCGTCGTCGGGACGCTGACGCTCACCCTCCTCGGCCTGGTCGGGCTGCTCGACCTGGCGACCTCGACGGAGTCGGTCACCCTGCGCGGCGCGACGGTCGCCTGGTGGGTGCCCATCCTGCTGCTCGGCGTCGTGACCGCCGCTGTCGCGTACGTCTCCGGGATCGCGGCCATCAGGAGACTGGGCTCGCGGCTGGCGTCGTTCGTCGCGCTGGCCGAGGTGCTGTTCGGAGTGATGTGGGCGTGGGTGCTCCTGGACGAGCTGCCGCGCCCGGTGCAGCTGCTCGGCGGCGTGCTGATCATGGCCGGCGTGGTCGCGGTCAAGCTGGGGGAGCGGACTACCGCGCGTCCTGTCTCCTGATGAACACCTCGCGGGTGATCAGCAGGATCGCGGCGGCGGTCGGGATGGCCAGCAGCGCGCCGACGACGCCGAGCAGGGAGGCGCCCACCAGGGCCGCGATCACGGTGACCGCGCCCGGGACGTCGACGGACCGGGACATCACGCGCGGGTAGAGCACGTAGTTCTCGAGCTGCTGGTAGATCAGGTAGAAGATCACGCACGCGACGCCGATCTTCCAGTCGGTCGCGAAGCCGATCGCCGAGACGATCACGGCGCCGATGGTGGCACCGATCATCGGGATCACGTCGAGCAGGGCGACGACGAACGCGAGGGCGACGGCGTACTCGCCCATCCCCACCACGAACAAGAAGATCAGCGAGGAGACACCGGCGCAGAGCGCGACGACGAACGCGCCGGCGACGTAACCGCCCACGCTCTCGATGACCCGGTCGCCCAGCTTGCGGACCCGCTCGCGGCGCGAAGCGGGGGCCAGGCTGTAGAGGGCCGTCTTGGTCTTCTCGAGGGAGGACAGGAAGTACAGCGTGAGCACGATGATGAGGAAGGTGTTGGCCAGCGCCCCCAGCACGCGGAGGCTGAGGCCCAGGACGCCGCCGAAGAGGCCGGTGGCGAAGTTGCCGTCCTGCACGTAATCGCGGACCTTGTCGATGACGTCGAACTGGTCGTCGAGCTCCTGGACCTGCCGGTTGCGCTGGAGCTGGTCGAACCACTCGGGGGCGTTGTCGGTGATCTCCGCGACCTGCTTGGTGATGACCGGCACGATCGCCCACAGGAACAGCGCCACGGCGCACAGGAAGAGGATGATCACCATCGTCACGGCGAGGCTGCGCCGAAAGCCGCGTCGTTGGAACCACTCGACGCTGGGGTTGAGGCCCGCGGCGATGAACAGCGAGACGATGATGAGGATCAGCACGCCGCCGATGCGTTCGAACTCGTGGAACAGCCAGCCCGCCACCACGAAGCCGAGGCCACCGAAGAAGCCGATGTAGAACGGGGAGTGCCGGTCCAGGCGGGGGCCGGGCCGACCCAGGGCGGCGTCCGGCCCGTCCTCCTCTGGGTCGGCCTCGTCCGGCTGGTCGGGCTCGGGCACCCTGGTGGCGACCTTGGCTGGTCCGGGAGCGGAGCGCGCGGCCGTGGGGGGAGGGCCGGCGGGCTTCCGGCGCCCGAAGATCAAGCGCCGGCCTTGTCGTCGTCGGAGTCGTCGCTGCTGAAGCCGGCCACCACGTCACGGAGCGAGGCCAGCTGGGCGGTGATCGCGTCGCGGCGCTTGCTGATGCGGTCGACCTCTGCCCGGATGCTGGCCAGCTCGCGCTGTGCCTCCGCCTGGGCCGTCGTGCCGAGCGAGTCGGCCTGAGTCCGCGCGGACGTGACGATCTGCTCGGCCTCGCGACGGGCCCGGGACAACGTGGCCTCGGACTCGGTGTGCGCCTGCTCGCGGTGGGCCGTGGCCTGCGCCGTCGCCTCACGGGCTCGTTGCTCGGCGGCGGTCGCGCGCTGCTCGGCCTCTTCGACCAGCCTCGTCGTCTCGGCGGTCGCGCTGGCGTGGTGCTCGGTGGCCTCGCGGGCCAGCCGCTCCTTCTCGACCGCCAGCGTCCGGCGGGCCTCCTGGACCTCGCGGTCGGCGGCGGCCCGGACCTGCTCGGCCTCGCGCTTGGCCGTGACCCGCAGGTCGTTGGCCTCCTGCTGGGCGCCGAGCCGGACCTGGTCGGCCTCCCGCTGGGCGGCGGCCTTCACGTCGGCCGCCTCGGTGCGGGCCAGGGTGCGCTCCTGCTCGGCGTCGGCCATGATCCGGGCGCGGGTCTCGTCGAGCTCCTTGAGCTGGACCAGCCGCATGTCCTCGGCCTCGCGGCTCGCGTCGGCGCGCGTGGCCTGGGCGTCGCGCTGGGCCTGCTCACGGATCTCCGCGGCGTCGCGCAGGGCGGCCGCGCGGACCTCGCCGGCCTCCTCCTCGGCCAGGCGCAGCATCGCCGTGGCGCGGCCGCCGAGGCCGGCGTACGACGGGTTCTTGTTCTCCTCGAGCTCGCGCCGGGCGGCCTCGAGCGACGCCTCGAGCTCGCGGACCTGGCTCTGGGCCTGGTTCAGGCTCCCGTCGAGGCGTTGGCGGTCGCCGGCCAGCTGGCGCAGGTGGTTGTCGACCGCGGCCTTGTCGTAGCCGCCGCGGCGCACGGTGGGCAGCGAGGCGCCGGCGGCCGCACCCACCGCGGCGGCGGGGGCCGTGGGCGCTGCCGGTGGCATCACCCGCTGCTGGGGCGCGGGCTGGGGTGTGGGCTGGGGTGTGGGCTGGGGTGCGGGCTGGGTGGTCTGGCGTGCGTGCACCTGGGCGGCCTCGGCGACCGTGCCGGCAGGGGCGGGCGGCGGGGTCTGCGGGCTGGGCCGCTCGGGCACCGGCTCGCCGGAGAGGGGTGCCACGGGCTGGGTCCGGGTCGCCTCGCCCGGCCCGTCCATGGGCGGCATCGTCGGCCGTCGCTGCGGGAGCGGTTGGGTGCCGGTGGCCGCGGGCATCACCTGGGTGCGCTCGGCGTCGGGCTCGCCCGCGACGTCTGCGGTCTCCTCGGTCAGGTCGTCCTCGGGTTCGTCGTCGAAGATGGACAGGCCGCGGTCACTCATGCCGCCCAGTCTCCACGATCGGCCGGGGTCCGCCCACCCCGCCTCGCGGGGGTCCGGGAGAACGCGGACGGCTCAGACGCCCCGGAAGCGGTTGATCGCCTGCTCGTGGGTGGCCCGCAGCTCGCCGTCGCGCACCCCGAGTCCCTCCTCGGGGGCCAGGCAGAGCACGCCGACCTTCCCCTGGTGGGCGTTGCGGTGCACGTCGAGGGCGGCCTGGCCGGTCTCCTCGAGCGGGTACGCCTGGGACAGCGTGGGGTGGATCATCCCCTTCGCGATCAGCCGGTTGGCCTCCCACGACTCGCGGTAGTTGGCGAAGTGCGAGCCGATGATCCGCTTGAGGTTCATCCAGAGGTACCGGTTGTCGTACTGGTGCATGAAGCCGCTCGTCGAGGCGCAGGTGACGATCGTGCCGCCCTTCCGGGCGGCGTACACGCTGGCTCCGAACGTCTCGCGGCCCGGGTGCTCGAAGACGATGTCGACGTCCTCGCCGCCCGTGAGCTCGCGGATGTCCTTGCCGAGACGGCGCCACTCGGCGGGGTCCTGGGTGTGCTCGTCCTTCCAGAACCGGTAGCCCTGCTCGGACCGGTTGATGATGAGCTCGGCGCCCATCGACCGGCAGACGTCGGCCTTGTCGTCGTTCGAGACGACGCAGACGGGCGTGGCGCCGCCGTTGAGGGCGTACTGCGTGGCGAAGCCGCCGAGGCCACCGCTCGCGCCCCAGATGAGGACGTTGTCGCCCTGCTTCATGCCGGCCCCGTTGTGGCTGACCAGCTGGCGGTACGCCGTGGAGTTCACCAGGCCGGGCGACGCGGCCTCCTCCCACGTGAGGTGGTCGGGCTTGGGCATCAGCTGGTTGGACTTCACCAGCGCGAGCTCGGCCAGCCCGCCGAAGTTGGTCTCGAAGCCCCAGATCCGCTGCTCGGGGTCGAGCATCGTGTCGTTGTGGCCGTCGGGTCCCTCGAGCTCGACGCTCAGGCAGTGCGCGACGACCTCGTCGCCGGGCTTCCAGAGGTGCACGCCCGGCCCGGTCCGCAGCACGACGCCGGCCAGGTCCGAGCCGACGACGTGGTACGGCAGGTCGTGCCGCTTGGACAGCGGGCTGAGCCGGCCGTAGCGCTCGAGGAACGAGAACGTCGAGACGGGCTCGAAGATGCTCGTCCAGACGGTGTTGTAGTTGATCGCGCTCGCCATCACGGCCACCAGGGCCTCGCCCGGCCCCAGCTCGGGCACCGGTACGTCGTCGAGGTGCAGGGACTTGCGCGGGTCCTTGTCCCTGCTCTCCAGCCCCTCGAACATGCCCACGTCGTCCTTGTGGACCGTCACGGCCCGGTAGGACTCGGGCACCTCGAGGGCGGCGTACTCCTCGCCCGACGTGTCTCCGGCCAGGATGGCGTCGCGGATCTGCTGCATCCTCGGGAAGTTAGCGGCCAGGCACCGCTCGTGGGCCGGTCTGTGAGGGACCTGACACGCCCCAGCGGGGTCAGGCGGGCTCGACCAGCTCGATGAGCACCCCGCCGGCGTCCTTGGGGTGGACGAAGTTGACCCGCGAGCCCGACGTACCTCGCCGCGCGACGTCGTACAGGAGGCGGACGCCGCGGTCGCGCAGGGTGGCCGAGACGGCGTCCACGTCCTCGACGCGGTAGGCGAGCTGCTGCATGCCCGGGCCGGAGCGGTCGAGGAACTTGGCGATCGTCGAGTCCGGGGAGAGCGGGGCGAGCAGCTGGATGCAGGAGCCGGACTCGCCGACGGCGACCATGGCCTCGCGCACGCCCTGCTCCTCGTTGGTCTCCTCGTGGACCGTCTCCATGCCGAACGTGTCGCGGTAGAACGCGATCGCCTCGTCGAGGTCGGGCACGGCGATGCCCACGTGGTCGATGGCGGTGAAGAGGTGCGTGGGCAAGGACATGGCGCCATGCTCGTCGGCCCGTGGAGCGGGCGGCCATCCCTTGTGAGGTTTTCCTCATGCGGGGCAGGTCGCGCGGCCTCGCCCGCACCGAGGCCCGTGGGTATCGTCGCAAGGGAGAGTTCCACGATCTGCAGGAGGCACCCATGTCCGGATCCGTCATCGTCGCCGGCGCTCGTACGCCCATCGGACGGCTGCTCGGCGGGCTCAAGGACAAGTCGGCCGCCGACCTCGGCGGTGTCGCCATCGCCGGTGCGCTCGAGAAGGCCGGCGTCTCCGGTGACCAGGTCGACTACGTGATCATGGGCCAGGTCATCCTGGCCGGCGCCGGGCAGAACCCGGCCCGCACCGCCGCCGTCGCCGGCGGCATCCCGATGAACGTCCCGAGCATCACCATCAACAAGGTGTGCCTCTCCGGCATCAACGCCATCGCGCTGGCCGACCAGCTGATCCGCGCGGGCGAGGTCGAGATCGTCGTCGCGGGCGGCATGGAGTCGATGACCCAGGCCCCGCACCTGCTCCCCAAGTCGCGCGAGGGCTTCAAGTACGGCGACACCACGTTGGTCGACTCGATGGCCTACGACGCGCTGTGGGACCAGGCGACCAGCCAGGCCATGGGCCTGCTCACCGAGGAGCGCAACGGCGCCGCGCAGAACCTGACCCGCGAGGAGCAGGACACGTTCGCCGCCCGCTCCCACCAGCGGGCCGCCGAGGCCTGGAAGAACGGCGTCTTCGACGACGAGGTCGTGCCGGTGACGGTGAAGGCCCGCGGCGGCGACATCCAGGTGACCGCCGACGAGGGCGTCCGCTCCGACACCACCGTCGAGTCGCTGGGCAAGCTGCGACCCGCGTTCAGCAAGGACGGCACCATCACCGCGGGCTCCGCCTCGCAGATCTCCGACGGCGCCTGCGCCGTGGTGATCATGAGCAAGGCCAAGGCCGAGGAGCTCGGCCTCGAGTGGCTGGCCGAGATCGGCGCGCACGCCCAGGTGGCCGGTCCCGACTCCAGCCTTCAGCTGCAGCCCGCCAACGCCACGGCCAAGGCGTGCGAGAAGGACGGCATCACGCCCGCCGACCTCGACCTGGTCGAGTTCAACGAGGCGTTCGCCGCCGTCGGCATCTCCTCGGCCCGCGAGCTCGGCATCTCCGAGGACAAGGTCAACGTCAACGGCGGCGCGATCGCGCTCGGCCACCCGGTCGGGATGTCCGGCGCCCGGATCGTGCTGCACCTGGCCCACGAGCTCAAGCGCCGCGGCGGCGGCGTCGGCGCGGCCGCGCTCTGCGGCGGCGGCGGCCAGGGCGACGCCCTCATCGTCCGCGTGCCCTGAGTTGAGGGCAAACCCCTCGGTCGACGAGCTCGTCAGCCGGGCCCGCGAGGGTGACGCGCGCGCCGTCGCCCGGCTGATCTCCTGGGTCGAGGACGACGCGCCCCAGCTGCGTGAGGTGATGGCGGCCCTGGCGTCGTACGCCGGTCACGCCCAGGTCGTGGGCCTCACCGGGTCGCCGGGGGTCGGCAAGTCGACCTCCACCAACGCGCTCGTCGGCGAGCTGCGCAAGGCCGGCAAGCGGGTGGGCGTGCTCGCGGTGGACCCGTCCTCGCCGTTCTCGGGCGGCGCGCTGCTGGGCGACCGGGTGCGGATGCAGGACCACGCGCTGGATCCCGACGTCTACATCCGCTCGATGGCCTCGCGCGGTCACCTGGGCGGGCTGGCGTGGAGCACGCCCCAGGCGCTGCGGGTGCTGGACGCCGCCGGCTGCGACGTGGTGCTGGTCGAGACCGTCGGGGTCGGGCAGAGCGAGGTCGAGATCGCCGGCCAGGCCGACACCACGCTCGTGCTGCTGGCCCCCGGGGCCGGGGACGGCATCCAGGCGGCCAAGGCCGGCATCCTCGAGATCGGCGACATCTTCGTCGTCAACAAGTCCGACCGCGACGGCGCCGACCAGCTCCGCCGCGACCTGCGGTCGATGATCGCCCTCGGCGACCGGAGCGAGGGCGCCTGGCGGCCCCCGATCGTCAAGACCGTGGCCCACCGCGGCGACGGCATGGCCGAGCTGGTCGAGGAGATCGACCGGCACTTCGCGTGGCTGGGCGAGTCCGGCGAGCTCGAGCGCCGCCGTACCCGCCGGGTGCGGGACGAGATCGAGACCATCGCCGTGACGGCGTTGCGCCGTCGCTGGGACGACGTGCACGCCCGGGTCGAGCTCGACGACCTGGCCGCCGCGGTCGTCGAGGGCAAGTCCGACCCGTACACAGCGGCGGACACGCTGCTGGAGAACCTGTAGGCGATCGGCCGTTCGAGGTCACGATTTCGGCACATCGGGGGTCCCGGCGTGGGAATCGCCGGTCAACGTCCCTAAGGTCGCTCGGGTGGCCAGTCACGGGGGAGAGCGGTTGCTCGTCGGCCGTGGCCTCGGCTTCGACGTCGACGGCCGCCGCGTCCTCGACGACGTCTCCCTCACCGGTGAGCCCGGGAGGATGCTGGCGGTGACCGGTTCGTCGGGCTCCGGCAAGACCACGCTGCTCTCGCTCGTCGGCGGGCTGGCGCGTCCGACGGCCGGCGAGGCGTCGTACGACGGCGGGCCGGTGACCACGAAGCAGGGCGAGCCGCTCCCGGGCACCGGCTTCGTCCTCCAGAGCTACGGGCTGGTCACCACGCTCACCGCGTCGGAGAACGTCGCCATCGCCCTGCGCGGCCGCGGCGTCGCCGCCGTGGAGGCCACCGAGAAGGCCTCCGAGGCGCTGGCCCGGGTCGGCGTCGACGAGCTCGCCGACCGGCTGATCTCCGAGCTCTCCGGTGGCCAGCTCCAGCGGGTCGCCGTCGCCCGCGCGCTCGTCCTGGGGGCCGACGTGCTCCTCGCCGACGAGCCGACCAGCGAGCTCGACGAGGCCAACCGCGACCTGGTGGTCGGCCAGCTGCGGATGGAGGCCAACCGGGGCGCCGTCGTCCTGCTCGCCACCCACGACCCGGCGGTGGCCGAGGAGTGCGACGACGAGATCCACCTGGTCGACGGGCGGATCGAGGTGCTGGCACCGCCGCCTCCGCCTCCCGAGCCGGGCCACGAGCACGACGCGTACATGCGCCCGGGAGCCGTCTCGTGACGACCAGTGCCGTGGCGCCGGGCTGGACCGGCGAGGCGTCCGCCCACGCCGGCATCTCGGTGCGCTGCCAGAACGTCGTGCACATCTACACCACCGTCGCGGGCCACGACGTCGTCGCGCTGCGCGGCGTGAACCTCGACATCGCCCCCGGCGAGCAGGTCGCGCTGCTCGGCCCGTCGGGCTCGGGCAAGTCCACGCTGCTCGGGCTCTTCGGTGGGCTCCAGCGGGCCTCGGCGGGCCAGGTCATCGTCGACGGCGTCGACATCAGCCGCATCCCCGAGGCCGAGCTCACCCGGCTGCGCGCCGGAAAGGTGGCGTCGCTGCTCCAAGGCGCGCGCCGCAACCTGCTGACGTACGCCACCGCGGCGGGCAATGTCTCCTTCGCCAGGCGCGCGATGCCCACGGCCGAGGTACGCCGCCTGCCGTCGCCGCGGCAGCTCCTGGAGATGCTCGGGCTCGGCGAGCTGACCGACACCCCGGTCAACGCCATGTCGGGGGGCGAGCAGCAGCGGGTGGCGCTCGCCGTCACGGTGTCGAGCGGTGCTGGCCTGCTGCTCGCCGACGAGCCCACGTCCCAGCTGGGGCACACCGACCGCGACACGATGGTCGACCTCATCCAGCGGGTGAACGCCGAGCTCGGCACCACCGTGGTCATCGTCACCCACGACCCCGACATCGCGGCACGCATCCCGCGCCGGATCACCATCCGCAACGGCCGCATCGGTTCCGAGGGCGTGCACGGTCGCGACTACGCCGTCATCGACCAGGACGGCGCCGTGCACCTGCCGGAGGAGTGGATCCAGGACTACCCGCCGGGCTCGCTGGTGGAGTTCGAGGAGACCGAGGACGGGTTCTTCGTCCGCCGCGTCGACCGCGCGCCGGGCGACGCGAGGTGAGCACGTTCCTGGCGGGGCTGCGGTCCCGCCGCTGGCTCAACGTGGGCGTGTTCCTGCTCGGGGTGCTCGCGATGGTCGTCGCCGTGGCCACCCCGCTGTACGCGCGCTCCTCGGCCGAGCACCTGCTCGACCAGCGCACGGAGCAGCGTCCCGTGACCGAGACGGGCCTGAGCGTCGAGACCGCGCCCCAGTCGCCGCCGCGGCTGGAGGTCGAGCCCGCGCAGGACGGCGAGGGGAAGCCGGCGAGGCAGATGGTCCCCCTCAGCCAGGAGGAGCGGGACCAGATGCTCAGCCAGGTCACCGACCTGGTCACGACGGACGCCGCGAACACCTACTGGCTGCCCCCGACGACGTACCTGCTCAGCACCGGGGAGTACCGCACGGGCGCGAACAACTACCAGATCAACACCTACTGGCGCGACGGCATGTGCGAGAACGCGAACGTCGAGGGGTCGTGTCCCTCGGCCCCGGGCGAGGCCCTGATCGACCCGACGATGCTGCAGACGATCGACGCGAAGGTCGGCGACGAGGTCACCGTCGTCTACACCGGCTTCGGCGGCGACGACGAGCCCATCGTCGACTATCCGCAGACCTACACGATCGTCGGCACCTACACGATCGACGACAACGCGTCGCCCTACTGGTTCAACCCCGGCCACACCGGCGGCGACGGGTCCCTGCGGCCGCCGTCGCTCGGCTCCACGGCCTCGCCCCAGGCGCCCGCGCTGCTGGTCGACCAGTCGTCGGTCACCTTCAACGCCGCCACCGTCGCGGGCGCGGACCGCCCCGTCGACCTCGACGCGCTCGACATCGCGACCATGGACGACGCCGAGCTCCAGCTGGCGACCTGGCAGACCTCGATCTCCGACCAGGGTCCGCCGATCCTCCAGCCGGACGACGTGACCACCTACGAGGCCCTGTTCGATGAGGTCAGGTCCGAGCAGGAGCTGCTCTCCCGCGTGACCCTGGCGGCGGTCGTCCCCCTGATCGTGCTGGCGCTGCTGCTGCTCTACGTCCTGGTCGCGTCGGCCGCCGAGGTACGCCGCCAAGAGGTCGCGCTGGCCAAGCTGCGGGGCTTCTCCACGGGCAAGGTGGTCCGCTTCGCCGTCGCCGAGCCCGCCACCGTGCTGCTGCTGACGGTCCCCGTCGGCATCACGCTCGCCGTGGTCGGGCAACGGGTGCTGGCCGGGATCTGGCTCGGCCCGACACCGTTCGTCGTGACCACCCAGGCCGTCGTCTCGGCGGTCGTCGTCACCGCGACCGCCCTGCTGGCCGCCTTCGTGGCGGTGCTGGGGGTGGTCCGCGAGCCCCTGGCGGCCTCGCTGTCGTCCGCCACTCGGCGGCGGGGCACGTCGACGTGGTCCCTGCTCGCGCAAGGTGCGCTGGTGATGCTCTCGGTCGCCGCGGTCGTCCAGATCCTCACGTCGGACGCCACCCAGTCGTCGAGCTTCGTGGAGCTCCTGGCGCCGCTGTTCGTCGCGATCGGCGCGTCGGTGGTGGCGCTCGTCCTCATCGGGATGCTCGCGCGCCTGTGGATGCGCCGTACTGCCGACGCCGGAGGACTGTCACCGTTCCTCGCCTCCCGGCGACTCGTCCGACGCCAGGACCTCATGCAGCTGGTGCTGCCCCTGCTGCTGGCGACCGCGATGGCCGCCTTCGCGGCCTCCGCGTGGAAGGTCGCCGACGACTGGCGGGTCTCCAAGGCCGCCGCGACCATCGGCGCCTCGACGGTCTACTACACCGACACGGCGCCGGCGCGGCTGCAGTGGGTGACCCAGCAGGTCGATCCCGAGGGCCAGTACCTCGCGGCCGCCGTGCCCCCGGCACCGCGCACCGTCGACGGTGGCCGGGTGGCGCTGGTCGACGCGAGCCGCTTCGCCCGGGTGGCGGCCTGGGACTCGCAGTGGGGGACCTCCGGCGCGAGCGAGGTCCAGGGCTGGTTGACGTCGCCCGGCGAGCTCGACCCGATCCGGTTCAGCGGGTCGCACGTCCGGGTGGAGCTGCACGACATCGGGCTCCACGGCAAGCTCAACCTGCCCCTGGAGATGTGGTTGCGCTACATCCCCGACAGCACCGGCGACGAGCGGCTGGCCACCCTGGGCTCGCTCCCCAAGAAGGGTTCGGCCACGCTGGACGGCTTCGTCTCCGAGTGCGTCGACGGGTGCAGCGTCCAGCAGCTCTCCCTGTCCGGGAGCTCGTCCTCGGTGTCGGACGCCTCGGGCAAGGTCACCATCGCGAGCATCGCCGCGGACGGTGACGAGCCCGGCGACTGGCGCCTCGACGACCCGGACGCGTGGCGTGCCGCGCTGCCCTTCGGCGACTCAGGGGTCTCACCCGTGAGCATCGACGCCGGCCCCGATGGACTCGCGCTGCAGATCAGCGGCGAGCCGGCCGTCGTCCGGCTCACCACGACCGACGTGCCCGTGTCGCCTCCGATCGTGGCCACCGAGACGACCGACCTGGATCTTGTCGGCGGGTACACGGCGGACACCGTCGACGGTGCCTCCGTGAACGGTGTCCGCACCCCGATGGAGCTGACGGGACGGGCTGAGGCGCTGCCCATGGTCGGCAACAACGGCGGTCTCTCCGACCTGACGGCCGCGCTGCGCGAGTACGGCGACCAGGCGACCACCATCCCGATCACCCACCTGATGGTGGCGGCGGGCACCCCGCAGTCCGTGCTCGACCAGGTGCGCAAGCAGGGCGTCAGCCTGACCGACAGCCGCACTGAGGCCGAGGAGCTCGAGGAGCTCCGCTCGGACGCCTTCTCGCTCGGCTGGCGGGTCTTCCTCCTGGTCGGCGTGCTCACCCTCGTGCTCGCCTTCCTCGGCGTGCTCGCGCTGGCGGTCGTCCAGCTGCGCTGGCGGTCGTACGAGGTCGCGGCGCTGCGGGTGGTCGGCGTACGCCGCCGCGACCTGCGCCGCGCGATCATCACCGAGTACGTCGCCCTGCTCGGCATGGCGGTGGTGGGTGGCGCGCTGGCCGCCGTCGCCTCGCTGCTGCTCGTGCTGCCGTCGCTCGACATCGGCGCGATCGGCGACTTCGACCCGGCCGTCGACTTCAGCCTGCGCTGGGCCGTGATCGCCGGTGTGGTGGGGGTGGTGATGCTGGTGGTGCTGGGCATCGCCCTGTGGATCTCACGCCGGACGGTCAAGCAGGGGACGCCTGCGACCCTCAGGCAGGCCGACGCCCGATAATCGCTGCATGTCCCCCAAGCAGGTCCCCTTGCCGTTCGACCCGATCGACGAGGCGGCCCGGCAGTGGGGTCGACGCTGGGACCGGGTGCCGGCCATGCACGCGGTCACCTCGCTGATGCGCGTGCAGCAGCTGGTGATCGGCCGGCTCGACGCGATCCTCAAGCCGCACGGGCTGACGTTCGCCAGGTACGAGGCGCTGGTCCTGCTCGTCTTCTCGTCGCGCGGCTCGCTGCCGCTGGGCAAGATGGGCGAGCGGTTGCAGGTCCACCCGACGTCGGTCACCTCGATCGTGCGCCGGCTGGTGGACGACGGGCTGGTCGTGCGCATCCCGCACCCCGACGACGGCCGCGGGGTGCTGGCCGAGATCACGCCGCGCGGGCGCGAGGTCGTGGAGGCGGCGACGCTGGACCTGGTCGCGACCGACTTCGCGCTCGAGGCGCTGAGCGACGAGATGCTCGGCGAGCTGTCCACGCTGTTGACGCCCGTCCGCCGCGCGGCCGGCGACTTCGCGGGGTGACCCGTGACCGATGCGGATGCTGTCCGCCGGGTCGGCCTCGCCCTGCCGCGCACCTACGAGCGGGAGGTACGCGGGAGGTGGAAGCTGAGGGTCGGCCAGATCGTGTACGTCGCGTTCTCGCGCGACGAGCTGTCGATGGGCTTCGGCTTCCCCAAGGCCGAGCGCGACGGGCTGGTCGCCTCCGACCCCGAGACGTTCTTCCTCCCGCCGACCTCCGACCTGCGCTACCAGTGGGTCTGCGCGCACCTGCCGCGGCTGGACGAGCAGGAGATGCGTGAGCTCGTCACCGACGCCTGGCGGATGTGCACGCCGAGGATGCTGCACGACCTGCCCGACCTCCCCGCGCCGGCCATGGCGGCGTACGGGTTCCTCGACGCGGGCGAGTACGGCGAGCTGCGGCCGCTGCTGCACCCGTACGTGCGCTTCACGGACCGCGACGTGTCCCTCCGTGGCCGGACCAACGTCCTGGACTGGCTGCGGGAGCACCGGGTCAAGCCGCCGACGGAGGTCGAGGTACGGGACGGGCAGATCTACCGCTGGGTTCGGTGACGTCTCGCGTCAGGCCAGCGGTGCCGGTTGCCCTCCGGTCCAGGCGACCTCCCACGAGTCGCTGCCCGCCGCGTTGGTCACGTCGATCCGGAAGCTGTGCGCGCCGTAGGGAAGGGGGCCGAGGGTCACCTGGTAGGGGTCGGGGCAGGCCAGAGGGGTGCCGTCGAGCGTGCAGGTCCAACTCGTGAGCTGGTCGGACAGCTCGAATGGCAGGACGTAGGGGAGGTCGGTCGGTCCCTCGACCGCGTCCGTCGACGTCGTCGACAGGTTCTCGAGCGGGGAGATGACCGGTGGCAGCAGCCCGGCGCCGAGCGCGTAGACCTTGACCGAGTCCACCTGCATGCGAGGGTCGCCACCGGCCACGGCGCTGGTGGGGTTGTTCAGCTTGTTCTGCAGGTTCAGGAACTGCGCCGCCGGTGTCACGGGGTCGCTGCCCCGCACGGGGGACAGGTAGACGGTCGCCACGAGAGCGTCGTCCACGTAGTAGCGCGTCGCGGTCTCCTCGCTGGCTGGCGTGTCGGGCGGGACCGCGCCCGCGTAGGTGAACTCGACGGCGTACGTGTGCCAGGCGCCGGGATCGGGCACGTGCGGCGCGATGCAGGCCTGCACCCGGTTGTCGCTCGGGTCCTCGTCGTAGAGCCAGTAGAACGAGATGTTGGTGGGGCAGTCGAACTCGTTCCAGCTCTCCACGACGTCCAGCTCGCCCCATGCGTCCGGGAAGGGCGTCCGCAGCCAGAACGACGCGTGGCTGCCGCGCGAGGTGGGCATCTTCAGCCGGGCTTCCGCCCGGTAGGACCGGCCCTCCTCGAACGCGATCTGGAAGCTGGAGCCGGACGGGTTGCCCACGTTGGTGCCGATCAGCCCGCCGGGCAGGACGTCGAGGATCCCGCCGCCGGCGAGGCGGGCTACGGCGTCACTCGAGGCGTTGCCCCACGGATCGGCGCGGTGTCCCCACCAGGGTGCGACCGTACCTCCCGGCGGTCCGGTGAAGTTGTCGGTGAAGACGAGCTGCTCGGCCGGGGCGGCGAGCGGAGCCGGGGCGGCGAGCGGAGCCGGCGCCTCGGGCGGCTGCTCGACCGGCTGCGGGACCCGGACGGCCACAGGCGCGGACGCCCGCGCCGGCAGGAGCACGGTCGCGCGGCCGCCGACACGAGCACGACCGTCAGCAGACCTGCCCCGCGCCCTGCTCGACGGGATCGACGCGGTCGTCGGGGGGCGCGGAACATCGCCAGCAACGTAACACCGGACGGGTGCGATCCGGCGGCGCCCGACGCGGAGGGATTCGCAAGAATTAGTAGGACGTCCTACTATCTCGGTATGACGGACGACGCGCGCTCGCGCTGGCAGGCCCGGTACGACGCGGCGCTGGCGGGTGGGCGGACCCGGACGGCCGACTACACGACGCTGTCGGGGATGGCCGTGGAGCCGGCGTACGGCACCGAGGACTCGGAGTGGCCGGGGGAGTTCCCGTTCACGCGCGGGCTCTACCCGACGGGCTACCGCGGGCGGACGTGGACGATCCGGCAGTTCGCCGGGTTCGGCAACGCCGAGCAGACCAACGAGCGCTACCGGATGATCCTCGGGCGCGGCGGCGGCGGGCTCAGCGTGGCCTTCGACATGCCGACCCTGATGGGCCGCGACTCCGACGACCGCAAGGCGCTCGGCGAGGTCGGCCACTGCGGCGTGGCCATCGACTCGGCCGCCGACATGGAGCGGCTGTTCAAGGACATCGACCTGGGCTCGGTCACCACCTCGATGACGATCAGCGGCCCGGCGGTGCCGGTGTTCTGCATGATGATCGTCGCGGCGGAGCGGGCCGGCGTCGACACCGGGCTGCTCAACGGCACCCTGCAGACCGACATCTTCAAGGAGTACATCGCCCAGAAGGAGTGGCTGTTCGGCCCCGAGCCGCACCTGCGCCTGATCGGCGACCTGATGGAGTACTGCGCCGAGGAGATCCCGGCGTACAAGCCGCTCTCGGTCTCCGGGTACCACATCCGCGAGGCCGGCTCGACGGCCGCGCAGGAGCTCGCGTTCACGCTGGCCGACGGGTTCGGCTACGTCGAGCTCGGCCTCTCCCGTGGCCTCGACGTCGACGTCTTCGCCCCCGGGCTCTCGTTCTTCTTCGACGCGCACGTCGACTTCTTCGAGGAGATCGCGAAGTTCCGCGCGGCCCGGCGGATCTGGGCGCGGTGGATGCGCGACGTGTACGGCGCCCAGTCCGAGAAGGCGCAGTGGCTGCGGTTCCACACCCAGACCGCGGGCGTGAGCCTGACCGCCCAGCAGCCCTACAACAACGTGGTGCGCACCGGCATCGAGGCACTCGCTGCGGTGCTCGGCGGCACCAACTCGCTGCACACCAACGCCCTCGACGAGACCCTCGCCCTGCCGAGCGAGCAGGCGGCCGAGATCGCGCTGCGCACCCAGCAGGTGATCATGGAGGAGACCGGCGTCGTCAACGTCGCGGACCCGCTCGGCGGCTCCTGGTACGTCGAGGCGCTCACCGACCAGATCGAGGCCGAGGCCAACGCGATCTTCGACAAGATCCTGGCCATGGGCGGCTCGACGATGACCCACACCGACACCGAAGCCCTGGCCGCGGCCACCAAGC
Organism: uncultured Actinomycetota bacterium; assembly: GCA_963839565.1. Classification (GTDB taxonomy): domain Bacteria; phylum Actinomycetota; class Actinomycetes; order Propionibacteriales; family Nocardioidaceae; genus Nocardioides. Next base: position 148,740 of record CAWIVR010000019.1, on the reverse strand, counting down.
GCGGCGAGGACCCGGTGACCAAGGGCCTCCTGCGCGGCATCGAGGAGGGCTGGTTCATGTCGGAGATCGCCGAGGCGGCCTTCACCTACCAGATCGCCCTCGAGAAGGGCGAGAAGAAGATCGTCGGCGTCAACACGAACACCGAGTCGGTCACCCACGACCTGGAGATCCTGCGCGTCTCCCACGAGGTCGAGGTCGAGCAGGTCCGCGTGCTCGCCGAGCGCCGCGCCCACCGCGACGACGCCGCCGTCCGGGCCGCGGTCGCGCACATGGTCGACGTCGCCCGCACCGACGGCAACATGATCGAGGCCATGCTCGAGGCCTGTCGGGCCGAGGCCACGCTGGGCGAGATCTGCGACGCGCTGCGCGCCGAGTGGGGCGAGTACCGGGAGCCGGCGCGCTTCTGAGCCCTCCCCGAGGGTGGTCCCACCCTGCGACCCGGTGTCTAGGGTCGAGGCATGAGCGAGAACGACAGCGAGACCTACGGCGGCTACAGCGTCGACGACGAGGACCAGCCCCAGGGTGACGGCGACAGCATGAGCGACGACCGGGGGCTGACCGAGCCGCTCGACGAGGGGTACTCGCCGCCCGAGAAGTGGTCGGTCGGCCAGGGCTACGGCAACACCCCGCTCGAGGAGGAGCTCGGCGAGACCCTCGACCAGCGGATCGCGCAGGAGGAGCCCGAGCCCGACCCGTACGCCGAGGAGGACGTCGAGGACCTCGACGACGGCGAGGTCGGGAACGCCCGCGCCGGCCGGCTCGTCGCGCCCGACGAGGGTGCGGGCGAGGACGAGGACTCCGAGATGTTCGCCGACGACGCCGGCATCGACGGCGCCGGCGCCAGCGCCGAAGAGGCCGCGATGCACGTGGTCAACGACTGGCCGGAGTGAGAGGGCCCGAGTTGGACCCGTGCCGTGGCTTCGGGAAGATAGCCGTATGACGCAGCAGCCGTTCAGCCGTCCCGGTGCGATCGACCTGTCCGGGTTGAAGCGCCCCGCTCAGCCTCCGCCCGGTGCGGGGCCGACCGGAGGCCCCGGCGCGAGCGGTGCGGGTGGCGGTGGCGGGTCGGCGTACGCCGTCGACGTCGACGAGCAGAACTTCCAGGGGCTGCTCGAGGCCTCGATGACCGCACCCGTCGTGCTGGTCTTCTACTCCACCTCGCAGGCACCCGAGAGCGCCACCATGGCCGCCGACGTGGCGACCGTCGCGGGCGAGTACGACGGCCGGTTCCTGGCCGGCCTCATCGACATCGACGCCTCGCCGGCGATCGCCCAGGCCATGCAGATCCCGCAGGTGCCGATGCTGTTCGTGCTCCTCGACGGCCGGCCGGCCACCCAGCCCATCCCGGGCCTGATCAACCTCGAGGAGCTGCGCACGCTGTTCCAGCAGCTCGGTCAGCAGCTGACCGCGCAGGGCATCACCGGGCGGCACCAGCCGCGCTCGACGGTCCCGCCCGCCGGGGTGGCCGAGGACCCGGAGGAGCCGTTCGTCGACCCGAGGTACGCCGCCGCGCAGGACGCGCTCGGTGAGGGCAACATCGACCTGGCCGTGGCCGAGTACCAGAAGCTCGTCGACGGCAACCCCGCCGACACCGAGGCCGCCGCCGGTCTCGCGATGGCCAAGCTGCTCCAGCGCACCCAGGGCGTCGACCTGCAGGAGGCGCGTGCGGCCGCCGCGGCCAGCCCCGACGACGTCGACGCGCAGACGATGGTCGCCGACCTCGACATGCTCGGCGGGCACGTGGACGACGCGTTCACCCGGCTGATCGACGTGGTGCGCCGTACCTCCGACGCCGACCGCAACAAGGCCCGCGAGCACCTCATCACCCTGTTCGGCGCCGTCGGCAACGACGACCCCCGCGTCCGCAAGGCCCGCCAGAACCTGGCCTCAGCTCTGTTCTAGGGCGAGCCGGGCCGCATGTAACCGGGTGTTCGTGCGACTTCACGCGTGTTTGAACGCACGGGAAGTCGCACAAACACCCGGTTACAAGTGCGCGACGGAGTCAGCCCAGCGCCGAGCGGCCGGCCTCCAACCGCGCGACCGGAACCCGGAACGGCGAGCACGAGACGTAGTCGAGCCCGACCGTGTCGAAGAAGTGGATCGAGGCGGGGTCTCCGCCGTGCTCGCCGCAGACGCCGAGCTTGAGCTTCTCGTTGACCTCGCGGCCGGCCTCGCTGGCCGTGCGGACCAGGGCACCCACGCCCTCGGTGTCCAGCGACTCGAACGGCGAGACCGGGAAGATCCCCTGCTCCAGGTAGGTGGAGAAGAACGACGCCTCGACGTCGTCGCGCGAGAAGCCCCACGTCATCTGGGTCAGGTCGTTGGTGCCGAACGAGAAGAAGTCGGCCGACCCGGCGATCCTGCCCGCGGTGAGCGCGGCCCGGGGGAGCTCGATCATGGTGCCGATCAGGTGCGGGATCTCGATGCCCTGCTCCTCCTGCACGGCCGTGGCGATGTCCTGGATCCGGCGGCGGACGATGTCCAGCTCTCGCACCGTGGCCACGAGCGGGATCATGATCTCCGGCTCGGCCCGGCCGCCGGCCTTGAGCCGGGCCGCCGCGGCCTCGAGGATCGCCCGCGCCTGCATGGTGAACAGGTGCGGGATGGCGATGCCGAGACGTACGCCGCGCAGGCCGAGCATGGGGTTCTGCTCGTGCAGGCGCTGGACGGCGGCGAGCAGCTTGCGGTCGCGCTTCTTGCGCTGGCCGCGCGAGTCGGCGATGGCCAGCTTGACCGACAGCTCGGTCAGGTCGGGCAGGAACTCGTGCAGCGGCGGGTCGATGAGCCGGATCGTCACCGGTAGCCCGTCCATCGCCTCGAAGATGCGGGTGAAGTCCTCGCGCTGGAGCGGCAGCAGCTCGGCGAGGGCGGCCTCCTGACCCGTCGTCGTCGTCGGCCACGATGAGGTTCTCGACCAGCTGGCGCCGGTCGCCGAGGAACATGTGCTCGGTCCGGCACAGGCCGATGCCCTGGGCCCCGAACCTCCGGGCGCGCGCGGCGTCGTCGGCCGTGTCGGCGTTCGTGCGGACCTTCATCCGGCGGGCGGCGTCGGCGTGCTCCATCAGGCGGATCACGGCCTCGACCAGGGGCTCGTCGACCTGCTCGCCCTCGAAGTGGCGCACCACCGACGACGGGGTCACCGGGACGGCGCCGAGGAACACCTCGCCCGTCGACCCGTCGATCGAGATCACGTCGCCCTCGTTGACCGTCGGGCCGCCGCGGACGACGAACGTCCCCTCGCGGGCGTCCACGTCGAGGGCCTCGGCGCCGCAGACGCACGTCCGCCCCATGCCGCGCGCGACCACGGCGGCGTGCGAGGTCTTGCCCCCACGGCTGGTCAGCACGCCGCGGGCGACCATCATCCCGTGCAGGTCGTCGGGCGTGGTCTCCTTGCGGACGAGGATGACGTCCTCCCCACGCTCGGCCCACTCGACGGCCGTCGCCCAGTCGAAGACGGCCTTGCCGACCGCCGCGCCGGGTGAGGCGTTCATGCCCTTGGCCAGGAGCGTGCGCTCGGCCTTCTCGTCGAACCGGGGGAACATCAGGTTGGCCAGCTGCTCGCCGTTGACGCGGCGCAGGGCCTCGTCCATGTCGATGAGACCCTCGTCGGCCATGTGCACCGCGATCCGGAACGCCGCCTCCGGGGTCCGCTTCCCGACCCGGGTCTGGAGCATCCACAGCTTGCCGCGCTCGACGGTGAACTCGATGTCGCACATGTCCTTGTAGTGGTGCTCGAGCGTCGACATGATCGCGAGCAGCTCGTCGTGCGAGGCCTTGTCGATCTCGGCCATGTCGGCCAGCGACACGGTGTTGCGGATGCCCGCGACGACGTCCTCGCCCTGCGCGTTCTGCAGGTAGTCGCCGTACACGCCCTGGTCGCCACTCGCGGGGTCGCGCGTGAAGCAGACGCCCGACCCGGAGTCGGCGCCGAAGTTGCCGAACACCATCGCCTGGATGTTGACGGCGGTGCCGAGGTCCTCGGGGATCTGCTCCTGGCGGCGGTAGAGCACGGCGCGGTCGGTGTTCCACGAGTCGAAGACGGCGCGAACCGCCAGGTCGAGCTGCTCGCGCGGCTCCTGGGGGAACGGCCGGCCGGCTTCCTTCTCGATGATCGCCTTGTAGGTCTCGATCAGCTCCTGGAGGTCCTCGACCCCGAGGTCGGTGTCGGCGGTCGTGCCGCGGTCCTTCTTGAGGTCGTCGAGGGCGTCGCGGAACAGCTCGCCCTCGATGCCCAGCACCGTGCCGCCGAACATGTGCAGCAGCCGCCGGTAGGAGTCGTGCGCGAAGCGGGGGTTGTCGCTGCTCGACGCCAGACCCTGGACCGACTCGTCGTTGAGACCGACGTTGAGGACGGTCTCCATCATCCCGGGCATCGAGGCGGCAGCCCCCGAGCGCACCGACACCAGCAGCGGGTCGCCGGGCGCGCCGAGGCTGCGGCCCATCGCCTCCTCGAGGGACTTGAGGTGCTCGGTGATCTCGTCGGTCAGGCCGTCGGGCTCGCGTCCCTCGGCGAGGTACGCGCGGCAGGCCTCCGTGGTGATCGTGAACCCGGGTGGCACCGGCAGTCCGAGGTTCGTCATCTCGGCGAGGTTCGCCCCCTTGCCGCCGAGGAGGTCCTTCTCGTCCTTGTTGCCGTGCGCGAAGTCGTAGACGTAGGTGCCCATGAGGCAGTCAAGCACTTCTGCCGCCTCCTGTGGCAGGGGTCACATCGGGCGACCCGAAGGTTTCCGGAAGGGTCGAGGAGCACGATGGCGGCAGATCGCCGGGGGGAGATCGCACCAGCCACCGACGGGGTCGGCGAGGCCTGAACGGGGGACTCGCCTCACCGGCCCCTTCGGCTGGCGGTGACGGGTTGGGGCAGACTCGACCACGTGCCCTCCGCACCCCAGGCCGAGCGAGCCGAGGCCATGCTGCGCCGCGGCGACCGGGCGGGTCTGCTCGAGGCAGCCGAGGCCGCGGCCGACGCGGACGGGCGGATCCCCGCGGGGCTGGCGTGGCGACTGGCCAGGGTCCAGCACCAGGCGGGACGCCTCGACGAGGCGCTCACATCGATCGACCGGGCGCGCGTGCACGACGCGGAGCCGGCCGACCGGGCCCAGGTGCTGGCGGCGCAGGCCGCGACCCACTGGGCCCGCGGGGAGCTCGACCGGGCCCGGGCCGCCGCCGACGAGGCCCTGACGACGGCCAAGGCCAGTGGCGACGACGGCGCGGTGGCGACCGCCCTGGTGGCTCAGGCGCTGGTGTGCGCGGCGGAAGGGGACCGCAACGGCAACCGGCGGTTCTACGACCTGGCGTTGGCCCGCGCGGAGCGCGGTGGCGACGTGCTCACCGAGCTGCGGATCCTGAACAACCTGGGCTCCCTCGAGACCGAGGAGGGTCGCTGCCTCTCGGCCCTCGCCTTCCTCGACCGGGCCCTGGCCCGTTGCGACGAGGAGGGTCCGGTGCCCCTCGCCGCGGCGCTGGCCCACCTCAACCGGGCCGAGGCGCTGCTCGGTCTCGGCCGGGCCGAGGAGGCGCTGGCCGAGCTCGACGTCGCCCGCGCGACGTACCGGGAGCTCGACGCCCCGCTGCTCGGCCAGGTGCTCGTGACGATCGGCGACACCAACCGGATCCGTGGCCACGCCGCGCTCGCCACGGCGGCCTACCGGGAGGCCGTCGAGACGGTCGCGGCCACCGGGAGCGCGCAGGTGCTCGTCCCTGCGCTGTCCGGCCTGGCCCGTACCTGCGTGGTCGACGACCCGGACGAGGCGCGGCGCTTCCTGGCGGCGGCGTTGGCGCAGCCGGGCGCCCTGGGGACGGTCGCCGCCGTGCTCGCCGCCGGCTGGCTGGCGCTGGTCGACGGTGACGAGGCGGAGGCCGAGACCGAGGCCAGGTCGGCCGAGCGGGAGGCCGGGCGCCGTCACGACCTGCCGCGGCTCGCCGAGGCCCTCGAGCTGAGGGCGCTCGCGCAGGTACGCGCGGCCGGCGCTCCGAGCGCCGACGTCGTCGACCGCCTGGCCGAGGCCGCCGCGATCTGGGCCGAGATCGAGAACCCGATCGGCCTGGCGGTCAACCAGGTGCTCACCGGTCGGCTGACCAAGGACGCCGGTGCCGAGCAGCTGGCCCGGCAGCGGCTGCTCACCCTCGGGGTGCGCGACGACGCCGCCAGGGTCGCCGGCCCGTTGATGGCCCTGGAGGCGCTCGCGGCGACCGGGATCCGGGTCCGGAGCCTGGGTACCTTCGCGGTGCTGCGCGACGGACACCCCGTGCCCACGTCGGCCTGGCAGTCCCGCAAGACACGAGACCTGCTCAAGCTCCTCGTCGGCCGGACGGGTGGGCTGACCCGCGACGCGCTGGCGGAGCACCTCTGGCCGGGCCAGTCGGGGACGGGCGGCCGGCTGTCGACCGTCCTCTCGACCCTGCGGTCCGTCCTCGACCCCGAGCGGCGGCACCCGCCCGACCGGTACCTGGTGGCCGACCGCGCCCGGGTGCGCCTGGACCGCTCGACGGTCACCGTGGACGCCGACGAGTTCCGGGCCGCTGCGCTGCCCGCGCTGGCGCTGGCCCGCGGCCTGACGTGTCGGGGGCCGCGAAGGCGATCGCCGGACTGGAGCGCGCGGCGGCCGGCTACACCGGCGACTACCTCGAGGGCGACGACGCGCCGTGGGCGAGCGAGACGCGGATCGAGCTCCGCGCCCTCGCCGACCAGGTACGGCGCGAGCTCGCGCGGCTGCTGCTGGACGCGGGGCGGCCCGACGCCGCCATCTCCTGGCTGGTGAGCCTGGTCGCCGACGACCCGTACGACGAGGCGTCGCACCGGACGCTGGTCGGGGCCCTGAGCCGGGCCGGACGCCACGGTGAGGCCCAGCGCCGCTACGCGCTGTACGCGGCCCGGATGGCCGAGCTCGGGACCGAGCCCGCTCCGCTCGCCGACCTGCGGACCTGAACCATTCCCGAAGGGTCGTCGGCGCCCCTCCCTAGTCTGGGAGCGTGCGGGGGTTGCGGGAACGGCAGGAGTGGCAGTTCTTCGCCCACCTGCCGCACGCCGGCCGTCCGCTGGCCTTCGCCTGGTGGGCGCTCGTGGTGCTGCGCTCGGTGCTGCCGCCGGTGTTCGCGATCACGACGGGCGCCGTGATCGGTGCCGTGGTCGCGTCCGGCGGCGGGTCGACGACCGGGCCGCTCGTCGCGATGGGCGTGGTCTTCGTGGCGCTCCAGGTGTCGGCCCCGCTCCACCAGACCGTCAGCGAGAGCCTCGGCAACCGGATGTCGGCCTGGCTCTACGACGACCTCACCGACTCGTGCAGCACGCCGCCCGGCATCGGGCACCTGGAGGACCCCACGCTCGCGGGGGACATCACCGTCGCCCGCGAGTTCGACAGCGGCCACCACGGGCCGCCGATGGAGGTCAACCTGCCGTTCATCGCCATCGGGCTGATCGACCTCGGCACCGGCGTCGCCTCGGCCGTCGTCCTGGCCGGCTACACCTGGTGGGCACCGCTGGTGCTCGCCGGCGCCTGGGGCGCCACCCACTGGCTGCTGCGCGAGAGCGCGATCTGGAAGGACCGCAACACCGACGAGGTGCGCGAGGCCAGCCTGCACGCCGAGTACGCCTTCCGGCTCGCCGTCGATCCGCCGCCGGCCAAGGAGCTGCGGGTCTTCGGGCTGTCCGACTGGGTCCTCGACCGCTTCACCGAGCGGCGCCGGCAGCTGTTCGACCTCCAGCAGGCAGCCACCCGGCTCCGCGAGCGGTCCCTGGTGATCAGCGTGCTGCTGGTCTCGGTGGCCAACGTCGGCGTCCTCGTGGCGCTGGCCCGGGACCTCTCCGAGGGGTCGGTCTCCCTCGACCGGGCTGTCGTGTACGCCCAGGTCGCCGTCGGCACGTCGTTGATCGCCTTCGGCGGCCTCAACTGGGCCCTCGACGGGGCGGCGGCACCCGTGGCGGCCGTGCTCCGGCTCCGCGAGAGCACCGGTCGCGTCGGTGCGCTGTCCCGGGTCGAGCACGGCGCGGCCGCCGGGCTGCCCACGACGGAGATCCGCTTCCGTGACGTCTCCTTCGCCTACCCCCGCACCGAGCGCGAGGTGCTCCGCGGCCTCGACCTGACGATCCCGGCAGGGTCGTCGCTGGCCATCGTCGGCCAGAACGGCGCCGGCAAGACCACGCTCGCCAAGCTGCTGTGCCGGCTCTACGACCCGACGGCGGGTGCCATCGAGGCGGACGGGACCGACCTGCGCGACCTGGAGGTCGCGGAGTGGCGCGGACGGGTCGCCGCGGTGTTCCAGGACTTCACGCGCTTCGAGCTGTCGCTGCGCGACAACGTGGCGCCGCACGGCGCCCCCGACGAGGACGTGCTCGCCGCCCTCGTGGCCGCCGGGGCCGACCACCTCGCGTCGCTCGACACGGTGCTCTCGACGCAGTACGCCGGCGGGATCGACCTCTCCGGAGGCGAGTGGCAGCGCGTGGCCCTCGCGCGTGCCGTGTGCGCCGTACGCCGCGGGGCCGGGGTGGTGCTCCTCGACGAGCCCACCGCCCAGCTCGACGTCCGCGGGGAGGCCCAGATCTTCCGCCGGCTGCTCGAGGCGACCCGAGGGGTGACCACGATCCTGGTGTCCCACCGGTTCTCGACGGTGCGCCACGTCGACCGGATCTGCGTCGTCGAGGACGGGCGCGTCGTCGAGATCGGCAGCCACGACGAGCTGATGGCGCGGGGCGGGCGCTACCGCACGATGTTCGAGCTCCAGGCCCAGCGCTTCGACGTCACGGCCGACGAGGAGGGGGTCGAGTATGACGTCCTCCAGTGATGTCGCCGCTGATGTCGCACCCGACGAGCTCCCGGGCGCCCTCACCTCGATGTGGCGGCTGTTCAAGCTCGGCTACCACCACGAGCCGCGGCTGCTGGTCACGGCGTTCGTGCTGTCGCTGCTCGCCGCGGTGCCCGACGCCCTGATCGCGCTGTGGCTGGCGCTGCTCGGCAAGGGCGCCGTCGAGGGGAACGACACCCTGGTCATGGCGGCCGCGATCGGCCTCGGCGTCTCGGCCACGCTCACCTGGCTGCTGCGGGTCATCTCCTCGCGGCTGCAGCGCCGCTTCCGCGACCGGGTGACCATCGCGCTGGAGGGGCACGTCGCCGGGCTCCAGGCGCGGGTGGTGACCGTCGCCCACCAGGAGCGGCCCGACTACCTCGACCGGCTCGCCGTGCTGCGCGACCAGATCTTCGTGCTCGACCACCTCTACATGTCGGTCTTCTCGACCTGCGGCTGGATCCTCCGGCTCGCGGTGACCATCGTGCTGCTGATGTCGATCCACTGGACCCTGGCGCTGCTCGTGCTCGCCGCGCTCCCGACGGTCCTGACCTCGGGCTGGCGGCCCGGCGTCGAGCGCCGGGTCCAGGAGGACGCGGCCCCGCACCAGCGCCGCGCCGCGCACTACTACCGGCTGGCCACCACCGCGCCGTCGGCGCGCGAGCTCCGCGTGCTGGGGCTGGGGGAGCGGATCGCGGCCGGCCGGCGTACGGCCTGGGAGTCCTGGTACGCGCCCACGGCGAGGGTCCGCTGGGCCAGCGCTCTGTGGCACACCGTGGCGTGGACCGTCTTCGGGGTCGGCTTCGTCCTCGCGGTCGTCTGGGTGACCAACGGGCTCGACGCCCCCGTGGGCCAGGTGCTGCTCGTGCTGGCCGCCGGTGGACGGCTGTCGGGGTACGTCGGCGCCACGGTCGGCGAGATCGGCTTCCTGCGGGGGGTCTGGCTCGACGGATCGCGGCGGCTGGCCTGGTTGGAGGACTACGCGGCTCTCCAGCGCACCGGCGACCTGGCGCCGCCCGCCCGGCTCGAGTCCGGCATCCGCTTCGACGGCGTCTCCTTCGCCTACCCGGGAGCCCGCGACCGGCTCGTGCTCGAGGACGTCGACCTGGCCCTGCCCTCGGGGTCCGTGGTCGCCGTGGTCGGCGAGAACGGCGCCGGCAAGTCGACCCTCGTCAAGCTGCTGACCCAGATGTACGTGCCCACCGCCGGCCGGATCCTCGTCGACGACGTCTCGCTGGCGGACATCGACCCCGAGCAGTGGCGGGACCGGGTGGCCGCCGCGTTCCAGGACTTCTACCGCTTCGAGCTGGCCGCCCAGCAGTCCATCGGCGTCGGCGACCTGCCCCGGCTCGACGACCCGGACGCCGCGTCCGGGGCGGTGGGCCGGGCGGGCGCCGACGACGTGGTCCGGCGGCTGGAGGCCGGGCTCGCCACCCAGCTCGGGCCGCACTGGCCCGGCGGTGTCGACCTGTCCTTCGGCCAGTGGCAGAAGCTCGCCCTCGCCCGCGGGTTCATGCGCGAGCACCCGCTGCTGCTCGTGCTGGACGAACCGACCGCCGCGCTCGACGCCGAGACCGAGCACGCCCTCTTCGAACGGTTCGCCGCTGCCGCCCGGACCGAGGCCACCGACGGCCGCATCACCGTGCTGGTCTCGCACCGGTTCTCGACGGTGCGGATGGCCGACCTGATCGTGGTGCTCGACGGGTCGCGCGTCGTCGAGGTGGGCAGCCACGCCGAGCTGATGGCGCGCCAGGGCAAGTACGCCGAGCTGTACGACGTGCAGGCGGCGTCGTACCGCTAACGGCCCGACTCGGTGTACGCCGGGACGCCGGACTCGACGGCGGCGAGCGCCGCCTTGACCCGGCGGGCCGTGAAGTCGGCGCAGCGCTCGTCGACCTGCTCGAGCGTGCAGAACTCGGCGGTGCGGATCTCGCGCGGCTGGGTCACCATGCCGGCGAGGATGGCCGGGTCGTGCACGCCACCGTCGAAGACCAGGCACACCGCGTCGTCCCAGCCGCCCCACGGCGGCAGCCAGTCGGTCAGCACGAGGCCGCCCGGCTCGATGGTCAGCGCGAGCTCCTCCTCGATCTCGCGGCCGACGGCGAGCCGTGGCGACTCGCCGACCTCGACCACGCCGCCCGGCAGGTCCCAGTCCCGCTTGTAGGTGAGCTGGCAGAGCAGCACCCGTCCGTCGGGGTCGCGGACGAGCATCTGCCCGATGGCGCGCTTGCGGGGGAGGAACGAGTTCAGCAGCGCGCGGAAGCTCTCGGGCTCGCTCAGCGGCGGGTCGCTCACCAGCCGCGCCAGCACGACGTACGAGGCCGTCTCGGCCCGGTCGCCGTGGCCGCGCTCGACCCGGCGCAGGCCCTCGCGGCGCAGCCCGCTGCGGGTGGCCACGCGCAGCGACGCCTGGTTGTCGGGCTCGACCTTGGCCTCGACCCGCCAGTACCCCAGCCCGCCCTGGCCCGGCCTCGGACAGCGCGTAGTCGGCCAGCATCCGCACCGCCCGCGTGGCGTACCCCCGCCCGCGATGCCCCTCGAACAGCACCCACGAGAGCTCGCCCACCCCGTCGGCCGTCCGCTGCACGTCGACGCAGCCGACCAGCTCGCCGTCCACCTCGGCGACGAACGCGACCACCGAGCGGTCCGCGTCGTACGCCGTGTGCCAGCGCTCGATGGCCGCCCGCTGCCGCTCGGGCGTCACCCCGTCCACCGGCCAGCCGAACCAGTGCGCGATCACCCCGTCGTGGCCCGCCACGGCCTCCTCGACGTCCTCGAGCCGCCAGCGCCGCAGCGTCACCTCGCCGTCGGTCAGGGTCGGCTGCTCGGGGACCTCGGACACGCCGGGGACCTCTGCCACGGGCTCGACCCTAACCGGCGTCCCCTCGGCGTACGTTCCCGAACCTGGCGCCGAGGTGAACCGACGCGATGTTCGGACTCCCGCACCGCTAGAGCGGTACGGAAGCCGCCACAACGGTCGGTTACTCGCCGGCCCGGAGGCGTCACTCGGCGCGCTTGCGGAACCACACGGTGGCGAGGGGCGGCAGGACGACGGTGGCGTACGCGGGCTGACCGTCCTGGTCGCCCGCCACCGCCTCGATCGTGCCGAGGTTGCCGACGCCGGAGCCGGCGTAGCCGGCGGCGTCGGTGTTGAGGACCTCGTCCCAGCGGCCCGCCGAGGGCAGGCCGAGGCGGTAGTCACCGTGCGGCGTCGCGGCGAAGTTGGCCACGCAGACCAGGTCGGCGGAGTCCTCGGTGCCGTGCCGGACGAACGAGAACACGTTGCGGCCGGCGTCGTTGGCGTTGATCCAGGCGAACGACGCCGCCTCGTCGTCGCGCGACCAGATGGCCGGCGAGTCGACGTACGCGCGGTTGAGGTCGCGCATCAGGTCGTGGACGCCGCGGTGCTCGGAGTGCTCGAGCAGCCACCAGTCGAGCTCGCGGGCCTCGGCCCACTCCGACTCCTGGCCGAGCTCGACGCCCATGAAGATCAGCTGCTTGCCGGGGTGCGCCCACATGTACGCCAGGAAGGCGCGGACGTTGGCCAGCTGCTGCCACCGGTCGCCCGGCATCTTGCGCAGCAGGGAGCCCTTGCCGTGGACGACCTCGTCGTGGCTGATGGGGAGCACGAAGTTCTCGGCCCAGGCGTAGACGAGGGCGAAGGTGAGCTCGTTGTGGTGCCAGGCGCGGTGCACGGGCTGGCGCTGGAAGTAGCCGAGCGTGTCGTGCATCCAGCCCATGTTCCACTTGAACCCGAAGCCCAGGCCGCCGGAGCTGGTCGGGCGCGTGACGCCGTCCCAGCTGGTCGACTCCTCGGCGATCGTGATCGCGCCGGGGACGCGCTTGTAGACGGTGGCGTTCATCTCCTGGAGGAACTGCACCGCCTCGAGGTTCTCGCGGCCGCCGTGCACGTTGGGCTGCCACTCGCCCGCCTCGCGGCTGTAGTCGAGGTAGATCATCGAGGCCACGGCGTCCACGCGGAGGCCGTCGATGTGGTACTCCTCGAGCCAGTAGAGCGCGTTGGCGACCAGGAAGTTGCGGACCTCGCGGCGGCCGAAGTTGAAGACGTACGTGCCCCAGTCCGGGTGCTCGCCGCGCGAGGGGTTCGGGTCCTCGTACAGCGGCGTGCCGTCGAAGCGCGACAGCGCGAAGGTGTCCTTCGGGAAGTGCGCCGGCACCCAGTCGACGATCACGCCGATGCCGGCCTGGTGGAGCTTGTCGACCAGGTAGCGGAAGCCGTCCGGGTCGCCGAACCGCGCGGTGGGCGCGAAGTAGGACGTGACCTGGTAGCCCCACGACCCGCCGTACGGGTGCTCCATGACCGGCAGGAACTCCACGTGCGTGAAGCCGAGGTCGACGAGGTACGGCACCAGGTCGTCGGCGATCTGCTGGTAGGTGTAGGCGTCGCCGCCCCAGTGCTTCTTCCACGAGCCGAGGTGCATCTCGTAGACCGACATCGGGCCGTGCACGGCCGGCTCGTCGCCGCGGTGGGTCATCCAGTCGTCGTCGCCCCACGTGTAGGACGACTCGAAGACCACCGACGACGTCGCCGGGGGAGTCTCGGTGTGGAAGGCCATCGGGTCGGCCTTCTCGCGCCACTGGCCGTCGGCGCCGAGGATCAGGAACTTGTACTTGGTCCCCGAGCCGACGTCGGGCACGAACAGCTCCCAGATGCCCGAGGTCCCGAGCTGGCGCATCGGGTGCTCGCGGCCGTCCCAGCTGTTGAAGTCGCCCTTGATGCGCACGCCCTTGGCCGACGGCGCCCACACCGCGAAGGACGTGCCCTCGACCGGCGCGGTGCCGAGACCCTCGTAGCGGTGCCGGTGCGAGCCGAGCACCGTCCACAGCTGCTCGTGGCGGCCCTCGTTGATGAGGTGCACGTCCATCTCGCCGAGGCTGGGCAGGAAGCGGTACGGATCGTCGCGGGTGGTCGCGCCCTGCCCGTAGTCGACCTCGACGCGGTAGTCCGGCACGTCGGCCACGGGCAGCTCGCCGGCCCAGATGCCGGAGTACTCGTGGTCCAGGTCGACGCTGCTCTTCTTGCCCTTCTTCCCTTCGTAGGTCACCCGGACGGTCTTGGCCAGGGGGCGGAAGACGCGCACCGTCACGGTGCCGTCGTTGGTGTGCGGTCCGAGGATCGCGTGGGGGTGGCCGTGGCCACCGTGGACCAGCAGCTCCAGCTCGTCGGCGTTCACCTGAAGTACAGCCATGGTGGAAGCTCCTCTCGGGCTCTAGCCCGCAAGCCGCTCGATGGCGGTCAGGGGGACCGGTACCCATGTGGGCCTGTTCCGTGCCTCGTAGACGGTCTCGTAGACCGCCTTGTCGGCGACGTACGCGTCGAGCAGCGTCTGCTCGTCGGGGGTGAGCTCGCGGCCGGCGTACGCCGAGAGGAACGCCGCGCAGTTGCGCTCGGCCCACTCGGCCGCCCGGTAGGCCCGCTGCTCGGCGCCGGTGTCGTCCGCGCCCTGGGCCGCGGTGCGCTCGGCCACGCGCGGGGCGTAGTCGAAGGACCGCAGCATGCCGGCCACGTCGCGCCACGGAGAGTCCGGAAGCACCCGCTCGGCGAGCGGCTTGGCGGGCTCGCCCTCGAAGTCGACGATCTTCCAGCCCTTCACGGTCCGCAGCGTCTGGCCGAGGTGGAGGTCGCCGTGCACCTGCTGCACCTGCACGCCCGCCACGTCGGCGACGGCCGCGAACCTCGCGCGCAGGCCGTCGGCGTACTCGGCGAGCTCGGGCACCACGTCGAGGGCGGCGTCGAGCCGGCCCGTCATCGCGGCCGCCAGCTCGGCCTGCTGCTCGGCCGTGCGCACGTGGGTGGGGAAGTGCTCGGCGAGGACCTGGTGCACCTCGGCGAGCGACTCGCCGAGGCGTGCAGCCTCGCCCGCGAAGTCGCCCCCCACCTCGTCGGCGTGGAGGTCGGCCTCGGCGAACAGGTTGCGCACGCTCGCGAGCGCCGACTCCCACCCGTCGCTGGCGGTCCGGAGGAACTGCTGGAGCATCGCCAGCTGGAGGGGTGGGCCGCTGTCGTCGGCGACCTCGAGCCAGCCGTAGAGGTGAGCGACGTGGGTCGACCCGGCCTCGGTCAGCACCCGGTGCACCGCGATGTCGGGGTTGACGCCGGGCGTCACCTTGCGGAACACCTTCAGCAGCGCGTCGTCGCCGAAGGCCAGCGAGGAGTTGGACTGCTCACCGGAGAACAGCGTCGAGTGCGCCTCGGTGTCGAGGTCGTGCCCGGGCAGCCGGTGCCACTCGAGCGGGCCGCCGGCCGCGGGCTGGTCGAAGGCGGCCAGCCAGCCCGCCATCGCCTCGCGGTCGTGCGGGGCGTCGTACACGTGCACGTACCCGCCCAGCTCCGGCTCCTCCCACCAGCCGACGAAGGCGTGGTCGAGGCGGTCCTCGCGCTCGGGGTAGAAGGCCAGCGGCAGCTGGTAGAGCTCGCTGGTGCCGTCGTCGTCGTAGACGAGGGTGACGACGTCGATCGCGGCCTTGGTGGCCGTGCCGGTCTCCACCCACCCCAGGCGGCGGACGTCGGTGACCTCGAACGGACGTCCCTTGCCGCCGAACCAGCGCGCGCTCTCGATGAAGGACTTCAGGGCGTCGAGGGGAGCGGTCACGGTGCGCTCGCCTCCTCGGTGGGGCGGGCCAACCGGAACCAGTAGAAGCCGTAGCCGCCGAGGGTCAGGAGGTACGGCAGCTCGCCGATCCGCGGGAACGTCACGCCGCCGATGAGCTCGATGGGCACCATCCCCTCGAACCGTCGCAGGTCGAGCTCGACCGGCTGCGCGAAGCGCGACAGGTTGTTGACGCAGACGATCACGTCGGTGCCGGCGCCACTGTCGTCGTTGCGCTCGAGCTCGCGGGCGTACGACAAAACAGTGGCGTTGGTGCCGCCGAGGTCGGTGAACGTGCCGAGCCCGAACGCCGGGTGGCCGCGGCGGGCGTGGATCATCCGGCGGGTCCAGTGCAGCAGCGACGAGGCGTTCTCGAGCTGGGCCTCGACGTTGACGCTCTGGTAGCCGTAGACGGGGTCCTGGATCGCGGGCAGGTGCAGCTTGCCGGGGGTGGCGGCCGAGAAGCCCGCGTTGCGGTCGGGCGTCCACTGCATCGGCGTGCGGACGCCGTCGCGGTCACCGAGCCAGATGTTGTCGCCCATCCCGATCTCGTCGCCGTAGTAGAGGACCGGCGAGCCGGGCAGCGAGAGCAGCAGGGCGGTGAACAGCTCGATCTGGTTGGTGTCGTTGTCGAGCAGCGGCGCCAGCCGGCGGCGGATGCCGATGTTGGCCTTCATGCGCGGGTCCTTGGCGTACTCGGCCCACATGTAGTCGCGGTCCTCGTCGGTGACCATCTCGAGCGTCAGCTCGTCGTGGTTGCGCAGGAAGATGCCCCACTGGCAGCTGCTCGGGATCGCCGGCGTCTGCTCCATGATCTCCGAGATCGGCCAGCGCGACTCGCGGCGGACGGCCATGAAGATGCGCGGCATCACCGGGAAGTGGAAGCACATGTGGCACTCGTCGCCACCCTGCGCGAAGTCGCCGAAGTAGTCCACGACGTCGGCCGGCCACTGGTTGGCCTCGGCGAGCAGCACGCGGCCGGGGTAGTTGTCGTCGACGAACTTGCGGACCATCCGCAGGAACTCGTGGGTCTCCGGCGAGGTTCTCGCCGTTGGTGCCCGGCCGCTCGTAGAGGTAGGGGACTGCGTCGAGCCGGAAGCCGTCGAGCCCCATGTCGAGCCAGAACGACATGGCCTCCAGCATCGCCTCGTGCACCTTCGGGTTGTCGAAGTTGAGGTCGGGCTGGTGGCTGAAGAAGCGGTGCCAGTAGTACTGCTGGCGCACCGGGTCCCACGTCCAGTTCGACGGTTCGGTGTCGACGAAGATGATGCGCGCGTCCTCGTAGAGCTCGTCGGTGTCGGACCAGACGTAGAAGTCGCCGTACGGGCCGTCCGGGTCCGAGCGGCTGGCCTGGAACCACGGGTGCGCGTCGCTCGTGTGGTTCATGACGAAGTCGATGATCACCCGGATGCCGCGCAGGTGGGCCTCGTCGAGGAACGTGTGGAAGTCCTCGACCGTGCCGATCTCCGGGAGGATGTCGGTGTAGTCGGCGACGTCGTAGCCGCCGTCGCGCAGCGGTGAGGTCATGAACGGCGGCACCCACAGGCAGTCGATGCCCAGCCATTGCAGGTAGTCGAGCTTCTCGGTCAGGCCGTTGAAGTCGCCGGTGCCGTCGCCGTTCGCGTCGCGGAAGGACCGCACGAGCACCTCGTAGAAGACCGCGGTCTTGAACCACTCGGGCGTGCCCTGCGACTCGGTCGAGGCCTCGACCTCGTGCACCTCCTCGTGGATGTCGACCGCACCGGGCGTCGGCGGCGTCGACTCGGAGAAGTCGCCGCGGACGGCGTCGAGGAGCTCCTCGTCCACCTCTTCGTTTGTCGTGACCCCCGAGTTGTCGGGCGGCGTCATGCCTTCCTCACGCTCAGGATGTGGGCAGGTTCGTGGCCGGGGTCGAGCCGCACGAAGCTGTGCTCCTTCCAGTTCCAGGTCTGGGTCGTGATCTCGTCGTAGACGGCGAAGCTGTCGTGCCACCCCATCCCGAGAGCGGGCATGTTGAGGTGCACGGTGGTCTCGCGGGCGCCGTGCGGGTCGAGGTTGATGACCACGAGGACGATGTCGTCACCCGCGCGCTTGGAGAACACCAGCACGTTCTCGTCGTCGGCGCTGTGGACCGTCACGTTGCGCAGCAGCTGCAGCGCGGGGTGCTCGCGGCGCACCCGGTTGAGGCCCCGGATGTACGGCGCCAGGGTGCGACCCTCGGCCTCGGCACCGGCCCAGTCGCGCACCCGGATCTGGTACTTCTCCGAGTCGAGGTACTCCTCGCTGCCGGGCTTGACCGCGACGTGCTCGTAGAGCTCGTAGCCGGAGTAGACCCCCCAGCTCGGGGACCCGCACGCGGCGAGCACCGCGCGGATCTTGAACATCGCGGGGCCGCCGTACTGCAACGACTCGTGGAGGATGTCGGGGGTGTTGACGAAGAAGTTCGGCCGCATCACGTGGTCGGTGTGGTGGGACAGCTCGCGGAGGTAGTCCTCGATCTCCCACTTGGCCGTGCGCCAGGTGAAGTACGTGTAGGACTGGTGGTAGCCGATCGCGCCGAGGGTGCTCATCATCGCGGGGCGGGTGAACGCCTCGGCCAGGAACAGCACGTCGGGGTCGGTGCGGCGCACCTCGCGGAGCAGCCACTCCCAGAAGGCGACCGGCTTGGTGTGCGGGTTGTCGACGCGGAAGACGCGCACGCCGTGCGACATCCACAGCTTGACGATGCGCAGCACCTCGCGACAGATCCCGGTGGGGTCGTTGTCGAAGTTGACCGGGTAGATGTCCTGGTACTTCTTGGGCGGGTTCTCGGCGTAGGCGATCGTGCCGTCGGCGCGGGTGGTGAACCACTCGGGGTGCGACGCGACCCACGGGTGGTCGGGGGCGCACTGCAGCGCCAGGTCGAGGGCGATCTCGAGCCCGAGGCTCTTGGCGTGCGCGACGAAGGCGTCGAAGTCCTCGAACGTCCCCAGGTCGGGATGGATGGCGTCGTGCCCGCCGTCCTTCGAGCCGATCGCCCACGGGGAGCCGGTGTCGTGCGGCTCGGGGGTGAGGGTGTTGTTGGGGCCCTTGCGGTTGACCTCGCCGATCGGGTGGATCGGCGGCAGGTAGACGATGTCGAAGCCGAGGTCGGCGGCGTAGTCCAGCCGCGGGAGCGCCGTGCGGAAGTTGCCGCTGACGGCGTGGCCGGTCTCGGGGTCGATGGTGGCGCCCTCGGAGCGCGGGAAGAACTCGTACCAGGAACCGAACAGCGCGCGCTGCCGGTCGGCGTACATCGGGTAGGGCCCCTCGATGGTGACGAGCTCCCGGATCGGGTGCTCGGCCAGCAGGCTGGTCAGCTCGGAGGACTGGAGCGCGGCCAGGCGGGCCTCAGCCGGGCGCTCGGTGTCCACGGCCGCGTCGATGGCGGCCTCGATGACCTTGATGTCGACGGCGTCGGTCAGCTCCCCGCGCACCCGCTCGAACAGCAGGCGGCCCTCGGTGAACATCAGGTCGACGTCCACGCCGGCCGGGATCTTCAGGCCGGCGGCGTGCTCCCAGGTGCCGATCGGGTCGGACCACGCCTGGACCTCGAACGTCCACGGCCCCTCGACGTCGGGCGTGATCGTCGCCTCGTAGAAGTCCGGCCGCTCCGGGTGCTTGTGCAGCGCCACGGGGTCGCGGCGGTTGCCCCGGGGATCGATGGCCACCACCTCGGCGCCGAGCTTGTCGTGACCCTCGCGGAAGACGGTCGCCGAGACCGGCATCGGCTCGCCGACGGTCGCCTTGGCGGCCTGCCGTCCGAGGTCGACGACAGGCATGACGTGGAGGATGGGGATACGCCCGACCATCTGCCCACCCTTGCGGGTCGCCGGGTAGCCGTGCAAGCCAGCCGTCTCACGCTTTCTCCTGGCCCATCCGTAGGGGTGAGACGGGCTTCGTGACGGGTGCTGGGCAACCTCCCCAACCAACGGGTGGTCGCAAGATTGGATCGATCCAGAGAAATGCGGCTACCGTCCCTCCGTGCGCGCGATCCGTCGATTCACCGTCCGTCCCGTCCTCCCCCCTGTGCTGGCCCCGCTGGCCGACCTGGCGGGCAACCTGCGGTGGTCCTGGCACCCACCGACCCAGGACGTCTTCGCCGCCGTGGACCCGCAGGCGTGGGACGCCGTGGACCACGACCCCGTACGCCTCCTCGGCGCGGTCGGCCGGGAGCGGTGGGCCGAGCTCGCCGAGGACGACGGCTTCGTCCAGCGGCTCGGTGCCGCGAAGGCCGACCTCGACGCCTACCTGAGCGCGGACCGCTGGTACCAGCGCAAGGCCGGCGCCGACGCGCCCCGCGCGATCGGCTACTTCTCGCCGGAGTTCGGCATCACGGCCGTGCTGCCGCAGTACTCCGGCGGCCTCGGCATCCTCGCCGGCGACCACCTCAAGGCCGCCAGCGACCTCGGCGTCCCGCTGGTGGGCGTCGGCCTGCTCTACAAGAGCGGGTACTTCAAGCAGTCGCTGTCGCGCGAGGGCTGGCAGGAGGAGACCTACCCGGTCCTCGACCCCGACGAGCTGCCCTTGTCGCTGCTGCGCGAGGCCGACGGCACCCGCGCCACCGTCGCCATCGAGATGCCCGGCGGGCCCGACCTGATCGCCCGGATCTGGATCGCCTCGGTCGGTCGCGTCCCGCTGCTGCTGCTCGACTCCGACGTCGAGGGCAACCCCGACCACTACCGCGAGATGACCGACCGCCTCTACGGCGGCACCAAGGAGCACCGCCTCGGCCAGGAGCTGCTGCTCGGGGTCGGCGGGGTGCGCGCGCTGCGCGCCTACTCCCGGATCACGGGCGCGCCGGCGCCGGAGGTCTTCCACACCAACGAGGGCCACGCCGGCTTCCTCGGCCTGGAGCGGATCCGCGAGCTCACCGTCGGCGAGGGGGGTCCGAAGCTCGACTGGGACACCGCCCTCGAGGTCTCCCGCGCGTCCACCGTCTTCACCACCCACACGCCGGTGCCCGCCGGCATCGACCGCTTCCCGCGCGAGCTCATCGCCCAGTACTTCGGCGCCAACGGTCCGACGGCCGGCATCCCGGTCGAGAGCGTGCTGGCGCTCGGGACCGAGGACTACGAGGGCGGCGACCCCACGGTCTTCAACATGGCCGTGATGGGCTTCCGCCTGTCGCAGCGCGCCAACGGCGTCTCGGTGCTGCACGGCCACGTCAGCCGCGGCATGTTCAACGGACTGTGGCCGGCCTTCGACGAGGCCGAGGTGCCGATCGGCTCGATCACCAACGGCGTGCACGCCCCGACCTGGGTCGCCCGTGAGGTCATCGAGCTGGCCGCCTCGCGCGGCGCCGACCCCGACGGCGACGACGTCGACGCGTTCTTCAACGCGGTCGACCAGGTGCCGGGCACCGAGATCTGGGCGGTCAAGCGCGAGCTGCGCGAGCGCCTGGTCCACGACGCACGCCGCCGCCTCACCAAGTCCAGCCTGGCCCGCGGCATCGCCAAGGCCGAGCTCGGCTGGGTGGACAACGTCCTCGATCCCGACGTGCTGACGATCGGCTTCGCGCGTCGCGTGCCGTCGTACAAGCGGCTGACCCTGATGCTGCGCGACCCTGCGCGCCTCAAGAAGCTGCTGACCCACCCCGAACGCCCGATCCAGCTCATCATCGCGGGCAAGGCGCACCCCGCCGACGACGGCGGCAAGAAGCTCATCCAGGAGATCGTCCGGTTCGCCGACGACCCCGAGGTGCGGCACCGCATCGTGTTCATGCCGAACTACGACATCGCGATGGCGCTGCCGCTGTACCCCGGCTGCGACGTCTGGCTGAACAACCCGCTGCGCCCCTACGAGGCGTGCGGCACCTCCGGCATGAAGGCCGCCCTCAACGGCGGGCTCAACCTCTCGATCCTCGACGGCTGGTGGGACGAGTGGTACGACGGCAACAACGGCTGGGCGATCCCGTCGGCCGACGGCATCGAGGACCAGGACCGTCGTGACGACATCGAGGCCAACGCCCTCTACGACCTCCTCGAGAACGAGGTCACCCCGAAGTTCTACGACGTCGACACCGACGGCGTCCCGACCCGCTGGCTCGACATGGTCCGGCACACGCTCAAGTCGCTCGGCCCCAAGGTGCTGGCCTCGCGGATGGTCCGCGACTACACCCGCAACCTCTACACGCCGGCGGCCGTCAACGGCCGCGCGCTGAACGACGACTACGCGGGCGCGGGCGAGCTGGCCGGCTGGAAGAAGAAGGTCAAGACGGGCTGGACCGACGTCCGCGTCGAGCACGTCGAGTCCGAGGGCGTCGGCGACGCGCCTCAGGTCGGCGACGTCCTGGCCGTGCGGGCCTTCGTCGCGCTGGGCGCGCTCTCGCCCGACGACGTCGACGTCCAGGTCGTGCACGGCGTGATCGACCACGAGGACGACCTGGTCGGCACGACCACGGGTTCGCTGTCGGTCGCCGAGGCGTACGACGGGGGTCGCTACCGCTTCGACGGCACCGTCACCCTCGACCACTCCGGCGGCTTCGGCTACACCGTCCGCATCATCCCCAAGAACGCCCTGCTCGCCTCCACGGCCGAGCTCGGGGTCGTCGCGCTGCCGTAAGTGTTGAGTTGCGCCTCCTGACGGGTTGAGTTGCGCGTCGTGTTGTACGCGCCGGCACGACGCGCAACTCAACGAGTCACGAGGCGCAACTCAACTCACGTCTGTCGCAAGACCACGACGGTCCGCGCGCCGAACGTCAGCACGTCGCCGGCCTCGACGGGGGTGCCCGTCGGGTGGTCGGCGCAGGTGGAGAGCACCACCTCGCCGGACTGCACCCAGTCGTTCTTCGGCAACGTGACCTCGACGGGGGTGTCGCCGGGGTTGAGCCAGATCATGAACGACCGGTCGTACTGCTGCTCGCCACGCGGGCCGGGGGAGCGCAGCGGGTCCCCGGACACGAACATGCCGAGCACGTGCAGGGACTCGTCGAACCAGTCCGACGCCTCCATCTCGCGGCCGTCGGGGTGAATCCAGGCGAGGTCCTTGACCCCGCCCTCCAGCGTCGGGGTGCCGGCGAAGTGGTGCCGCTGCCGCAGCGCCGGGTGGTCGCGCCGCAGCCGGAGGGCGGTCTTCGTGAGGTCGTAGACGTCCAGCCACGCGTCGTCGGGCCGCCAGTCGAGCCAGGACACCTCGTTGTCCTGCACGTAGGCGTTGTTGTTGCCCTGCTGGGTGCGGCCCCGCTCGTCGCCGGCGGTGATCATCGGGCAGCCGCTCGAGAGGCAGAGCGTGATCATCAGGTTCGCCGCCTGCCGCCGCCGCAGCGCCAGGATCTCCGGGTCGTCGGTGTCGCCCTCGACGCCGTGGTTCCACGACCGGTTGTTGTCGGAGCCGTCGCGGTTGTCCTCGCCGTTGTCCTCGTTGTGCTTGCGGTCGTAGGACACCAGGTCACGGACGGTGAAGCCGTCGTGGGCGGTCACGAAGTTCACCGACGAGTACGGCGACCGGCCGTCGTCGGCGTACAGGTCCGACGAGCCCGAGAGCCGGGAGGCCACGCCGCGGATCGCGCCGGGGGAGATCCAGAACTCCCGCATCGTGTCGCGGAAGGTGTCGTTCCACTCGACCCACGGCGGCGGGAACGAGCCGACGCGGTAGCCGTCCATCGACGCGTCCCACGGCTCGGCGATCAGCTTGACGTACCGCAGCACCGGGTCCTGCCCGATGGTGGTGAGGAAGGCGCTGCGCATGTCGATCTCGTGACCGGTGCGCGCCAGCGCCGACGCGAGGTCGAAGCGGAAGCCGTCGACGTGCATCTCGGTCACCCAGTAGCGCAGCGAGTCGAGGATCAGCCGGAGCGCGTCCTCGTTGGAGGAGTCCACGGTGTTGCCGCACCCGGTGACGTCCCAGTAGGCGCTGCCCGGTGCGCCGGAGCGCTTGTAGAAGCCGAGGTCGTCCAGGCCCCGGAAGGCGTACGTCGGCCCGGACGCCTCGCCCTCGGCCGTGTGGTTGTAGACCACGTCGAGGTAGACCTCGATGCCCGCCGCGTGGAAGTTCTTGACCATCTGCTTGAACTCGGTCACCTGCTGCCCGCGGTCGCCCGACGAGCTGTAGGCGGCGTGCGGGGCGAAGAAGCCGATGGAGTTGTAGCCCCAGTAGTTCTTCATCCCGCGCGCCGCGACGGCCGGCTCGGTGAAGAACTGGTGCACCGGCATCAGCTCGACCGCCGTCACGCCGAGGTCCTGGAGGTAGTTGGTCACCGTCGGCGTGCCGAGGCCGGCGTACGTGCCGCGCAGGTGCTCGGGGATCTCGTTGTGGAGCTGGGTGAAGCCCTTGACGTGCAGCTCGTAGATCACGGTGTCGCGCCACCGCTGCCGCATCGGCCGGTCGTCGCCCCAGTCGAAGTCGTCGTGCACGACCACGCTGCGCGGCATGGACGGCGCGGAGTCGGCGGCGCTGCGGGTGGTGCGTCCGCCGTCGTGGTCGAGCAGGGCGAGGCCCGGGGTCGGCTCGCCCGTGATGGCCAGGGCGTACGGGTCGAGCAGCAGCTTGTTCGGGTTGTAGCGGAGGCCGTGGCGGGGGTCCCACGGTCCGTCGGCGCGGAAGCCGTAGAGCTGGCCCACGGGGACGCCGGGCAGCTGGCCGTTCCAGACGCCGAGGGTGTGCTCGGTCAGCTGGTACCGCGTCTCGGTGCCGTCGTCGTCGAACAGGCACACCCAGACGGCCGTCGCGTCGGGCGCCGACACGGCGAAGTTCGTGGCGTCCGGCCCCCACGTGGCGCCCAGGTCCTGGTGCCGTCCGGGCCACACGCCGAGGGTCTCGTCGCGTGCGCTCCACGCCCAGCTCTCCGGAATCACTCGACCCATTGTGTCGCTAGGGTTCCGGGGACGATCGCGATACCCGAGGAATGGGAGAGAACATGGGCGAGTTCGTGCGTCTCGAGGTGGCCGACGGCGTCGGCACCCTCCGCCTGGACCGGCCGAAGATGAACGCGCTCAACGTCCAGGTGCAGGAGGAGATCCGCGCCGCCGCGACGGAGGCGGGGGAGCGCGACGACGTCAAGGCGGTCGTCGTCTACGGCGGCGAGAAGGTCTTCGCCGCGGGTGCGGACATCAAGGAGATGGCCGACATGCAGTACGTCGACATGGTCCGGCGCTCCGGCGCCCTCCAGTCGTCGTTCTCGGCCGTGGCCCGCATCCCCAAGCCCGTCATCGCGGCCGTCACCGGCTACGCCCTCGGCGGCGGGTGCGAGCTCGCCCTCTGCGCCGATGTCCGGTTCGCCGCCGAGGACGCCGTGCTCGGCCAGCCCGAGATCCTGCTCGGCGTCATCCCCGGCGCCGGCGGCACGCAGCGGCTGACGCGGCTCGTGGGGCCGAGCAAGGCCAAGGACATCATCTTCACCGGCCGCTTCGTGAAGGCCGAGGAGGCGCTGGCCATCGGGCTCGTCGACCGGGTGCTGCCGGCCGACCAGGTGTACGCCGAGGCGCACGCGTGGGCGGCCCGCTTCAGCAACGCCGCGTCGTACGCCCTCCGCGCGGCCAAGGAGAGCATCGACCGTGGCTCGGAGACCGACCTCGAGACCGGGCTGGAGATCGAGCGGCAGCAGTTCGCCGCCCTGTTCGCCACCGAGGACCGTGACATCGGCATGCGGTCGTTCGTTGAGGACGGGCCCGGGAAAGCGCGTTTCGTCGGCCGTTGACGGCCGCGAGGTGGGACGCTGACCGCCAGGGCATCCACCCCTGACACGAAGGAACCCAGGTGGCCGACGACATGACCGACAACGAGACCGAGCAGAAGCCGAAGCGCGGCGCCGCAGCGGCCGCCAAGGCCAAGGCCGGTTCCGACTGGATCCGGCTGCGCCTCGCGCAGCTCGTCTGGCTGGTGTGCGTCCTCGCGGCCCTCTTCCTGGCCGTCGGCGCACTCCTGATCGCCCTCGGCGACTCGGTCAACCGCTCCAACGACCTGGTGCAGTTCGTCCTCGACACCGCCGACAAGCTCGACCTCGGTGTCTTCGACCTCGACGACGGCGTGTTCAGCTTCCACGGCAAGAACGCCGAGACCAAGGACGCCCTGCTCAACTGGGGCCTCGCAGCCGTGACCTGGCTGATCGCCGGGCGCATCTTGGACCGCATCATCCGACCCTGACAGGATCTCCGCATGACTGATGCTCCCGACCGGCCCGTCGAGAACCGCGCCGCCCTCGCCGTCCTCGCGCCCTG
The DNA here is from genome assembly GCA_963839565.1 of uncultured Actinomycetota bacterium. GTDB lineage: Bacteria > Actinomycetota > Actinomycetes > Propionibacteriales > Nocardioidaceae > Nocardioides. The sequence goes on along the minus strand of CAWIVR010000019.1, from coordinate 123,197 downwards.
ACGATCGCCGGCCTGCCGCGCTGTCGGCTGCACCGGCGTCAGGCCGTCAGCGGCCGCTGATCTACGACTGCACCAACGCCCTGACGTCGGCCCGTACGTCGTCAGCGCCGTGATCGACACCAACGCCCCGGCCACCCTGGGGGCGGGGATGACGGTGCCGATCACGACGACTTCACGACGGTGATCGATCCCGGAGACCCTGGTCAACGTACCTGCGTGACACCGCACTCGATCGCGTTCGTGGAGGGCACCAGCGCGGCGACCGGCACGGTCGACGGAGTCGCGCCGGCAGACCGACCCTCACCATCCCTCGCACAACAGTCCCGGCGGCGGGCACCAGCATGACGCTGGTGGGCACACGGCCCCGGCGGCATCATCACGGCGGTGCGGTCGGCACCACGATCCTGATCGGCGCCGGGGACTTCGACGTGACCCTGAAGGGCTACACCGACGCCGGCGTCGCTCCTGACGACCCAGACGGTCACCTGCGACCCTCCAGCCACCGGCCAGACCACCTGGTCGACTCGGTCACGTCGTGCAGACCACGACCACCACCACGCTCACGGTCGACAGCCCGTCGAGTACGGCGGCGTGCCCACCGCCTCCGCGGCGGTCACCCAGGGCGGGCAGCAACGCGAAGCCGCTCGGGCTCGGTCGCCTTCACCTACGCCGGCAAGACCGTGACGGTCGCGGTCAAGGGTGGCAAGGCCCAGGCCGACCTGGCGCCGGCGCTCACGATGGGCGCCAACCAGGTCACGGCCGTGTTCACGCCCACCGACAAGGACAAGTCGCCCAGCCAGGCCACCGCGGCCTTCACCGTCGTCCGCGGCTCGACCACCACGACCGCGTCCGCCGCCACCGCGAGGCTCGTCATCGCCTGGTCGGCAAGGCCCTGGTCGATCTCCGTGAACGCCACCGACGTCGCCGGCAAGGTGAAGTTCATCGCTCAAGCGGAACGGCACGAAGATCCGCACCGCCATCGTCGACCTCAACGCCAAGGACAAGGCCAAGAAGGTCTTCGCGAACATCAGCAAGGCCGGGCACGTACCTGGTGGTGGCGAAGTACCTGGGCTCGGACACGCTCAAGCGATCGAAGGGCCGGGTCAAGCTCATCATCCTCTGATCCCGGACGTGTGACCGGGACCTCACCTGTGAGTCATCGCACGGCTGACGCGGTGCCGCGGCCCGGTTACGCGCTAGTAGCCTCGGCCCCGTGACCACGATCATCGTTTGCGTGAAGCACGTGCCGGACGCCACGGCGGACCGGCACTTCGAGGCGGACAACACCGTCGACCGTGTCGGCGTCGACGGGCTGTTGTCGGAGCTGGACGAGTACGCCGTCGAGCAGGCGCTCCGGCTCAAGGAGAAGGCCGAGAACCCCGACGACGTCACCGTCACGGCGGTGACGGTCGGCCCCGAGAAGGCCGTGGACGCCGTGCGCAAGGCGCTGCAGATGGGCGTCGACCAGGGCGTGCACGTCCAGGACGACGCGATCGCCGGGTCCGACTCGATCGCCACCTCGCTCGTGCTGGCCGCGGCCGTCAAGAAGGCCAACGGGGGCGACGTCCCCGACCTGGTCATGTGCGGCATGGCCTCGACCGACGGCTCCATGGGCGTCGTACCGGCGATGCTCGCCGAGCGGCTCGGCGTCCCGCAGGTGACGCTGGCCTCGGTCGTGGAGACCCAAGGCAACCAGGTCCGGGTCAAGCGCGACGGCGACGTCGCGACCGAGGTGATCGGCGGCACCATGCCGCTCGTGCTCTCGGTGACCGACCAGTCCGGCGAGGCCAGGTACCCGTCGTTCAAGGGCATCATGGCGGCCAAGAAGAAGCCGCTGGAGACCTACTCGCTGGCCGACCTCGACGTCGCGGCCGACCAGGTCGGGCTGTCCGTGGCGTGGTCCGTGGTGGAGGACACCGAGGCCCGCCCGCCGCGCAGTGCCGGCGAGATCGTCAAGGACGAGGACGGTTCGGGCGCCACGGCGCTGACCGAGTTCCTCGCAGCCAAGAAGTTCATCTGACCACCCGAGCTTGGGGAGTGTGCTGATCCATGTCTGAGGTTCTCGTTCTCGTCGACCACGCCGACGGCGCGGTCAAGAAGCCGACCTACGAGCTGCTGACCATCGCCAAGCGGCTCGGTGAGCCGTCGGCGGTGTTCATCGGCGCGGCCGACGCCGGCGCCCAGGCCGCCGAGGCCGTGGCGAAGTACGGCGCCGAGAAGGTCTACGTCGTCGACGACGCCGAGATCAAGGGCTTCCTCGTCGCCCCCAAGGCCGAGGCGCTGCAGCAGCTGGTGGAGAAGACCTCGCCCGGCCGCCGTCCTCATCACCTCCTCGCCCGAGGGCAAGGAGATCGCGGCCCGGCTCGCGATCAAGACCGGGTCGGGCCTGATCACCGACGCGGTCGACGTCCGTGAAGGTCCGGTGACCACGCAGTCGGTGTTCGCCGGCAACTACACGGTCCAGGCGAAGGTCACCCAGGGCACGCCGATCATCACCGTCAAGCCGAACGCCGCCGCTCCCGAGGAGGCCTCGGGTGCCGGTGCGGTGGAGGAGTTCGCCGCGACGATCTCCGACGCGGCGAAGACCGCCAAGATCGTGGCCTCCCAGCCGCGCGAGAAGACCGGCCGCCCCGAGATGACCGAGGCCGCGATCGTGGTCTCCGGTGGCCGGGGCACGGGCGGCGACTTCGAGCCGATCGAGAGCCTCGCCGACGCGCTCGGCGCCGCCGTCGGCGCCTCCCGGGCCGCGGTCGACTCCGGCTGGGTGCCCCACTCCTACCAGGTCGGCCAGACCGGCAAGACCGTCTCGCCGCAGCTGTACGTCGCCGCGGGCATCTCCGGCGCGATCCAGCACCGCGCCGGCATGCAGACCTCCAAGACGATCGTGGCGATCAACAAGGACGACGAGGCCCCGATCTTCGAGCTGGTCGACTTCGGCGTGGTCGGCGACCTGCACTCGGTGCTGCCCGCCGCCGCGGAGCAGATCAACCAGCGCAAGGGCTGATCGCGGGACCACTTGCCCAAAAAGCACGACCGTTCTATTCTGGGACGGTGAGCAAGGGCGCGGCGACCAGGACGTCGATCCTCGACGAGGCGTTGCACGTCGCGTCGCAGGTCGGCTTCGAGGGCCTGTCCATCGGCCAGCTCGCCGACCGGACCGAGATGAGCAAGAGCGGGCTGTTCGCGCACTTCCGGTCCAAGGAGCAGCTCCAGCTCCAGACGTTGGACCACGCCGTCTCCCGCTTCACCGACATCGTCGTGCGTCCGACCCTGAAGGCCCCCCGCGGAGAGCGACGGGTGCGTGAGCTGTTCGACCGCTGGCTGGACTGGGAGACCGATGCGCTGGCCGGGGGCTGCGTGTTCGCGACCGCGTCGATCGAGTACGACGACCAGCCCGGCGAGATGCACGACGCGCTGGTGCGTCAGCAGCGCGACTGGGCGGAGTTCATCGCCACGGTCGCCGGCACGGCCGTCTCGGAGGGCGAGTTCCGCCCCGATCTCGACGCGAAGCAGTTCGCCTTCTCGCTGCAGTCCCTGATGTTCGGCTACCGCCACGCAGGGCGGCTGCTGAACGACCCCGAGGCGCTCGACCGCACCCGCGCCGCCTTCGAGCAGCTGCTCGACTCGTCCCGCTAGACACCGCCACCACACCGTCAAGGAGCTCTCATGTCACGTCCTCAGAAAAGCACGATCGTTCGTTTCCAGAACCAGGCGCGGCGCGCGGTCTTCCGGTCCGCCGATCTCCTGGCTCCGAACCTCGCCGGTCGGATCGCGCGCGACATCTGGTTCACGGTCCCGCCGCGACTGGCGGCCACGCCGCTCCCGGACGGGGGCCGTCCCTTCGAGGTCGAGTCGCTCGGCGCCGTGGTCCGCGGGCACGTCTGGGGCGACGGGCCGGTGGTGTACCTGGTGCACGGATGGGGCGGCCGGGGCTCGCAGCTCGCGTCGTTCGTCGAACCCCTGCTGGTCGGCCGGCTTCCGCGTCGTGATGTTCGACGCGCCGGCCCACGGCGACTCCGACCACGGACCGGCCGGCCGGGGTCGTACGCACGGGGTCGAGTTCGGCAAGGCCCTGGACGCGGTGTTCGCCGAGTTCGGCCCGGCCGAGGCCGTCATCGCGCACTCGCTCGGCACCATCTCGACGTACCTGACCTTGCGGTTCGGGTGGCTCTCCACCCGCCGCCTCGTCCTGGTGGCGCCGATGGTCGCGGCCGAGCCGCTCTTCGACCAGTTCCAGCAGGCGCTCGGTTTCGGAGCCCGGACCCGGCGTGCGTTCGACCGCCACCTGGACGAGTTCGTCGGGATCCCGATGGCCGAGTTCGACGCCGGCTACCAGGCGTCGTACGTCGACCCCGTGCCGACGCTCGTCATCCACGACCGCGGCGACCGGCAGACGCCGTGGGCCGACACCGCCCGGTTCGTCGAGTCGGTCCCGGACGCCCGCCTGGTCACCACCGACGGCCTCGGCCACCGACGGATCCTGAAGGACCCCGCGGTCGTGCGCGAGGTGACGGCCTTCCTCCGCGAGGCAGACGCCCGTGAGGGAGTCGCGTAGCGCGACTTACGCTGGGCGTATGAGCATCCAGCAGCAGGTGGCCGACGCCGCGACCCGGGCCCGGGCCGCGTCGCGGGTGCTGGCCCTGGCCACCCGCGCCGAGAAGGACGCTGCGCTGACGGCGATCGCGGATGCGCTGACGACCCACGAGACGGTGATCCTCGCCGCCAACGCCGCGGACGTGGAGCGCGCCGAGGCCGAGGGCACCAGCGCCGGGATCGTCGACCGGCTCACCCTCGACAGCAGCCGGATCGCCGCCATGGCCGACGGCCTTCGGGCCCTCGTCGCGCTGCCCGACCCGGTCGGCGAGGTGGTGCGCGGGGACACGCTGGCCAACGGGCTGGAGCTGCGCCAGCTGCGAGTGCCGTTCGGCGTGGTCGGGATGATCTACGAGGCCCGGCCCAACGTCACCGTCGACGCGGCCGGCATCTGCCTGAAGTCGGGCAACGCGGTCCTGCTGCGTGGCTCCTCGAGTGCCCGCAGCAGCAACGAGGCGCTGGTCGACGTGATCCGTGGCGCCGTCGAGGTGTTCGGGCTGCCGGCCGACGTGGTCCAGCTCGTGCCGGGCGACAGCCACGAGAGCGTCAAGGCCCTGATGCGCGCCCGCGGGCTCGTCGACGTGCTCGTACCCCGCGGTGGCGCCGGCCTGATCCGCTCCGTGGTCGAGGAGTCGACGGTGCCCGTGATCGAGACGGGCGTCGGCAACTGCCACGTGTACGTCGACCGCTCGGCCGACCTCGAGATGGCCGTCGACATCGTGGTGAACAGCAAGACCCAGCGCACCAGCGTCTGCAACGCCGCCGAGTCGCGTGCTCGTCCACGCCGACGTCGCCGACGAGCTCCTGCCCCGGCTGGTCGACGCGTTGCAGACGGCGGGCGTGACGATCCACGGCGACGCGGCCTTCGCGGCGTACGACGGCGTGGTCGCGGCGACCGACGACGACTGGGCGACCGAGTACCTCGACCTCGACATCGCCGCGGCCGTCGTCCCCGACCTCGGCGCCGCGATCGAGCACATCACCCGCTGGTCGACCGGCCACACCGAGGCGATCGTGACGGCCGACCTGGCCGCGGCCCGGCGCTTCACGGCGGAGGTCGACGCGGCCGCGGTCCTGGTCAACGCGAGCACCCGGTTCACCGACGGCGGCGAGTTCGGGTTCGGCGCCGAGATCGGCATCAGCACCCAGAAGCTGCACGCCCGGGGGCCGATGGGGCTCACCGAGATGACGTCCACCAAGTACGTCGTCACGGGCGACGGCCACGTGCGCTGATCGCTCGTCCGGTGGCCCGGTAGAGTGCGCGCCATGTCGACGCTGCTGCAGGCCGCCGCGGAAGAGCACGAGATGTGGGGCGGCGTGAACCACTGGGTCATCGGTGCCCTCACCCTGGTCATCCTGTTGGGGGCGCTGGGTGCCCTGATCGCCTTCGGCGGCGGACGCGAGCACAGCTGAGCACGCTCGCCACCCCTCCTGCCTCGAACGGCGCCCGGCGGCGCGTCGGGGTGATGGGTGGCACGTTCGACCCGATCCACCACGGTCACCTGGTGGCCGCCTCCGAGGTGCAGGCGTGGTTCGACCTCGACGAGGTCGTCTTCGTCCCCACCGGGGCGCCGTGGCAGAAGTCCGACCAGGACGTGTCGCCCGCCGAGCACCGCTACCTGATGACGGTGATCGCGACCGCTGCGAACCCCCGGTTCTGGGTGTCGCGGGTCGACATCGACCGCCACGGCCCGACGTACACGATCGACACCCTGCGTGACCTCAAGGCGACCATGCCCGAGGCCGAGCTCTACTTCATCACCGGCGCCGACGCCCTGGCCGACATCTTCACCTGGCGCGACGCCGACGAGCTCTTCGGGCTGGCCAACTTCGTCGGCTGCACGCGCCCCGGCTACACCATGGACGAGGCGACGTTGTCGGCCATCCCGGCCCAGCGTGTGACGATGGTCGAGATCCCCGCCCTGGCGATCAGCTCCACCGACTGCCGCGACCGCAAGCGCCGCGGCGAGCCGGTCTGGTACCTGGTCCCCGACGGCGTGGTCCAGTACATCGCCAAGCACGACCTCTACTCACCCAAGGAACCCACATCGTGACCGCCACCGACCGGGCCGTCGAGCTCATCGTGACCGCTGCTCGCGCCGCGTCCGACAAGCTCGCCAGCCAGATCGTCGCCTTCGACGTCAGCGACCAGCTCGCCATCACCGACGCGTTCCTCATCGCGAGCGCCTCCAACGACCGCCAGGTCAAGGCGATCGTCGACGAGGTCGAGGACAAGCTGCGCGAGGCCGGCGCCAAGCCGCTGCGCCGCGAGGGCGAGCGCGACGGCCGGTGGGTGCTCATCGACTACGGCGACGTCGTGATCCACATCCAGCACGAGGAGGAGCGGCAGTTCTACGCCCTCGAGCGGCTGTGGCGTGACTGTCCGTCGATCGCGCTGCCCGCGGACGTCGTCTCCCACGCACGGTGACCCGACGGCTCGTCCTGCTGCGGCACGGGCAGACCGAGTGGAACTCGCTCGGCCGGGCCCAGGGGCACGCGGACATCTCCCTCGACGCCACGGGCCACGCCCAAGCGGCCGCCGCCGCGCCGTACCTCGCCGCGATGGGCCCCGTCCGGCTGTGGTCCAGCGACCTGGCCCGCGCCAGGGAGACCGCGACGTACGTCGCCCGGGCCGCCGAGCCTGGAGGTCGAGCTGGATCCCCGCTTGCGCGAGTACGACGTCGGCGTGCGGTCGGGCCTGACCACGGCGGAGTTCGAGGAGCGGCACCCCCGCGAGTACGCCGCGTGGCTGGCCCACGACGAGTCCCTGCTGGTCGAGGGCGAGGAGTCGTCCACGCTCGTCCGCGAGCGCGTGCTGCCGGCCCTGACCGACTGCCTCGAGGCGCTGAGCGCCGGCGAGACCGGGATCGTGGTCATGCACGGCGCCTGCCTGCGGGTCGGGCTGCTCGCGGTGCTCGGCTGGCCGCCGGAGACCTCGCGCGGCCTGCGCGGCATGGACAACTGCGGATGGACCGTCCTCGGCGACCACGAGATCTTCGGCGGCCTCCGGATGGTCTCCTACAACGAGACCGCGAGCGTCGGCCAGCACCCCGACCGCGCCGCCGGGGGCGATTTCGCCAGTGACGAGGCGGTTGGCTAAGATTCCGCGAGTTGCCTGACGGCAGCGGATGGGGCTGTGGCGCAGCTGGTAGCGCACCTGCATGGCATGCAGGGGGTCAGGGGTTCGAGTCCCCTCAGCTCCACACAACGACGATGCACGCGCGCAGCGCGTCGTTGGGTCAGGCGGCGGTTCTGCCGCCTGGCCGCCGGGAGCGATGATGCGGAGCCAGCCGTGAGGACGGACAGGCGCACTCGGGTCCTTGGTCGGGACCGTAGGCGCAGCTGGTAGCGGCTCTGCTGGATTGGCATGCAGGGGGTCAGGGTTCGATCCTCAGTCCACGACATGCACCCCCGGCACGGCGCGCAGCGCTGAGCCGGGGGTGCTGTCGTTGGGTGGACCGAGCCGAGTCGGCGGTTCTGCCGCCCTCGGCCGAAGGCCCGGCCTGGCCGAAGCGCAGACTCGGCGATCGTGGAGTGCGCCGTGAGACGGGCGCGCCGGTGAGGCGGGTCTTTCCCCGCTTCCTGCCATCCTGTGTGCGCGAAGTGCACCGAACGCCTTGCGGCGGATGAGAGTATTTCCGGGATGCGAGAGGGCTCATGAGCAACGACACCGGCGAGCGCGTACGCGCCCTGCGGACGGCGCGCGCCGTCGCGCAGGCCGACCTGGCCGCGTCCGTCGGCGTGTCCAAGAGCTACCTGTCCCACATCGAGGCCGGCCGCCGGCCGGTGAGCAACGACCTGTTGGCCCGCCTCGCCGACGCCCTGGCGGTCGACGTGGCGCAGCTCGAGACCGGCACGCCGGCCGACGCCCACGAGGACCTCCAGCTCAAGCTCTCGTTCGCCGAGATGTCCCTGCGCAACGGCGAGTGGGACCTGGCGCGCCAGGAGTTCCAGGCCGTCATGGACCGGGCCGGGTCGCTGCCGCTGGAGCGGTTCGTCGACGAGGCCACGTGGGGCCTCGCGCGCGCCGAGGAGGCCACCGGCTCCCTGGAGCGGGCGATCCTCACCTACGAGAGCCTGCTCGAGAAGCCGGAGCTCAGCCCCGGCGTGCCCCGGACCACCGTCTCGGTCCGCCTGGCCATGGCCTACAGCGAGTGCGGCGACCTCGCCCGGGCCGTCGACGTGGGCGAGCAGGCCCTGGCCCACCTCGATCGGCTGGACCCGCCCGAGGACGTGGGCGTCCACGTCGAGCTGATCTCCACCCTGGCCGGGTGCTACCTGGAGCGCGGCGACCTCACCCGCGCCCAGATCCTCATCGACCGCGCCCTCGCCCTGGCGGCCGAGGCCGGCTCGGCCCGAGCCCGCGGGGCTGCCGCCTGGAACGCCGCCGTGATCGCCCAGGCCCGGCACGACGCCGTCGGGGCGCGCCTGCACGCCGACCGGGCTCTCGCCCTGTTCGCCGAGCTCGACAACGCCCGGTTCCTCGCCATGCTGCGGGTGGTGTCGGCCGGGCTGCTGCTCCGGCAGGCGCAGCCCGACCCCCAGGCAGCCCTCCCGGCGCTCCGGCTGGCGCTGGTCGAGCTGCAGGACGTCGGCACCCGCCTCGACCTCGGCTACGCCCGTACCGAGCAGGCCCGCGCCCTGCTGGCGGCCGGCGACCTCGACGAGGCCGCCGACACGGGCCGCCGCGCCCTGCTCGACCTGGCGACCGGTGACCGGCTGCAGACCGGGCACGCGCTGCTCGTGGTCGGGCGCGTGGCGATGGCCCAGGGCGACACCGAGGACGCGCTGGCGCTCCTGCGTCAGGCGGCGGGCGCGCTGGAGGAGTCGGAGGCCTCCCGTCAGGCCGGGACGGCCTGGCGCGAGCTGGGTGAGGCCTACGTCGAGCTCGGCCGCTCCACGGAGGCCATCGAGGCTCTGCGCCGCGCCAGCGACCTCGCCGGCGCGACGTACAACCCGCTTCGCCCGGCGCTAGCAGCAGCGGGGCAGGCCGTCACCGGTTGACGGTGCCCGGTCGGGCTCGCGGGTCGCCAGCCCGCCCGTCGTCAGCAGCCCCACCATCAGGGCGATCACGGTCAGGCGGCGCGGCCAGGAGGTCATCTTCTTGTTGGTCATGCGCCAGCGTTGACGCACGTGCCCTGGTACTGTCAACCCGTTGACGCCTGTTGACACGAAGCGCTGGCGACCCCAGGGAGGGAACCACCGGCGCGAGCAGTTCGTGGGGTGAGCGAGGGGTCCGGCCGGTGGCGTGGGTAGCACGCGACGCCGCGAGCCGTTCTCGGGGAGAGCTCCTCGACCCCCCGACCCCCCACCCCGGAGACAGCGATGATCGAGAGTTCCCTCAGGGTCCGCGACGACCTGGTCGCCGACTCCGCGTCGTACAACATGTTGCTGACCGCGTCCAGCACCGCCACGGGCTCGACGGGCCGGAGTCCTGGACGTTCCGTGACTCCCACACCATCGTCTCGCGCGGCACGCACCACAGCCGGCTGGCGATCGCCGACCCGATCCGCGCCGCCGCGGAGCACGACGCCCTGGTCCGGCGGTACGCCGACGCCCGCGGCTACGCGACCGACGGCCGCATCCTGCAGGGGTTCGGGATCGTGACCGCGACCTACCAGGCACGTGACGTGGTCAACCTCGCCTCCCGCGCGCCCGACCAGACCTTCGTTCTCGACGCGGACGTCGCCCGGCCGCACGGCGTCGAGGCCTTCGTGCACCTCGCCGCAACCGCCGCGGAGACGGTCCCGTACGCCTTCGAGTTCCTGTCGTTCGCCGGCTGCGCCGCGCTGCCCGGCTGGGTCGGCCAGATCCCCGCCGTCAGTGTCAGCTTCCACAACTCCGGCTCGTACGTCGTCCAGTGCACCGTCGCCTACGACACGCCCGACGCGCGGGACCTCAGCAAGCGCGTGGAGGTCGGCGGCGGTATCCCCGGCCTGGTGCACCTGCCCCTCGACGCGACCAACCTCCGCGTCACCTGCCGCTTCTGGCACGTCGACGACTGGGGTCCGCGGCACGTGCTGCCGGCCGTCGCCCATCCGGTGCAGCAGTGGCGCCAGGGCCAGGGAGCGGTCGACATCCAGGGCTTCTGGCCGGCCGACTACGACGTCGCCTGGGCCGCCTAGGCGTCGACCCGACCCGCGGCGACACCGAGCTTCCCGCGGTCCGGACGTCGGCGTACGGGGGCCGATGTCTGGACCGCGGGGTGACGCCCCCTGGCGGGGGTCCCCGGTCCGGTTTACCTTTCCTGCCATGAGGCGCGCCCCGCACGAGAACGTCGCGACCGTCCTGGTCGAGCCGCGCGCGCTCGAGGACCTCGAGCTGGAGCTGATGGCTCTGGACATGCGGGTCTGGCCGATCCGCACCGCACCCAACTGCCTCGACGGCCGCCGTACGGAGTTCCAGGTCCGCAACCGCCTGGTCACCCAGCAGCGCGGGGCCTGGGACTGCGCCGCCGACTGGACCCCCGTGTGGATCGGGTTCGGGCCCTCGTGGCGGCACGGCGACGAACCGCTGCCGTGGGCCGCTCACCGAGCCCTCTGGCAGCTCCTCGACTCCTACGCCGCGCACGTCCGTTTCCACCGCCGGCTCGGCGGGGTCACCCCGCTGCTGGTGCCGGAGGACGCGCGGCGCTAGTCCGAGAGAAGGGTCCTCCAGAGATCCGAACGCCCGGCAGACGTGGTCCGCCGGGCGTTCGTGCGCTGGCCGCCTGCTGCGCGGTCAGGGTCCGTGGGTCGGGACCGCCGGTGACCCCGTCACCCGAACAGATGCCGGTGGCGCGACAGAAAAGTTCGGACCGGTCCGAAGATTTTTCTTCCGGCCTACCAGTTGGCGGTGGCGCCGGGTGCGGTGGCGGGCAGCGCCGTGCCGCTCGGGTGGTAGATGTAGGCCACCCCGCCGGTGGACTCCTGCCACACCTTCTCGAAGTTCTCCCGCGTGTAGACGCTGCGCACGTTGCCGTTGGAGTTGGCCGCGGGGTCATTGAGGATCGGGTCCCCTTCCCCGGTGAAGCCGACGATCACCAGGAGGTGCCCGTTGGTCTCGTACCCCGCCTCGGGCATGTCACCCAGCTTCCAGGACAGTGACACGACGACGGGGATGCCCGCCTCGACGAACCGCTCCACCTCGGCCAGCGAGCGCAGCCGGGTCACGAACGAGTCCAGTCCGTAGGTGTGCGCGTAGGCCGCGTTGAACGGCCAGTTTCCCGCTCCGTCGTAGGCGAAGTCCCAGACATGGAGTGCGGCGTGGTCGACCTGCGGGTCGTCGTACGGAATGCCTGCCAGCTCCGCATCTCCCGGCGAGGCGCCGAAGTAGGCCATCACCATCGCGCTCGACGTCGGCGAGCACCACACCTCGCCGCCCCCACCGAAGTCGGGAAACTCGCCGGAGTGGGTGTTCTGGGCGTACGGCGGCACCGCGAGCTCGACGTGCTCCCCGAGCGTGAACTCGCTGATCGACTTGAGCTTCTCCGGGTACGCCGCGCTCGACATCGTCGTCACGGCATCAAGCCGCGGGGTCGCCGTAGTGCCGGTCGGACGCAACAGGGCCACACGGGTCTGGAACGCCACGGGCTTGCGCTTCTTGCGGCTGGCGAAGGTGTCGGTGAGGACGGTGCCGTCGGTGTCGCCCTGTCCGTTGAGGGACGTGCGGTGGATGTCGGCGGGGTACTGCATGCCCGAGGTCCACCGACCCAGGACGTACCACTTCGACCAGGTGCCGTCGAGGTAGCGGCCCCGGAACGACGTCTCGACCCACGTGCCCGTCGGGGTGATGGCGTTCCACGAGGAGATCGCCTGGTCGATGGGGTAGTCGACCTCCACGACCGACGAGGTCCAGGTGCCCACGTCGTAGGAGCGCGCCGTACCGGCCCCGAACGGGTCGGTGTAGGTCGTCGACGGCAGTGACGCGGTGCCGTCGAGCGCCAACGATCCGCCCTGCACCGCGAGTCCCTCGCGCTCGCCGCGCTGGAAGTCCGCGTCGGACGTCCAGCGCGTCAGCGTGACCGGCGTCGGCCCGTCCGTCTTGTCACCGGCGACGACCGGGGACGGCGTGGTGAGGACGAGGGGTGTGGCGAGGAGAGACGCCGCGAGGGTCATCGACACAGATCTACGCATGGAAGCGCCTTCCGAGTGGACATCTTTCCTCGATCCTCGCCCATCGCCGCACGATCTGTGAAGGGCAGGCATCGGTAGGCTGCGCGCGTGCAGGTCATCGTCCACGCGGGGTTGCACAAGTCGGGGACCACGTCGCTGCAGGAGGCGTGGAGGCGCGCGTACGCCGACCACCCGGCCGTCTGGTACCCGCCGCCGCCGCCGGGCCCACCCGGGCACCACCGGCTGTTCCGCCCGCTGCTGCGGGCGTTCACCGACGGCCTGGCCCCGGACCTGCTCGGCGCTTCGATCGCCTTCCAGGGCCGCGGAGGCGGGCGGCAGACGCTCGCCGACGTGCTGGCCGAGGGCCGTCGCAACGAGGTCGGCACGCTCGTGCTGTCGAGCGAGGACCTCGACCGGGCGCACGAGGAGGACCGCGCAGCCCTCGAGCAGGTGCTGGGCGAGGAGCGGGTGACTCTCGTGCTGACCGCGACGGCACCGATCCACCGCTGGTGCTCGGGCTGGCAGACGCTGGTCAAGCACGGGCTGGCGCAGTACCCGGCCGACGCCGCCCGGCACGTCGTCGAGTTCGCCGCCCTGCGCTCCGGCCGGCTCGCCGAGCTGGTCGAGCTGATCCCGGCGTCGACGCGCGTGGTGCGGCTCGTGCGGAACTCGCCGCCGGAGCCCGACCTGGCCGCCGACCTGGCCGCCGCGTTGGGGCTCCCCGACGCAGGCAGCGCCGTGGCCATGCCGGTGCACAACGCGTCCCTCGGGACCGACACCGAGGTCGTGCTGCGCATCAACCGGGCCGACCTCGCGCTGGGGACCGACCGGGTGGGGCGCGACCTCCTGGAGCGGCTGCGCGGCGGCGGCTTCGCCTACCGGGACGCACCCGGGCTCGAGGAGCGGTACGTCGTCCCCGACGAGGTCCTGGAGGCCGCGGCCGTCGAGGCAGCCTGGCTGGCCGACCTCGACTCCCTGCTCGACCCGCACGGCCTGCTCGCGACGTGGACCGACCCGACGCTGCCGGAGTGGTACCGCACGATCAGCCGCCGGGAGGCCGTGGTGCCCGAGCTCGACGGCGCCGAGGACCGCGAGACCCAGCTCTGGCGGGCCCGCCAGGAGCGGGGGGCGTACCGGAAGGGTCTGCTCAGGCTCGGCCGCTGAACGTCACCAGAACCCGGTCTCGACGAGCTTCGCCCTGAGCGCCTCGCGCTGCTCGTCGAGGAAGGTTCCGGTGACGTGGTCGGGGTCCTTCCAGACGACGGTGGTGCCGATCACCGGTCGGCAGATCGGCGCGTCGGGGCACAGGACCGGGTTGAGGTCGACGGCCGCGGTGTCCTCGGGCGAGGAGGCGGCCAGCGCGTCGAGGATCCCGTCGGTGAACGGCTTCTCCAACGGCGTCACCACCGCGCAGTCCCCGAGGCGGTCGGCCCTGGCGAGGCAGTCCAAGGGGTCGGGGCCGTTGCGGCGGTAGCCGTTGGTGCCGAGCAAGGCCTTGACGGTCACCAACCGGGCGCCCGCCGCGTGCACGAGGTCGGCGGTCTCCTGCGCCGTCCGGACGTGGAGCTGCGACAGCGTCTCCCCGGCGGGGCGGCTGGGGTCCGCGAGCCTCTCCTGCCAGACGGGCTCACCTCGGGAGAGGCTGACGGCCACCACCGTGTCGACGTCGAGCTGGGGGAGCACGTCGCGGTAGAACGTGGTGAGCTCGTCCGCGCACCGGGGTACCAAGCCGGCCTGCCAGCCGCAGCCGCGGACGACGTTGGTGAGGAGCGTGAAGTCCTGCTCGCGGGCGAGGGACTCGAGCGCCGTCACGAACATGGCGGCTTGGCTGTCGCCGACGAGCAGGACCCGTTCGCCGCTGCCGGTCACCCGCACGCACACCTCGAGGTCGTCGGTCGTGCACGGCTCGCCGGCCTCGGGGACGTCGTCGAGCGCGGCGACCAGGTCGAGGCCGGGAGGTACGGGCTCCTCCAGCCACGCGGCCTGTACGGCGAGGGCGGAGAGGTCGGCGGGCTCGGGGTTGCCGACCACCGGCCGCACCGTCGCCTGCAGCAGCGGCGGTATCACGAAGACCGCCGCGATCAGGCTGACCCCCAGGCCCGCGCCCACCACCGGCCAGCGGAACCGGTCCAGGGCGGGTGCCTTGCGGATGGGTCGCTCGAAGATCTCGTAGGACAGAGCGGCCAGCCCGGTGGCGATGGGAGCGGCGAGGGCCACGAGCACGAGGGCCCCGACGTCGAAGAGCTGCCCCACCACGAGGATCACCGGCCAGTGCCACAGGTACGTGCCGTAGGAGATCTGGCCCAGGAAGCGCGGCACCGGCAGCGCCAGCAACCGGGCGGCGGGCCCGCTCGGGGCGGCGTACAGGCCGGCGATGACGGCCACCGACGCAGCCGTCGCCAGCAGTCCGCGTGTCGAGGGGGTCACGTCGACGAGCGCGGAGCCGACGACCACCACCCCGACCAGACCGAGAACGGCGAGCGGCCAGCCGGCCCGCGACGGGAACGTCACCAGCCGGGTCACCATCGCGAGCAGCACCCCGGCGGCGAGCTGGTAGACCCGCGTCCCGGTGGCGTAGTAGGCGTACGTCGGGTCGGAGCCGGCGTACCAGACCTGGAGAGCCACCGAGCCCGCGACGACGGCGGTCAGCACGAGCACGACGACCACGGCGTGCCGGCGCAGGCGCAGCAGGAGCAGCAGCGCCAGGGGCAGCACGACGTAGAACTGCTCCTCGATCGACAGCGACCAGAAGTGCAGGAACGGGCTGGCATCCACCGCGTCGCCCGCGAAGTAGTCGCGGCTGTCGGCGATGAAGTGCCAGTTCGAGAGGTACACCAGCGCGGACTGGGCGTCGCGCACCATGCCGCTGCGCTGCGGTGCGCTGGCGACGAGGAGCTGGACCGCGGCCGTGACGACGATGACCAGCACCGCCGCCGGCAGCAGCCGTCGCACCCGCCGGGCGTAGAACCACCCGAGCCGGAACGAGCCGCTCCGGTCGACCTCGGCCCAGATCACGTGCGAGACCAGGAACCCCGACAGCACGAAGAACAGGTCGACCCCGATGAAGCCACCCTCGAACGGCGCGACCCCGCAGTGGAACAGCACCACGAGGTAGACCGCCACGGACCTGAGCCCGTCCAGCTCGGGACGGTAGGTCCAGGCGGGCACCGCCGCAGGCTAGCGGCAGCCCTCCGCTCGCTGGTCGGGAGGTCGCAGGTCCATCGTCCCCAGAGGCCTGACGCGCGATTTGGATGAGTAACCACCCGTTGTCCCCACCGGTATCCCGCTCAAGCGGGTCACCAGTGGGTGCACGGGGTGGTTACTCGCACGGCGACCAGGGAGGCCTTCGGCCCTCCTCGACCAGTGACGGGACGGTCAGGCGATGGTGATGCCGCCGTCGACCGCGATGGTCTGGCCGGTGACGTAGCCGGCGGCGGGGGAGGCCAGCCAGACGAGGGTGGCGGCGAGCTCGGTGACGTCGCCCAGCCGGCCGGTCGGGACACGCATCATGGCGAGGTCGAGGTAGCCGTCCGGGTAGGTGTCGGTCATCTCGCTCGCGAAGAAGCCCGGCGCCAGCGCGTTGACCCGGATGCCCTTGCGCCCGGTCCACTGCTGGGCCAGGTCGCGGGTCAGGCCGATGATGCCCGCCTTGGAGGCGGAGTACGCCGCCTGCGGCAGGCCGCCGGTGGTCAGCCCGAGCACCGAGGAGATGTTCACGATGCACGAACCCGGCTGCATCACCCGGCCGCAGGCCTGGGCCATCCAGTAGCTGCCGTTGAGGTTGACGTCGATGACCTGGCGGAACTGCTCCGGCGTCTCCCGGGTCGCCGGGACTGCCGTACCGACGCCCGCGTTGTTGACCAGGATGTCGACCCGCCCGTACTCGGCCATCGCGGCGGCGACCAGGGCCGTGCACGACTCCGGGTCGGCCACGTCGGTGGTCACGGTCAGGGCGCGGCGACCGGTGTCGCGGACCTGGGCCGCGGTGTCCTCGAGCATCTCGGTGCGCCGGGCGCCCAGGGCCACGTCGGCACCCGCCTCGGCGAGAGCCTGGGCGAAGGCCACGCCGAGACCGCTGGACGCGCCGGTCACCACCGCGACCTTGTCGTCGAGCCGGAAGAGATCGGTGATCGTCATGGCCGCACCCTAGGCCCCGCGAGGGTCCTGCCCAGTAGCCCATCCGCCCGCGGATTATGGACGAAAGGAGGAGGGCGGGTGAGGTCCCTCACCCGTACCCTTGACGCATGACAAGCACGCCCCTGCGGTCGGGGACGAGTCGCGAGGAGCGCTTCGAGGAGCGCCGGACCCAGCTTGCCCAGGCCGCCCTGGCCACCCTGAGCGAGCTCGGCTTCGCGCGCACCTCCTTGCGTGAGATCGCGCAGAACTCCGCGTTCACGCACGGGGTGCTGCACTACTACTTCACCGACAAGGTCGACCTGATCTCGGAGTGCGTGCGGGTCTACCACCAGCTCCTCGTCGCGCGCTTCGACGAGGGCCTGGAGACCTACGAGGACCTCGACACGCATGGCCGTGGGCGTGGCCGAGACCTTGCGGCGCACCATCACCGAGGAGACCGCGCAGCACCGCCTCTGGTACGACCTGCGATCCCACAGCATGTTCAACGAGGAGATCCGCGAGGACGTCCGCGAGATCGAGCGCACCCTCGAGGGCTTCGCCTGGCGGGTCGTGCTGCGCTACGCCGAGCTCACGGGCACCGAACCGGTTCTCGACTCCCTGTCCAACTACCGGATGTTCGACGGCATCTTCTACGCCGCCCTCCTCGACCACATGGCCGGGGACCCCGAGGCCGCCGAGCGACTGGTCGTGCAGGCCGGCTGGCTGATGGACCGGATCTGCCCGCAGCGCTGAGAGCCGGTTACCGGATCGCGCCGCTGACGCGTCCCGCGGTACCCTCGACCCCATGACGAGTCGCTCGCTCCTTCTTGGACAGCCGCGCTGATCACCCGCTGATCGCGCGGCTACCCCTCTCATGACGAGGGGTTTTTTCATGTCCGGACGCAGACGACAGGGAGAGACCGATGACCAGCGAGACCCACGACGTTGAGAGAGTGACCCCCATGGACGAGGGTGTGCAGACACACGACCAGGCCCAGGAAGCCGCGACGTACGACGTCGTGGCGGTGCAGGACAAGTGGCAGGCGGTCTGGGCGGACCTGGACCCGTTCCGCGCCGACGACGACTCCCCGAGGGAGAAGCGCTACGCGCTGACGATGTTCCCGTACCCGAGCGGAGACCTGCACATGGGTCACGCCGAGGTCTTCGCCCTGCACGACGTGGTGGCGCGGTACTGGTGGCTGCGGGGCTACGAGGTGCTGAACCCGATGGGCTTCGACTCGTTCGGGCTGAACGCCGAGAACGCCGCGATCCGCGACAACGAGCACCCGGCCACGTTCACGTACGCCAACATCGCGACGTCGATCGAGTCGTGCCGGAAGTTCGGCACCAGCTTCGACTGGAGCCGGACGTTCAACACCTCCGACCCCGAGTACTACCGCTGGACCCAGTGGCTGTTCCTGCGGTTCCGCGAGCGCGGGCTGGCCTACCGCAAGGAGAGCCCGGTCAACTGGTGCCCCGTCGACCAGACGGTGCTGGCCAACGAGCAGGTCATCGACGGGCACTGCGAACGTTGCGGCGCCGAGGTGACCAAGCGCGAGCTGACCCAGTGGTACTTCAAGATCACCGAGTACGCCCAGGAGCTGCTGGACAACCTGGACGTCCTGGAGGCCAGCTGGCCCGACCGCGTGATCACCGCCCAGCGCAACTGGATCGGCCGGTCCGAGGGTGCCCACGTCACCTTCGACGTGGTCGACGGCGAGACCATGACGGTCTACACGACCCGGCCGGACACCCTGTTCGGCACCACGTTCATGGTGGTGGCCGCCGACGCGAAGCTGGCCGGCGAGCTGGTCACCGACGACCAGCGGCCGGCGTACGACGCCTATCTGCAGGAGGTCCGCAAGGCCTCCGACATCGAGCGGCTGTCGACCGACCGCGAGAAGTCCGGCGTGTTCCTGGGGCGGTACGCGATCAACCCGGTCAACGGGCAGCGCATCCAGATCTGGGCCTCCGACTACGTGCTGGCCGACTACGGCACCGGCGCGATCATGGCCGTGCCCGGGCAGGACCAGCGCGACTGGGACTTCGCCAAGAAGTTCGACCTGCCGATCATCCGCACGGTGCGTCCGCCGGACGACTTCGTGGACGACGCGGCGTACGTCGGACCGGGCCCGGCCATCAACTCGCACAACGACGAGATCTCCCTGGACGGGATGCCGATCGCCGAGGCGAAGTCCGCGATCATCGCCTGGCTGGAGCAGCAGGGCAACGGGCGCGGCACCGTGAACTTCCGGCTGCGCGACTGGCTGCTGTCGCGCCAGCGCTACTGGGGCGCGCCGATCCCGATCGTGCACTGCCCCGCCTGCGGCGAGGTGCCGGTGCCCGACGACCAGCTGCCCGTCGTGCTGCCCGAGCTGCGCGGCGCCGACCTGACGCCGCGGGGCGTCTCGCCGCTGGCCGCCGCCGAGGACTGGGTCAACGTCGACTGCCCGTCGTGCGGCGGACCGGGCAAGCGCGACAGCGACACCATGGACACCTTCGTCGACTCGTCGTGGTACTTCCTGCGCTACTGCTCGCCGCACGACGACACCCAGGCCTTCGACACCGACCTGGTCAACGCGTGGGGTCCGTGCGACGTCTACATCGGCGGCGTGGAGCACGCGGTGCTGCACCTGCTGTACGCCCGCTTCTTCACCATGGTCCTGAACGACATGGGCCTGGTGGGGTTCCGCGAGCCGTTCGCGGCCCAGCTGAACCAGGGCACGGTCATCAACGAGGGCGCCAAGATGTCGAAGTCCAAGGGCAACGGCGTCCGATTGGGGGAACAACTATCGGCTTTCGGTGTGGACGCGGTGCGCCTGACCCTGGTCTTCGCGGGGCCGCCCGAGGACGACATCGACTGGGCCGACATGTCCCCGGCGGGGTCGCTGAAGTTCCTGCAGCGCGCCTGGCGGCTGAGCGGCGACGTGACGTCCCCGGTCGGGGTCGACCCGGCCGGCGGTGACGTCGCGCTGCGCCGCGCCACCGCGCGGACGGTCCACGACGCGGCCGAGCTGGTCGAGGGCTTCAAGTTCAACGTCCTGGTCGCGCGCGTGATGGAGCTGGTCAACGCGACGCGCAAGGTCATCGACGCCGGCGTCGGCGGCGCCGACCCGGCGGTCCGCGAGGCGGCGGAGGCGGTGACGATCCTGCTGTCGCTGGTGGCGCCGTACGTCGCGGAGGAGATGTGGGAGCGGCTGGGGCACCAGCCGACCGTGGCTCGTACCTCGTGGCCGACGGTGGACCCGGCCCTGCTGGTCGAGGACACCGTGACGTGCGTGGTCCAGGTCCGCGGCAAGGTACGCGCGCGGCTGGACGTCGCCCCCGACGTCTCCGACGCGGACCTGGAGGCGCTGGCCATGGCCGACCCGGACGTCGTCAAGGCGATCGACGGCGCCACGGTCCGCAAGGTGATCGTGCGTGCCCCCAAGCTGGTCAACGTCGTCGTCTGAGACCCGGCCTGGGTAACCTCGGCGCCATGCCGGTCGTGGTCGTCACCGACTCGACCGCCTGCCTGCCCGCCCGCGTGGTGGCCGAGCACGGCATCGTGGTGGTGCCGCTGCAGGTCGTGATCGGTGCGCAGGTCTACGACGAGGTCCTCGAGGAGGGCGCCACGGGCAGCTCGGGCGGCGCCACCCCGGCGATGGTGGCCGAGGCGCTGCGCGAGTTCCGGCCGGTCTCGACGTCGCGGCCGACGCCCAGCGCGCTGCTGGAGGTCTACGAGCGCGCCGCCGCCGAGGGGGCCACCGAGATCGTCTCGGTGCACCTGTCCGGCGAGATGAGCGGGACGTTCGAGTCCGCGCAGCTCGCCGCCAAGGACGCCCCCGTCCCCGTCCACCCGGTCGACAGCCGGCAGGTGGGCGTCGCGACCGGGTACGCCGCGCTGTCGGCCGCCGAGGTCATCGCGGCCGGCGGGTCGGCGCTCGATGCGGTCGAGGCGGCCCGCGAACGGGCGGCGCGGGCGACGTCGCTGTTCTACGTCGACACG
The DNA here is from genome assembly GCA_963839565.1 of uncultured Actinomycetota bacterium. GTDB lineage: Bacteria > Actinomycetota > Actinomycetes > Propionibacteriales > Nocardioidaceae > Nocardioides. Next base: position 102,407 of record CAWIVR010000019.1, on the reverse strand, counting down.
CTGGAGTACCTGCGCCGGGGTGGGCGCATCGGCGCCGCCGCCGCGATCTTCGGCGGCGCCCTGTCGGTCAAGCCGCTGCTCCAGATCGTCGACGGCAAGGTCGCCAACCTCGAGAAGGTACGGACGTCGAGCAAGGCCCTCAACCGTCTGGAGGCGCTGGTCCTCGCCGCGGCGGGCGACGAACCGGTCGACGTGTGCGTCGCCCACCTCGCCAGTCCCGACCGCGCCGAGCAGCTGGCCGAGCGGCTGGCCGACGAGCTGGCCGAGAACCTCGGCGGTCGCGAGGTCTGGTGCACCGAGCTCGGCGCCGTGCTGGGCGCCCACGTCGGCCCCGGCATGGTGGCCGTGTGCGTCGCGCCGCTCCTCTGACGCGGTCATCCACAGGTCCGGCGGAGCCGGTGGCGAGGGCCGTCGCGGCTGCCTAGCGTCGCGGGCATGGCGAGACGTCCGGGGAGACGGGCCGGTCACGAGGAGGCCGTGGCCCGGCGGCTCGAGCTGCTCGGGGCGGAGCTGGCCGTGGTCCGCGGCCGCGCGGCCGTGGCCTCCGACGAGTCGACGCACACGCGGGTCCGGCCCGGCCGGGAGCCCGCGCCCGAGGTCCTGCCCGCTGCCGTGCCCGTGCCGGGCCGGCACGCCGCCCGCGGACGGCTGACCCTCGGCGCCGCCCAGCTCGCGGTGGTCGCGATCCTGGTGCTGGCGGCGCTCGCCGGCACTGCCTGGTGGGTGCTGGGCGGCGGCTCGCCCGAGGTGGTCGCGCCGGCGGAGCCGCAGCCGGCCGCTGACCTCGTCAGTGTGTCGAGCGGGCCGTCTCCGTCGGGGTCGCCGAGCGGGGGAGGCGGCTCGGTGACGGTCGACGTCGCGGGGAAGGTACGTCGCCCGGGCATCGCCGTGCTGGACGCCGGTTCGCGGGTGGTCGACGCCCTCGAGGCGGCCGGTGGCGCCCGGGCCGGCGTCGACCTGACCGGCCTCAACCTCGCCCGGGTCCTGGTCGACGGCGAGCAGATCCTGGTCGGGCTGGCCGCGCCGTCGGGTGTCGCGGCCACGGTGACCGGCGGCACCTCTCCGGTCGCCACGCTGGTCAACCTCAACACCGCCGACCAGGTCGCCCTCGAGTCGCTGCCCGACGTCGGCCCCGTGACCGCCCAGTCGATCCTGGCCTGGCGGTCCGAGCACGGCGCCTTCACCGCGGTCGACCAGCTCCTCGACGTGGACGGGATCGGCGAGGTCACCCTGGCCAAGCTCACGCCGTACGTGACGCTATGAGCACCGACCTTCGGCTGCCGCTCCTCGGTCTGGCGGCGTGGGCCGGGGCGCTGCTCGTGCGGTGGCGGCCGGGCGTGGTCGGGCTGATTGCCCTCGTTGCGGCCGCACCGTTGCTGGTGGCCATCCTCTGGCCGGGGCGGCGGCGGGCGGCCCTCACCGCGCTGGCGATGCTGGCCGTCGCCTCCGGGGTCGGGGTGGTGGCGCTGGTCCGGTCCGAGGCGGTGCGTGTGGGGCCGGTCGCGACGGCCGCCCAGCAGCGCGCCCTGCTGACCCTGACGGGCACGGTGGCCAGCGACCCTCGGCGGATCGAGGGTCGCTTCGGCGACCGGGTGCTGGTGCGGGTCGCCGTGGGTCGGCACCAGCCCGTCCTGGTGTTCGGTGACGACGCCTGGGAGCGGGTCGCCATCGGGGAACGGATCCGCTTCACCGGCCGGCTGGCGCCCGTCGAGGACGCGAGCGACCTGGCCGCCACGGTGACTCCTCGCGGGCCTCCCGAGACGGCGGCTGCCGCAGGAGCGGCCTGGCGGGCCACCGAGGCCCTGCGGGCCTCGATCCGCGACGCGGTGGCCCACCGGCCCGCCAGCCAGCGGGCGCTGGTGCCGGCGCTGGTCGACGGAGACGACGCCGGCGATGCCGCCGGGACTGGTCGAGGACTTCCGCACCACCGGCCTGACGCACCTCACCGCCGTCTCGGGCACGAACCTCACCCTCGTGGTCGGGTTCCTGCTGGTGGTGGCTCGCTGGGTGGGGGTCCGGGGCCGCTGGCTCGGCGTCGTCGGCGTGGCGGGGATCGTCGGCTTCGTGCTGCTGGCCCGCACCGAGCCCAGCGTCCTGCGCGCCGCCGCCATGGGCGCCGTGGCCCTGGTCGGGCTGGGCCGGGGCGGCTGGCACCGGGGCGTCCGCGGCCTCGGCGCAGCGGTGGTCGGGCTGCTGCTCGTCGAGCCCGGACTGGCGAGCACGGCGGGGTTCGCGCTCTCGGTGCTCGCGACCGCAGGCATCCTGCTGGTCGCGCCGGCGTGGCGGGACGCCCTGGCGCGCTGGCTGCCGCGGTGGCTCGCCGAGGCGGTCGCGGTGCCGGCGGCGGCCCAGCTGGCGTGCACGCCGCTCGTCGCCGGGATCTCCGGCCAGGTCAGCCTGGTGGCCGTCGCCGCCAACCTGGTCGTCGCGCCCGTCGTGGGTCCGGCCACGGTCCTGGGGCTGCTGGGCGGAGTCGCCGGCCTGGTCTCGGACCTGGTGGGCCGGCTGGTCGGCACCCTGGCCGGCTGGTGCGTCGCCTGGATCGTGGTCGTCGCCGAGCACGGCGCCGCCCTGCCCGGCGCGGCGCTCGACTGGGGGACGACGCCCTGGTCGCTGGCCTTCCTGGTGGTGGCGACCGCCGCGGTGGTGGCCGCGGGGCCGGTCGTGCTGCGCCACCGCACCTCGGGCGCGGCCGCCTGCCTGCTGCTCGTGGTCGTCACCGTGGCCGGACCGCCCTCGCCCGGGTGGCCGCCGTCCGGCTGGGTGTTCGCCGCGTGCGACGTCGGTCAGGGCGATGCCCTGGTGCTGCGGGCAGGGCAGGGTTCGGCCGTCGTCGTCGACGCCGGCCCCGACCCACGGGCGGTCGACGGCTGCCTGCGCCGGCTCGGGGTCGACCGGGTGCCGTTGCTGGTGCTGACCCACTTCCACGCCGACCACGTCGACGGGCTCGCGGGTGTGCTCGACCACCGTGAGGTGGGCGAGGTCGAGGTGACCCGGCTCGCCGACCCGCCCGGCGGCGTGGCGGCGGTCGCCGCCGAGACGGCCGACGCCGGACTGACGACGGTGGTGGCGGCGTACGGCGAGACGCGCACGGTGGGCGACGTCACCCTCCAGGTCCTCTGGCCGACGCCGGCTCGCCGACCAGCGGGCCGGGTGACGGGAGCACGGCCAACGAGGCCAGCGTGGTGCTGCTGGCCGAGGTCGCGGGCGTGCGGCTGCTGCTGACCGGCGACATCGAGCCGGTGGGCCAGGCCGCGCTGGCGCGGGCGCTTCCCGGGCTGCGCGTCGACGTGCTGAAGGTGCCGCACCACGGCAGCCGCTACCAGGACCACGACTGGCTCGCCTCGCTGGGCGCGAGGTACGCCGTGGTGTCGGTCGGCGCCGACAACGACTACGGCCACCCCGCCGCCGAGACGCTCGACGCCCTCACCGGCCAGGGCACCGAGGTGCTGCGGACCGACCGCGACGGCGACGTGGTGATCGCGGTCCGCGACGGACGGCTCGTCGCCGTGACGCGCGACTGAGCCATGACGGGGCTGTCCACGCCCTGTGGCAGGCTGAGCCGCGATGACCGGACGAGCGACGCGCGGGCCCCGGGCCGAGGACGTGCTGGGCCGGGTCACCCTGGTGACCGGCAAGGAGGAGCTGCTCAACGAGCGCACCGTCGTCGCCGTGCGCGACGCGGTCCGCCGCCACGACGCGGAGGCCGAGATCTCCGAGACGCAGGCAGCCGGGCTGACCCTGGCCGAGCTCGGCGAGATGTCGGCGCCGTCGCTGTTCTCGAGCACCCGCTGCGTCGTGGTCCGGGCCCTGGAGAACCTCCCGGACGAGTCCGTCGACGGGCTGCTCGAGTACGCCGCCGCGCCGGCCGACGAGGTGGCCCTGGTGCTCGTGCACGGCGGCGGACCCAAGGGGTCCGGCGTGCTCACCAAGCTGCGCAAGCTGGCCGGCGTGACCGAGGTCAAGTCGGAGGAGATGCGGGCCTCGGACTTCCCCGGCTTCGTGACCGAGGAGGTCCGCCACCACGGGGCGACCATCGACAAGGACGCCGCCACCTTCCTCGTCTCGGCCGTGGGCCAGGACCTCCGGTCCCTGGCGGCGGCGGCCGACCAGCTGACCAACGACTACCCCGACGAGGCGCTCACGGTCGAGAAGGTCCGCAAGTACTTCGGCGGCCGGGCCGAGGCCAAGTCGTTCGCCGTCGCCGACGCGGCCTTCTGGGGGCGCCGGCGAGTGGCCCTCGAGGAGCTGCGCTGGGCCATCGACAACGGGACCGCCCCGGTGCTGGTCACCTCGGCCTTCGCCGGCTCGGCCCGCGGGGTGGCCCGCTACAAGGCCGCGTCGCGGGGGATGCGCGAGGCCGACCTGGCCCGCGAGGTCGGGGTGCCGCCGTGGAAGCTGCGCACCATCCGCGACCAGTCGCGCGGCTGGACCGACCGGGGGATCGCCCTCGCGGTGCGCGCCGTGGCCCAGGCCGACGCCGACATCAAGGGCGCGGCCAGCGACGCGGCGTACACGCTCGAGCGGCTGGTGCTGACCATCACCGGCCTGCGCGACGCCCCCGCCGGAGACTGACCCAGGAACACGAAAACCCGCCCGGAGGTCCGGGCGGGTCGTGGTCAGGCAGTGTCAGACGGGTCAGAGCGACGCGGTCTTCTTGGCGATCGCCGACTTGCGGTTGGCGGCCTGGTTGCGGTGGATGACGCCCTTGGACGCCGCCTTGTCGAGCTTCTTCGAGGCGTCGCGACCGAGCTCGACGGCCTGGTCCTTCTCGCCGGCCTCGGCGGCCTCGCGGAACTTGCGCACCGCGGTCTTCAGGCCGGACTTGACGGCCTTGTTCCGCTGGTGACGCTTCTCGTTCTGCTTGATCCGCTTGATCTGGGACTTGATGTTCGCCACTGGGCAAGCCTTCGTTCGGTCGGTCGGGGACGTTTGCTGAGTCTGGAGGCGGGCACCACGAGGGTGGCGCGCACGCGACGGGCCACGATACCGGAGCGGCTCGGACCCACCCAAATCGCAGGTCAGGCCGGGTCAAGCAATGCCCAGGCGCCGTTCGGCCCCGACCAGCATGCGCCGAGACTCGCTGATCCGGAAATCGTTGAGCGTGGGCAGGTTGACGTCGACGACCGTGTGGGCGCGCCACGCGAGGAACGTCGCGAACCCGACCAGCCACGCGTCCACCGCGAGGTCGCCGGCGGCCACCAGGGCGGGGGAGGTGGCGAGGGCGGCGTCGAACCACGGCTGCTCCACGCGCTCCAGCCGGGCGAGGAGCGGGTCCACCCACGTCGGCCCCACCGACGCCGCCCCCCAGTCGAGGAACACCAGGTCGCCGGTAGGGCGCTCGAGGAGGTTGTCGTTGCGGATGTCCCAGTGCACGAGCCGGACCTCGTGGTCCGCCAGGGCGCGGACCAGGGGCTCCCAGGTCGCGGTGTCGCGGCGGACCCAGTCGGGCAGCAGCTCCGGCGGGATCTCGCCGGCCCGGGCGACCGCGTCGGCCCAGAGGTGGAAGCCCTCCCGGAGGTCGGCCAGCCCGCCGTTGTCAGCGTCCGGTGCCGGAGGGTCGGGGACCCGCTCGGCCAGCACCTGGCCCAGCCGGTCGGTCTCGCGGAGCAGGGTGTCCATCGTGGCGTCGTCGTCGAGGTCGGGGTGCGTCCCCTCGACGTCCTCGAGCAGGATCGCCACCCAGTCGCCGTCGTCGTACGACGCCCGCAGGTCCGCCCAGAGCTCGTGCGAGCCGATGAGGGTCAGCGCGGTGACCTCGCGGCGGAACAGCTCCGGGGTCCTGCGGGTTGAGCTCGGTGCCGACGGCCTTGACGAACGCCCGCGTGCCGTCCTCGCACACCAGCCGGGTCGCGCAGCCGGGCGACATGCCACCGACCTGGTCGGCGGCGGCCACGACCGGCGAGCCGAGCTCGTCGGTCACCCAGTCGCGGACGTGCTCGGGCATGGCGGTCCACGGCGCCCGGACGCCGACTGCGCGGGGGCTCACCAGCCGCGCCGCTCGCCGAGCCACTGCCAGAGCACCTCGCCCTGCCACCGCTGGTGGTCGCGGATGTAGGGGGAGGTCGGCGGCACCGGGTCGTCGGCCGACTTGAAGAAGTAGCCGATCACCAGGGCCAGCACGGCGTCGATGTCATCGGCCGGTACGTCCCGGGTCAGCGGCCGGGCCGCCAGCACGGCGTCGACGTCCAGGCCGTCGCCGCGCGGGCCGATCAGCAGGAACAGGGTGTCGAGCCACGGGGCGCCCGCGACCGGCCAGTTCCAGTCGCAGAAGACCGCGGTGCCGTCGGGCCGGAGCAGGATGTTGTCGTCGCGGACGTCGATGTGGACCACGGTGTCCCCGCGCGACACCGCCGCGAACCCGGCGGCCAGGGCGGCGGCCTCCCCGAGGTGGGGCAGGTCCGGCCGGGTGGCGGCCACGTGGTCCCAGTACGCCGGCCAGTCGGCCAGCTCGTCCGCGACGGTGTCGAGGTGGAGGCCGTCCGGCGCGGGCGTCAGCTCGCGGGCCACGACCTCGAGCGCGTCGAGGGCGGCGTCGAGCTCGGCCTGCCGCCACGGGCGTCGCGGCGGCCGCGCCTCGACGTACTCGGTCTCGAGCACCACCCAGTCGCCGTCCTCGACCCAGAGCAGCCGGGGTGCGGGCACGCTGGTGGGAAGCGCCCGGAGCTTGCGGGCCTCCTCGCGGTAGGAGTCCGCGAACATCCGCTGGGCCTTCGCCGACGCCGCCTTGACGAAGTGCTTCGAGCCGTCGGCGCAGGTGAGCACCGAGGCGAAGCCGGGCGTGAAGCCCCCGCCCTGGGAGACGGCGTCGACCACGGGCGACCCGCAGTGCCGCTCGACCAGGGCCCGCACGTGCGGGGGCAGGTGCGGCCAGGTCAGCCGTTGCGCGGTGCGGCCGTGCGGGATCGTCGTGGGGATGGCGGTCACCCGGTCATCCTTCCCGACGGCCGCGCACGGCCGCGAAGCGATTAGTGGGACGCGGCCCGCCGGAGCGCAGCAGCGTCGGTGACGACGATCCGCCCGCGGCTCAGCTCGAGCATGCCCTCGTCGACGAAGCGGCGGAGCACCTGGTTCACCGACGGCCGGGTCCCGCCGACGAGCTCGGCGAGCTCGTCCTGGGTGAGCGGGATGGTCACCGGCTTGGCCGCCGGCGAGGAGTCGGTGCCGAACGTGACCGTGAGGGCGGCGAGCCGCCGGACCACGCGCCGCTCGAGCGTGTCGTACATGGCCTCGAGCAGCTGGGCGGACAGCTCGTCGACGCGCTGGGCCAGCAGCCGGCTCACCAACGCCTCCAGCCGCGGGTTGCGCTCGCGCAGGTCGTGGAAGACGGACGCCGGGATGCTCAGCGTGCGGACGGGCTCGAGGGCCACCACGCTCGCCGTCCGCCGGCTCTGCTCCTGGGTGAGCAGGGAGACCTCGCCGAAGTGGGAGTCCGGACCGAGGATGTTGACGATCGCCGTGTCGCCGGTGGGCCGGGTCACCCGGACCGCCACGCGACCGTCGAGCACGATGTGGAAGGTGTCGGACTTGTCGCCCTCGCTGACCAGGTTCTCCCGCCGCGCGTAGGTGTTGACCTTCGACGCCTTGAGCAGCTTCTTGGCGTCCTCGTCGGGGAGCGAGCGAAGCACTCGCGGCACGTCCACGCCCCAGTCATACCAGGCACCCCGACCTGCGGAGGTCCTCGCGTGCCGACGCCTCGCGGTCTAAGGTGCGCGTGGGGGTGGGGCAGTGGTGATCGCGACGGGGCAGGACCCGGCCTTGGGTCGCTCGGTGGAGGCCGTACGACGGCTGTTCGCCGCGGCGGCCTGCTCGGTCGCGCTGGTCGACGAGGAGGGCGAGACGCTGCGGTTCGTGGCCTCCGACGGCGCCGGCGCCGAGGCCATCGTGGGCGTCACCATCCCCGTCTCGCGTGGCATCGCCGGGTGGGCGGCCATGTCGGGCCAGCCGATCTCGGTGCGCGACGTGCAGACCGACGCGCGCTTCGCCCGCGACGTCGCGGAGTCGACCAACTACGTGCCCTCCTCGATCCTCGCGGCGCCGATGATGACCACCGAGGGCGAGGTGATGGGAGTGACCTCGGTGCTCGACCCGTCGGTCGAGGAGGCCAGCGACTGGACGCTGCAGGTGCTCGGCACGCTGGCCAGCCAGATGGCGATGCTGCTTGCGGGCGGCCACGGCCCGTCCACGCCGTCACCCGCGGAGGCCCTGGGCCGCGACGTGCTCCGCGTCGTCGAGGCGTGGCAGGCCGGCCAACCGGGTCACGCGGGGCCGTCGGGATCGCGGGCTCCCGGAGCCCGGTGAGCATCGAACCGGCCTGGTCCGGCGCGTTCGACCGGGGGGCCATCCAAGAGGTCGCGGCGCTGCCGTTCGCGCAGGTGCGCGAGTGGGCGTTCGGCGGGAGCACCGGCGCCGGGGTGCGCGTCGCGGTGATCGACAGTGGTGTCGACGCCGAGCACCCCCGGGTCGGCGGCGTGGTCGGCGGGGTGGCGTTCCACCTGGACGCCGAGGCGGAGCACGGCTACGTCGAGGACGAGGGTCCGCACGGCGACCTCGTCGGGCACGGCACCGCGTGCGCGGGGATCATCCGCTCCATCGCGCCGGAGGCCGAGATCTACAGCGTCCGGGTGCTCGGCGCGAACCTGAAGGGCCGCGGAGCCCTGCTGCACGCCGGCGTCGAGTGGAGCGTCGAGCGCGACATGCACGTCGCCAACCTGTCGCTGTCGAGCAAGGCCGAGGCGATGTTCGGGCCGCTGCACGAGGTGGCCGACCAGGCGTACTTCTCGGGCACCGTGCTCGTCTGCGCGGCCAACAACCTGCCGGGTCCGACGTACCCCTCGCAGTACGCCTCCGTGATCTCGGTCGCCTCGCGGGCGGGGTCCGACGAGCTGGCGCTGGCCTACAACCCCCACCCGCCGGTGGAGTTCGGGGCGCGGGGCATCGACGTCGACGTCGCCTGGGCCGACCACGGGTCGATCACCGCCACCGGCAACAGCTTCGCCGCGCCGCACGTCACCGCGATGGTGGCGCTGATGCGGAGCAAGCACCCCTGGCTGACGCCGCTGCAGGTCAAGGCGGTGCTGCACGCGGCCAGCGACAACAGCGTCCCCGGCCCTGACAGCTAGCCGGGACGGAATCGTCACTTGTGTCAGGACGCCGACAGACCGATGCGCGGCGAAGGGGCAGAGTGGCACTCACCAAGGCCGGACCGGCCGGAACCACAGGAGGATCAGATGAGCGAGCAGGACAACGAATTGGACGTCCAGGGTCACCGCCTCTACTCGGCCGACGGCCCCGAGGACACCGAGGCGCACATCGTCCTCGGTGACAACCCGGTCGAGGACGAGGACGTCGAGGCTCACGTGCAGCCGCCGCGCGACACCGACCTGGGGAACAGCCCGCGCTGAGGCCGACCAGCCGAGTGGGGCGGCTCGTCGGGAACGTCGGGGGACACAGGTGAGGGCCTGGTCGAGAGACCAGGCCCTCACCTGCACGTGCGCCCACCGTGCAGCAGCAACGGAATCGGGTCCCCGCCCTCCTGCGTGGAACAATGACCCTTCCCCGACACTCGAGTCCTGAAAGTCCCACGTGCCTCAGCCAGCGTTGCCCGGACACACCGATCCGCGGCTGATCCGCAACTTCTGCATCATCGCCCACATCGACCACGGCAAGTCGACGCTGGCGGACCGGATGCTGCAGCTGACCGGGGTCGTCGACGAGCGCAGCGCCCGCGCGCAGTACCTCGACCGGATGGACATCGAGCGCGAGCGCGGCATCACCATCAAGAGCCAGGCCGTCCGGATGCCCTGGACGGTAGAGCCCGTGCCCGCTGGAGAGGTGCAAGTCGCCGAGCCCGGCACGTACGTGCTCAACATGATCGACACGCCCGGCCACGTCGACTTCACCTACGAGGTGTCGCGGAGCCTGGAGGCCTGCGAGGCCGCCGTCCTGCTGGTCGACGCAGCCCAGGGCATCGAGGCCCAGACGCTGGCCAACCTGTACCTCGCCCTCGGCGCCGACCTGCACGTGATCCCGGTGCTCAACAAGATCGACCTGCCGTCCGCGCAGATCGACAAGTACGCCGCCGAGCTGGCCGGCATCATCGGCTGCGACGTCTCCGACGTGCTGCTCACCTCCGCCAAGACGGGGCTCGGGGTCAGCGAGCTGCTCAACGAGATCGTCAAGCAGACCCCGGCACCCGTGGGCGACGCCGACGCCCCGCCGCGGGCCCTCATCTTCGACTCGGTCTACGACACCTACCGCGGCGTGGTCACCTACGTCCGGGTCGTCGACGGCAAGCTCAGCCACCGCGACCGGATCAAGATGATGTCCAACGGCGTCGTGCACGAGATGCTCGAGGTCGGCGTCATCAGCCCCGAGCCGGTCAAGGGCAAGGAGCTCGGGGTCGGCGAGGTCGGCTACCTCATCACCGGCGTGAAGGACGTCCGCCAGTCGCGCGTCGGTGACACGGTCACCAGCCAGCACCACGGCGCGACCGAGGCGCTGGCCGGCTACAAGCACCCGAACCCGATGGTCTACTCCGGGCTCTACCCGATCGACGGCGACGACTACCCGGACCTGCGCGACGCCCTCGAGCGGCTCCAGCTCAACGACGCGGCCCTGGCGTACGAGCCGGAGACGTCCGGCGCCCTCGGCTTCGGCTTCCGCTGCGGCTTCCTCGGCCTGCTGCACATGGAGATCGTCCGCGAGCGGCTCGAGCGCGAGTTCGACCTGACCCTCATCTCGACGGCCCCCAACGTGGTCTACGAGGTGGTCATGGAGGACGGCAAGGTCATCGAGGTGACCAACCCGAGCGAGTACCCCGACGGCGGCAAGATCGCCGAGGTGCGCGAGCCGATCGTGCGGGCCACGATCCTCAGCCCCGCCGACTACATCGGCACGATCATGGAGCTCTGCCAGGCCAAGCGCGGCAACCTCGACGGCATGGACTACCTCTCCGAGGACCGTGTCGAGATGCGTTACACGCTGCCCATGGGCGAGATCGTCTTCGACTTCTTCGACCAGCTGAAGTCGCGCACGAAGGGCTACGCCTCGCTCGACTACGAACGCTCGGGCGACCAGGCGGCCGACCTGGTGAAGGTCGACATCCTGCTGCAGGGCGAGCCGGTCGACGCGTTCTCGGCGATCGTGCACAAGGACGCGGCGTACTCCTACGGCGTGATGCTGGCCGGCAAGCTCAAGGACCTGATCCCGCGCCAGCAGTTCGAGGTGCCGATCCAGGCCGCGATCGGCGCCCGCGTGATCGCCCGCGAGAACATCCGGGCGATGCGCAAGGACGTGCTCGCCAAGTGCTACGGCGGCGACATCACCCGCAAGCGCAAGCTGCTGGAGAAGCAGAAGGAGGGCAAGAAGCGGATGAAGATGGTCGGCCGCGTCGAGGTCCCCCAGGAGGCGTTCATCGCCGCGCTCTCCACCGGCCAGACCGGCGAGAAGACGGGCAAGAAGTAGCTCGCCGGCAGCTCGTTCGGTCCGGGATGGAACCGAATGCACCGCCACACTCTCTAGAGGGGTGAACGACGACCTCGAGGGTTCAGGAGACGTGGATGGCGCGCACACCGGCATGGGAGCCGGAGTACTGCGAGTACTTCAGGGCCCGGCAGCGCTCGTTCATGCGGGCGGCGTACGCCATGCTCGGCAGCTGGCCCGCGGCCGAGGACGCCGTGCAGACGACGTTCACCGCCCTGTACGCCCGCTGGCCGCGGATCACGGGTGACACTCCCGACGCCTACGCGCGTCGGGTGCTGGTCAACGTCTGCATCGACATCTCGCGGCGGCGCAACCGGGAGCTGGTGACCGACCGGCTGCCCGACCGGGAGGTCGAGGAGCAGTCGAGCATCGACCTGATGCAGGCCCTGGCGCAGCTGTCCGTGCGGGACCGCGCCGTCGTCGCGCTCCGCTACCTCGAGGACCTGTCGGTCCGAGACGTGGCCCTGGCTCTCGACCTCCCCGAGGGCACCGTCAAGAGCCGGTCGTCGCGGGCCCTCACCCGTCTCGAGCAGCTGCTCGCCCATGCCACGGAGGAGACCTCGTCATGACCATCGACCAACAGCTGAGGGACCGCTTCGACCGCGAGACGCAGCGCCGGCATGCCGGTGCCCGACCTCGCCGCCGCCATCGCCGCGGGGCGACGTCGCCGTCGCGGGCGCGGGGCGGCGTACGCCGTCGGGGCCCTCGCCGTGGCCGCCGTCGCTGCCACCGCGGTGGTCGTCCCGCGCCTGGGCGCCGACCCCGTGCCGACCCTGGCGGCCGAGGACGGCACCTTCGTGCCCGGCACGACCATCGACACCGACCTGGCGGCCGCCGTCGCCGCCGCCGACCCGTCTCTCCCGGCGCCGCGCGACGTCTACCCGAGCGACTGGTCGCGGGACACCCCACTGCCGGACGCCGACTTCGCGAACGCGACCGAGTGGCAGCTGGTGTACGACCTGTCCCCGGAGGTGGAGCTGCTCGTCTACGTCACCAAGCCGGTCCCCGGTGAGGACGCAGCGTCCTGCGCGGCCACGAGCTCCGACGGCGAGACGGTCGTGCTTCCGGAGGCCGGCACCCAGCGGGTCGACGTCCCCGGCCGCTTCTGCGACCAGCTGCAGGTCCCGGGTGGGCACGTCGTGACGATGCACGACGTGATCGGCGACCCGCCCCGCGAGGTCTGGTTCCACAGCATGTTCGAGTCGTCCGAGGGGCGGTTCGTGAACGTGATCGAGCAGGTCACCGCGCCCGACGAGGACCGGGCCGCCACGATGCGGGTGCTCACCGACGACCTGACGGTCGCGCTCGCGCAGGCACCGGGCCTGGACTTCCCCGACCCGCAGGAGTGGCCGCCCGCCCCGTAGCATCCGACGGGTGCCTCGCGAGCCGCTCTCGGACCCCCGGCCACGGGCGGTCGCCGTCGTCGAGCGCGACGGCAAGGTGCTGGTGATCCGCCGCCACCTGGACGGCCGCGACTACGCCGTCCTGCCGGGCGGCGGGATCGAGGACGGTGAGGCGCCGGCCGACGCGGCCCTCCGCGAGCTCCGCGAGGAGTGCACCCTCGAGGGCGGGTGGACGAGCTGCTGCTCGAGGGCGACCACGGTGGTCGCACGTCCTTCTACTACCGGGTGACCGGCGTCGAGGGCGAGCCGGTGCTCGGCGGCGAGGAGGCCGAGGGCCAGGACGAGACCAACCAGCACCATCCGATGTGGGCCAGCCCGAAGGACCTCGAGCTGATGGGCCTGCTGCCCGAAGGGCTCACGGGGCTCGTCGTGGGGTGGCTGTGGCCGTTCCGGGTGCGAGCGGTCGCGTCGCCCGAGGACTGGGAGGTCGTGGAGCACCTGTGGCAGCCGTACAGCCACGACCTGTCGGAGTTCCGTGGCTCGACGCCGGGACCCGACGGCATGTTCAAGCGCGGCCACCTCGACTTCTTCCGCCCCGACGATCCCGACGCCGTCGTCTACCTCGCCGAGCTGGGTGACCGGCCCATCGGCTTCGCGCTCGTGCGGGGGCTGACGACGGACTGCCGGCAGATGGGGGAGTTCTTCGTGGCCCGCGCCGCCCGCGGCAGGGGCCACGCCCGCGCGTTCGCCGAGGCGGTCGTGCGCGCCCATCCCGGCCGGTGGGAGATCGCCTTCCAGGAGGACAACACCAGGGCGGCCAGGTTCTGGCGGCGACTCGGCGCCGACGTCCTCACCGACGCGGCCGAGGAGCCGCGGCCCGTCCCTGGCAAGCCGCACATCCCGCCGGACGTGTGGCTCAGCGGGAGCGTGGGCGGGTGACGATCGCCCTGCCCCCCGACGTGCTGGCCATGCGGGACCGCGGCGACGACTGGGCCGCGTGGGTCGACCGGCTGCCCGCGCTGGCCCGCGACCTGCTCGACGAGTGGGAGCTGACCGTCGACGGCGCGCTGATGAACGGCTTCTGCTCGCTCGTCGTGCCGGTGCTGACCGCCGACGGGCAGCGCTCCGTGCTCAAGCTGCACACCGACGCCGATGCCGACGAGTCGGACTTCGAGCACCTCGCGCTGCAGCACTGGCACGGCAACGGCACGGTCCTGCTGCTGCGGGCGGACCCGCGCCGCCGGGCGATGCTGCTCGAACGCCTGCACCCGCGCGACCTGACCACGATCGGTGACCTCGAGGCGTGCGAGGTCGTGGCCGGCCTCTACGGCCGGATCCACGTGCCCGCCCTGCCGCAGCTGCGCACGGTCACGTCGTACGTCGAGCGCTGGACCGCCGACCTCGAGGCGCTGCCGCGCGACGCGCCGATCCCGCGGCGGATGCGGGAGCAGTGCGTGGTCGCTGGCCCGCGACCTGGTGGCCGACCCGGCTTCGGTCGGCGTGATCATCCACGGCGACCTCCACCACCACAACGTGCTGGCCGCCGATCGCGAGCCGTGGCTGGTGATCGACCCCAAGCCGATGAGCGGTGACCCGCACTACGAGCCGGCGCCGATGCTCTGGAACCGCTGGGACGAGATCGTCGCGGGCAACGCCCGGGAGAACCTGCGCCGCCGCTTCCACACCCTCGTCGACGCGGCCGGGCTCGACGAGGACCGCGCCCGCGACTGGGTCGTGGTCCGGATGGTGCACAACATGTCGTGGGCGGTCATCGACGGCGACCCCGACGAGGACTACCTGACCATGTGCGTCACCATCATCAAGGCGGTGCAGGAGTGAGCGACCCCTACCGCCCGCTCCTGCACTTCGCGCCGCGGCGGCACTGGGTCAACGACCCCAACGGGCTCGTCTTCCATGAGGGCCGCTGGCACCTGTTCTTCCAGCACAACCCGAACGGCGACGGCTGGGGCGACATGAGCTGGGGGCACGCGGTCTCCGACGACCTGGTGTCGTGGGACGAGCGCCCGGTGGCGATCCGCCAGTCCGTCGACGCCGACGGTCAGCCGGTCGAGCACGTCTTCTCCGGCTCCGCGGTCCACGACGGCGACGACCTCGTGGCGATCTACACGTCGGTGCGGCTGTCGGCCGACCCGGACGACGTACCGCTCCAGACCCAGCACCTCGCCCGCAGCACCGACGACGGCGAGACGTGGGTCAAGGACCCCGCCAACCCCGTGCTCGACCGGGGCTCCACGGACTTCCGCGACCCGAAGGTGTTCCGCGACGGCGACCGCTGGGTGATGGCCGCCGTCGAGGCGATCGAGCAGAAGGTCGTGCTCTACGCGAGCGACGACCTGCGCACGTGGACGCTGCTGAGCGAGTTCGCCGACCCGTCCTTGCAGGCCGGCCCGTGGGAGTGCCCGGACCTCTTCCCGCTCGCGGTCGAGGGCTCCGGCGAGGTCCGGTGGGTGCTGCTGGTCAGCGTGCTGGACGGCGCCCCGGGCGGCGGCAGCGGGATGCGCTGGTGGGTGGGCGACTTCGACGGCACGGACTTCACGCCCGAGGCGCGGCGGCTGGCTGGACCACGGGCGCGACTGCTACGCCGCCGTCACCTACAACGACGCCCCCGACGGCCGGCGGGTGATGATCGGCTGGCTGGACAACTGGGCCTACGCGCGCCGGACCCCCACCGCCGGCTGGCGCGGCGCGATGACGCTCCCGCGCGACCTGACCCTGGTGGTCACCGACGCCGGTCCGCGCCTGCGCCAGGCCGTGGTCCGCGAGCTGGCGGCGTACGAGCACCTCGACGTCGTGCTGCGACCGGGCGAGGAGCACCCGCTCCACGGCGGCGCGGTGCGCCTCTCGTACGACGGCGCGGCCGGCGAGCTGGTCGCAGTGCGGGAGCCGGCGGCCTTCAGCGAGGCGTTCGGGTCGGTGTCGCGGGTGCCCGTCCCGCTCGTGGACGGGGTGGTCACTCTCGAGGTGTGGCTGGACCGGTGCTCGGTCGAGGTGTTCGCCGACGGTGGGCGCGTGGTGCTGAGCTTCCTGGTGTTCCCCAGCCAGACTCAGCGCAGCCACACTGAACCGAAGGGATGCCGCGCACGTTCCTGCGGAGTGAGGAGGTGCGATGGCGGAGACGAGCCCGACGAGCGGCCCGGTGGCGTTGATGCAGCAGCTGCACGACGAGCACGCCGGCGCGCTGTGGGGCTACTGCCTGCGCCTGACCGGCCACGACCGGGCGCGCGCCGAGGACCTCCTCCAGGAGACGCTCCTCCGCGCCTGGCGCAGCTCGCGGCTGCTCGACGAGTCGCGCGGGTCGGTGCGCTCGTGGCTCTTCACGGTCGCCCGCAACGTCGCCATCGACGAGTGGCGCACGAAGCGCACGCGCACCGAGGTCGCCGTCGCCGAGCCGCCCGAGCCGAACGACCCGCGCGACCACACCGACGGCCTCCTGCTGTCGTGGGTGGTCTCCGACGCGCTCTCCCGGCTCAGCGAGGACCACCGCTCCGTGCTCCTGTGCTGCTACTACCGCGGCATGTCGGTCGCCGACGCCGCCCGCCAGCTCGACATCCCGGAAGGCACCGTGAAGTCCCGGACCCACTACGCCCTGCGCGCTCTGCGGCTCGCCCTCGAGGAGATGGGGGTGACGGCATGAGCGACTGCGCCCTCTCGCACTCCGACGCCGCCTACGTCCTCGGCTCGCTGTCGCCGACGGACCGTCTGGAGTTCGAGCGGCACCTGCCGGGCTGCGAGCGGTGCCGCCGCTCCGTCGCCGAGCTGGCCGGCCTGCCCGGCCTGCTCGGGCGCGTGCCCGTCGAACAGGTCGAGGCGCCCGTCCCTTTCGAACCACTGCCCGCGACGGTGCTGCCGGCCCTGGTGGCCGTCGTACGGCGCGAGCAGCGCCGCAAGACCGTGCTGGTCATGCTCGGCGCCGCTGCGGCCATCGCCGTCGTGGCCCTGGGCGTGGGGGCGCTCCAGGCCGCCCGTGACGACGGGCGCGCGCCCGAGGCGACGCCGACGAGCGCATCGCCGACCGTCGCGCCTCCGCAGCCGATGGACGTGGTGCACGACTACGGCATGAAGGCCGACGTGTCGCTCACGCCGGTGGGCTGGGGCACCAAGGTCCTGCTGACGTGCAGCTACGCCGATCCGGAGGGCGAGTACGGCGGCGGCCACGCCTACGATACCGGCTCGTGGCGTTCACCGGAGACGGCAAGAGCGACAAGGTGATGACCTGGAAGGCGGTGCCCGGCAAGACGATGAGCCTGCCGGGCTCCACCGCGGCGGCGCTCGACGACATCACCCGCGTCGAGGTGCAGAGCGAGCACGGCAGGACGATCCTGCGGCTCGACCTCTAGCTAGCGGCTGTACGCCTCGAGGAACCGGTCGCGGAACGCGTCCATCGGCCAGACCGGGGCGCCGGTCTGCGGTCGCAGCCCGTCCTGCCAGCCCCACGCGTCGATCCGGCGCAGCACGGCCGGGTCGTTGGCGATCACGCTGATCGGGCACGTCGTGGCCGGGGGTCGTCCCGGAGACCGTGGTGACGGGCCAGTGGTCGCCGAGGACGACGAGCACCAGGTCGTCATCGTCGCTGCGCTCGACGAAGGAAGTCAGCGCGTCGAGGGAGTACTGGAGCGAGCGGACGTACGCCGCCTTGACCAGGTCGGCGTCGCGCCAGACGTCGTCGCGCTGCTCGCCCTCCTCGGGCATGCCGTCGAAGACCGAGCCGTCGCCGAGCTCGTCGGGGTCGACCATCCGGGGCAGCGGCACCCACGGGTTGTGGCTGGACTCGAGGTCGATCTCGGCCATCACCGGGCCCCGGCCCGGCTGGTCGAGCTCCAGCCGCCGGAACGACTCGAGGGCGAACTGGTCGGGCATCCGCCCGTAGCCGAAGCGCGGGCCCTCGTAGTCCATGTTCGTCAGGTCGTGCAGCGCCTCCCACCGGTAGAAGCGCTGGCCCTCGGGCCAGGGCTCGGTGTCGGCCGGGATCATGCCCACCGAGCGCCAGCCCGCCTTGCCGAACGCGCTGCTCAGGGTGAGCCGGTCGCGGTCCAGCAGCAGGTCGTAGGTGCCCTGGTTGTCGATCCAGAGCCCCGACTGGAGCGTGGAGTGGGCCAGCCAGCTCATCGCGCCGAACGTCGGGGAGGTGAGGTACGCGCTGCGCGAGCGGTAGCCGGCCGCCTCCAGCCGTCGGCTGTCGGCGTCGACGCTGTCGCGGAGCTGGCTCGACGTCGGCAGCCCCTCCAGCGCCACCTGGCCGTAGCTCTCGACGAACACGAGCAGCACGTCCTTGCCGCGCAGCGCCCTCAGCAGCCGCGACGGCGGCACGTCGGCGAAGTCGTCGTCGGCGATCTGCGCCGCGAGAGCAGCCCGCTCGCGCAGCCGGTCGCGGACCTCGGTCACGTGGGTGGAGGCGAGGTCGACGGCAGTGGCGGCGGCCACCGGCTCGCCGGGCGCCACGCGGACGCCGGCGACCGCGCAGCCGACCCAGACGAGGGAGAGGGCGAGCACGACCGGGACGGCGACCGGCCGGTGACCGCGGGCGAGCCGGGTCGCGCGCAGGACGGCGTACGGGACCAGCACCAGCACCGCGACCATCAGCGCGACCGCGAGCACGGTGGCGGTCCAGGCGTTGGCGGTGCCCATCGCGTCGCGGAGGAAGGACACGCCGGCGCCGACGTAGACGGGGTCGCCGAGCGGGTCGAAGCGGCGCGCGAAGGCGACCGAGACGCCGAGGTCGAGGAGCTTGAGCAGGGTCAGCACGCCGAGCGCCAGGCCGGCACCCGTCGCCAGCCAGACCGCGGGCCGCGAGGGCAGGAGGAGCACGAGGCCGACCAGGACCAGTCCTTCGAGCGGGATCCGGGCGAAGGCCGCGGGCGAGACCGCACCGACCTCGTCGGGGGCGACCAGCACCGCCCAGACCACCAGGCACGCGAGCAGGCCGGTGACCCGAGTGACCCAGGGCTGCGGGCGGTGCGGCTGCCGGTGGCGCCAGAGGTCCCAGGCCTCGTGGGCGAAGGACTCGACCAGCAGGGCCAGGGCCACGAGGAGTGCCGCGACGGCGACCGGCTCGGGGAGCAGTCCCGACGCGGCGACCAGCAGCACGACGCCCTGCAGGGCGGCGACGACCTTGCACCACGGCCGCGGAGGCGCCTGCCCCCGCAACCAGGGCAGGGGCACCTTCGCGGCCAGGAAGACGTAGCGGGCCAGGCCGATCGCCAGCACCCACAGGCCGACGTCGCGGGCGACGTACGTGCTGAGCACCAGCAGCAGCGCGGCGTCGGTCTCCATGTCGAAGCGGGCTCCGAAGCGACTCGCCGTCCCGGTGCGGCGGGCGACCTGGCCGTCGACCGCGTCGGTGGCCAGGGCTACCGACGTCAGGGCGACCACGCAGGGCGACAGGGACGTCGTGCTCGTACGAGAGCACGACGAGCACAGCCAGCGCGACCGTCAGCACCGCGCGCGCGGCCGTGATCGCGTTCGCGGCCCCGATGTGAACCGTCCTCAAACCGCCTCCGTGTCCTCCCACGAGCGACATCGCTACGTTCGGTCACACGACTGCTCGATCGGTTCGGTTCAGGAGGTGGCGGGTGACGACGGCGGCGGCCTTCTGGGTGACCGAGCCGGGGCGTGGGCAGATCCGCCCGGTGACGCTGCCGGAGCCGGGTCCCGACGAGGTGCTGGTGCGGACGCTGCGCACGGGAGTCAGCCGGGGCACGGAGACGTTGGTCTTCGGGGGCCACGTGCCGGAGAGCCAGCACGCCGCCATGCGGGCGCCGTTCCAGGAGGGCGACTTCCCGGGCCCGGTGAAGTACGGCTACCTCAACGTCGGCGTGGTCGAGCGCGGCCCCGAGGCGCTGGTCGGACGGACGGTGTTCTGCCTCTACCCGCACCAGACGGCGTACGTCGTCCCGGCCGCGGCGGTGACGGTGCGTTCCCGAAGGTGTGCCGGCGGCCCGCGGCGGTGCTGGCCGGGACGGTCGAGACCGCCGTCAACGCCCTGTGGGACGCCCGGCCGCTGATCGGCGACCGGGTCGCGGTGGTCGGCGCGGGGATGGTCGGGTGCTGTGTCGCGCGTCTGCTCGCGTCGATGCCGGGGGTGAGCGTGACGCTGGTCGACGTGGACGAGTCGCGGTCGTCGGTGGCGGCCGCGCTGGGGGCGGGGTTCGCTCTGCCCGCCGAGGCGCCGGGTGGTCTGGACCTCGTGGTGCACACCTCGGGGACCTCCGCCGGCCTCCAGACCTCGCTCGACCTGCTGGCGCCGGACGGCGAGGTGGTCGAGCTCAGCTGGTACGGCGACGCGCCGGTCTCCGTCTCGCTGGGAGGTTCGTTCCACTCGCGACGACTGGCGGTCCGGGCCAGCCAGGTGGGTGAGGTCGCGGCGGCGCGGCGTGGCCGGCGTACGCACGCGGAGCGTCTCGCCCTGGCGCTCGACCTGCTGCGCGACCCCGCCTTCGACGTGCTGCTGACGGGGGAGTCGCGGTTCGAGGACCTGCCCGATGTGATGGCGGAGCTCGCCGAGGGGGCGACGCGGACGCTTTGTCGGAGCATCATCTATCCCGACGGTGCGGCAGGGGAGGTGTGAGGTGTTCACGGTGACCGTGCGCGACCACATGATGATCGCCCACAGCTTCCGCGGCGAGGCGTTCGGCCCGGCCCAGCGCCTGCACGGGGCGACGTACGTCGTGGACGCGTCGTTCAGCGGCCCCCGGCTCGACGCCGACGGCGTGCTCGTCGACATCGGACGCGCCGCCGAGCTGCTGAAGGAGGTGCTGTCGCGGCTGACGTACCGCAACCTCGACGACGAGGACGACTTCGCCGGCGTGAACACCTCGACCGAGGTGCTGGCCCGCGTGGTCGCCGACCGGCTGTCGGAGCGGGTGCGCGCCGGCGAGATGGGCGAGCCCGCCAAGGACCTGGACAAGATCACCGTCACGCTGCACGAGTCCCACGTCGCCTCGGCCAGCTTCGAGAGGGCGCTGTGATGTCGTGAACGTGCACCTCGTCGGGCCCATCGGCCTCACGGACCCCGCCCGACCGAGCGGCGGGAACGTCTACGACGTCCGCCTGGCCGGCGCCCTCCGCTCGCGCGGCCACGACGTGCTGCTGCACGAGACGACGACCGGCGGCCTCTCCTCGGTGCTGGCGGGACTGCCGGACGGGGCCGTCGTCGTCGTCGACGGCCTGGTCTGCTCCGCGGCGCCGGACGCGCTCGCGTACGAGCGGGACCGCCTCGCCCTGGTCGCCCTCGTGCACCTGCCGATCGGCCTCGCCGTCGCCGGCTCGACCCCGCGCCGCGCGCCGGAGGCCCGGGCCCTGGCCGCGGTGCACGCCGTCGTCTGCACCAGCCGCTGGACCCGCGACTGGCTCGCCACGGCGTACGACCTCCCCGCCGCCCGGCTGCACGTCGTCGTGCCCGGCGCCGACAAGTCCCCGCTCGCCGAGGGCTCGCCCGCCGGCGACCGGCTGCTGTCCGTCGGCGCGATCACGCCGATCAAGGGCCACGACGTCCTCGTCTCGGCGCTCGCTCTCGTGGCCGACCTGCGCTGGACCTGGAGCCTGGTGGGCGCCTCGGTCGACGCCTCGCACGCGACCGGCCTGTGGTCCGCCCTCTGCAACGCCGGCCTCGACGACCGCGTCACCCTCGCCGGCGCCCTGACCGGCCCCGATCTCGCCGCGGCGTACGCCGGGGCCGACCTCCTCGTCCTGCCCTCGCGCCACGAGACGTACGGCATCGTCGCCAGCGAGGCCCTCGCCCGCGGCATCCCCGTCCTCGCCACCGATGTGGGGGGAGTACGGGAGGCGCTCGGCGCCTCCTCCCGCGGCGCCACCCCCGGCCTCCTCGTCCCGTCGGCCGACCCGGTCGCGCTCGCGGCGTCGCTGCGGGACTGGCTGACGACGCCCACGCTCCGGGCTCGGTTGCGGCACGTCGCCGCCGAACGCCGCGCCTCCCTCGAGGGCTGGGAGGTTGCCGCGGCGGAGGTGGAGAAGGTGCTGGTCGGGTTGCCTAGCCGGCCTTAGCGGCCTTGTGCTCGGGACGGTCGCCGTCACCATGGTGGACGTCAGGGGACTTTGTCCGAAGAAGGCCACCCCACGGCGGCGATGCTTACGCTGCCTACGAGCGATCCGCCGTCGCGGGGCAACCTGACGTAGGTGCCCGTAGCGGTGTATGGCTGTCCGTTGTGCGTCTTGGCACTTGACCTCGCAAACGCCACAGGACGGCGGCGCGGGCGCGTCAGGGCGTGACGAGGTAGGTCGTGCCGTACGGGCCGTGCCAGTGGTAGTCGCCGTCGGGCGTGCGGAGGTACCGCCAGCGACCGGTGGTCTTGGCGCGGTGGTGTCGCCGGCAGAGGCAGGCGAGATTCTCGGCCCGGGTTTGGCCGGGTGGTCCGTTCTCGTCGTAGGGGATCGAAGTGGTCGAGGTCGCAGGAGCGGGCGTCGACCTGGCATCTGGGGAAGATGCAGTGGCCGTCGCGGAGGTGGACGAGGTCGCGCATCCAGCCGGGTGGGTCGTGGGAGTCGACGGCGTCGCGGCGGGCCATGTTCAGGACGGGTTGGATGACGACCTGGTGGTGGCCGACCCAGGTCGCGGATCTTGGTGAGGGTGGCGGCGCCGAGCTTCTCGATCTCACCGGCAGCCATGGTGGAGCCGCCCTCGCCGTCGATCTCGAGGTCGGGGCGTCGACGCGGACGTACGCCTTGATCTTCGGCTTGCCGGTTGCTGCGGGTTGGCCGGTGAGGATGCCGAGGGCCTTGATCTTGCGGACGCCCAAGGGTGAGGTGTCGCCGTCGAGGAACAGCTGGTGGGCGATGCCGCAGACCTGGTCGTAGAACGCCTTGAGGACCAGGGTGTCGCCGGTGGCTTCGAGGTGGGAGGTGCCGAGGAAGTCGGTGGCGTCGGGGTGGGTGAGGGTGACGTCCCAGCCGGCCTGGGCGTCGTTCTCCCGGTCCTCGTGGGTCTCGGGGTCGTAGGCGGCGATGGCGTGGGCGACGAGCCGGTCGACGACCACGGGGCCGCAGGAGCCGCGGTCGGCGAGCTGTTCGTCGACCCAGATCGCCGCGGCCTTCGACAGGCGGTGGGTCTGGCGGGCGACCCGGCGGGCCTGCCAGGCCGGCACCTCCAACCGGGACACGCGTTTCCACAGCATCGGGAGGCGGTGGCGCAGGTCGAGGGCGTCGGCGATCAGCTGCGCCCCGGCCGACGGCGACATGCCCAGGGCGAGGGCGAACGGTTCCGGGGTGAACGCGGCCACCAGTGGGGTGCCGTCGCCGCCCAGCGACTCGTCGGCCAGCAGGGCGGGCCCGCCGGGCGTCTCGACCCCGGTGTCGGCTGGTGGCGGGGTGCAGGTCGGCCCAGTGGGCGGCCAGCTGGAGCTTGCGGAACGCGGCTCGTCGTTCGGCTTGTTCGGCCTCGGCGGCGGCTTCGAGCACGCCGACCGGGTCGAGGTCGCCGACCTCGTACTCCTCCCGGACCGTGGTGCTCATGGGTCAAGCCAAGCATCGACCACCGACACTCGAAGGCCTCAGAACCCCTTGTCCACAAGGGGATAGTCGATCGTGACCTACTTGTGACCTGGTCCGACCAACGAGGTTGCTGGTTTGCTCGTCGGGGTCTCGTGACGGGACTTCGTCCCTCCTCGACCAGCGACTGGTGGCGAGCGGGAGCGATCCGTTTGAACCCCTTCCGTACCTGCCCCGTAGGGCACATCAGGGAGGTGAGGATGAGTCGAGGGTGGTGGGCGGTCGCCAAGGCCGCGGGCGGGCTGGTGGTGCTGGCCGTGCTCGCGTCGCGGGTGGGGACCGAACCGTTCGTGGCGGGGCTGAAGGCCGTCGGCCCGGCGTCGGTCGTGGCCGCGCTCGTACTCACCGCACTGACGACCATGGCCAGCGCCCAGCGCTGGCGCCTGGTCGGCCGGGCGTACGGAGTCCGGATGACGCTGCGCGCGGGGGTCGCAGCGTATTACCGGTCCCAGTTCCTCAACTCCGTGCTGCCCGGCGGCGTGCTCGGCGACGTGCACCGCGGCGTCACGCACCGGGCGATGGGGTCGGTGGTGGCCGAGCGGGTGGTCGGCCAGGCGGTGCAGGTCGCGCTCGCAGGGCTCGTGGTCCTGGTCGCCTGGCCGGTCACCGCGAAGCCCTCCACCCTGCCCCTCACGGCCGCGGCGCTCGGGGGAGTCCTGCTCCTGGCCGCCGTCGTCCTCGTGCTGGTCGCTCGCGACTGGCTCGAGGTCGAGGTGGTGCCGCCGGTGCTGGCGCTCTCCGCGCTCGCGGCCGCCGGCCACGCGGCCGTCTTCGTGGTCGCCGCCCGCGCGGCCGGGGTCGAGGCGGGGACGGGGCTGCTCGCGGCCCTCGCCCTCGCGGTCCTCGTGGTGGCGGCGATCCCGTTCAACCTGGCCGGCTGGGGTCCGCGCGAGGGAGCCGCAGCCTGGGCCTTCGCGGCGGCAGGTCTGGGTGCGGCAACAGGGGCGACCGTGGCCGTCACCTACGGCGTCCTCGCCCTCGTCGCGACCCTGCCGGGAGCCGTCCTCCTCGTGAACGGGTCCTCAGCGAGGCAGACTCGACGCGAGGAGGTGGTCGTCCATGCCTGACCGGCCCTACATCCTGCTCAGCTGCGGCATGTCGATCGACGGCTACCTCGACAACGCCTCCAGCCAGCGGCTTCTGTTGTCGAACCAGGACGACCTCGAGCGGGTGGACGCCGTCCGCGCGGCGAGCGACGCGATCCTGGTCGGCGCGCAGACCGTGCGCCAGGACAACCCCCGTCTGGTCGTGCGCAGCGAGCGAGGCCGCGACGAGCGGGTGTCCCGGGGCCTGCCGCCGACGCCGACCAAGGTGACGGTCACCGAAGGTGCCCGCCTGGACCCGCGGGCACGGTTCTTCTCCACGGGCGAGACCGACAAGCTCGTGTACTGCGCCCGGCCGGCCGTCGCGGGTGCCCGCGAGCGTCTGGGTGACGTGGCGACCGTCGTCGACGGCGGTCCACGCGTCCGGATGCAGCGACTGGTCGAGGACCTCCACGACCGCGGCACCCGGCGGCTGATGGTCGAGGGCGGCGGCAGCATCCACACGCAGTTCCTCACCGCCGGGCTGGCCGACGAGCTGCACCTCGTCGTCGCCCCCTTCTTCGTCGGCGACTCGCGGGCCCCGCGTTTCGTCGAGGACGGCCGGTTCCCCTGGAACCAGGACCGCCGCGCCACCCTGGCCGACGTACGCCGCCTCGGTGACGTCGTGCTCCTCCGTTACGCACTCTCGGACCGTTACGAGGACGCATGAACCTGCCCCCGCACCAGCCCGCATCCGCACCCAGGTCGCCATCCCGCTCCGCTTCGGCGACGGCTACGCGACCTCCGCCCGGGCCTTCACCTTCGAGGGCCTCGTCGACGGCGGCGAGCACCTGGCCCTCCGCCTCGGCGAGCGTCGGCTGCACACCCAGCCCGGCACGACCCTGGTCCGCGTGCACAGCGAGTGCCTGACCGGCGACGTCCTCGGCAGCGACCGCTGCGACTGCGGGCCGCAGCTGCGCGAGTCGGTCGAGCGGGTGGCCGCCGCCGGCGGCCTCCTCCTGTACCTCCGCCAGGAGGGCCGCGGGATCGGGCTCTACGCCAAGCTCGACGCGTACGCCCTCCAGGACGACGGCCTCGACACGTACGACGCCAACCTCGCCCTCGGGTACGGCGCGGACGAGCGCGACTACACCGTCGCCGCCCAGATGCTGCTGGCCCTGGGCGTCGACCGGGTCGCGCTGCTGACCAACAACCCCGACAAGGGCCGTCAGCTCGAACGCCTCGGCATCGAGGTCTCGTCCTTGGTGCCCACCGGCGTGCACCTCACCGAGACCAACGCGGCGTACCTGGCGACCAAGGTCCGTCGGCAGGCGCACACCCTCGAGCTGCCGGCGATCTGAGCCGCCCCGCGACCTCAGACGCCTACCAGCGCGTAACCAGGTGGGTTAGGTTTCCCTTGCAACGCCCGTCCAACCGTTCAGCGCCGGGGCGGTCCCCTGCCGCCGGAAGCGAACTGACCGCAGGAGCCTCATGCCCACCACGATCGACGCCAGCTTCATCGACTCCCTGCCGCCCAACGTGGCCGTGCAGTTCCTCGAGCGGGTGGCCAAGTCCGCCCAGCGCGAGGCGTTCCGCTACCCCGAGGGCGACGTCTGGAAGTCCGTCTCCTGGAAGCAGGCCGGCGAGGACGTCAGCCGGATCGCCGCCGGGCTGCTGGCCCTGGGCGTGCAGGCCGAGCAGCGCGTCGGGATCGTGTCCGGCACGCGCTACGAGTGGATCCTCGCGGACCTCGGCATCATGTGCGCGGCCGCGGCCACGACGACGGTGTACCCCTCCACGAACGAGGAGGACACGGCGTACATCCTGAGCGACTCCGAATGCCAGGTCGTCTTCGCCGAGGACGACACCCAGATCGCCAAGCTGACGGCCCGCAAGGCCGAGCTGCCCGCCGTGCACAAGGTCGTCACCTTCGACGGCGCCGCCGACGGCGACTGGGTGATCAGCATCGAGGAGCTCGAGAAGCTGGGCGACGCCTACCTCGCCGAGCACCCGGGCGTCATCGAGGCGACCGCCAAGGGCATCAGCGGTGACCAGCTGGCCACCCTCATCTACACGTCCGGGACGACGGGCCGTCCGAAGGGCGTCCGGCTGCGGCACAGCTCGTGGGTCTACGAGGGCGAGGCCATCCGCGCGCAGGACATCCTCAGCGAGGACGACCTCGAGTTCCGCTGGCTGCCGATGGCGCACTCGTTCGGCAAGGTGCTGATGTCGACCCAGATGGCGTGCGGCTTCTCCGCTGCCATCGACGGTCGCGTCGACAAGATCATCGACAACCTGTCCGTCGTGAAGCCCACGTTCATGGGTGCCGCGCCACGCATCTTCGAGAAGGCCCACGGCCGGATCATGACGATGCAGGCGGCCGAGGGCGGGCTCAAGGAGAAGATCTTCAACCAGGCCTTCAAGGTCGGCCTCCAGGTCGAGCAGCTCAAGCGCGAGGGCAAGTCCGTCCCGCTGCCGCTGTCCCTGCAGCACACGCTCTTCGACAAGCTGGTCTTCTCGAAGATCCGCGACCGCTTCGGCGGCCGGGTGCGCTTCTTCATCTCCGGCGCGGCCGCCCTCAACCGCGACATCGCCGAGTGGTTCAACGCGGCCGGCATCATCATCCTCGAGGGGTACGGCCTCACCGAGTCGTCCGCCGGCTCGTTCGTGAACCTGCCCAAGGACTACCGCTTCGGCACGGTCGGCGCCGGTGTTCCCGGCCAGCGAGGTCAAGCTCGGCGAGGGCGACGAGGTGATGATCAAGGGTCCCGGCGTGATGGACGGCTACCACAACCTGCCGGAGGAGACCGCCAAGACGCTGACCGAGGACGGCTGGCTCAGGACCGGCGACAAGGGCGCCCTCGACGCCGACGGCTACCTCCGGATCACCGGCCGCATCAAGGAGCTCTTCAAGACCTCCGGAGGCAAGTACATCGCCCCGCCGGCCATCGAGGCGAAGTTCAAGGCGATCTGCCCGTACGCCAGCCAGTTCATGGTGTTCGGCAACGAGCGCAACTTCGTCGTCGCGCTGGTGACCCTCGACCCCGACGCGCTGCCGGGCTGGGCCGCCGAGAACGGCGTCAGCGGCGACTACACCGAGATCGTCCGCTCCGACGCCTGCAAGGCGATGGTCCAGGGCTACGTCGACGAGCTCAACAAGAACCTCAACCGCTGGGAGACCATCAAGAAGTGGGAGCTGCTCGACCACGACCTCACGGTCGAGTCCGGCGAGCTCACGCCGTCGATGAAGGTCAAGCGCAACGTCGTCGAGGACAACTACAAGGACGTCATCTCCGGCTTCTACAGCTGATCGCTAGTCAGGCGGTCGGCGCGGCGTCTCGAGGCTCGCGGCCAGGCGGCTCTCACGCTCAACCACCGATCGCTGCGTCGAGCCGCGAGGACCTGCGACGAGCTCGAATCGCGCCACAGGAGACACACAGGCTGCGGGGTTCCACTAGGGGCATGAGCGAACACCACGGCCCCCACGACGAGCTCGAGGACCACGACCTCGGGCTCTCCCACGACCTGCCCAGGATCGTCGAGCGGCAGCGCCTCGCCCGGCGCGGGATGCTGGCGATCTTCGGCGGGGTCGGCATCGCCGCCCTGGCCGGGTGCGCCGCCGACTCCTCGTCCTCCACCTCCACGGCGAGCGACAGCACCGCCGGCGGCCCGCCGAACGGCGCCCCGCCCGACGGTGGCGGAGGCATGGGTGGCGACTCGTCGGTCGAGGTCGCCGAGGGCGAGATCCCCGAGGAGACGGCCGGCCCGTACCCCGGCGACGGCTCCAACGGCCCCAACGTGCTCGCCGAGTCGGGCGTGGTCCGCTCCGACATCACCAGCAGCTTCGGCGACGCCAGCGGCGTGGCCGAGGGCGTCCCGATGACCGTGAAGCTCAAGGTCTACGACCTGAACGGCGACGACGCGACGCCGCTCGCCGGTGCCGCGGTCTACCTCTGGCACTGCGACCGCGAGGGCAACTACTCGATGTACGACGGCGACGCGTCGGGCGAGAACTACCTGCGCGGCGTCCAGGAGGCCGCCGACGACGGCACCCTGGAGTTCACGACCATCTTCCCGGCCTGCTACGCCGGCCGCTGGCCGCACATGCACTTCGAGGTCTACGAGTCGCTCGACGCCGCCACCACCGCGACCAACAAGCTGCGTACCTCCCAGCTCGCGCTCCCGCAGGACGTCTGCGAGACCGTCTACGCGACCGAGGGCTACGAGCAGTCGGTCTCGAACCTGGCCCAGGTCAGCCTCGACAGCGACGGCATCTTCTCGGACGGGTACTCGCTCCAGATGGCCAAGGTGACCGGCTCCGTCGACGAGGGGTACGTCGCGACGCTCAACATCCCGGTGTGAGCTAGTCGACCAGCTCGGTCGGCTCGGCCACCACGTCGACGAGGGCGCCGTTGCGGATCACGGTGATCTCGACGCGGGAGCCGATGGCGTCGTCGAGGAGCAGGCGCTGGAGCGAGCCGGCGTTGCCGAGCGGGGTGCCGTTGACGGCCAGCACCATGTCCCCCCGGTGCAGGTCGGCCATCGCGGCGGGCGAGCTCTCGACCACCTCGACCACGCGCAGCCCGATGCGCTGACCGGTGCGGTCGGCCCACGCCGGCGGCAGGGGAGCGGGGCTGCTCACGAGGCCGAGGTACGCCCGTCGCACCCGGCCGTCGTGCATGAGCTGGTAGACGATCCGGTTGGTCGTGGCGTTCATGGGCACGGCCAGACCGAGCCCCACCCCGGCGACCGCGGTGTTGATCCCGACGACCCGCCCTTGGGAGTCGGCCAGCGCGCCACCGGAGTTGCCGGGGTTGAGGGCCGCGTCGGTCTGGATGACGTCCTCGATCATCCGGGCCGTCGTGCGGCCGCGGGCCGGCATCGAGCGGCCGAGCGCGCTGACCACGCCGGCCGTCACCGAGCCGGCCAGCCCGAGCGGGTTGCCGACCGCGACGACGAGCGAGCCGACCCGCAGCGAGTCGGCGTCGCCGTACTCCGGCGGGCTGGGCACCGCACGGTCCGTGCGGACGACGGCCAGGTCGGAGAGCGCGTCGGTGCCGACCACCTCGAACCGCGCCGTGGTCCCGTCGCCGAACGCCGCCTCGCCGGCGGTCGCGCCCCCGACCACGTGGGCGTTGGTGATCAGGTGACCCTCGTCGCTGAGCACCACGGCCGAGCCGGCCGACTCTCCGCGGCGGCCGCGGATGCGCAGGGCGGCGACCCGCGGGGTCAGGTTGTCCGCGACGCCGACGACGATCGCCGAGTAGGCGTCCAGGGGCTCCACGCGCCCATCCAACGCTCGCGGCGACGGGATCCGAAGGCCGTTCGCCGACAGCGCAACCCTCCTGCTTGGATGCTTGCATGCCGTCCGCGCTCCCCACGGGCGAACCCGCCCCCGCCGATGGCGCCCTCCCCGACGAGGCGCTGGCCGAGCTCGGGCGCCGTCCGTTCGGGTTCTACGTGCACGTGCCGTTCTGCACGGTGCGCTGCGGCTACTGCGACTTCAACACCTACACGGCCGAGGACCTCGGCCGCACGGCCGACGCCCGCGGCGCGTCCCGGGCGACGTACGCCGAGGCCGCCATCGACGAGATCCGCTTCGCCCGCCGGGTCCTCGGGGACATCGACGTCCCCGTGTCGACGGTCTTCTTCGGCGGCGGGACGCCGACCCTGCTGGCCCCGGGCGAGCTGGGCTCGGTGCTGGCCGCGATCGGGGCGGAGTTCGGGCTGGCGCCCGACGTCGAGGTGACGACCGAGGCCAACCCGGACAGCGTGGCGCTGTGGGACCTCGAGGAGCTGCGCCAGGTCGGGTTCGACCGGATCTCCTTCGGCATGCAGTCCGACGTCCCCCACGTGCTGGCCACCCTGGACCGCACCCACGACCCCCTGCGGGTGCCGGCCGTCGTCGGCTGGGCGCGGTCGGCCGGCTTCGACCAGGTCAGCCTGGACCTGATCTACGGCACGCCGGGGGAGTCGCTGGCCGACTGGGAGGCCTCGGTCGACGCGGCCCTGGCCTGCACGCCCGACCACATCTCGGCGTACTCGCTCATCGTCGAGGAGGGCACCGCCCTGGCCCGTCGGGTCGCGCGGGGCGAGCTGCCGATGCCCGACGAGGACGACCTCGCCGACAAGTACCTGCTCGCCGACGAGCGGTTCGTCAAGTCGGGCCTCGGCTGGTACGAGGTGTCGAACTGGGCCCGCGACCGCGCCGCCCGGTGCCGGCACAACCTCGGCTACTGGACCGGCGCCGACTGGTGGGGCGTCGGCCCCGGCGCGCACTCCCACGTCGGCGGCGTGCGGTGGTGGAACGTCAAGCACCCGGCGGCGTACGCCGACCGCATCAACGCCGGGGACAGCCCGGCGCACGCGCGCGAGGTGCTCGACGAGGAGACGCGCCGGGTCGAGCGGGTCCTGCTCGAGATGCGGCTGCACGACGGGCTTCCCGTGTCGGTGCTGGACGCCACCGGCCGGGCCGGGGTCGACGACCTGGTCCGCCGGGGTCTGCTCGAGCGGTACGGCGAGCGGCTGGTGCTCACCACGGACGGTCGGCTGCTCGCCGACGCCGTGGTGCGCGACCTGCTCCCCTGAGGGTCGGCCTCAGCTGACGAAGCGCAGCGTCAGCGGGTACCGGTAGTCCTCGCCGTTGGCCGCCTTGATCGACCCCTGGATGAGGAACACCAGGGCTGCGACGACCGCCGCGATGCCGACGGGGATCACGATGATCAGGCCGAGGCCGATCGTGAAGATCGAGAACAGGAGCGCCGCGGTGCCGTAGATCAGCAGCGAGATCTGGAAGTTCAGCGACTCGACCGCGTGCTTGCGGACGAACGGTGACTCGTTGCCGATGGTCAGCATGATGAGCAGCGGGGCGATGAAGCCCATCGCGAGCCAGGCCGCGACGAGCGTGCCCCAGTGCGAGGCGGCGGCCCAGTTGCGGTCGCGCTCAGCGGTCGCGACCGGCGCGTAGGCGTAGCTGTAGGCAGGCTGCTGGGAAGGCCCCTCGTGGCCCGCGGAGGGGTTCTGGTTCGGGGTCTCGGTCATGGCGTTTCCTTCGGTGAGTGGTGTACCCACGACGTTAGACGCGCGCGACCGGTTCCGGGATCCGTGAGTGCCCTGACGCTCCCCTGAGGGGCTGGTCAGGGCTGGGTGACGAAGTCGATGAGCTCCTCGACCCGGCCGAGCAGGGCGGGCTCGAGGTCGGCGTACGACGTGACCCGGCCGAGGATGTGCTTCCAGGCCCGGGCGATGTCCTCCTGGGTCGCGTGCGGCCACCCGAGGCGGCGGCACACGCCCTTCTTCCACTCCTCGCTGCGAGGGACGTCGGGCCACTGCTCGAGGCCGAGCCGCTCGGGCTTCACCGCGGCCCACACGTCGACGTACGGGTGGCCGACGACCAGCACGTGCTGCCCCACGGGCGAGCGACGCACCTCGTCGGCGATCCGGCTCTCCTTCGACCCGGCGACGAGGTGGTCGACCAGCACGCCGACCCGGCGCTGCGGGCCCGGTGCGAAGTCGCGCAGGTGCCCGGCCAGGTCGTCGACACCCGCGAGGTACTCGACCACGACGCCCTCGAGTCGCAGGTCGTCGCCCCAGACCCGCTCGACGAGCTCGGCGTCGTGGCGGCCCTCGACGAAGATCCGGCTGGCGCGGGCCACCCGCGCCTTCGCGCCGTGCACGGCGACCGACCCGGACGCCGTCCGCGTCGGCCTCGCCGGACCGGTGCGGACGGGCGGCTCGAGGATCACCGGGCGGCCCTCGAGCAGGAAGCCGGGGCCGAGCGGGAACGTACGTCGCTTGCCGCGGCGGTCCTCCAGCGTCAGGGTGTCGAGGTCGCGGTCGACGGCGACGATCTCGCCGACGAAGTCGGTCATCACCTCCTCGACCACCGCGCCGAGCTCGGCGGCGGCCGGGACGGCGCGGCCGTTCTTCGGCACGCGCCAGTCACCCGCGAGGACGTCGGATCCGTAACGGTCGGCCTTGGGGGGAGTCACCGCTCAACGCTAGGTCGGCGCCACCGACCGTCCGGGGAGGGCGCGCCGGGTCAGTCGTCGCTGTCGGGAGCCCCGTGGTGGGCGTCCTCGCTGGCGTCGGTGTCCGGCGCGACGGGGTTGTCGTCCTCGTCGCGGCCGAGGCCGTCGATGTGCGGGTCGCCCAAGTCCTGACGGTCGGCCTCCGGGTCGTCGGCGGCGCCGGCCAGGGGGTTGTCGTCGCTCTGCTGGAGATCCTCGGGCAGCTCCTCGTCGGGAACGGACACGTCGGTGTAGTCGCTGTCGGGGGTCTCGGTCATGCCACCCGGTCTACGGGCAACCGCTCGTCCGGGAGCCACACCCGTAGGGGTACCGGTCAGACCAGCGGAAGGCGCTTCTGGCTGCGCGGCAGGTGCTCGTACCCTCGCCGCACGGCCTGCGCCAGCCGTTCGCGGGGATACGGCCACTCGGCCGCGGCCAGGGCGTCGTCGACCGGGATGCCACGGGTGGCGAGGTCGCGGATCGTCTCGGCGACGATGCCGATCGTGTTGCGCTGCACCTCCACGAACTCGCGGTCCACGACCGCGCCGTGGCCCGGGACGACCACCGTCGCCGACGTGGACAGCCCCAGCACGGTGTCGAGGGTGAGCGGCCAGTCCATGGGGTAGCAGTCCTCGCCGAACCCGGGGACGTCACCACCCTCGGCCTGCTCCACCAGGTCGCCGGCCAGGACGACGTCGGCGTCGGGGACGCGCACGACCAGGTCGCCGGCCGTGTGCCCACGCCCGGGGTGCACCAGCTCGACGTAGCGGTCGCCCAGGTCGAGCGCGATCGCGGACGAGAAGGTGCGCTCCGGCACGACGACCTCGGTGGCCGCCACGGCGGCGTACCTCGGGTCGTCCTCCTCGGCGGCCGCCGCACGTACCTGCGCCGCGTGCGCCGGGAGGGTCTCGGCGGCGCTCTCGTGGCAGATGAGCTCCGCGCCCTCGGCCTGGAGGACCCCGTTGCCGAACGTGTGGTCCCAGTGCTCGTGGCTGTTGACCGCCCACAGCACCGGCAGGCTGCTCACCCGGCGGAGGTCGGCCACCACGCCGCGGGCCAGGTCGGCCGAGGCCTGGGTGTCGAGGACGAGCAGGCCGGCCTCGCCCGCGACGACCGAGACGTTCACGTCGAGCCAGGGGTACCGCGCCACCCAGATGCGATCGGCGACCTCGTTGAACCCGGACACCCGGGCCACCCTAGTAGGCTTGGCACTCAGGACCGACGAGTGCCAGAGGCAACCGCAGCGAGGAGGCTGAGCCGTGCAGGACGACCGCAAGCTCGCCGTGCTGCGGGCGATCGTCGAGGACTACGTGTCCACCCAGGAGCCGGTCGGCTCCAAGGCCCTGGTCGAGCGGCACTCGCTGGGCGTCTCGCCGGCCACGGTCCGCAACGACATGGCCGCGCTGGAGGAGGAGGGGTTCATCACCCAGCCGCACACCAGTGCCGGCCGGATCCCCACCGACAAGGGCTACCGGCTGTTCGTCGACCGGCTGACCACGCTCAAGCCGATGAGCACCCCCGAGAAGCGGGCGATCGCGACCTTCCTGGACGGCGCGGTCGACCTCGACGACGTGGTGCACCGCTCGGTGCGGCTGCTCTCGCAGCTGACCCACCAGGTCGCCGTGGTGCAGTACCCCACCCTGTCCCGCTCCACCGTCCGCCACGTCGAGCTGGTGGCACTGGCGCCGACCCGCCTGCTGGTGGTGCTGATCCTGTCGACCGGCCGGGTCGAGCAGCGGCTGGTCGAGCTCGAGCAGCCGGTGTCCGACGACGACCTGGCCGACGTCCGCAGCACCGTGCACCGGGCCGTGATCGGCGAGACGATCGCGGGCGCGCTGACGGCACTGCGAGGCCTCGAGGGCGGCGGCGTGGCCACGGCCTCGGTCGTCGCGACGCTGGTGGACGCCATGTCCGACCACCGGTCCGACGAGCGGGTGGTGGTCGGTGGCGCCGCGAACCTGGCCAGGTACGGCGACTCGTTCGACGTCGACGTACGTCCCCTGCTCGAGGCGCTCGAGGAGCACGTCGTGCTGCTCAAGCTGCTGGGGGAGGCGCACTCCGGCGGCGTGCTCGTGCGCATCGGCCACGAGGGCCCGTACGAGGAGCTCGCGTCGACCAGCGTGGTGTCGACCGGCTACGGCCCCGGCGACGAGGCCATGGCCAGCCTGGGCATCGTCGGCCCGACCCGCATGGACTACCCCGGCACGATGGTCGCCGTACGCGCCGTCGCCCGCTACGTCTCCCGCATCCTCGACGAGGCGTGAGCCCCCCATGACTGACTGCACGAAGGACTGTTGGTGAGCCAAGACCCCTACACGATGCTCGGCGTGACGCGCGACGCGGACGCCGAGACGATCAAGAAGGCCTACCGCCGGTTGGCGAGGCAGCTGCACCCCGACGTGAACCCCGACCCGGAGACCCAGGAGCGGTTCAAGGAGGTCAGCCTGGCCTACGAGATCCTCTCCGACCCGCAGAAGAAGGCGGCGTACGACCAGGGCGGCGACGTCTTCGGCGGGATGGGCGGCTTCGGCCAGGGCGCCGGCTTCTCGTTCACCGACATCATGGACGCGTTCTTCGGCGGCCAGGCGGGTCCCGGCGGCGCCACCCGCGGGCCGCGTCCGCGGATGCGGCGCGGGCAGGACGCGCTGATCCGGCTCGAGATCGACCTGGCCGAGGCGGCGTTCGGCGTCGCGCGCGAGCTCAAGGTCGACACCGCCGTCGTCTGCACGACCTGCCACGGCGAAGGTACGGCCGCGGGCTCGCACCCGGTCCCGTGCGAGACGTGTCGCGGAGCGGGCGAGGTGGCCCACGTGCAGCGATCGTTCCTCGGTGAGATCCGCACGCTGCGGCCGTGTGCGGCCTGCCGCGGCTTCGGCACGATCATCCCCGACCCCTGCCGGGAGTGCTCCGGCGACGGCCGCGTCCGCTCCCGCCGCACCCTGACCGTCAAGATCCCCGCGGGCGTCGACACCGGCACCCGCGTCCAGCTCGCCGAGCAGGGCGAGGTCGGCCCGGGCGGCGGACCGGCCGGCGACCTCTACGTCGAGATCCACGTCGCGGAGCACCCCACGTTCAACCGGCACGGCAGCGACCTGCACACCACGGTCGCGGTCCCGATGACCGCCGCGGCGCTCGGGACGAAGCTGACCCTGCCGACGCTCGAGGCCGACCTGGTCGACGCCGAGACGTCCGACGGGTCGTCGGGCGTCGAGACGTCCTTCGAGCTGGAGGTCAAGCCCGGCACCCAGTCCGGCTCGTCGCAGGTGATGCGCGGCCGCGGCGTGCCCGGCCTCCGCTCCGGCCGCGGCGACCTCGTCGTCACCGTGCTGGTCGAGACGCCGGTCCGGCTCGACCCGCGCCAGGAGGAGCTGCTGCGCGAGCTGGCCGCGATCCGCAACGAGGAGAAGCCGACCGGTCAGGTGCGCGAGGAGAGCAAGGGCGTGTTCGGCCGGCTGCGCGACGCGTTCAACGGGCACTGATGACGCTGCCGGTCCACTGGGTGCCGTCGCTGGTCGACGCGACCGTGGGCTCGACGGTCGAGGTCACCGGCGACGAGGCGCACCACGCGGTCGCCGTCCGCCGGCTGCGGGTCGGCGAGAGCGTCGTGCTGACCGACGGCCTGGGTCGTGTCGCGACCGGGCTCGTCGCCTCCACGGCCAAACGGGCGTTCGAGGTGACCGTCGCGTCGGTGGTCGACGCGCCGCTGGCGGAGCCCGTGGTGACGGTGGTCCAGGCGATCCCGAAGGGCAACCGGGGCGAGCTGGCCGTCGAGCTGCTCACCGAGATCGGGGTGGCGCGGGTGGTGCCCTGGGCCGCCTCGCGGTCGGTCGCCGTCTGGAAGGGCGAGCGTGCCGCCAAGTCCGTCGAGCGGTGGCGCTCCACCGCGCGGGAGGCCTCCAAGCAGGCGCGGCGACCGTGGTTCGCCGGGGTCGACGGCGTCGCGACGACTGCCGACGTCGAGGCCCTCGTCGCCGCCGCCGACCTGGCCGTGGTGCTGCACGAGGACGCGACCGCGCCGTTGGCCGGGCTGCGCGTGCCGGCAGCCGGCTCGGTCGTCGTGGTGGTCGGCCCCGAGGGCGGTCTGAGCGACGACGAGGTGGCGACGTTCGAGGCCGCCGGCGCGCACGCCGTACGTCTCGGGGCCGAGGTGCTGCGCACCTCGACCGCCGGCGTGGCCGCCGTGGCCGCGCTGCTGTCGCGGACCTCGCGCTGGGGTGGGTGAGTAACCGACCGATATGTGGTCTTGCTGACCGCTGTACCGGTCAGGAAGTGCCGACAGCGGTCGGTTACTCGCGACCTCGGACGGTCTTGCGCCCGGGTGGCTACGCCGCGCGACGTACGACGAGGTGGGCGAGGTCGTCGATCGAGGTGCCGAACATGGCACAGGTCTGCTCGTACTCACGGGCCAAGCGCGCCATGGCGACCCGGCGGCGGTCGCCCCAGAAGTCGGCCCACACGAGGCGGGACATGCCGAGGCGGTAGCCGAGGAGCCAGTCCTGCCGCTGCTTCTCCTCCCAGACGACTCGATCCGGGTCGACGACCGCAACGCCGCCGTTCTCGATCCGGAGGTACTTCGTGCGCCCGTCGAACTCGACCAGGTGGCGACCCACTCGCAGGTCGCAGCGGGCGTGTCGAGTGGCGTCACGGAGCTCGAACTGGGTCTGGACCGGACCGATGCCCAGCTCGTCGAGCATCATCCGGGCGAGCGTCTCGCCCACCGACTCGGCTCCGCCGTCGGAGGACTCGACCGCCAGGCGGGCCGTCGTGATGCCCGGCCACCGGTACATCCCGTCGATGGCGGACCACAGCTCCGCGAGACTCACTCCCAGCTGGCGCGCCGCGTCGATGGCGACCACGCCGTGTGGCAGCGGGTGCTCGCGCGCGATGTCGACGGCCGTGCGAGCCAGGTCCAGCACGGGAAGTCCGTCGACGACGAGTCGCTGCGAGTCCGCGATGCGCGACTGGTGGTAGCGGATGCCGTTCCGCGTCCGGGCCCGTGGGGGTCCCAGCCTGGTCAGGTGGACCAGCGGTGCCGGCTGGCCCAGGGTCGGGAGGCCGAGGAACAGGGCGGCGGAGTCGTGGCTGACCACGTGCGGTCGCGCCACGCCGAGGTACGCCGCCCGGACGGCGAGGCGTGGCCGGCCCTCCCTCGGGTCGAGGCTCTCCCAGAGCTCGCGTTCGGTGTAGAACCCGCGACGGACGGTCCGCCACTCGCCGGTCGCCACCAGACGCTGCACGACCTCCGGGGCCATCCCCGCGTCGAGCGCCTGGGCTCTCGAGACCAGGCCCCGCTGCTGGTCGAACACGGCTCGGAGCCGGGGCGGCATCGTGACTTGCGGCATGCCGGCGACGATGGCGTGCCGCACGTACGTCGTGCCGGCCGCGCCGCCGTACCTGTGGGCAACCGGTGTTCCGACGGTGCCTGTGCACGAGATCCGGGCCCGTGAGCCCGCGCTCACTCGGCGGGAGGCGCGTTCGCGGGCGAGTAACCGACCGATCTCTGGACTTCCTACCCGCTATAGCGGTCAGGAA
The DNA here is from genome assembly GCA_963839565.1 of uncultured Actinomycetota bacterium. Lineage (GTDB taxonomy): Bacteria > Actinomycetota > Actinomycetes > Propionibacteriales > Nocardioidaceae > Nocardioides. The sequence goes on along the minus strand of CAWIVR010000019.1, from coordinate 64,496 downwards.
GTCCCGACAACGGTCGGTTACTCAGCAGACGAGCCCCCCGGTCAGACGCCGATCCGCTGCCAGGGGCCCCAGATGGCGAACGTCATGCCGCGGCTGGCCTGGATGTTGACGAACAGGGTGTGGCCGTCGGGGGAGAAGGTCGAGCCGGCGAACTCGTCGCCGAATCGCGGCGGAAGCTGTCCGGCCTGGTTGGGGATCTGGCTGACCAGGCGATTGAGCGCGATGTCCCACAGCTGACCACCGCGGGACAGCCCGCGGATGTAGTTGTCGACCGTGCTGTCCTCGCAGACGACGAGCGTGCCGTCGGCGCTGGTGGTGATGTTGTCGGGGAAGTCGAAGGTGAGGTTCGCCTCCGTGTCGTCGACCGGTGCCTGGTAGAGGACCTGCAGGGTCTGGGAGCGGCAGTGGTAGGCCCAGACCTGGCCGTTGCCCTTGCCGAAGCCGCTGGTGTTGTCGTCGTCGTCGTCCGGGGCGCCGAGGTCCTGCTCGGCGTCGCCGCCGCCCTGGGTCGAGGTGAAGTAGACGACGTTGGTGTCGTAGACCTGACCCTCGAGCCGCGAGAACAGCGCCGCACCCTGGGCCCGTCCCTGGTCGCCGACCTTCACGAGGGCCTGGTCGTTGGTGGTGCCCGGCGCCATCAACGGGTCGGGATCGTCGATGTCGACCCACCGGACGCCGTACGTCGCGCGGTGCGGCTGCCGCGCCTCGAGGTGGGCGTTGGGCTGGCCCGTGACCGCCAGCATCTGGAGCTGTCCCTCGTTGTCGAGGTACCCGGTCTCCATGGGGTTGTTCTTCGGGATGTAGCGGTAGAAGCCGGAGGCGAACTCGAAGTTGTCCTCGGTGAGGTACAGGATCCCGTCGACCGGGTCGAACGACACGGCCTCGTGCGGGAAGCGCCCGGCCCGGGTGATCGGCTGCCGGTTGCTCTGGCCGCCGGCCGGCACCTCGAACACGTAGCCGTGCTTCTGCTCGAGCTGGGTGTTCGGCTGCCCCTGGAAGTCCGGACCCACGTCCGGGCCGTTGATGGTCTCCTCGCAGGTGATCCACGAACCCCACGGCATCCGGCCGCCGCTGCAGTTGAACATCGTCCCGTTGAGGCTGGTGTAGGCGTCGACGACCTCGCCGTACTTGGTCACCTCGATCGTGGTCGTGCCCGCGCCGGCCCTGGCGTCGTACGGCGTGCCTGGCCCGAACGCCGTCGCGGTGGCCGAGTTGGTGACCTCGTGGTTGCGGACCAGCAGGATGTTGCCGTCGGGCCCGGGGAAGGCGCCCATGCCGTCGTGGCGCCCGGGGAGGTTGGTGCCGTCGTCGAGGACGACGGGGAACTCGGTGTCGTGGAACGACCGATATTGGAAGCCCTCCGGCAGGTGCAGCCGCACCTGTCCGTCCCGCAGGTCGGGGATGGCCCGCAGCCTGCGGTGCGGTGCCTGGGGAGCCGCGGCGCCCGCCGGGGCCAACAGCCCCGCGAACGGTCCTCCGGTCAGTGCTCCCGCGACGGCGGCCGCGCCGCCCTTGAGTGCCGTGCGACGTTGCAGCTCCATCGTGACCTCCCGGTGCTCAGCCCGTGTCGATCGATCGACCGTAGACCCGCGGACCCGCTCGCGTCAGCCCTCGACCCCAGGTCAGCGAGCCAGCAGGGCCGAGACGCGGTCGAGCTCCTCGTCGAGCTGGGACTTCTCCTGGCGCGTCAGCGGCCGGAACAGCTCGACGACCACCGGCTTGCCGTCCTCGACCCGCCACAGCCCTTCGAGCCAGCCGTCGACGAAGAGGGTCGAGGAGAGGCCGCCGTTGACGCCCATCCAGCGCTTGCGCTTGTCGGGGTGGGTGACGCGGTCGCGGCCGGCGTGCGAGAGCCAGACGTTGTCGTAGAGACCGAGGAGACGCACCGGAGCGGGCGTGTCCTCGGGGACCAGCACCCCCGTCGGCACGTCGAACAGCTTCTTGCCCGACGCGTCGGTGTGCCGGACCAGGTCGTCCATGGCGGCCAGCACGGCGGGCATGCCCGGCACGCCGGACCAGGAGGTCACGTCGGCGGCGGAGGCGGGTCCGTACGCCGTGAGGTACCGCCGCACGATCGCCGCCGGGTCGGGCTCGACCATCGGCCGCCCGACCCAGGCGTCCACGTACTGGTAGACGACGCCTCCCGGCTGCTTCCAGCAGCCGCGCGGCGGCAGCTGGGCGAGCGGTTCGGCCACCCGGGCCAGGTGGGCCAGGGCGTTGGCGGGGACGTCGGGGAACGTCGCGGTCAGCACCTCGCCGAGCCGCTTCACGGGCAGCGGACCGTCGGCGAGAGCGGCCCGCACCGCGACGGAGAACTCGCCCAGGTCGACGTCGACCGCCGCCCGGACCATCTGGCTGACCTTGCGCTCCCGCTCGTGGATGGGGCGGGTGAACCGGCGCAGCACCAGGGCGTCGTCGGCGACCAGCAGGTGCACGGTGCTGCGCATCGTGAGGAGGCGGACGAGCGAGCGGTCCTCGAGGCCGCGGGTGACGTCGTACGGGTCGAAGCCCTCGAGGCGGGCGGCCAGGCCGAGGTACGGCGGCAGGTTGTCCTGGGCCTGCAGCCCCACGAGGTGCTCGACCATGGCCGGCACGCTCGACGAGGTACGGGACAGCAGGTGCTGCCGGTCGAGCAGGGTCCGGTTCAGTGCCTGGGGGGAGAGCTCCACGCCCCTACTCGATCACGAACGTCTTCGAGTCGGAGTCCGGGGCGAAGCCCTCACCGCCGGACGGGTCGTCGTTGGTGGCCACGAACGTGTACGTCCCGGGGGCGAGGTCGGAGACGTCCACGCTGACCGCCCAGGGCGACAGCTTGCAGCACTCCTGGGTCATGGCGAAGTCCTTGGCCACGACCTGGTCGCCCAGCCGGATCTCCCACCCGAACGTGGCCTCGAACGCGCTCGCGACGCCCTCGGCGCCGAGCGTGTCACCGGAGACGACCATGCCCTCCTCGGGCAGGGTGACGTTCATCAGCGAGAGCGTCGTGGTCGGGTCGGCGTTGGTCAGCGGCTCCGACGCGGGCTGCCCGAGCACCTGGTCGGTGCGCTCACCGTCGAGCAGGAGCTGCACGCCGGCGCGCTCCCCGGCGGCGCCCTGGACGCTGTAGACGACCTGCTGCACGGCCAGCTCGGCGTCCCGCTTGGTCATGCCCTTCGGCTTGTCGTGCAGCGCGCCACCGGTGAGGTCGACGGTGATCACGTCGCCGTCGTACGACGCGGTGGCCTCGGTGCCGGCGGGCCACAGGGTCCGGTAGTCGGGGTCGAGCGGCGGGCCGGCCACCGTGGCGTACGCCGACTGCGCGACCGGGTCGCCGCCGATGCCGGGCTGGAACTCGCGGAACAGCACCGTGCCGCGGCCGCTGTCGCCGGCGTAGTAGACGGGCACGGCCCCCTCGACCGGGGTGCCCGTCGGAGCGCTGCTCGTGGGGGTGTCGGTGGCCGCGTCGGTCGGGGCGGTCGACTCGCTCGGCTGGCCGGCGGACTCCGACGCGCTCGGCGAGGAGCTCGCGGCCGGTGTCGGGTCGTCGTCGTTGAGCTGGGAGACCACGGCGATCGCGATGATCACGGCAGCGGTGCCGGCGACGGCGCCTCCGACGGCGTAGAGCCAGTTGCGTGAGCTGCTCATGGTGGTCTCCTGATGTGTGCGGGAACGGATGGCGGTCAGGCCCTCACCGGGCTCGACGCTGTCGGCGGTGTCGGAGATCAGCTCCGACAGCCGGGCGTCGTACCTCGGGTCCAGGCGCGGGTCGTCGCTCATGGAGAGCCTCCAGGTGGTTCCAGGTGGTCGCCCAGGTGATGTCGAAGGGACTCCCGCAGGGCGGCGGCCCCGCGGGAGGCGTGGCTCTTGACGGCACCCCGGCTGATGCCGAGCGTCTCGGCGATCTCGGCCTCGGACAGGTCGACGTAGTAGCGCAGCGCGATCACCTCGCGCTGCCGGCGCGGCAGCTCGGCCAGCGCCTCCATCACCGTCTCGCGGCGGTGGGTGTCCAGGGCGGCCTCGTCGGCCCCGCGGGCGACGGTCGGCGCGGGCTGCCGCTCCGCGTGGGCGCGGACGACCTTGAGGTGGCGCAACCGGGAGCGCGAGCCGTTGACGACGGCCCGCCTCAGGTAGGCGATCGCCCGGTCGGGGTCGCGGAGCGAGCCCCACTTGGCGTGCAGCGCGACGAAGGCGTCCTGGACGACCTCCTCGGCCGTGCCGACGTCGCGGACCAGCAGGGCGCTGAGCCGGACCAGGGGCCGCCAGTGCGCGGCGTACAGCTGCTCGACGGCGCCGTCGGCGTCCGTCTCGTGCCAGGCGGGAGCGGGGCTCACCGGACCTGCCATCGCATGAACAGTCACGCTAGACCGACGCCCGACCGGCTCTGTGGGTTTACCTCGGCATGTCCGTGTGAGGATGAGTCATGCCGAACACCGGGACCGCGGACCCCGACTGCCTGTTCTGCCGGATCGTCGCGGGCGAGATCCCGGCCGACGTCGTCGCGCAGTCCGACACGGCCGTCGCCTTCCGCGACCTGAACCCGCAGGCCCCCACCCACGCCCTGGTCGTCCCTCGCTCGCACCACGCCGACGCGGCGTCCCTGGCCGACGCCGAGCCCGAGACGGTGGCGGAGCTGGTGCGCGTCGCGCGCGACGTGGCGGGCGCCGATGGTCTGGACGAGTACCGCCTCGTGTTCAACACCGGCGCGGCCGCGGGTCAGACTGTCTTCCACACCCATCTGCACGTGCTCGCCGGAAGGGCGATGACATGGCCTCCTGGCTGACCCGTTCCACCGCCGCGGCCGCGGCCGCCGTGCTGTCGCTCGCACTCGCCGCGTGCGGGTCCAGCGACAACGCCAGCGATGCCGATCGCGTGCCGGTCGGCACCGTCACCACGCTCACCCCCGAGCCCTCGCCCGAGTCCGGCGAGGGGCCGAGCGACGAGGCCACGGACGAGCACGGGGAAGGGCACGAGGAGGGCGGGCACGGCCACGAGGTCGAGGCGACCAAGCCCAAGCCGCTGCGCCCGGGCGAGAAGCGGATGACGCTGTCGATGCCCGCGGCGTACACCCCGTCCGCCCCCAACGGCACCGGCACCGACGACTACCGGTGCTTCCTGCTCGACCCGCACCTGGCCAAGGACGCGTACCTCACCGGCACCTTCGTGCAGCCCGGCAACGCCGAGGTCGTGCACCACGTCATCCTCTTCGCGGTCCCGCCGGACATGGTGGCCGACGCCGAGGCCATGGACGCCGGGGCCGACGGCGAGGGCTGGACCTGCTTCGGCGGCTCGGGGCTGCGCGACGACGACGGCCTCAACAGCGCGCCGTGGCTGGGCGCGTGGGCGCCGGGCGGCAAGGAGTCGGTGAGCGCGCCGGGCTTCGGCAAGAAGCTCGCAGCCGGCAGCCGGATCATCATGCAGGTCCACTACAACCTGCTGGCCGGCCCGGGACCCGACCAGTCCGACACCCTGCTCCGGCTGGCGCCCGGCACTGCCGACATCACGCCGCTCGAGACCATGCTGCTGCCCGCGCCGGTCGAGATGCCGTGCCGCGAGAAGTACGCCGACGGGCCGCTGTGCGACCGCGAGGCCTCGATCACCGACCTCATCGCCCGCGTCGGCGGCGCCGGCAACACCAACAACGCGCTGTACCTGCTCTGTGGCGGCAAGCCCAAGGCCAGCAACACCACGTCGTGCGACCGGGACATCTGGGAGCCGACCACGATCCGCGGCGTCGCCGGCCACATGCACCTGCTCGGCCGGTCCATCAAGATCGAGGTCAACCCGGGAACGCCCGAGGCGAAGACGATCATGGACATCCCTGTCTGGGACTTCGACAACCAGGCCAACAAGCCGATCAAGCCCGTGACGGTGGACTACGGCGACGTCGTCCGGGTCACCTGCCGCCACGTCCAGTGGCTGCGCGACAAGCTGCCGTCGTTCGAGGGCATCCCCGACAAGTACGTCGTGTGGGGCGAGGGCACCACCGACGAGATGTGCCTGGGGATCCTGACGGTCACGCGTCCCTGACGCGCGACCGCCAGGCTCCGGTCAGGCGTGCGCCTCGATCACGAGGTTGTACGCCGTGCTCGTCGCGACCCCCGCGTGGCCGAAGCCGGCGTCGCGGAACGCGTCGACGAGCTTCTTCGGACCCGCCTGCGCGCCCAGCGCCGTCCCGCCCTCGCTGATGCTGTGCGGGACGCACAGCGCCGAGCTGCCGACGTAGAACACGCCGGCGACCGGGTTGGCGAGGTTCGCCTCGAGGGTGTCCTCGGCGAAGGGCTCGACGGCCACCACCTGGCCCTGCGGCCGGAGGGAGGCTCGGGCATGGGTCAGCGCGCCGACCGGGTCACCCAGGTCGTGGAGGGCGTCGAAGAAGAGCACCAGGTCGTAGGTTCCCTCGTACGACGTGGCGTCGCTGGCGTGGAACTCGACCCGGTCCGTGACGCCGGCCTCGACGGCCGCGGCCTTGGCCTGGCGGATCGACTCGTCGTGGTAGTCGACGCCCACGAACGTGCTGTTCGGGAAGGCCTCGGCGAGCAGGATCGTCGGCACGCCGAGCCCGCAGCCGACGTCGAGGACGTGGATGCCGGCGTCGAGGCTCTCGACGAGCCCGGGCACGGCCGGGAACCACTCGGTCAGCAGCGAGGAGCGGTACATCGTGCCGTAGAAGCGCGCGACGCTGCTGAAGACGCGGGGGTCGTGCGCGTGCCACGGGACGCCCTCGCCGGTGGTGTAGGCCGTCGCGAGCTTGTCGACCGCTGCCCAGACCCCGGCGATCAGCTCGAAACCGGCGGACAGCGAGGCGGGGCTCTCCTCCTCGGCGAGCACCGCAGCCGCCTCGGGGGAGAGCGAGAACGTCTCGCTCGCCGCGTCGTAGGACACGTAGCCGTGGGCCGCCTGGGCCGACAACCACTCCTGGAGGTACCGCGGTGCGACGCCGGAGCGCTCGGCGAGCAGGGTCACGGTGGCCGCGCCCGGGACGCCGTCGGTGGCGGAGGTGGCGAGCGCGCGCCAGAGGCCGAGCCGGTCGCCGAGGTGGACGAGGATCGCGTTGTACGCCGCGGCCTGGTCGCCCTGGACCTTGGCGACGAACTCGCCGAGCCGTTCGAAGTCGAGGACGGTGGCGTCGAGCTGTGCAGTCATGGTGATGCTTCCTTCCGGGGGTGCGGCGTCCTCGTGACGCCGTCGCCGACCACGGTGAGGGAGCCCGATCGCACTGCGCTGTCACCGGATCCGCCAGCCCGTGACAGCCACATGACAGCGATCTGCGGCACCCTGGCCCGGTGACGAACTTGCGCTCCCTGGGGAACGTGCTGATGGTCTGGGCGCACCCGGACGACGAGACCTACCTGGTCGGCGGGCTCTCGGCCGCGCTCACCGACGCCGGCCAACGCGTGGTGTGCGTGACCGCGACCCGCGGCGAGGCCGGCGGGGACGCCGCCGACCTCGCCGAGATCCGGACGGCCGAGCTCGACGTGGCCCTGGCGATGCTGGGCGTCGACGAGCACCGCTGGCTCGACTACCCCGACGGCGGGTGCGCGGTCGTCGACGACACCACGGCGGCGGTGCGGATCCGGGCCGTCATCGACGAGGTGCGACCCGACACGGTCGTCACGTTCGGACCCGACGGCTTCACCGGCCACCCGGACCACCAGGCGGTCAGCCGATGGGTGGACCTCGCCGTGGCGTCGTACGACGTGCGGTTGCTGCACGCCGTGGCCCGCGAGCACCCGGTCGACCCCAGTCTCGACGAGGACTTCGGGGTCTTCGAGCTGGGCCGCCCGCGGGTCGTGCCCGACGACGAGCTCGCGGTCCTGCTGCCGCTCGACGACGCGCTGCTCGACCGCAAGGTGGCGGCGTTGCTGGCGCAGGAGTCACAGACCGCCGGCCTGGTCCAGGCGGTCGGGCTTGCCCGGTTCCGGGCCTGGGTGGCGACCGAGGCCCTCGCCGAACCGGGGTGACGTCGCCCCTCGCCGTCCGGCACAGTGCGCGAGTGGACCGGAGCGAGCTGCCGCTGCGCGTGGACGTGCTCGGTCCGCTCACGCTGCACGTCGGTGGCGGCGCGGTCGACGTGCCCGGCGCGCGGCGCCGGGCCCTGCTGGCCCTCCTGGCCGTCGAGGGCGACCGGGGCGTCGGCATCGAGCGGCTGGTCGACACGCTCTGGCCCGACGAACCTCCGGACAACGCGACGGCGGCCGTCCACAGCCACGTCTCCCGGTTGCGGCGACACCTGGGCGTGCAGGCCGGGCGCCTGGAACGCCACGGCCGCGGATACCGGCTCCGGCTCGAGCCGTTCGAGGGCGACGTGGACGCCGTCCGGCGACTGGCCCGCGACGACCCGGCCGCGGCGCTGGCGCTGTGGCGGGGGCCGGCGCTCGAGGAGTTCCGGGCTCTGCACGAGCTGGAGGTCGCGTCGGTCACCCTCGACGAGCTGCGGCTGCACCTGACCGACGACCTGCTGGAGTCCCGGCTGGCCGCGGGGGACCAGACGGCCGTCGTCGACGCTGCTCGAGGCAGCGACGGCGGCACCACTGCGCGAGCGCACCACCCTCCTGCTCGTCCGAGCGCTGGCCGCCGCGGGACGCACGGCCGAGGCCATGGAGGTCGCACACGGGTTCCGCCGACGACTCGCCGAGGAGACCGGCCTCGACCCGACCCCGGAGCTGGCCGCGCTGGAGCAGCTCGTCGCCTCGGGCGCGGTCGCCCCGGCGACCACCTCCCGGGTCCCTCGCCCCGACGGCCCGATGGTCGGCCGCGGGCAGGAGCGGGAGGAGGTGCTGCGCCTGCTCGGCGCCCACGGCGTCGTCACCCTCACCGGGCCCGGCGGCGTCGGAAAGACCCGCCTGGCCCTGGACATCGCGGCCGGCTGGGAGGAGTCCGAGGTGGTCGTCGTGGCCCTCGGCGCGGTCGCCCGACCCGAGCGGGTCGCCCAGGCCGTCGCCTCGCGGCTGGGGCTGCGGCTCACCGGCGAGGTGCGGGCCGACGACGTGGCCCTGGCGCTGGCGGAGCGCCGGCTGCTTCTCGTCCTGGACAACGGCGAGCACGTCGTCGACGCGTGCCGCGAGCTGGTGGTGGCCGTGCGGCGCGTCGCCGGAGGAGTCCGGGTGCTGGCCACGTCACGCGTGACCCTCCAGGCCCCGGGCGAGTACGTCGTCCGCCTGCAGCCGCTGCCGGTGCCGCGGGAGGCCACCGATCTCGACGCGTTGCGCCGGCAGCCGGGCGTGCGCGCCTTCGTCGAGCACGCGCGCCGTCGCACGCCGGGCTACGACCTGGCGGCGGCGGACGCCGCCGACCTCGTGGAGGTGCTGCGCCGCCTGGACGGGCTGCCGCTGGGCATCGAGCTGGCCGCACGCCAGGTCGGGGTGATGCCGATGCACGCCGTCCGCGAGCGGCTGGACCGCGCGCTGGACCTGGCCACGGGGCGGTCGGGACCGGAGGACGCCCGGCAGCGGACGCTCCGCGTCAGCATCGCGTCGTCGTACGAGCTGCTCGACGAGCCCGAGCGTCGGCTGCTGCGGGCCCTCTCCGTGTTTCCTGGTGGCGTCGACCTGGCCACCGTCGAGGCCCTCGCCGGCGGGGACGGGGACCCGCTCGACGGGCTGCACGCACTCGTCGACGCGTCCCTCCTCGTGGCGGACGCGGCCAGCGGGCGCTACCGCGTGCTGTTCATCGTGCGTGCCTTCCTCAGCGACACGCTCGAGGCGCTGGGGGAGGCGGACGCGGCGCGCGAGACGTTCCTGAGCCGGTGCGTCGACGTGGCCGACGAGATCCGCGAGGGTGTCCACGGCGTCGACGAGCCGGCCCACGACCGTCGGCTGCGCTCCGAGCTCGACAACTTCCGGGCCGCCCGCGACCTGGCTCGCGAGCGAGGGGACCTCGACACCGTCGAGCGCATCACCCTCTCGCTCATCCCGGTCGTGACCTGGCGGGACCTCCGCGAGATCTGGACCTGGGCCATCGAGCTGGCCGGTGACCCGGACCTGGCCGGACGCCCGGACCGCGTCCGCACCCTGGGGCTCGCCGCCGAAGCGGCCCGGCTGATCGGCGACTTCGCGTCGGTGACCCGGTTCTCGGACGAGGCCTTCGCGCGCGCCGAGGGGACGCGGGACGGCACCGCGCTGGCCCGTGCCTGGAGCGCCCGGGCCACGGTGGCGCACTACCGCGGCGACTTCGCCCGAGCGACCGAGGAGTGGCTGCGGGCGGCGGAGGTGGCGGAGCCGCGCGAGGCGGGGGCGTTCACGTGCTCGGCCGCGCTCGCGGCGACGTACGGCGGCCACCTCGACGAGGCCCGGGGGCTGCTCGACCGCGCCGATGCGCTGCTGGCGACGGTCGGCTCGCCGTCGCAGCACGCCTACCGCGCCTACGTCGAGGGGGAGTGGCGGGCGCCGACGGACCTCGACGCCGCGCTGCCCTGCTACCGCGAGGCCATCGAGCTGGCCGGACGTGCGGGCGCCGGGTTCGTGGAGGGCGTCGCTCGGGTCTCGTTCGTGTCCGCGCAGAGCCGCAGCGGCGACGTGGCCGGCGCCGCGGCCGGGTACGTCGAGCTCCTGCGCGCGTGGCGGCGCACGGGCCACAACCCGCAGCTGTGGACCACGGCCCGCAACGCGGCCGAGCTGCTCGCATCGGCCGGGCACGTCGAGACGGCCACCCTGGTCCTCATCGCGGCCGAGGACGCGCCGGGCGCGGCGGCGGTCGGACCGGACATCGCGCGGTACAGCCAGCGGTCGTTCGTCCGGCCCGCCGACCTGTCCGGGCCGGACGACATCCTGCGCCTCCGCGTCGAGGCGGTCGCGATGGGACGGGCGGGCGTCCTCGACCGCGCCGAGGCGGTGCTGGAGCAGGTCGCGGGCAAACCGGTGGGGCCCCGAGGGGCGCTCCCGTAGCATGGAAAGCCGTTGCACCCACCTCATCGCCGACCAGAGAGGCCGCCCACCCGGGCATCCATGACCGACAGCCACCAGCGCGTGGACGACAGCCAGCCCCAGCCGGAGAAGGGTCCCGGCACCAAGCACGTGGTCGTCGTCCCGAACAGCATCAACATGGTCAGCCTCCTGGGCCCCGGTGACGAGCACCTCGCCGTGATCGAGCGAGCGTTCAACGCCGACGTCCACGTCCGGGGCAACCAGATCACGCTCACCGGCGAGCCCGGTGAGATCGCCCTCGCGGAGCGGCTCCTCGACGAGCTCGTGACGATCATCCGCACCGGCCAGGGCGTCACCGGCGAGACGGTCGAGCGCGTCCTCGCGATGCTGCGCGCCGAGACGACCGAGCGCCCCGCCGACGTGCTGTCGCTCAACATCCTGAGCAACCGCGGCCGGTCGATCCGGCCGAAGACGCTGAACCAGAAGCGCTACGTCGACTCCATCGACAAGCACACGATCACGTTCGGCATCGGCCCGGCCGGCACGGGCAAGACGTACCTCGCGATGGCCAAGGCCGTGCAGGCGCTGCAGGCGAAGAAGGTCAACCGGATCATCCTCACCCGCCCGGCGGTCGAGGCCGGCGAGCGGCTCGGCTTCCTGCCCGGCACGCTGAGCGAGAAGATCGACCCGTACCTGCGGCCGCTCTACGACGCGCTGCACGACATGATCGACCCCGAGTCGATCCCCAAGCTGCTGGCCGCCAACACCATCGAGGTCGCGCCGCTGGCCTACATGCGCGGCCGGACCCTCAACGACTCGTTCATCGTCCTCGACGAGGCGCAGAACACCTCGCCCGAGCAGATGAAGATGTTCCTGACCCGGCTGGGCTTCGGCTCCAAGATCGTGGTCACCGGCGACGTCACCCAGGTCGACCTGCCGGGCGGCGTGAAGTCCGGCCTCAAGGTCGTCGAGGGGATCCTCAACGGCATCGAGGACGTCTCGTTCCAGCGGCTGACCGCCCACGACGTGGTGCGGCACCGGCTCGTCGGCAAGATCGTGGAGGCGTACGACGAGTTCGACGCCCGCAACGAGGTCGCCGCCCATCGTGACCAGCGTGACCACCGCGACCAGCGCCGGTGAGTGAGGACGAGTCCCTGATGAGCATCGAGGTGCTCAACGAGTCCGGCCAGGAGCTCGACGTGCGCGAGCTGGCCCGGCTGAGCCGCTTCGTGATGGACGTGATGCGCGTGCACCCGCAGGCCGAGCTGTGCATCAAGGCCGTCGACGAGGCCACCATCGCCGAGCTCAACCAGCAGTGGATGGAGAAGGAAGGGCCGACCGACGTGCTCGCCTTCCCCATGGACGAGCTGCGGCCGGGCCTGGTCAACGAGGAGCCCGAGGAGGGCGTGCTCGGTGACCTCGTGCTCTGCCCCGAGGTGGCCCAGCGCCAGGGTGAGACCGCCGGCCACGGCCGCGACGCCGAGCTCGAGCTGCTCACCGTGCACGGGATCCTGCACCTGCTGGGGTACGACCACGCCGAGCCCGACGAGCACCGGGTGATGTTCGGGTTGCAGGACGACCTGTTGGCCCAGTGGCGCACCCGCGTGACCCCTTGACCGGCCAGCTGACGCGATGACCTCCACCGACGTCTGGCTGCTGCTGACCGCGGCGGCGTGCGTGGTGCTGGCCGGCGGCTTCTCCGCCGCGGACGCCGCGCTCGCCACGTTCTCCCGGGCCCGCGCGCAGGAGCTCGTGGCCGAGGGCAAGACCGGCGCCCGGCGCCTGGTCACGCTTCTCGACGACGCTCCTCGCCACCTCAACACCGCCCTGCTGATGCGCCTGCTGTGCGAGATCGCGGCGATCGTGATCGTCACGCAGCTCGTGCGGGACGCGTACGACGGCGCGTTCTGGCCGTCGCTGGTCACCTCGATCGGCCTGATGACGCTGGTGTCCTTCGTGGTCATCGGCGTGGCTCCGCGCACCCTCGGTCGTCAGCACGCCCAGCGCGTGGCCCTCGCGAGCGCCGGCCCGATCTCGTGGATCACCCGGGTGCTCGGCCCGATCCCGCGACTGCTGATCGTGCTGGGCAACGCGATCACCCCGGGTCGCGGCTTCCGCCAGGGCCCGTTCTCGACGGAGACCGAGCTGCGCGAGCTGGTCGACCTGGCGGAGGCGTCGGCGGTCATCGAGTCCGGTGAGCGGAAGATGATCCACTCCGTCTTCGAGTTCGGCGACACCATCGTGCGCGAGGTGATGGTGCCGCGCGGCGACGTCGTCTACATCGAGCGCTTCAAGAACCTCCGGCAGACGATGTCGCTGTTCCTGCGCAGCGGCTTCTCACGGGTGCCGGTCGTCGACGACAACCTCGACGCCGTCGTCGGCATCGCCTACCTCAAGGACATCGTGCGCCGCGACTTCGAGGCGCCCGACGTGGAGTTCACCCAGCGCATCGACGAGATGGTGCGGCCGCCGTTGTTCGTCCCCGACTCCAAGCGGGTCGACGCGCTGCTCTCGGAGATGCAGGCCAACCGCCAGCACATCGCGATCGTCGTCGACGAGTACGGCGGCACGGCCGGCCTGGTCACGATCGAGGACCTGCTCGAGGAGATCGTCGGCGAGATCACCGACGAGTACGACGCCGAGCAGGTCGACGTCGAACGGCTCTCCGAGGGCTCGGCGCGGGTCTCCTCGCGCTATCCGATCGACGACCTCGACGAGGTCTTCGGCGTCGACGTCGAGGAGGAGGACGTCGACTCGGTCCTCGGCCTGATGGCCAAGCACCTCGGCAAGGTCCCCATCCCCGGCTCGGTCGTCGAGGCCCACGGGCTCCGGTTCGAGGCCGAGGAGGCCACCGGCCGGCGCAACCGCATCGAGACGGTGCTGGTGAGCACCGTGCCAGCCGCTGACGACGGAGCCGACGATGACTGAGTCCACGGGGCTCCCCGAGCTGTCCGCCGAGGACGCCAAGCTCGTCACCCTGGCCCGCGCCACCCGCGCCCGCACCGGTGCTCCCGTGGCGGCCGCCGTGCGCGACCTCGACGGCCGCACGTACGCCGCCGCCTCCGTCGACATGCCGTCCCTCCAGGTCTCCGCCCTCGGCGTCTGCGTCGCCATGGCGTTCTCCTCGGGCTCGCGCGGCCTCGAGGCGGTCGTGGTCATGGGCGGTGGCCCCGAGCTCTCGCCGTACGACGCCGCCCTCCTCCGCGAGTTCGAGGGCGACGACGTGGTGGTGCATCTCGTCTGACGGCGATGAGTACCCGGTGAGCCGGGTACTCCTGCGATGTCCAGGGCGTTGCAACGCCTGACAAGCGCGTGAACGCCTGACAAGTAGCCTCGGAACCGTGACGATGCGGGACCCGTGGGGGATGCCGATCTCGTGCGCGGCCGAGGTCGCGCCGACGTACGGCGCGGCGATGCTCGCCTACCAGCACCGGCGGTCCGGGGACGTGGAGCGGCTGCAGGAGGTCGTCGCGCAGGACCCCGGGTTCGCGGTGGCGCGAGCGACGGCGGCGCTGTGGGCGGTGTTCATGGGGGCGCCGTTCGACCCGGCGGCCGAGGTCGAGGCCGCCAGGGCCGGCCGGGCCGAGCACGAGTGGGAGCGGTCGTTCGTGGCCGCGGTGGCCGAGACCATCGAGCGGGGCCGTTGGCCGGCGATGCCGCGGTGGCTCGCACACCACGACGAGCACCCCGGTGACCTGATGGGCCTGGCGGTCGTGGTGTTCCTGCTGGTGCTGGGCACCGAGCCCACCGGCGACGCCGAGGCCGAGCGGCGGGTCGCCCGCAGCCTGGACGTGGTGGGCGAGGACGCCATGCTGATCGGGTTCCTCGGGATGGCCGCCCAGGACCGGGGCGACCTCGACGGCGCGCATCGCTACGCGACCCGCAGCCTCGAGCTCGACCCGACGTCGTTCGTGGGTGGGCACCCGATGGCCCACGTGTACTTCGAGTCCGGCGACCACGTCAACGGCCTGGCCTGGCTGGACGACTGGCTGCCGGGCACCGACCAGAAGGCGATGTTCGGAGGTCATCTGGTCTGGCACGCGGCGCTGCACCACCTCGCGATCGGCGACGGGGACGGCGCGCTCGCGCGCTACCCGCTGTGCGGCGGCTCCGCGATGGGCGGTCGGCTCATCGACGGACCGTCGCTGCTGTGGCGCTGCCAGCTGCTCGGGCACACGCCGCCCGGCACCGACCCGGTCCAGCCCGCCGTCAGCGAGCTGGCGCGTGGCCTGATGGACGGCGTCCCGTTCACGTTCCTCGGCATGCACGCCGCGCTGGCCCTGGCCACGGCCGGCGACGCCGACGGCCTGCGCCGGTTCGCCGACAACGCGCGTGGCTTCGACGCCCCGGGCGCCGCGACCATGCTGCCGTCGCTGGCCAACGGGCTGGCGGCGTTCGTCGAGGGCGACCACGCCAAGGCCGCCGACACCCTCCTGCGGTTCGAGCCGTACGTCGCCCACGTCGGCGGCTCGCACGCGCAGCGCGAGGTCTTCGAGGACACCGTGATCCACGCTCTCGTCCGGGCCGGACGCCTCGACGAGGCCGCCTCGAGGCTGCGCGTTCGCCTCGACCGACGGGACTCCCGTCTGGACTCCGGACTCCTGGCGGAGACTGTCTCCGGCGGACGCGCTATTTTGGAGCCGTGACTGCCGGGGGAAGTGCCTGGACCCAGCACGCGCAAGCAGTCGAGCGACTGCGCGCGTCGTACTCCGCCATCCCCGCAGGTCAGCCGGTCCGGCTGGCGAAGAAGACCTCCAACCTCTTCCGTCCCCGCCAAGCGACGCAGCGCGCCCGGCCTCGACGTCAGCGGGCTCGACGGGGTGATCGCGGTCGACGCTCGAGGGAGGACGGCCGACGTCGGCGGGATGACGACGTACGAGCACCTCGTCGACGCGACGCTGCCCTACGGACTGATGCCGCTCGTCGTCCCGCAGCTGCGCACCATCACCCTCGGCGGCGCCGTCTCCGGCCTCGGCATCGAGTCGACCAGCTTCCGCAGCGGTCTTCCGCACGAGTCGGTCGTCGAGATGGACGTGTTCACCGGTGCCGGCGAGGTGGTCACCACCCGCCCCGGCGACGACCTCTTCGACGCCTTCCCCAACTCCTACGGCTCGCTCGGCTACGCCACCCGGCTGCGTATCGAGCTCGAGCCGGTCCGCTCCCACGTCGCGCTGCGGCACGTCCGGTTCGACGACGCCGGCCTGATGGCGAAGACGATCGCGATGATCACCGAGAGCGGCGAGTACGCCGGCGAGCAGGTCGACGGCATCGACGGCGTCGCCTTCGAGCCGGGGGAGTACTACCTCACGCTCGCCCGGTGGTCCGACCACCCGGGTGGCGGCGTCAAGGCCAGCGACTACACCGGGCAGCAGGTCTACTACCGGTCGATCCAGCAGCGCGAGACCGACCTGCTGTCGACCTACGACTACCTCTGGCGCTGGGACACCGACTGGTTCTGGTGCTCCGGCGCGTTCGGCGCCCAGCACCCGCAGCTGCGCAAGGTGTGGCCGCGCAAGTACCGCCGCTCCGACGTCTACTACCGGATGGTCGGCTGGGACCACCGCTTCCACATCGCCGACCGCCTCGACAAGCGGGCCGGCCGGCCGCAGCGCGAGCGGGTGATCCAGGACGTGGAGATCCCGGTCGAGAAGCTGCCGGAGTTCCTCGACTGGTTCGACGCCGAGATCGGCATGCGGCCCGTCTGGCTGTGCCCGCTGCGCTTGCGGGAGCGCGAGTGGCCTTCGTACCCGCTGACGCTCGACACGACGTACGTGAACGTGGGCTTCTGGGGCACGGTGCATGTCGGCCCCGACGCCCCGGACGCCCCCCGCAACCGCGCGATCGAGGCCAAGGTGCACGAGCTCGGCGGCCACAAGTCGCTGTACTCCGAGGCGTTCTACGACCGCGAGACCTTCGACGAGCTGTACGACGGCGCGCACCTCGCGGCCGTCAAGCAGCGGTACGACCCCGACAACAGGCTCACGAGCCTCTACGACAAGGCGGTGCGGAGACAATGACCCCGAAAGCGACCCTCCGGATCGCGGACGCGGTGGGCATGCTGCTGAAGCAGGACCTGCCCGGGCTGTTCACGGCGTACGACGGCAGCTCGATCGGCACCGGCGAGGTGCCGATCTCGGTGCGCCTGAAGAACCAGCGCGGGCTGGCCTACCTGCTCACCGCGCCCGGCGACCTCGGCCTCGCGCGGGCGTACGTCATGGGCGACCTCGACATCGAGGGCGTGCACCCCGGGGACCCGTACGACGCGCTGGTGCTGCTCTACCGGCACCTCAAGTTCCGCCCGCCGACGCCCGCCGAGGCGCTTGCAGATCGTGCGCGGGCTGGGCTGGTCGAACCTCAAGCCGCCGCCGGTGCCGCCGCAGGAGACGCTGCCGCGCTGGCGCCGTACGGTCGAGGGCTTGCGGCACTCGATGGGCCGCGACGCCGAGGCGATCCACCACCACTACGACGTCTCGAACCGCTTCTACGAGATGGTGCTGGGTCCCTCGATGACCTACACCTGCGCGGTGTTCCCGAGCGAGGACGCGACGCTCGAGGAGGCGCAGGACTACAAGTACGACCTCGTCGCCCGCAAGCTCGACCTCAAGCCCGGCATGCGGCTGCTCGACGTCGGCTGCGGCTGGGGCGGCATGGTCCGCTTCGCGGCCCGCGA
Organism: uncultured Actinomycetota bacterium; assembly: GCA_963839565.1. GTDB lineage: Bacteria > Actinomycetota > Actinomycetes > Propionibacteriales > Nocardioidaceae > Nocardioides. The sequence continues at coordinate 46,985 of CAWIVR010000019.1, read as the reverse complement.
GTACGGCGTGAAGGCGCTCGGCGTCACCCTCTCGGTCGCGCAGTCGTCGTGGGCCAAGGAGGCCATCGACCGCGAGGGGCTGGCGAACCTCGCCGAGGTGCGGCACTCCGACTACCGCGACGTGCTCGAGGGCGACTTCGACGCGATCAGCTCGATCGGGCTCACCGAGCACATCGGCGTGCGGCAGTACCCGCACTACTTCGGCTTCCTCAAGGACAAGCTCCGCCCCCAGGGCCGCCTGCTCAACCACTGCATCACCCGCCCGCACAACCAGCGCACGGAGACCGGCGCGTTCATCGACCGCTACGTCTTCCCCGACGGTGAGCTGACCGGCGTCGGCAAGATCATCACCGAGGCGCAGGACGCCGGCCTCGAGGTGATGCACGCCGAGAACTTCCGGCTCCACTACGCGAAGACGTGCGCGGCCTGGGGCCAGAACCTCGTCGACAACTGGGACGAGTGCGTGGCCGAGGTGGGTGAGGGCACCGCCCGGGTCTGGGGCACCTACATGGCCGGGTCACGGATGGGGTTCGAGCTCAACCAGATCGAGCTCCATCACGTGCTCGCGGTGAAGACCGGCGAGGACGGGGTCGACGGTTTCCCGCTGCGCTCGACCTGGGCCTGAGCCCTCGCGAACCGGCGCCGCCAGAACGCCACGATGACGAGCGCGTAGACGATGCCGGCGAGCTCGTCGAGCACGTAGTGCTCACCGCCGTAGGCGAGCGTGAACATCATCGCGAGCGGGTACAGCAGGAGCAGCGGCCGGTACGGGTAGCGGACGCGTGGCCACCAGTACGCCGCGGTGAGCGTCGCGAAGCCCACGTGCAGCGAGGGCATCGCGGCCACCGGGTTGACGAGGTGCTGGCCGAGCGCCAGCGCGGAGCCGACCATGTTCAGCCCGACCTGGTCGAAGCCCTCCGACGTCAGCCGCAGCACCGGTGGGCCGTGGAGGTCGCCCTGCATCGAGGCCAGCCACGGGGGTGCGGTCGGCAGCAGCACGTACGTCGCCAGGCCGGCGACCGCCAGGGTCACGACCATGGACATCCACTGCCGGTACTCGCGCCGGTCCCGGATCCACAGCACGACCGCGGTCACCGGTGTGACCAGGTAGTGCGAGGAGTAGACCAGGCTCACCAGCACCGCGAACCACGGGATGGCCGTGCCGTCGACCGGTCCCGGGTGCAGGTGGGTCTGCAGCCACTGCGTGGGCGTCGTGCCGATCGTCAGCAGGTTCGCCAGCCACTGGTCGAAGTCGATCGGCGCGCTGTACCTGGAGGGGCAGGCCGAGCGCGTTGTGGACGTCGTGGGTCGGGTAGTCGCGGGCCGCCATCTGCTCGGCGCTGTAGGGCGAGGCGAAGCCGCGGCTGTAGTCGTAGACCAGCAGCACCGCCTGGAACGGCAGCCAGTCGAGCAGCATCTGTCCCCACGCCCGCCAGCCCTTGCCGAGCAGACCGATGGAGAGGAAGCCCGTCGCCAGGGCGGCCAGCCCGATCCGGTCGGTGGGGATGCCGAACCGGGCGACGAAGACCATCAGCCCGAGGGTGAACACGGCGTACGTCCAGCGACGCCGACGGCGCCACACCGCCTCGTCCTGCTCCACCCGCCGGAGACTAGCCTGGCCGGGTGACTGCCCGAGCCCGCGAGTACGCCGCCACGGTGGCGCGTCGCGAGCAGGTCTCGCCGCACCTGGTGCGACTGGTGCTGGCCGACCTCGACGGGCCGGACCCGTTCGTGTCCACGGGGATCCCCGACGAGTGGGTCGGCCTGGTCGTTCCCGGGCAGTTCCAGCTGCGCTACTACACCGTGCGCTCGTGGGACGGGTCCGAGCTCGTCATCGACGTGGTCGTGCACGAGGAGGGGCTCGTCACCGAGTGGGCCTGGTCGTCGGGGCGCGACTGCACCGGCGAGCGGGTCACCCTGAGCGAGCCGAAGGGCTCGTTCGCGATGCCGGAGTCGGCCTCCTGGCTGATGCTGGTCGGCGACCTCACCGCGATGCCGGCCATGGCCCGGATCCTGCGCGAGACGGACGTTCCGACCCGGGTCTGGGCCGAGGTGCCCGACGACCTCACGGGCTACCTGCCCGAGGGTGCGGAAGTGACCTGGCTGAAACCGCCCGGCGAGGGGCAGTCGGCGGTGGCGTCGGTCGTCGAGACGGTCGACTGGCCCGAGGGCGACGGGTACTTCTGGATGGCGGGCGAGTCCTCCCAGATGCGGGCGATCCGCAAGCACCTGATGCGGGAGCGGCGCCTGCCGAGCACCGCGTACGACGTGATGGGCTACTGGCGCGGCGGTGCGACGCGACAGCCTCGCGCGGTCGACCCCGGACCCATCTGGAGAGCGGGCCAGGCCGCCGGCCGGTCCGACGAGGAGATCTGGGCGGCGTACGACGCCGCTCGGGAGGGCGCGACCCCATGACCGAGCCCGACCCCGACAGCTACCGGAGCGGCTTCGTGTCGTTCGTGGGCCGCCCCAACGCCGGCAAGTCCACGCTGACCAACGCGATGGTGGGCCAGAAGGTCGTGATCACCAGCGACAAGCCGCAGACGACGCGAACGGTGGTGCGCGGCATCGTCAACCGGCCCGACGCCCAGCTGATCCTGGTCGACACCCCCGGGCTGCACCGGCCGCGCACCCTGCTCGGCGAGCGGCTCAACGACCTGGTGCGCACGACCTGGGCCGAGGTCGACGTGGTCGCGGTGTGCTTCCCGGCCAACGAGAGGATCGGACCCGGCGACCGGTTCATCGTGACCGAGCTGGCAAAGGTACGGCGCACGGTCCGGGTCGCCGTGGCCACCAAGACCGACCTGGCGACGCCCGAGCAGATCGCCCAGCACCTGCTGGACATCGCGACGCTCGGAGCAGACACGAAGACCGAGTGGGCCGAGGTCGTGCCGGTGTCGGCCGTCTCCGGCAGCCAGGTCGACCTGCTCGCCGACCTGCTGGTCGGGATGCTGCCCGAGGGACCGCAGCTCTACCCCGACGGCGACCTGACCGACGCACCCGAGGAGATCCTCGCCGCCGAGCTGATCCGCGAGGCAGCCCTGGACGGCGTCCGCGACGAGCTCCCGCACTCGATCGCCGTCGTGGTCGAGGAGATGGGGCTGCGCGAGGGTCGCCCCGCCGACAAGCCGTTGCTCGACATCCACGCCAACCTGTACGTCGAGCGGTCCTCTCAGAAGGGCATCGTCATCGGCCACCAAGGCGCCCGCCTCCGCGACGTCGGCACCCGCGCCCGGCACCAGATCGAGGCCCTGCTCGGCACCCCGGTCTACCTCGACCTCCACGTCAAGATCGCCAAGGACTGGCAGCGCGACCCGAGGCAGCTCCGCAAGCTGGGGTTCTGATCGGGCGGGCCCGGAACGTCATACGAATCGTGGCGTAGGGACCACCATTCGTATGACGTTGTGCTCGCGACTCAGCTCGGAGCCCAGCAGATCCCGTAGTGCTGGCCGGCCTGCCACTGCTGCTCGGTCGGCCACTCGTAGCCCCAGCGGTAGTTGAGGGGGTCGGCGGCGACGGCGGAGGCGGCGTCCTGGCAGGTCTGCTGGCCGGCGGCGCGGACCTTCTCGACGCCGGGGTACGCGCGGCCGGCGATGTCGACGGTGCTCAGCGCGCGCCACGTGTGGTCGGTGGAGCAGACGACCCGGCGGAACCCGGCCGTGCCAGGCTCGGCCGTCCCGCACATGGCGTAGCGCTCGGCCGCCAGGGGCCGGGCGAGGACGCCCTGCAGGCGGCCGACGAGCGGGGCCAGCTTCTCGTCGGCGGCGATGGCGACGGCGTCGCAGCGGTACCAGTTGGCGCCGCTGTCGGACTGCTCGAGGCTCGGGGTGAACCAGACGGGCCGCAGCATGGTGAGCCGCCGCGCCTCGACGCGTGCCGCCGACGAACCGCTCGAACGCCTGCGGGCACTCGTCGGCGACCTGGGCCTGCACCCGGTCGGAGTCCACGGAGACCAGGTGCCCGTCGACCACCGTGTCGAGGTCGCCCACGGCGTAGGTGATCGCGGTGTGGTCGCGGTCGCACGGCACCGACGTACCGCGGGCCACCGGGGCCACGGCCGCGGCGTAGCCGTAGTCGTAACAGGCCCGGTCGTCGGGCACCGGTGCGGCCTTTGCCGCCGTCGGCGTGGCGCTGGGGGAGTCGGCGGCCGACGACGCGCTCGACGGGGCCGACGTCGGCCCGGCACCGGGGTCGTCGCCCGACGAGCAGGCGGTGAGCAGCGCGCCGGCGAGCAGGACGGCGGCGAGCCCGGTCGTCGTACGGGTCATTGGCTCGTCTTCGCCCAGCAGACCGACCGGCGGTTGCCGGCGATCCACTCGGGCTCGTGGAACCAGGTGAAGCCGTAGTCGTAGTCGACGGGATAGCCGAGCCAGGCACCGACGGACTTCGAGCAGTAGTCCCGGGTCGTCACCTCGGAGACGCCGTCGCCGGGATAGGGGTCCTCCGGCTCGCCGAGCTTGATGGTCGAGACCGCGCGCCAGTCGTGGGCCTCCGAGCACGGGATCTTCACCGACCCGGCCACGGTCGGGCCGGCGGCGCACACCAGCCACTGGTCGTCGGGTCGCCGCATGAGGCCCTTGACGTCCGCCGGGAGGTCCACCAGCTCCTGGGTCTCGTCGCCGCCGCCGACGATGTCGCAGCGGTACCAACGGGCGCCCTCGTCCCAGGCGTTCTCCGAGGGCCGGAACCACGCCCACGTGAGCACGGTTCGCATGGCCAGGCTCTCGTCGGCGCCGAGCAGCTTGGCGAACTTGGTGGTGCACCGCTCGAACGCGAACGCCCCGAGCTCGTCGGCGTCGTACGCCGCGTCCTCCAGCTCCTCGGGCAGCGAGCCGACCGCGTAGGTCATCGCGGTGTGCGCGTCGGTGCAGTCGACGACCTTGGTGGCGTTGCTCGGCTGGGCGATGTCATCCAAGGTGAGGACCCGGCAGGCGCCGAGCTCGGGCGCCTCGACGGCATCGACCTGGGCCGGGTCGACGCCCGGCGCCAGGTCCTCCTTGCAGCCGGCGAGGACGGCCGCCAGCGCGAGCGCGGCAACCACGGCGGGCGCGCAGCGCAGCAGACGACTCACGGGCCGGATCCTACTGAGCGGCACCTGGCGCTCAGGCGTCGATCAGCAAGGCCGCCAGCGTCGCACCCAGCTCGTACGCCGCCCCGAGCTGCTCGTCGGTCGGGTCACCGAGCACCTCCAGCACGGGTGCCGCCCGGCGCCACGGCAGCGCACCGACGATCGTCTCGACGGAGCGGACCGCCCCGGTCGTGTCGTACCGGCCGTGCACGAACAGCCCCCACGGCTTCTTGCCGAGGCCACCGGCGCGGGCCGCCGCCGACCCGTCGTCACCCAGCGCACCACCGGCCTCGAGGAAGATCGTGTCGAAGAAGTGCTTCAGCGCGCCGCTCATGTAGCCGAAGTTCGCGGTCGTGCCCAGCAGCACGCCGTCGGCAGCGAGCACGTCGTCGGCGTGGGCGTCGAGCGCGGGCACGACGACCACGTCGACGCCCTCGATCGCGTCGTCGCGGGTGCCTGCCAGGACGGCGTCGGTGAGCCGCTGCACCGTGGGCGTCGGCGAGTGGTGAACCACCAGCAGGCGCGCCATCCGTCGAGGCTAGCGCCGACCCGTGGCCCATCCGGGCTAACCCGGATGACGGATCGAGCGGACCCGCCTACCGTCGGGAGCACCACGACAACGAAGGGGTACCTGATGACTCGTCATCGCAGCATCCACACCCTTCTCGGGACAGTGTTCGCCACGGTCGCCCTGGTGGCCCTCGTCGCGCCTCCGGCGTCGGCCCGCATCGTCTTCCGAGAGGTCTTCCACGACGACTTCTCCTTCACCGACGACAACTTCTGCGGCGAGGGACTCGTCGTCGACTTCGCCGGCACCGTCGACGGCCACTTCCAGCTCAACGCCGTGGCCCCGGGGGCCTGGACTTCTGCCTCGAGAAGACCACGGTCCAGCAGACGCTCACGGCCGGGCGACCGGCCTGACGTCACCGACATCCAGCCCAACACCATCAACAAGGACCTGTCCGTCGTCGACAACGGGGACGGCACCCTCACGCCATGGCGCTGCTCACGGGCGGACAGCGGACCTACGGCACGCCGGCGACCTCATCGCCAAGAACTCCGGTCAGGTCCGGTTCGAGATCGTCTACGACTACGTGAACGAGGTCGAGATCTCCAACGAGCTGGTGTTCGGCTCGACGGGCACCAACGACGACTTCTGCGAGGCGGTGCTCACCGACTGGGGCTACCTCTGAACGTGAGCGGACTCACCTGAGGGGGCCGGGGCAGGTCCCCTGCCCCGGTAACCTCGATCGGATGACTTCCCCACGGCTGACGGCGGCGACCGCCCTCCTGGCGGCGCTGGGCCTGGCGGCCTGCTCGGATGGTGGTGGCGACGCCACCACCGCGACGCCGGCCAGCGGCATCACCTCGGCGGCGACCAGCGCGGCGACCGAGCCGACTTCGCCGTCCGACGCCTTCCCGACCGCCGGGGCCGACCTGCCGACGCGGGCCGCTGACGGCACCGTCTACCCCGGCGAGACCTGGGAGCACGTGCGGCCGCGGGCCCTGGGCTTCAACTCCCAGCGGATGGAGGCGATCGCCCGCGACGCCAGGCCGTCGAGGACGACGTGCCTGCTCGTCGCCCGTCAAGGGCAAGGTCGTCGGGGAGTGGAACTGGGGCGGGGTCGAGCCCGAGACGCCGCGTGAGGTCTTCTCGGTGACCAAGTCGATCACCAGCACGCTGGTCGGCATGGCGCAGGCCGACGGCGACCTCGACGTCGACGACCGGGCCAAGCGCTACATCGATGAGTGGCGCGGCACGAAGTCCCGGTCCGTCACGATCCGCGACATCCTCAGCAACGTCAGCGGCCGGTTCTGGGACATCGGCACCGACTACGGCGACCTGCCCCAGGCCGTGGACCGCACGCAGTTCGCGATCGACCTCGACCAGCTCTACCCGCCCGGCAAGGTGTGGACCTACAACAACGCGGCCATCCAGACCCTCGACCGCGTGGTCTCGACGGCGACAGGTCAGGAGACCCGCGACTACGCGGCCGAGCGGTTGTTCGGCCCGCTCGGGATGACCCACACGCAGATGACGGCCGACCCCGCGGGCAACACCAACGCGTTCTTCGGCACCCAGACCACGTGCGAGGACCTGGCCCGGTTCGGCTACCTGTTCCTCCGCAAGGGCCGGTGGGGTGACGACCAGGTCGTGCCGCGGTCGTGGGTGAAGGCGGCCGTGGGTCAGTCGTCGCAGGACCACAACGCGGCGTACGGCCTCCTCTGGTGGCTCAACCGCAAGGGCCCGATCATCGGCCCGCTGGCGACCGACGCGCCTGGTCAGCCGACGCCGCCCGTCGGGCAGACCATGCCCGGCCTGCCGGCCAACGCGTTCACGGCTCAGGGGCTCGGCGGTCAGGTGGTGCTCGTCGACCCCACGTCCGAGACGGTCGTGGTGAGGATCGGGCAGTTCCAGGCCAGCCCGAAGGACGCGTACACCGGCAACGACGCCGCCCGGTTCATCACCGAGGCGCTCGTCCAGCCCTAGACGGCCAGCAGCTCCAGGTACCCGAGGCCCAGCACGCCGCGGTACCCCGCGAAGTACGCGGTCCGCTGGCGCTCGGCCAGCGCGTGGACCTCGCCGGTGTCGGGGTGGTCGGCGGGGTGCTCGGCCAGCCACCGGGCGTACCCGGCGGCGTAGCCGGACTCGAAGACGTCCCACTCGTCCAGCGACGCCTCGTGCACGGCCAGGGGAGCGAACCCGGCCGCCACCGCCAGGTCGGCCACCTCGCCCAGCGTCACGAACTCGTCGTCGCGCCCGGCCAGCGGAGTCACCGCCGCCCGCGTCGGCGGGCGCGTCCAGATGCCGTCGCCGTAGACGAGACGCCCCCCGCGCGGCAGGAGGGCGCGCAGGGCCGCGAGCGCGGCGGCGTACGGCAGGGGTTGCAGCTCCTCGACGGGAGCACCCCAGACCTGCGAGGCCCCGATGCAGATGACCCGGTCCCACCCGCCCTGCAGGTCGCCGGCGTCGCTGACCCGCAGGTCCACCCGGTCGGTCAGGCTCCGGGCGTCGGCGAGACCCTGGCCGTGCGCGATCGCGTCGGCGTCGAGGTCGACGCCCTCACCGATCGCGTCGGGCGCCGCCTCGAGCACGCGGAGCAGCAGCTCGGCCCAGCCGCAGCCGATGTCGAGCACCGTGCCGGGCCCACCCTCGGCCAGGAAGGCGACAAGGCGCCCGGCCCGCTCCTCCGAGAGAGGGGTCATGAACGTCAGGTCGGCGTGCGGGGGAGTGAAGGTCGGGCTCACGGTCCACAGTCTGGCAACGCCTCGTCGTGGCCGCACACCACGGCTATGGTGGGCCTGTCATGAGCGCGCCCCGAGGAATGAGCCTCCTCCTTCGCCGCCGCAGCGAGGTCTGAACCCGTCGGACCCCCTCGTTGCGGAGATCACCACGCGCGCCGACGTCCCGATCGCTCGATCACCCGACGAGGACGCCATGACCCTGCAGAACTCCGGCTTCACGAACACCCAGCGCAGCAGCGGGATGCCGATCCACCGCTACCGCGCGTTCCCGCCGATCGACATCCCCGACCGCACCTGGCCGACGCGGACCGTCACCGAGGCGCCGCGCTGGCTCTCGACCGACCTGCGTGACGGCAACCAGGCGCTGATCGACCCGATGAGCCCGGCCCGCAAGATGAAGATGTTCGAGCTCCTGGTGCGGATGGGCTACAAGGAGATCGAGGTCGGTTTCCCCAGCGCGAGCGACACCGACTTCAACTTCGTCCGCCAGCTGATCGAGGGTGACAAGGTCCCCGAGGACGTCACCATCTCCGTGCTCACCCAGGCCCGAGAGGACCTCATCGAGCGCACGGTGCAGTCGCTGGTCGGCGTGCACCACGCGAACATCCACCTCTACAACGCGCTCGCCCCGCTGTTCCGCCGCGTGGTCTTCCACGCCAGCAAGGACGAGATCAAGGACATCGCCGTCCGCGGCACCGAGCTGGTCATGAAGCACAGCGAGAACATCCTCGACAAGACGGTCATCGGCTACGAGTACAGCCCGGAGATCTTCACCGGCACCGAGCTGCCGTTCTCGGTCGAGGTGTGCGAGGCCGTCTCCGACGTCTGGCAGCCCGACGACGGCCGCGAGATCATCCTGAACCTGCCGGCGACCGTCGAGATGGCCACGCCGAACGTGTACGCCGACCAGATCGAGTGGTTCTCCCGCCAGCTGACGCGGCGCGAGTTCACCACGATCAGCCTGCACCCGCACAACGACCGTGGCACCGCCGTGGCGGCCACCGAGCTGGCCATGATGGCGGGCGCCGACCGGGTCGAGGGCTGCCTGTTCGGGCACGGCGAGCGCACCGGCAACGTCTGCCTGGTCACGCTCGGGATGAACCTGTTCAGCCAGGGCATCGACCCGCAGATCAACTTCTCCGACATCGACGAGATCCGCCGCACCGTCGAGTACTGCACCCAGCTGCCCGTGCACCCGCGGCACCCGTACGCCGGCGACCTCGTCTACACGGCGTTCTCCGGGTCGCACCAGGACGCCATCAAGAAGGGGCTCGAGGACCTCGACCGGGTCGCCGCCGAGCAGGGCAAGGACGTCCGCGACGTCGACTGGGAGGCTCCGTACCTGCCCATCGACCCGAAGGACGTCGGCCGGTCGTACGAGGCCGTGATCCGGGTCAACAGCCAGTCCGGCAAGGGCGGCGTGGCCTACATCCTCAAGGCCGAGCACAAGCTGGACCTGCCGCGCCGGGCGCAGATCGAGTTCAGTCGGGTGATCCAGCAGCACACCGACGAGGAGGGCGGCGAGATGACGCCCGAGGCGATCTGGACCGCCTTCCGCTCCGAGTACCTCGACCGCGAGACCCCGCTGCGGCTCAACTCCGTGCACACCTCGGCCGCGGCCGGCGAGAAGGACCAGCTCTCCGTGAACGTGTACGTCGACGGCGAGCTCACCACGCTGACCGGCGAGGGCAACGGCCCGATCGCGGCGTTCGTGGCGGCGCTCAACAGCCTCCCGCAGGAGTACGACGTGCGGGTGCTCGACTACGCCGAGCACGCGCTGTCCGCGGGTGGCGACGCGATCGCGGCGGCGTACGTCGAGTGCCTCGTGGGCGACCAGGTGCTGTGGGGCGTCGGTCTCGACGCCAACATCGTCACCGCCTCGCTGAAGGCCGTCATCTCGGCGGTCAACCGGTCGGGGGTGCACCCAGACCGGTGACCAGCCGCATGAGCTCGATCCGTTGCTCCGACCCCGGACGCAGCGGCTCGAGCTCGCCGGTACCGACGAAGCCGTAGCCCTCGTAGAACGCGCGGGCTCCGGCGTTCGTGGTGTTCACGTGCAGGGCCACGGGACGGCCTTCGGCGACCGCCGGGCCGAGGAGGCGGTCGAGCAGGGCGCGGGCCACGCCCTGTCCGCGGTGGTCGGGGTCGGTCCACATGCCCCAGACCTGGAGGACGCCGTCGTTCGCGAAGACGCCGGCCATCGCCACCGGGCGGAGGTCCACCTCGGCCACCCAGACCGGCCGCACCGTGCGGCGGCGCCACTCCTTCTCGTCGAAGGACTGCTCGCGCTCGAGCGTGGACCCGAAGGCGTCGGGGGAGTCCGCGAGGGCCCGCAAGCGGACGTCACGGAGCACCGCCCAGTCGTCGGGCGACAGCCGGCGCAGCACGGGCTCACCCATCCGCGGGCATCTCGAGGATGCAGGCCGTGCCCACGTCGACGAAGCCCACCTGACGGTAGATGCTCGCCGCGTCGTCGGAGCCGGCCGAGAGCAGCACGGTGTCGATGCCCTGGGCGCGGACCGCGCCGACGAGCGCGCGGGTGATGGCCGAGCCGAGCCCACGGCGCCGGGCGAACGGCGGCACGCCGATCCCCATCAGCTCCGCGGCACCGCCGCGGGGGGCGGCGCTGCCGCCGCCGGCGACCCGGCCGTCCTCGTCGTACGCCGCGACCATCACCAGCAGGCCCTGCTCGATGAGCTCCGGGTAGTTGCGGACGGGACGGGCGACGACGTCGTCGCTGCCGTCGAAGCCCGCGTGCACGGCGCCCATCACCTGGCCCAGGTCCGGGTCGTCCGGGGCGAGCACCCGGACGCGGGCGTCGGCCTCGCCCGTCGCCGCGTCGGACGGCAGCACGAGCAAGGGGCACTCCGCGAGCTCGACGGCGATGCCGGCGGACGCGGCCATGCCGACGGCCCGTCGGACGGCCGGGAGCAGGGACGGCGTCGTCTCGTCGACCCACTCGAGGTTGCGCGGGCGGCCCAGCTCGACCTGCCGGTCGAACAGGAGCCGGACGTCGGCCTCGCTGACGTGCTCGGTCAGCCCGAGCCGCGGTCGGGCGTAGAACTGCCAGTCCGTGGTGGGGTGTGGGACGAACAGGGTGAACGGCCCGACCTCGACGGCGTCGGCCATCGGTCGAGGCACGGAGTCGTAGTACCGCTCGATGTCGGGCACGTTGCAACGTCACGGTGGTCACAGTTCCACCTCGGGGAGTCGCTCGGCGACTAGATTGCGCCATCGTGTTGGTCTCCGAACGGATCGGGCAGTTCTTCGTCGCCAATCCCGGCAGCAGGGACCGCCTGGAGTACACGGAGTACGGCGGCGGCGACCGGTGGGTCGTGCTGCTGCACGGGCAGCTGATGCCGCGCCGGATGCAGCAGCCACTGGCACGGGCGCTGGCCGCCGAAGGCCTCCATGTCGTGACCCTGGACCTGCTCGGCCACGGGCGCTCGGACCGCCCGGCCGACCCGCTCGTCTACTCGGTGACGTCGTTCGCCGACCAGGTCGAGGCGCTGCTCGACCACCTCGGTGCCGAGCGGGCCGTCATCGGTGGGATGTCGCTCGGCGCGAACGTCTCGCTGGAGTTCGCGGCCACCTGGCCGCACCGGACCCAGGGGCTGATCCTCGAGATGCCCGTGCTGGACAACGGCCTGCACGCGGGGATCCTGGCGTTCGTGCCGCTGATGTTCGCGGCCAGGTACCTGCCCTGGACGGTGTCCTCGGTCCGCGCCCTCACCCGGCCCATCCCGCGGGGGCTGGTGCCGTTCTGGGCCGGCATCGGGCTCGACACCCTCGACCAGCGCCCGGCCTCGGTGGCCGCGGTCATCCACGGCATCATCTTCGGCCGGGTCGCGCCGCAGTCCAAGCAGCGCCGGGCGATCACCGCCCCGGCCCTCGTCGTCGGGCACCCGACCGACCCGATCCACCCGTTCGCCGACGCCGCCATGCTGGCCGAGGAGATGCCGAACGCCCGGTTCGTCGAGGCCCACAGCGTCCTCGAGTGGCGAGCCCGCCCGGACCGGCTGACCGCGATCGCGGCCGACTTCGCGCTCACCTGCTGGGACGAGGCCTCCGCGAGCGGCCGTCGTACGCCGCGCGCCCGCGCCTGAGCGGGGGTGCGCTCGGGCAGAATGGGCCCGTGCCTCTCTACCGCGACGAGGCGGTCGTGCTGCGCACCCACAAGCTGGGGGAGGCGGACCGCATCATCACCCTGCTGACCCGCCACCACGGGCGGGTCCGGGCGGTGGCGAAGGGCGTGCGCAAGACGACGTCGCGGTGGGGCTCGCGGCTCGAGCCGTTCACCCACGTCGACCTCCAGCTCGCCGTCGGCCGGTCGCTGGACATCGTCACGCAGGCCGAGACGATCGAGCCGTTCGCGTCGGGTCTCGGCGGCGACTACGCGCGGTACACCGCGGGCACGGTGATGCTCGAGACCGCCGACCGGCTGGTCACCGAGGAGGGGCAGCCGGCGGTCCAGCAGTTCCTGCTGCTCGTGGGCGGGCTGCGCGCGATGACCGGCGGCGAGAAGGGGGCCAACCAGGTCCTCGACTCCTACCTGCTGCGCTCGCTCGCCGTGGCGGGGTACGCGCCGTCGTTCAGCCACTGCGCCCGTTGCGGCGACGAGGGTCCGCACCGGTCGTTCAGCCCGTCGGCCGGCGGCGCGCTGTGCTCCGACTGCCGGGTGCCCGGCTCGGCCTCACCGTCGAGCGGCACGCTCGACGTGCTCGGTGCGCTGCTCACCGGCGAGTGGGAGACCGTCGCGGCCGCCGACCCGCGGTCGCTGCGCGAGGCGTCCGGCCTCGTGTCGGCGTACCTGCACTGGCACCTCGAGCGCGGGCTGCGGTCGCTGGAGTACGTCGAGCGCTAGGCGCCCCTAGGTGCACTGCACGAGGTCGGCGGCGGCGACGTACCAGTAGTCGCCGAACGACGGCGTCGGCAGGCGCACCAGCCAGGCGCCCGCCTGGGCGGCGACCATCGTGGTGCCGGTGAGGCGGTAGGTCGAGTCGAAGAACTGCACGGTCAGCACCGGCGTGTAGGTGACGCCGTCGCGCGGCAGGAAGACACCGACGGCGGGCAGCGTCGCGGCGTGGTCGTCGTACGCCGGGTAGTACGGCGAGACCTCGCCGACCCGCGCCCGCCCCTCGTCGTCGATGGCTCCGGCGACCACGCGGACGTACGCCCAGTCGTTGTGCATGCCCGGCGTCTCGTCGGGCGCCCAGGCCAGGGCCCCGGCGAAGATGGCCCGGCGGCCGCGGGCGTTGTGGTAGCACTCGGCGGAGGCCTGGCTCACGTCCATCGCGCTCGTGGGAGCGGTCTCCGTGTCACCGGCGAAGGTCAGCAGGGACACCGGCCCGGGGACACCGGTCGCGATCATGTCGACCTGGGCCTCGGCGGGCGCGGTCCCGGTCAGGGCGAGCGCGAGCCCGAGCGCGGCCGCAGCGGCAGCACGAACTGCACCCGACATGGCTCTCTCTCCAACGCTGGGGAAGGGTTCCGCCGAGTCGGAGCCTCCGCCGAGGATAGGGAGGGCCGGACGCGACACGCCAGTGCAAGTTTCAACGAGTGTGACGGCCCTACGCTGGCGGCGTGAAGCCGCGTCAGCCGACTCCGCACCCGTCCGGTGCCCGCCCGCCGGCCATCCCGAAGGACCTGGTGCCCCGGCACGTGGCGATCGTGATGGACGGCAACGGTCGCTGGGCCAAGCAGCGCGGGCTGCCGCGCACGCGCGGGCACGAGATGGGTGAGCACTCGCTGTTCGACGTGGTCGAGGGCGCCATCGAGATCGGTGTGAAGGCGATCTCGGCGTACGCCTTCTCCACCGAGAACTGGACCCGCTCGCCCGACGAGGTCAAGTTCCTGATGGGCTTCAACCGCGACGTGATCCGGCGCCGCCGCGACGAGATGAACGAGCTCGGCGTCCGGGTCCGGTGGGCCGGCCGGACCCCGCGGCTGTGGAAGTCGGTGATCCGCGAGCTGCAGGTCGCCGAGGAGCTGACGCGCTCGAACAAGGTGCTGACCCTGACGATGTGCGTCAACTACGGCGGTCGCGCCGAGGTCGCCGACACCGCCCGCTCGATCGCGCGCGAGGTGGCCGCCGGCCGCCTCGACCCCGAGAAGGTCGACGAGCGGACCTTCGCCCGTCACCTCTACGTCCCCGAGGTCGGCGACGCCGACATGATCTGGCGGACGTCGGGGGAGCAGCGGCTCTCGAACTTCATGCTCTGGCAGGCGGCGTACGCCGAGCTGATCTTCACCGACGTCCTCTGGCCCGACTGCGACCGGATCGAGCTGTGGAAGGCGATCGAGCTCTACGCCCAGCGCGACCGGAGGTACGGGAAGGCGTGACCGGCTGCGGAGTAATCCCGTCGTTGGGGTGACTACCGGCCCGCTCTGACCCCGGAACTGCAGGGAGTACCACAACGGTCGGTCACTCGTGACCGCAGGCGCCGCAGGTACCGAAGATCTCGAGGGTGTGGCTGACGGCGGTGAAGCCGTGCTCGGCGGCCATGGAGGTGGTCCAGCGCTCGACGGCGGGGCCCTCGACCTCGACGGTCGCGCCGCAGGAGCGGCAGACGAGGTGGTGGTGGTGGGTCTCCGAGCAGCGCCGGTAGATCGCCTCGCCGTCCTCGCGACGGAGCACGTCGACGTCGCCCTGGTCGGCGTACAGCTGGAGGGTCCGGTACACGGTGGCGAGCCCGACCGAGGACCCGGACGACGACAGGATCTCGTGCACCTCCTGGGCCGAGCGGAAGTCGTCGACCGACGCCAGCGCCTCGAGGACGGCCAGCCGCTGCTTGGTGGGCCGCGGCCCGGAACCGTCAGTGCTCGTCATAGTGCTCTCCGTGGGGCGCGTGGCGGTGCCCGTCGTGCACGTAGTCGACGTGGTCGCCGTGCTCGACGGCCAGGTGGCCGCAGTCCTCGCCGTGCACGTGCCCGTGCGCGCGGCGTCGATCGGCCATGTGTGGCCCTCCGGGACGATCGGCGCGAACGGGGCGCGCAGCCGTTGCCGCGACCGCAGCCACACCCCGAGCGGCCACGCCGCGGCGAACCCGGCCAGCGACAGCAGCACGATGGTCGGGCCGGGCGCCACGTTGGCGGAGAACGACGCGTACGCCGCGAGCAGCAGGCCGCCGACCGACGCGGCGATGCCGAGCAGCATCGCCGCGACCAGCGTGGTCCGGAACGACCGGGCGAGCTGCTGGGACGTCGCGACCGGCACGACCATCAGGGCCGAGACGAGCAGCAGGCCGACGGTGCGCATCGCCACGGTGACCGAGACCGCGGCGAGTACGGCGATCGCCAGGTTGTAGGCGGTCACCCGGAGACCGGCCACCTGCGCGAACTCGGGGTCGTGGGACACCGCGAACAGCTGCGGGGACAGCCCGACGCACACCGCGATCACCACGGCCGCGAGCGCGATGGTGACCCACACGTCGGTCGGGGAGATCGTGGTGATCGAGCCGAAGAGGTACGTCTGCAGCAGCGAGGTGCTCTGGTTGCCCAGGCCGGTGAGCAGGACGCCGCCCGCCAGGCCGCCGTAGAACATCAGGGCCAGCGCCACGTCGCCGTTGGTGTGCCCGCGGCTGCGGATCAGCTCGATCGCGATCGCGCCGAGCGTCGCGACCACCACCGCGGTCCAGGTGGGGGAGGTGCCCGTGATCAGCCCGAGGGCGACGCCCGTGACCGCGACGTGGCCGATGCCGTCGCCCATCAGCGACAGCCGTCGCTGCACGAGGTACGTGCCCACGGCGGGGGCCGCGAGCCCGGTGAACACCGCGGCCAGCAGCGCCCGCTGCATGAAGTCGAGGGAGAGCAGCTCCCAGAAGCCGATGGAGCTCATCGGCGGTCCACGGGCAGGTCGAGGTGCGGGGCGTGGTCGTGCCGGGACGTCGGCGTCCCGTCGATGTGGTGGTGGTGCGTGTGCGGGTCGCCGTACGACGGGTGGTGCACCTCGTGGTCGGCGAGCGGCGGCCCGTCGTAGGTGATCCGGCCGTCGCGCATCACGACCGCCCGGTCGACGAGCGGCGCGAGGGGGCCGAGCTCGTGGGCCACCAGGACGACGGTGGCGCCCGCGGCCTTGAGGCGGCCGAGCGCGTCGGCCAGCGCCTGCTGGCTCGGCAGGTCGACCCCGGCGGTCGGCTCGTCGAGCACGAACAGGTCCGGCTCGCCGGCGAGCGCGCGGGCGATCAGCACCCGCTGCTGCTGCCCGCCGGACAGGGAGGTGACCCTCTCGTGGCGCCGGTCCGGCAGGCCGACCACGTCGAGGGCGTGGTCGATGGCCGCGCGGTCGGCGCGCGACAGCGGGCGCAGCAGGCGACGCCGCGTGAGGCGGCCGGACGCGACCACCTCCCACACCGACGTCGGGACGCCCGAGGACGCACCCGGGCGCTGCGGGACGAAGCCGATCCGCGACCACGCGTCGTACTCGGCGAAGGGCGTCCCGAACAGGCGCAGCTCGCCGGACGCCAGGGGGAGCAGGCCGGTGAGGGCCCGGACCAGGGTGGTCTTGCCCGAGCCGTTGGCGCCCATCAGGGCCACGAACTCGCCGGTCTCGACCGTCAGGTCGATGCCGCGCAGCACCGGTCGGCCGCCGATCGCGACCGAGCCGGCGGTCAGCTGGACGGGGTGCATCCGTTGGCCTCCTCGAGGGCGGTGAGGTTGGCTCGCATCAGCGAGAGGTAGTCGTCCTGGGCGTCGTCGCTCGCGAGCCCCTCGATCGGGTCGAGGACGGCCGTGCGCAGGTCGAGGTCGCGGGCGAGCGCGTCGGTGAGCTTCGGGCTGGCCAGCCGCTCGGAGAACACCGTGGTGATGCCTTCCTCGTGGATCAGCTCCTGGAGCCGGGCAAGGCCGGCGGGCGTCGGCTCGGCGTCCGGGGTCAGGCCGGCGACGGGGGCGACCTCGATCCCGTACCTGCCCCAGTACCCGAACGCGTCGTGGCTCGACACGACCACGTGTCGCTCGCAGTCGGCCAGGCCGGAGACGAACTCGCCGTCGAGGTCTTCGAGGTCGGCGCGCAGGGCGGTGGCGTTCGCGGCGTACGACGCGGCGTTCGGTGGGTCGAGCTCGGCCAGGTCCGCGGCCACCGCGTCGCCGGCGTCGGCGAGCAGCAGGGGGTCGAGCCAGAAGTGCGGATCGACCTCGCCGTGGTCGTGCCCTTCCTCCTCGGCGTGCCCGTCGCCATCGTGCAGGTGAACCACGTCGGTGACGTCCAGCACCCGGCCCTCGGCGTTCTGCGCGACCGCCTCGTCGATGGCCGGCTGGAGGCCGTGCTCGACGACGACCAGGTCGGCGCGGGCCAGGGCGACGGTGCGCGCGAACGTCGGCTCGATGTCGTGCGGCTCGACGCCGGGGTCGGTCAGGCCGGTGACGTCCACGTGCTCGCCGCCGACCCGCTCCGAGACCCAGACCAGGGGGTAGAAGCCGGCGGTCACCTGCAGCCGTCCGTCGTCGGCCGCCGACGCCGCGCACCCCGTGAGGGGCACGGCGAGGAGCAGGGCGGCCAGCCAACGCATGAGAACCATTCTCATCAGAGTTGAGAATGGTTGTCAAACAGCCCGATCGCGTGACAGGAAGAACCGGTGGGGTTATCTTGGGGTTATGTCTCCGAAGATCAACGTGTACCTGCCCGACGAGCTGGCCAGCGAGGTCAAGGCCGCCGGGATCCCGGTCTCGGCCGTCTGCCAGCAGGCGCTGGCCGATGCCGTGGCCAGCAGCCAGGGCGTCGACGGCTCGGCCCCGGCCGGCGAGGACAGCTTCACCCGCCGCGCGGCCGGCGTGGTGGCCAAGGCGCGCGAGGCCGCCGACGGCGACCCGACCACGGTCGACCTGGTCGGCGCCATGGTCGAGTCCGGGGGTCTGGCGCTGAGCGTCCTCGAGGCGGCCGACATCGCGCCCGAGGACTTCCACGACGAGCTCCGGGCGCGCCAGGCCCGCGACGGCGGGGCGGGGCCGCTCGACGACGCCCTCGAGCTGGCCGTGGAGCAGGCCCGCGGGCTCGGCCACTCCTACGTCGGGACCGAGCACCTGCTGCTCGCCCTGACGGCCGGCCCGACGCGTGAGCTGGCGCGGCGCACCCTGGCGGACATGGGCCTCAAGCACGAGCAGGCCCTGCGAGGAGTGGCGACCGCCCTGTCGGCGTACCGGTATGCGCGCGAGTCGATCACCTTCGCGGGCATCTCCGCGCCCATCCGCTCGGCGCTCGAGGACATCCGCTCGCGGCTCGCGCGGGTGGAGTCCGGGCTCAGTCCTCGAGGCTGAGCAGCAGCTTGCTCAGGAGGTCGCCGAGCTGGCGACGCTCGTCGGCGTCGAGGGCGGCGAGCAGCCGGTCCTCGTTGGCGAGGTGCTGCGGGTGCAGGTGCTCCTGGACCTGCTTGCCCTTCCTCGTGAGCGCGACGACCCGGCCGCGGCCGTCCGTCGAGCTGACGGTGCGCTCGACGAGCCCCTGCTGCACCAGCCGGTCGACCCGCTTGGTCACCGCCCCGGAGGTCACCATCGTGGTGCCGGCCAGCTCGGTGGGCGTCAGCTTGTACGGCGCCCCGGCGCGGCGCAGGGACGCGAGCACGTCGAAGTCGCCGTTGCCCAGCTCGGCCTGGGCGAACACCGGCCGCAGGCCCTGGTCGAGCAGCTCGGCCACCCGGTGGATGCGGCCGACGACGAGCATCGGCCCGACGTCGAGCTCCGGGCGCTCCCGGGCCCACTGCTCGGCGATGCGGTCCACGGCGTCGGGCTGGTCGGCGGTCATGGCTTGATCATATCTTCCACGGAAGGTATATTACTTTCCATGGAAGATACCTCGATGCGGACCCTGCTGATCACCGCGGTCGCGCCGATCGCGTGGGGGACGACGTACATCGTCACGGAGAACTTCCTCCCGCCCGACCGGCCGCTGTTCGCCGCCGCGGCCCGCGCCCTGCCCGCCGGGCTGGTGCTGCTCGCGTGGCGACGGCAGCTGCCCCACGGCGACTGGTGGTGGAAGGCCGCGCTGCTGGGGCTGTGCAACATCGGGCTGTTCTTCCCGCTTGATCTTCCTGGCGGCGTACGAGCTCCCCGGCGGCCTGGCCGCCACGGTGCAGGCGATGTCGCCGCTCGCGGTGATGGCCATCGCGTTGCCCGCCCTGGGCGAGCGTCCCGGCGTACGCCGCGTGGTCGCCGCCCTGGTCGGCCTCCTCGGCGTCGGGCTGCTCGTGCTGCGGGCGGGTGGCGAGCTCTCGACGCTCGGCCTGGTCGCGGCCGTCGGGTCCGTCGTCGTCTCCGCCCTGGGCTTCGTGCTGGTCAAGCGGTGGCCCTCGCCGACCGACATGCTGACCACCATCTCCTGGCAGCTCGTCGCGGGCGGGCTGGTGCTGGTGCCGGTCGCGCTGCTCGTCGAGGGCGCTCCGCCCGCCCTGTCCGCCACGAACCTCGGCGGCCTGCTGTGGCTGACGACCATGGGCACCGCCGTCGCGTACTACTGCTGGTTCCGCGGGCTGGTCCGGATGCCCGCCGGCGCGGTCGCGATCGTCGGACTCGTCAACCCCGTCGTCGGCACCCTCCTCGGCGTCCTGTTCGCCGGCGAGCTGTTCGGCTGGGCCCAGGCGCTGGGCATGGTGCTCGTGCTCGGCGGCGTCGTCGCGGGCCAACGGCTGGCGGTCCGGCCACGACGTCATACGATCCGGAGGCCTGGAGACCACCGTTCGTATGACGTTGCGCGAACGGGAGGAGTGCCGGGCCGCCTAGGCTCAGGCCCGTGGACCCCGACGACGACCGCGGCCGGTGGCCGTCGTGGGTGTACGGCGCCGGCTCGACGCCCGATCCGCGGTTCTCCATGGCCAACGAGCGCACCTTCCTCGCCTGGGTCCGCACCTCGCTGGCCCTGCTGGCGGGAGGCGTCGCCCTCGACGCCGTCGACCTCGACGGCCCTCGAGGCCTGCAGACGGCCATCGCGCTGGTCCTGGTGGTGCTCGGACTGCTCGGTGCGACCGCCGCGTGGGTCCGCTGGGCCGCCACCGAGCGCGCCATGCGGGTGCGCCGACCGTTGCCGTCCACCGCCGTGCTGGCGTGGTTCGCCCTGGTGCTGATGGTGGTGGCCGCGGCGCTCGTGGTGCTCGTGCTGTGAGCACCTCGCGCCGCGACAACGACTCGCACGACCAGTTCGAACGGACGCTGCTGTCGTGGCGGCGTACGGCGCTGTCGCTCGTCGCGGCCGGCCTGCTGGTCGCCCACGTGGCGGGGCGGGGGCTCGGTCCCGTCGGGTTGGCCGTCACCCTGATGGGGACGGCCGGGTCCGTCGCCTTCGTGTGGCTCGGACACGAACGACGGATCGCGGCCACCGGGCTGGCCCTGGTGCTCGGGGTCCTCCTGCTCGGTGTCGTCGCCATCGTCGGCGTTGCTGCGGGCTGAGCCCGAACACCCCCTACTGGTGGACCGTCACCGCCCGCGCGCGCTCCGCGAGCGTGCCGGGATCGGCGACCTCGCCCAGGTCGAACCGCACGCGGTGGATGACGCCCTCGAACCGGTTGCGCACCGGCAGGTAGTCGTCGACGACCGGGGTGCCGCGGTCGACCCCGACGTTGAAGGTCTCGTCGAAGGAGAAGTAGTACGCCGTCGTCACCGGGATGCGCCCCGACCCGACGGCGACGCCGTCGACCTCGAGGGTCACGTCGGCTCCGCTGCCGGGCGGTCCGCCGTCGTAGCCGAACCGGGCGACCAGGTCGTGGCGGCCCGGGCCCATCGGCTTGCCGCCACGGACGACCGTGAGGTCGCGGCCGACGAAGTTGTAGGCGTAGTGCGGCACGCCGCCGACGACGTACAGGGACCACCCGCCGAACCGGCCACCCTGCGCGACGACGACCCCGTTGGTGCCGGTGACCACCTCGAGGTCGGCGGTGATGACGTGGGAGCGGTTCTTGACGTTGGGGGCCGCCTCCTCGGTGAGCCGGCCGACGCGCGGGCCGAACGACAGCGTGGAGCGGCCGAGGTGCAGGTCGAGCCGGCCCGCGACGTCGGGGTTCTCCCGCTCGGTCACCCGGTCGTCGAGGGGGAGCACCTGGTACCTCTCGGCCTCGCGCTGGAAGACGTCCTGGAGCTCCCGCAGCCGCTCGGGCTCCTTGTCGGCCAGGTCGTGCGCCTGGCTCCAGTCGTCGCCGTGGTCGTAGAGCTCCCAGACGTCCTCGTCGAAGGGCCGCTTCGGGGTGTCCACCATCTCCCAGGGGACGCCGTGGCGGGTGACCGCGGTCCAGCCGTCGTGGTAGACGCCGCGGTTGCCGATCATCTCGAAGTACTGCGTGCTGCGCCGGTCCGGAGCGTCGGCGTCGTCGAAGCTGTAGCCCAGGCTGGTGCCCTCGACCGGCTGCTGCGCCACGCCGCCGAACGACTCGGGGACCTCGAGCCCCGCGGCCTCGAGGATGGTGGGCAGCACGTCGATGACGTGGTGCCACTGGTGGCGGATCTCGCCGCGGGCTTCGATCCCGTTGCCCCAGCGCACGATCATGCCGTCGCGCGTGCCGCCGAGGTGCGCGAGCTGCTTGGTCCACGGGTACGGCGTGTTCATGGCCAGCGCCCAGCCGACCGGGTAGATGGCGTACGTCGTGGGGTCGCCGAGGGTGTCCAGCCGAGCGGCCATGTCGGCGGTGTCGTCCTGGATGCCGTGCCCGACCAGGTGCTCGCGGAAGGTGCCGCGCGGGCCGCCCTCGCCGGAGGCCCCGTTGTCGCCGAGCAGGTAGAAGATCAGCGTGTCGTCGAGGACGCCCATCTCCTCCAGGGCGTCGACGAACCGGCCGACCTGCACGTCGGCGTGCTCGGCGAACCCGGCGTACGTCTCCATGAACCGCGCGGCGACGCGCTGCTCGGTCTCGTCGAGCTCGTCCCAGTGCGGCACGCCCTCGGCCCAGGGGGCCAGCTGCGGCGGACTCCGGCACGATGCCGAGCTCCTTCTGACGGGCCAGGGTCCGGTCCCGCTGCGCGTCCCAGCCGTCGTCGAACCGGCCGGCGTACTTGTCGCGCCACTCGGCCGCGACGTGGAACGGCGCGTGCGTCGCGCCGAGCGCCAGGTAGGTGAAGAAGGGCCGCTCGGGCGTGATCGCCTGCTGGTTCTCCACCCAGGAGATGGCGTTGTCCACGAGGTCCTCGGACAGGTGGTAGCCGTCCTCGGGCAACCGGTCCGGCTCGACGGCGTAGCGGCCCTGGTAGAGCTGCGGGTACCAGTGGTTCATCTCCGCGCCCATGAAGCCGTAGAAGAAGTCGAAGCCCTCGCCCATCGGCCACCGCTGGAACGGCCCCGACGGGCTGACCTCCACCGGCGGGGTCTGGTGCCACTTGCCGACCGCCGCCGTGCAGTAGCCGTTGCCGCTGAGGATCTGCGCGATCGTGGCGGCGCTCGCCGGCCGGTAGCCGTGGTAGCCGGGCTCCGGCGTCGACATCTCGCTGGTCACCCCCATGCCCACGGAGTGGTGGTTGCGACCGGTCATCAGGGCCTGGCGGGTCGGCGAGCACAGCGACGTGACGTGGAACCTGCTGTAGCGCAGCCCGTCGTCGGCCAGCCGTTGCGCGGTCGGCATCTCGCACGGCCCGCCGTACGCCGACGACGCCCCGAAGCCCATGTCGTCGATGAGCACGATGACCACGTTCGGCGACCCCGGGACCGCTTCGACGGGCCGGATCGGCCGGGCGGACGTGTCGACGTCGAGGGGCAGGCGGGTGCGGTCGGGCGCGGCCACGTGTCAGGAGCTCCTCGGGCGGGTGGGATCGGGGGCAGCGCCACTGTGACGTCGCGGAGGGTACGAACGCAATCGACCCGCCGCACGTCTCGTTGGTCGAGGAGGGCCGAAGGCCCGTCACGAGACCCAGCGAGGTGACGGGTGGTCGTCACCGGGTCTCGCGACAGGCGCTAGCGCGCCCTCCTCGACCGGCGGATTACGCTCACCGACGTGATCGTGGTCAACCGCTTCCGGGTACCCGCCGAGCAGCAGGAGCAGTTCCGCGGCGACCTGCAGCGGGCGCGGGAGACGTTGGCGGAGCGGCCCGGGTTCACGCACAGCACGGTCGGGCGCAACACCGACGACCCGGAGCTGTGGGTGCTGACCACCGAGTGGGAGAGCGTCGGGGCCTACCGACGAGCGCTGTCGGCGTACGACGTGAAGCTCACCGCGGTCCCCGTGCTGAGCCGGGCCGTCGACGAGCCCAGCGCCTACGAGGTCGTCGAGCCCGGGACCGACCTCAACGTCGCCCAATTCAGATCGACGGGGGCCCCCTCGATAGGCTGACGGCTTCCGACCGACAGCCAGCCGGCCAGACTGATTGCCAGACCCAGGAGCTTCCCCGTGGCCACCCCCACCAACGTCCTCGACACGATCGTCTCCCTCTGCAAGCGACGCGGTTTCGTCTACCCGTCCGGCGAGATCTACGGCGGCACCCGCAGTGCCTGGGACTACGGACCGCTCGGCGTCGAGCTGAAGGAGAACGTCAAGCGCCAGTGGTGGCGTTCGATGGTCACCACCCGCGACGACGTCGTCGGCCTCGACTCCAGCGTCATCCTGCCGACCAAGACGTGGGAGGCCAGCGGCCACCTCAAGACGTTCAGCGACCCGCTCGTCGAGTGCCAGTCGTGCCACAAGCGGTTCCGCCAGGACCACCTGCAGGAGGACTACGCCGGCAAGAAGGGGATCGACGACCCGGACACGGTCGACCTCAACGAGTCGGTCCCGTGCCCCAACTGCGGCAACCGCAACACCTGGACCCCTCCGCGTCAGTTCAACATGATGCTGAAGACGTACCTCGGCGTCATCGAGGACGAGTCCGGGCTGCACTACCTGCGGCCCGAGACCGCCCAGGGCATCTTCGTGAACTTCGCGAACGTCGTCACGAGCAGCCGCAAGAAGCCGCCGTTCGGCATCGCCCAGATGGGCAAGAGCTTCCGCAACGAGATCACGCCCGGCAACTTCATCTTCCGCACGCGCGAGTTCGAGCAGATGGAGATGGAGTACTTCGTCAAGCCGGGCGAGGACGAGGAGTGGCACCAGTACTGGATCGACGAGCGCACCCGCTGGTTCACCGACCTCGGCATCAGCTCGGACAACCTGCGCCACTACGAGCACCCGCAGGAGAAGCTCAGCCACTACTCCAAGCGGACCGTCGACATCGAGTACAACTTCGGCTTCTCGGAGCGTGGCTTCGAGGAGCTCGAGGGCATCGCCAGCCGCACCGACTTCGACCTCAAGCAGCACAGCGAGTACTCCGGTCAGGACCTCTCGTACTTCGACCAGGCCTCCGGCGAGCGCTACGTCCCCTACGTGATCGAGCCCGCGCTCGGCCCGAACCGGGCGATGATGGCGTTCCTCATGGACGCCTACACCGAGGACGAGGCGCCCAACACCAAGGGCGGCGTCGACAAGCGCGTCGTGCTCAAGCTCGACCCGCGCCTCGCACCGATCAAGGTCGCGGTCCTGCCGCTGAGCCGCAACGCCGACCTGAGCCCCAAGGCCAAGGACCTCGCCGCCGCGCTGCGTGGCCTGGGCTGGAACGTGGACTTCGACGACTCCGGCGCCATCGGCCGCCGCTACCGGCGTCAGGACGAGGTCGGCACGCCGTACTGCGTGACGGTCGACTTCGACACCCTCGACGACCACGCCGTGACCATCCGCGAGCGGGACACCATGAAGCAGGAGCGGATCGCCCTCGACCAGGTGACGTCGTACTTCGCCGAGCGCCTGGTCGGTTGCTGAGCCGGGTGCTGAGGCGGGCCCCGCGCGCGCTCGCCGCGCTCGCGGCGGCCCTCGTGCTCGCGGCCTGCACTGCGGGCGACGGCTCGTCCGGGTCCGGCTCGCCGACGGGCGACGCCGCGGAGGACGGTACGTCGGCCGCGAGCGGCGGCGCTGCGACCCCGGGCAGCAAGCCCGCGCCGTACCTGCCCGTCCCCACCGGCGTGGTGCTCACCGATCCCGGCAGCGAGCTGGGGTTCGGCGAGCAGGCGACGGTCGCCTGGCGGCCGGAGAAGGAGCAGGTGGGCGTGCTCAACGTGAACGTGCGCAAGGTCGTCGAGGCCGACATCAAGGCCCTGCAGAACTGGCAGCTCGACGCCGCTGGCCGCGGCTCCTCCCTCTACTACGTGACGATGACCGTGGCGAACGTCGGCGACCAGGACCTCAGCGGGCAACGCATCCCGCTCTACGTCCTCGACGGCGCCAACGCGCTGGTCGAGTCGAGCGCGTTCAAGAAGGAGTTCAAGCCCTGCCCCAGCCCCGCCCTGCCGGACGGCTTCGTCACCGGTGAGAAGGTCACCGTGTGCCAGGCGTACCTGGTCCCCAAGCGTGGGGAGGTCGACGCGGTCACCTTCCGGCCGACGGAGAAGTTCAACCCGATCACCTGGGTCGGCAAGGTCACCGAGCCCGAGAAGCCCAAGAAGTCGCCCTCCGCTGGTTGAGGAGGGACGAAGTCCCGTCACGAAACCAGCGACGGGGGATTTCGCGCCGCGACCGCGTGGTCGCGACAATGGCTCGATGCCCACCTCGACGCTGCCGACCTCGCTGACCCTCGGGTCGCTCACGGTCGAGACCCCGGTGGTGCTGGCGCCGATGGCGGGCATCACCAACGCGGCGTACCGGCGGCTCTGCCTGGAACAAATGGCAGCGCAGGGGACGTCTGGGCTTTTCGTCTGCGAGATGATCACGTCGCGCGGTCTCGTCGAGCGCGACGAGACCACCCTGAAGATGCTGGTCTTCGACGACCTGGAGAGGATCCGGTCGGTCCAGCTCTACGGCACGGACCCGGTCTACGTCGGCAAGGCCGCCGAGATCCTCTGCGCCGAGTACGGCGTCGCGCACATCGACCTCAACTTCGGCTGCCCGGTGCCCAAGGTGACCCGCAAGGGCGGCGGCGGCGCGCTGCCCTGGAAGCGCGGGCTGCTCGGCGAGATCCTGACGGCGGCCGTCGGCGCCGCGACGCCGTACGGCGTCCCGGTCACCATGAAGACCCGCAAGGGCATCGACGAGGACCACCTGACCTACCTGGACGCCGGCCGGATCGCCGAGGACTCGGGCTGCGCGGCCATCGCCCTGCACGGACGCACGGTGGCGCAGTCCTACTCGGGCGAGGCCGACTGGGACGCCATCGCCCGGCTCGTCGAGCACGTCTCGCTGCCCGTGCTGGGCAACGGCGACATCTGGGAGGCCGGCGACGCGGTCCGGATGGTCGAGCAGACGGGCGCGGCCGGCGTGGTCGTGGGCCGCGGCTGCCTGGGGCGCCCGTGGCTCTTCCGCGACCTGGCGGCCGCCTTCGCGCCGGGCGGGCCGTCCGCCCCCGTGCTGCCCGCGCTGGGCGAGGTACGTGCCGTGATGCGCCGCCACGCCGAGCTGCTCTGCGAGCACATGGGGGAGGAGCGGGGCTGCAAGGAGTTCCGCAAGCACGTCTCGTGGTACCTCAAGGGCTTCCGCGCCGGCGGCACGCTGCGTCACTCGCTGGCGCTGGTCGACTCCCTGGCCAGCCTCGACGCGCTGCTCGACGACCTCGACCCGGCCGAGCCGTTCCCCGTCTCCGAGCTGGGCACGCCCCGCGGCCGCCAGGGCTCGCCGCGGGCCAAGGTGGCCCTCCCCGAGGGCTGGCTCGACGACGCCGACGGGGCCGGCAGCCACGTCCAGGAGGAGAGCAACGAGACCACGGGCGGGTGAGCCGGCCCACCTGACCAGTGACGGGGAACACCCTGGGGAACCTGGGGGGAGATTCGGACACGCCCTGACATCTGTGCTTGACTCACGACTTCGTGTCCGTTTCGTTATCAACTATCCCTCTCGGGAAGCGGTCCGCCCCCTGACGTCTATCAGCAAAGGATCAGCGCTGTGGCAGATCATCGCCACAAGCGGGACACCGATGCCCGCCGCTTCATCAGCAACCTCCCGACCGCCCAGAAGCTCTCGGCCGGACTCGCCGTCGTCGCGACCACCAGCGTGGTCGCCGTGGGAGTCCTCGGGGCCGGGCCGGTCGCCCGCGACCTGGTTGCCGCCGACGCCCGCCCCCTGACGGCCTCGCTGTCCTCGACGTCGCTGGCCGCGTCCGCGGACGCATCCGAGCGTTTCGTGGTGTCCCGCTCGGCCTCTCGCAAGCAGGACAACAAGGACGCCGTGAAGGAGGCCCGCGCCGACGGCGCGCTGGCCGCCACCGCGACCGCCGTCCGCAAGGCCGTGAACAACGGCACGAAGCTCTGGACGACCACCGTGCTCAACCTCTGGACCCAGTCCGGCGAGGACGCCCAGCAGGTCGGCGAGATCCCCGCCTCCCGGCAGGTGCTCGTCACCGGCCGCCAGGCCGGCGAGCGCGTCGAGATCGTGGTCGCGGGCAAGAGCCGGTGGGTCACCGACGGCTACCTCAGCAAGGAGAAGCCCGTCGCGCTCGGTGTCGGCGCCGGGCTCTCGATGGCGCCCTGCCCGGACCCGGGCGTCGAGAGCGGCCTGACGTCCAACGCCGTCTACGTCTACCGCTCGGTGTGCCACGCCTTCCCGCAGATCACGTCGTACGGCGGGTGGGACAACCACGGCGAGCACTCCTCGGGCCGCGCGCTCGACATCATGACCAGCGACGCCTCGCTCGGCAACGCCATCGCGGAGTTCCTGCGGGCGCACGCCTCCGAGCTGCACCTCTACGACATCCTCTGGGCCCAGCGGATCTGGACCCCGGTGCGCGCCGGCGAGGGCTGGCGGACGTTCCCGAGCCGTGGTTCGGCCACCGCCAACCACTACGACCACGTGCACGTGTCCGTCTACTGACCTGACGCCTCGCTAGGGTCGCCCACGATGACTGGGATGGACCTGTACGCCGCCGCCGACCGCGAGCGCTTCGTCGACGAGCCGCCCAAGCGCGTGGCCGCTCCCGAACGGACGCCGTTCGAGCGCGACCGCGCCCGGGTGGTGCACGCGGCGGCGTCGCGGCGGCTGGCCGCCAAGACCCAGGTCGTCGGGCCGCAGTCCGACGACTTCGTGCGCAACCGGCTGACCCACAGCCTCGAGGTGGCGCAGGTCGCGCGGGACCTGTCGCGGGCCCTGGGCTGCGAGCCCGACATCGTGGAGACCGCCGCCCTGGCGCACGACCTCGGCCACCCGCCGTTCGGGCACAACGGGGAGCGCGTGCTCGCCGAGCTCAGTGCCGGCTACGGCGGGTTCGAGGGGAACGCGCAGACCTTCCGCCTGTTGACGCGCCTCGAGGCGAAGACGTTCGGTCCGGACGGCTCCGTGGGGCTCAACCTGACGCGCGCCACCCTCGACGCCTGCACGAAGTACCCGTGGTCCTCGGCCGAGGCCGACGAGCCGCAGGGCGTGCACGCCGACGGCTCACCGCGGGTGATCCGCAAGTTCGGGGTGTACGTCGACGACCGGCCGATCTTCGACTGGGTACGCGTCGGGGCGGGGGAGGCCGGTGGCCGCCGCCGCTGCCTCGAGGCGCAGGTCATGGACCTCGCCGACGACGTGGCGTACTCCGTCCACGACGTCGAGGACGGCGTCGTGGCGGGTCGCATCGGGCTGCACGCGCTCGACCGGGACGCCGTGTGGGCGACCGTCCGCGAGTGGTACCTCCCCGACGCCGACGACGCCGACCTCGACGACGCCCTCGCGGGCCTGCGGGCGGTGGACGGCTGGCCCGGTGCGGCGTACGACGGGTCGCGCCGCCACCTGGCCGCGCTGAAGAACCTGACGAGCGACCTGATCGGCCGGTTCTGCGGGGCGGTGCAGGACGCGACCTTCGCCGCCGCCGACGGGCCGCTCGTGCGCTACCGCGCCGATCTCGTCGTGCCGGCCGAGACCGAGCGCGAGATCGCCGTCCTCAAGGGCATCGCCGCGCACTACGTGATGCGGGCCGACGACCGGGTCGCGCTGATGGGCCGCCAGCGCGAGCTGCTGGCCCGGCTCGTCGAGCGACTCTCCGCGGTCGGTCCGGACGCGCTCGACACGCAGTACGCCGACGACTGGCGCGCCGCGACGCGACGACGCCGGGCGCCACCGGGCCGTGATCGACCAGGTGGCGTCGCTGACCGACGCCAGTGCGGTCGCCCGGCACGACCGGCTCGGCTGAGGCCTTACGGCAGGTCGCCCTTCGGGTACGGGTTCTCCTGGCGCGCGGTGCTGTCGGGGTCGAGCTGCTCGAGGAGCTCGTCGTCGTGGGACGACCCGAACGGCGAGTGCGCGGCCGCGGCGGACGCGGCGCTCGAGGCGGCGCTGGTGACCTTGTCGGCGACGACCGGCGCCTGCTGCCGGGCGGTGTCGGCGACCGTCGAGGCGGCGGACTGCACGCGCGGGTCCTCCTTCACCTTGAAGGCGAGGTTCTTGATCTGGTCGTAGCGGGCCCGGCCGGCGCGGGCGCCCAGCACGTAGCCGATCCCGACGGCGAGCAGCAGGGTGAGCTTCTTCATGGTTCCTCCTGATGGGGGTGATGGGTCGATGGTGTCAGTCTGAGGAGCTGTGCTGGTCGGCGTGCTGGCGGATGCTGCGGCCGCGGGCGGCGTCGTCGGCTTCCTTCTCGGCGGCCTTCTCGATGTTGCGGGTGTCGCGGGCGGGCAGCTGGAGCTCGGTCTCGGCGGCGATGCCGGCCTGGAGCTGGCGGCCCCGCTCGAGCTCGGAGTCGATCTCCGCCCCGAGCAGCAGCGCGACGTTGGTCAGCCACAGGAAGACCAGGCCGATGATGACGCCGGCCAGCGAGCCGTAGGTCTTGTTGTACGACGCGAAGTTCGCGACGTAGAAGGCGAACCCGGCCGAGGCGACCATCCAGATCACGATCGCGACGACGGCGCCCACCGAGACCCAGCGGAACTTGGGCTGCTGCACGTTCGGCGTGGCGTAGTAGAGGATCGCCACGATCACGATCACGGCCAGCAGCATGACGGGCCACTTGGCGATGTTCCAGACCTGGACCGCCTGGTCGCCCAGGCCGATCTGGTCGCCGATCGACTGGGCCAGTGGCCCCGAGACGACGAGCATGAGGAGCACCAGCGCGACCAGCGCGATGGCCACCAGCGTGATGAGGAGCATCACGGGCCGCAGCTTCCAGAAGGGCCGGCCCTCACCGATCTCGTAGATCCGGTTCATCGCGCGGGCGAAGGCCCCGACGTAGCCCGACGCCGACCACAACGCGAGCACCGCACCGAACAGCAGCGCCCACCCAGCGGTCTGGGACGAGGCGAGCTCGAGCAGCGTGGGCTCGATCGTGCCGAGGGCATCCTCGGAGACGAGGGGGCTGATGACGTCGAGGACGGTCTGCACCGACTTCTCCGACTGGCCGACGAGCCCGAGGATCGCGCTGAGGGCCAGCACGGCCGGGAAGATGGCGAGGACGCCGTAGTAGGTCAGCGCCGCCGCCAGGTCGGTGCACTGGTCGTCACTGAACTCGCGCCACACCTTCTTCGCGACGTACCCCCACGTCCGCTTCTCGAGGTCGGTCGGGTC
Source organism: uncultured Actinomycetota bacterium (assembly GCA_963839565.1). Classification (GTDB taxonomy): domain Bacteria; phylum Actinomycetota; class Actinomycetes; order Propionibacteriales; family Nocardioidaceae; genus Nocardioides. Next base: position 16,277 of record CAWIVR010000019.1, on the reverse strand, counting down.
GTCGGGCTTGCGCGGGTCTTCGGGGTCGGGCGTGGTGGGCTCGGTCCGGTCGGCACCCTGGGTGCTCTGGCTGGTCATCGCCGACCCCGCCACCAGACGAGGCCACCGACGAGGATCGCGGCGCAGGCGAACGCGGCGTACGTCATCGGCGTGATGCGGCTGATCCGGGCCTTGGCCTGCGCCTTGACGTCCAGCTTCTGGGTGAGCTGGTCGACGGTGTCGGCGAGCTGGGCCCGCTGGACCTCGATCTCGGCCTCGAGCTGCTCGGGTGTGGACTGGGTCATCGCCGGGCCCCCTTCACGGTCGCGATGTCTTCCTTGACGCCTTCGATGGCCCGCTCGGGCTTGGGCGGCGACGCCTGGGCCACCTGCTTCTTGCCCGCCAGCGCGACGATGCCGCCGGCGGCGAGCAGGACGACGGCGACGATGAGGGCGGCCAGCCAGGCGGGCATGACCAGGTCGAGCGCCAGGATCGCGGTGGTGATCAGGACCGCCACCCCGAAGTGGGCCAGCAGCCCGGCGACGCTGAACATCCCGACGCCCAGCCCCGCGCGCTTGCCCTTCTCCGTCACCTCGGCCTGGGCCAGGCGGAGCTCGGAGCGGATCAGGTCGGGGAGCTGCTGGCTCAGGTCGTGGACGAGGGCGCCGATGGTCGGCTCCTCGGTGCGCGCGGGCACCGGGCCGGGACCGCTCACCTGGGTGTCGACGGGGTCCGAGAAGGTCATCAGTCCATCCTGACGACGTGGGCCCGGAGTCGGTCCACCCGGAGGGGTGCCACCCGCCCGGCCCCCTTCCACAGCCCGCCGTACGGCGTGGGCGGTGCGGCATAGACTCCGCGCGTGGCCGGGCGGATCCGTGAGGACGACATCGCGGAGGTGCGCGAGAAGGCGCGCATCGACGACGTCGTCTCCGGCTACGTCACCCTCCGCAACGCCGGCGGTGGCTCGATGAAGGGCCTGTGCCCCTTCCACGACGAGAAGTCCCCGTCGTTCCACGTGACCCCGGCCCGCCAGTTCTGGCACTGCTTCGGCTGCGGCGAGGGTGGGGACGTCATCTCGTTCCTGATGAAGATCGACGGGCTGAGCTTCACCGAGACGGTCGAGCGGCTTGCCGACAAGTACGGCGTGACCTTGCGCCGCGAGGAGGGCGACGTCCGCGACGACCGCCCTCGCGGGCCGCAGCGCGGCCGCCTGGTCGAGGCCAACAAGGTCGCCCAGGCCTACTACGCCGACCAGCTCGCGTCGCCCGAGGCGCTGGCGGGCCGGCAGTTCCTCGGCGAGCGCGGGTTCGACCAGGCCGCGGCGGAGCAGTTCGGCATCGGCTTCGCCCCGCGCGACGGTGAGGCGCTGGTGCGGCACCTCCGCCAGAAGGGCTTCAAGGACGAGGAAGCCATCGCGGCGGGGCTCGTGGCGCAGGGCCGGTCGGCGTACGACCGGTTCCGCGGCCGCCTGCTGTGGCCGATCCGCGACGCGAGCGGCGACACGATCGGCTTCGGGGCGCGCCGGATCTTCGACGACGACAAGATCGAGGCCAAGTACCTCAACACCTCCGAGACCCCTCTCTACAAGAAGAGCCAGGTGCTCTACGGCATCGACCTGGCCCGCCGCGACATGGCGCGTACGTCCCAGGCCGTCGTCGTGGAGGGCTACACCGACGTGATGGCCTGCCACCTCTCCGGAGTGCCGACCGCCGTGGCGACGTGCGGCACGTCGTTCGGCGACGAGCACGCTCGGGTGCTGCGGCGGTTCCTGCACGACCACGAGGAGTTCCGCGGCGAGGTGATCTTCACCTTCGACGGCGACGCGGCCGGCCAGAAGGCCGCGATCCGGGCGTTCGCCGGCGACCAGAACTTCGTGTCGCAGACCTACGTCGCCGTCGAGCCGTCCGGGCTCGACCCGTGCGACCTGCGCATCCAGCAGGGCGACGGGGCGGTGCGCGAGCTGGTCGCCCGGCGGGTGCCGCTCTACCGCTTCGTGCTCAGCAACGTCGTCGGCAAGTACGACCTCGACCGGGCCGACGGCCGGGTCGACGCGGTCCGCGAGGCCGCGCGGCTGGTGACCTCGATCCGCGACAAGTCCAAGGTCGACGCCTTCTCGCGCGAGCTCGCGGGCATGGTCGGGGTCGACATCGAGCAGGCGCGCGAGGAGGTACGCAGGGCGACGTCGCGCGCTGCTCGTGACGAGCGGGCGCCGGCTGCTGCCGTGGCCGCGCCCGAGGGGCAGCCGCCCCGGGCCGCCGTGCCCGACCCGCGCGAACCTCGGTTCGCCATCGAGCGCGAGACCCTCAAGCTGCTGCTCCAGCACCCCAAGGCGGTGGGCCGGACGGCCGCCGACGTCGGCGCCAACGACTTCACCCACCCGACCTACCGGGCGGTGTGGGAGCTGATGGAGAAGAACGGCGGCCCGGCCACGGCCGACGCCGGCTGGGCCTCGCGGATCCGTGCCGACGCCACCGACACCGTCGTGCAGTCGGCGATCAGCGAGCTGGGCGTCGAGCCGCTGAAGACCGCCAAGGAGCCCGACGCCGCGTTCGTGGCCGGCCACGTCTACCGGCTGCAGGAGCTCACCGCGCTGCGCCGGATCGCGGACGTGAAGTCACGTCTCCAGCGCACCAACCCCGTCGACCAGGCCACCGAGTACAACCGGATGTTCGGCGAGCTGGTCGCTCTCGAGCAGCACCGCCGTACGCTCCGCGAGCTCTCCATGGGCACGGCCTCGTGAAGGGTTTCGCCAAGCGCCCGCGTGTCGACGTGGCGCCCGGCGAACGGGTCCTGGCCTGGACCGAGGCCACGACCGGCGAGGTGCTGGCGGGCACGCGTGAGGCGCTGTACCTGGGCGGTACGCGCCTGGCCTGGGAGGACGTGGAAGCCGCCGACTGGGACCGCGAGACCGAGGTGTTCCGGGTGATCGAGGTCGGCACCTGGGGTGAGGTCCGGGCCGAGCACCGGTTCGCGATCGGCGAGCCGCGCCGTCTCCTCGAGCTGGTCCGCGAGCGGGTCACCGCCAGCGTGCTGCTCGTCCGGCACGTGCCGCTCGAGGGCCGCCGGGGCCTCCGGGTCATCGCCCGGCGGTCGCCGGCGGGCGACCGGGGCGTGCGCTGGCTCTACGAGTACGACGCGGGCATCGACCCCGGCGACCCGGTGGTCAGGCTGGCCGCCGAGAACGCCCTGGCGGACGCCCGCAGCGAAGTCGGGCTGGATTAGTCGGGCTCTGCGACCCTTGCTAATCTGTGCGGGCTTCGATCCCCTGTAGCTCAACTGGCAGAGCATTCGGCTGTTAACCGGAGGGTTGTTGGTTCGAGTCCAACCGGGGGAGCGAGTCTCGACGGCGGGTCCATCACGGGCCCGCCGTCGTGCTGTCTCCTGTGGTCGTCGCGCGGCCGGCACGGGGGTGACCCGGGTCAGCGGTGAGGTAGGCACGGTTTGTCGGTCGGAAACCGTGCCAGGCTCACCGCTCCACGCGCAGCGTGGCGACCACGATGCCGCTGGACGAGGTGAACGAACGCATGACCGTCATCGGCGCGTACGTCTCGCCCCACAGCCGGGTGCCCCGGCCCAGCACGACCGGGATCGTGGTCACGACGTACTCGTCGACCAGGCCCTGCGTCGCCAGCTGACGGACCAGGTCACCGCTGCCGAGGGTCACGATGTCGCCCTCGACCTCGTCCTTGAGGTCGCGAACCGCGGCCACGGCGTCGCCGGGGAGCAGGGACGAGTTCGGGTGCGGCAGGACAGCGTCCGGGTCCCGCGAGGCGACGTACTTCGGCGTGTCCCGGAGGATCTGGGTGAACGGGTTCGGGTCGGTGGTCGAGAGCCAGTGGCCGACCAGGTCGTCGTAGGTCCGTCGGCCGAACAGCATGGCCGTGGTGCCCTCGCCGGAGCCCATCGAGGCCTGGGCGGCCTCCGGATCGGCGCCCAGCGCCTCCGACGCCCAGCCACCGAGGTCGAAACCGCCCCGGGTGTCCTCGTCGGGTCGCCCGGGGGACTGCATGACCCCGTCCAGGGAGAGGTACTCGACTGCCGTGAGCTTGCCCATGCCCGTACCGACCTCCGGGGGTGGCCGCACTCATCGGTCCGGGGCGAGGCTCCCCACGTCGTCAGTCCTCGTCATCCCCGCCCCACGTCAGCGAGTACACCTCCGCCGTGGTGGCGAAGGCGACGCCGAGCCGCTGCCCGGCCTGGCGGCCGAAGCCCTCGAGGAACTCGCGCGGGTCCCAGTTCTCCCAGCCGAGGCCGTCGATGTACGCCGCGTGGGCGGCCAGCGACGCCACGCCCTGGTCGAAGGTGTCCGTCGTGTCGACGCCGTGCCGGCCCTCGGGGGAGCCGAAGGCCCACACGGCCTTGACGCCGCCCCACGGCTCGAGGCCGTCGGTGAGCTGGTCGGGGAAGATCCACCGGTTGCCGGCGTCGCGCGCGGCGTCGAGGAGGGCGCGACCGACCGCGATGTGGTCGGCCTGGTTCAGCGCGCCCGGCCCGAAGCTGTCACGGAAGTTGCCGGTGAGCACGATGTCGGGACGGTGCCGCCGGATCACCTCGGCCAGCGTGCGGCGCAGCGGGACGCCGTACTCGACGATCCCGTCGGGCAGCCCGAGGAACTCCACGGTCTCGACGCCGACGATGCGGGCGGACTCGATCTCCTCGGCCTCGCGCACGCGCCGGCACTCGTCGGGGTGCATCCCGTCGATGCCGGCCTCGCCGCTGGTGACCATGACGTAGACGACCTCCTTGCCCTGGCCCGTCCAGCGGGCGACGGCCGCGGCCGCGCCGAACTCCATGTCGTCGGGGTGCGCGACGATCGCGACGGCCTTCGACCAGTTCTCGGGCAGGGACTTCAGGGGCTCGGGATCCATGGCACGAGCATGGCCCAAAACGTGTGGCCGGACGACCGCGGGTCGGGCAGGCTGCCGGAGTGATCCGGATCAGCGAGGTCGACACCGCCGACGAGGCGACCCTCCGGGCCTTCTGGGCGGTCGAGCAGGCCTCGCAGCGCCACGACCGCGAGCACGCGTTGCTCCGGTCCTGGGACCGGCTGCACACCCTCGCGCAGGGCGGCAACGAGTACTACGCGCGTACGTTCCTGGTCGCCCGCGACGGCGACCGGGTGGTCGGCGCCGCCGAGACGGTTCGCGGCCTCCAGGACAACCTGCACCTGGCGGACCTCGAGGTGAACGTGCTGCCCGAGCGGCGACGCGAGGGCATCGGCCGGGCCTTGTACGACGAGGCGCTGGGCCGCCTCGTCGCCGACGGCCGTACGAGCGTCTGCGGGGAGGTCTACGTACCCGGCGGCGACGGGCCGGGGACACCGGCCTACGACTTCGCGGCCGGGCTCGGCTTCGAGGTCGTGCACCGCGAGGACCACCTGATGCTCGGGCTCCCGGTCCCCGCCGAGGCCATCGAGGCACTGCGCGCGCGTGCTCGGGCCGACGCCGCGGCGTACGAGATCCTGACCTGGCAGGAACGCTGCCCCGACGAGCACGTCGAGGCGTTCGCGGCGATGCGCACCCGGATGGAGAACGACGTGCCGATCGGCGAGATCGACTACGAGCCGGTCGTCATCGACGTCGAGCGGCTTCGCGCCGGTGAGCAGCGGACGTCGAAGTCCTTCCACTCCATCACCGCGGCGGCCCGACGGCTCGAGGACGGTGTGCTCGGCGGCTACTCCCTGCTGTACCTGCCCCACGGCGCCGACTACATCTACCAGGACGACACCCTGGTGATGCCCGAGCACCGCGGTCACCGCCTGGGCACGCTCCTCAAGTGCGCGACGCTCGAGATCGCTCCAGCGCGAGCACCCGGAGCGGGTCGCGATCCACACCGACACCGCCGTCGACAACCACGCGATGCAGGCGACCAACCGCCACTTCGGGTACCGGCCCGTCGAGCGGCTGCTGGAGATGCAGCGTCGCGATGGCTGAGGTCCGGCCCGACCTCTGGCCGCTCCTGGACCGGGGCGCACCGGTGTCACCGGTGTGGGAGTCGGACGCGTTCGCCGACGAGATGCGGTCCTGGTGCAGCGAGGTGCTCGACCGCGACGTGCAGCTGGAGATGCAGAAGATCCGCGGCTGGTCGGCGGTCTGGCGGGTGACCGACGGCCGGGACGTGTGGTTCGCCAAGCAGAACTGCCCGGGTCAGCTCTTCGAGGCGGCCCTCCTCGGCGTGCTGTCCCGACTGTCGGACCGGGTGGTCCCGGTGACGGCCGTCGACCTTTCCCGCGGGTTCCTGCTCACGCCGGACCAGGGCCCCGTGCTCGCGGACACCGACGGCGACCCGGTCGAGCAGTGGTGCGCGGTGGCGCGCGAAGGCGCCCTGCTCCAGCGCGAGGTCGCCCCGCACCTCGCGAACCTCGAGGGAGCGGGCCTGCGCCGGCTCGGCCCCGCCGAGGCGACGACGTACGTCGCGACTCGGACCGAGCAGTACGCCGCCCTGCCCGAGGGCGACCCGCGGCGGCTGGACACGGACGCCGCGGCCCGGCTGCGGGCGCGGCTGCCCGAGGTGGAGGCGTGGGCCGACCGGCTGCTCGGCCTCGGCCTGCCGCTCACGCTGGTCCACAACGACCTGCACGGCTACAACGTGTTCTCCGTCGACGGTCGGATGCGCTTCTTCGACTTCGGCGACGCCGTGCTCGGCGACCCCTTGTCCGTGCTGCTCGTCGTGGTGCGGTCGCTGATGTTCCGGCTCGAGTGCGAGCCCGACGACCCGCGCCTGACCCGCGTGTCCGAGGCCGCGCTCGAGCCGTGGAGCGACCTCGCGCCGCTGCCGGACCTCCGCGAGGCGCTGGACGCCGGCCTGCAGCTGGGCAAGCTGGCGCGAGCCGAGTCGTGGGTCCGTTGCCTGGGCAACCTCACCGACGCCGAGATGGCCGAGTTCGGCGATGCCGGGACCTACTGGCTCCAGGCGATCGAGGCGTCCGCGCTGCAGACCGAGTGAGGCCTCAGGTCGAGGGCTGGGGCACCTCGACGTCGCAGTCGACCTTGGGGTTGGCCCCGACGTAGTTGAGGGGTCCGGCCACGATCGTCAGAGCGGTGTCGCCCACTTCCTTGCACGAGACGTCGTCGTTGTCCCCGAAGTACCCCCGCTGCGCGGCCGCCACCACTCCGATGAGCAGCCAGACGACGACGATGATGCCGAGCAGTCTTCCCATGGTTACCTCCAGGGCCCGAGGCCCCGTGGTCGGCGCCTCCTCGGCATGCTCGCAAACATCCCCGGACCGGGAACCACCCCTGGGAACGTAGCGTGGCCCGCTCGCGCCGGATAGGGATTTCGGTGACGATGCGGGGGTGTACCGACGCCTGTTCCGCAACGGCGCCCTCGTGCGCGCGCTCCTGTCGTTCGGCGCCGCCTACACCGCCGAGTGGGCGTTCACGGTCGCCATCAGCCTGGTCGCGTACGCCGACGGCGGCGCGGTCGCGGTCGGGCTCGTCGGCCTGCTCCGCCTGGTGCCCGCAGCCCTGCTCGCGCCGGCCGTGTCGACGTACGCCGACCGCCTGCCCCGCGAGAAGGTGCTGTTCGTCTCCAGCGCGGTCCGCGGCCTGGCGACGGTGCTCACCGCGCCGATCCTGATCGCCGGCGGGCCGACCTGGATCGTGTACGCCCTCGCGATCGTCTCGACCATCGCCTTCACGCCGTACCGCGCCAGCCACTCCGCCCTGATGCCGTTGCTCTGCCGGGCGCCGGAGGAGCTGACGTCCATCAACGTCGTGCGCGGCCTGCTCGACTCGTTCAGCGTGGTCGTCGGGCCGTTCGTGGCCGCGGTGCTCGTGAGCGTCTCCGACGTGGCGTCGGTGTTCGTGTTCGCCGGCGTGTGCGGCCTCCTCTCGGCCGTCCTGGTGCTCGGCCTGAAGTACGAGCGGGTGCCGGTCCCGGTGGGCAAGCGTCGGATCCTCGGCGAGATCCGGGAGGGGGTGCGCGCCGTCTCCGAGAACGAGGGCGTGAGGGTCGTCTTCTTCTTCGTGCTCCTGCAGACCGTCATCCGCGGTGCGTTCACGGTGTTCGTGGTGGTGGTGGCCATCGACCTCCTGGGCCGGGGCGAGTCCGAGGTCGGCGTGCTCCAGGGCGCAGTGGGCATCGGTGCGCTGGTCGGCAGCGCGGCCTGCACGCTGCTCGTGGGCAGCCGGGCCATGACCCGCTGGCTGGCGGTCGCGGTCGTGCTGTGGGGCGTGCCCCTGGCCGCGATCGGCGTGGTGCCGGAGTACGCCGTCGCGCTGGCCGCGGCCGCCGTGATCGGCTTCGGCAACGCGATGGTCGACGTCACGGCGTTCACGCTCGTGGCGCGGATGGTGCCCGACGCCGTGCTCGCCCGGGTCTTCGGGTTGCTGGAGAGCCTGGGCGCTCTCGGGGTCGGCCTGGGCTCGCTGGTCGCCCCCTTGCTCGTGGTGACGATCGGGGCCCGGGCCGCGCTGGTCACCGTCGGCCTGCTGGCGCCGGTGGCCTGCGTGCTCCTCTGGTGGCGCGCCACGAGCGTCGACCGCTCGGTCGAGGTGCGGACCGAGGCCATCGACCTGTTCCGCCGGGTGCCGATGCTGCGCCCGCTGCCGGTGACCGCGATCGAGCAGCTGGCGCAGAACGCCGACCGGTCCGACGTACCCGCCGGGGTCGCCGTGTTCGAGGCCGGCGAGACGGGCGACAGCTTCTACGTCGTCGAGGAGGGGCGGGTCGAGGTGCTGGACGGCGAGTCGGTGGTGCGCACCATGGGTCCGGGGGAGGGCTTCGGCGAGATCGCGCTGCTCGGGAACACCACGCGCACGATGACGGTCCGGGCCGTCGAGGAGACTCGCCTCCTCGGGATCTGTGCCACCGACTTCCTGCCCGCCGTCACCGGCATCAGCGAGGCCCGCTCGGCCGCGGAGGACACCCTCTCCGAGCACCTGCGGCACGCACCCGGCCGGGCCCGACGGCGACGGTCCGACGACGGGCTGAGCGGGTAGTGGAACCCGCCCACCCCGGTCGCTGCAGTCGGCCGAAGGTGGGCGGTCCAGGGACTGGGTAGGTCCCCCCGTCGCCCACTCACCTCAGCGGGGCCAAGGGTCGGCGCGACGTCCTTCGAGCGTACGCCGACCGCGCCGAGACGCCAACGGTGTCGCCGGGCATGCGGGGCGACGCTCGCCTCACCCGGTTCAGGTGAGGAGCCACCCGCGGATCGCTTGTGAACTCGGAGTCAGCAGACGTTCTCGTCCGAGGACTCACCCAGGTCCGCACGCCCTCGGCATGGAGTTCCTCCGCGAGGGCGCCGGCGAGCACGGCGAGCCGTCGGTACGTGCAGCTCTACGTCGACGACGACGTGGTCGCCGAAGGGCAGATGCGGGCCCAGATCGGCAAGTTCACCCTCTGCGGTGACGGCCTGTGCGTCGGGTACGACAGCGCGGACACCGTCAGCCGCCAGTACACCAACCCGTTCCCGTTCACGGGGGCAAGCTGCTCGGCGTCGCCGTCGACGTGAGCGGTCAGCAGTACCTCGACCTCGAGCTCGAGGCCGCCGCCATGCTGTCCCGCGAGTAGGTCCAGCCTGCGCCGCCCGCGCCGTTAGGGTGGGGCCGCGGTCGGTCACCCACTCGGTGGCGTGCCAGTCGCGGGCAGGGGCGGTAGCTCAGCCGGTCAGAGCAGAGGACTCATAATCCTTGGGTCGTGGGTTCGAGCCCCACCCGCCCCACCGGGCTCCCGCAGTTCAGGAGCATCGGGAACAACACGACCCCCGACTGGTGTCGGGGGCCGTGTCGCGATCCGGGCACGCTCGCTACACCAGGGTGACGAGTCGTGGGTTGCCGGCATGATGGTTCTGGACGTACTGAGCCAAGATCAGGCCGTCGAGGGCCGCGATCGGCACGGCGAACGGCGAGACACTGTTGCTCCCGGAGCCCCCCTCCCCGTTGTCGTGGGCCTCTCCCGCCGAGGCGGGAGACGCGATGCTCGCGCAAGCGATGAACGCGACGACGGTGGTGAAGGTGGCGGTACGGATCTGGTGGATGCGGTGGGTGTTCATGGTGTGCTCCTCTGGTGGTGGTTGGTGATGCCTTCACGCTGGTTCTGAGGCCGCAGGTTGCGGATCAGCAGCTACCCCTCAGATCCGTGGGAGGGGCCCTCAGATACCGGCACGCCTTGCCGGCCGGAGAAGTGGGGAGACAGCCGAGTCCCGCGGGGCCACACTCGGTGTCATGAGGCCGCCTGCGGTGGCAGCGAGATTGTCCGGTCGCGCGGACGAACGAGCAGCGCTGCTCGATGCCGTGCGCGCGGGACTCGAGGGCTCGCCGCGGGCCGTGCGGGTCCACTGAGAAGCGGGCATCGGCAAGACCACCCTGGTGCGCAGCGCCTGCGAGCAGGCGAAGGACGAGGGAGCGCAGGTGATGTGGGGGCCAGCCTGCTCCAGCCCGGGCGACACCGTCCAAGTGGCTAGGGCGGCCCTCTTCGCCTCCGAGTCGGCCGGGCGAACGGGTCGAGGACGGGATTCAGCCTCTGGCGGGAGGCAGTCGCAGCGTGTGCCGCAGCTGGTCTCGGCTGGGACCAGCAGGTCTCGCTCATGGCGGCTCGCCTCCGTACTGATGCAGTCAGGCGGCCCGGTGAAACGGCCCAGCTACTGAGAGGGGTCCACGCTTACGCCGTCCAGCAGGGCGCCACACCGCTCCAGACCCGCGTCGAGGAGCTTGCCGCCAGTGCGCGCATCTCGCTGACGGCGCCACTGGTACCCGCCACGGACGCGGTACCCGCGGCGTTCATCGCGCTGACCGCGCGAGAGAGGGAGGTGCTCGGTCACCTCGTGGCGAACCGAACGAGCGCCGAGATCGGTGAGGCGCTGTTCATCAGCGAGAAGACGGTGAGCGTGCACGTCTCCAACCTGCTGCGCAAGACCGAGACCCCGTCACGCCGCGAGGTCGCCGCGCTGGCTCGTCGCGTGGGGTTGGGGTCTCGCGTCTCAGACACTGAGTGCGTCAGGCGAGGGCCTTGGCCTTCAGGGCGTCGTACTCGGCCTGGTCGATGGCACCGGAGTCGAGCAGGGACTTCGCGCTGGCGATCTGCTGGGCGGCACCCGTGGGGGTGGGGGTACCCATGGGCAGGTACTCCTCCTGCGGTGCGTGCTGGCGAGCCATGGAGCGCTGGTTCATGCTGCGTCCCCGGGCGATGAGGTAGATCAGTGCCCCGAGCCACGGCACGAAGATCAGCAGGACGGCCCACCCGGCCTTGCCCCAGCCGCTGAGCGTGGAGTCTCCGAACAGGTCGAAGAGGCACCGGAACCACACCATGATCGCTGCGACCCAGATGAAGAACCAGAAGCTCCACAGGAGGACATCACCGAAGTCCGTCGAGATTGCGTCCATTGCTCAATCCTTTGCTTTGTCAGTTGCCTGACCCGGGTGCCGAACCCGCCCACTGTGTCACCTGTTCACGAGGTGGGCGCGGCGACGAACCGGAGCGTCGCGACCCTGGTCGCGAGCGACTTCTCGCAGGGGTCGGGAGCGACCATCGCCACGGTGGACCACTCGATGCGGCGCAGGTGGGGTCGAGGTCCGGGCCGGTGACGAGGTGGATCCGGTCGAGGCCCCGGCCGGCCGGCACCTGGATCTCCGCCCAAGGCGCGTCGTCCGCAGCGGCGAAGAAGGGCACGGCGAGCGGGCCAGGCTCCACCGGGGCGGGCCCGTCATCCGAGACGCCGGTGGGGTCAGGGGCAATTGCCGGGGAGGACGCCGCTTCGATGCGCGGACGGGGTGCGACTTGCGGGGAGCGTCAGACGCGCGGTGGGACGAGCTCGAGGGTCTCCACCATCCGGAGCAGCTCGGCCCGCTCGGCCGCGGTGGCGTCTGGACCGTGGGCCGCCAGGATGACCAGTCGCTCGCCCTCGACGTCGACTGCCCAGACCCGGTAGGTCCAGCCGGGGAACACCGTCGCGTGGGAGCCACCTGGACTCATCCACGGGACCAGGGATCCGTCGTGGTCACAGCCCGCGACATCAACGTCGACAGGCACGTGCACTTCGAGCACCTGCCCGTCGTGACCGTCGATCCTGACGGGACGGGGCCGGGCTGGCTCCACGGTCTGTTGCGCCGCCAGGGAGTTCATCAGGTCGGCCACGTCGGGCCCGACCGGGGCGAACGAGTCCTCGCAGGGGTCAGCCGCGACCATCGCCACGCCGGACAGCTCGATGCGGCGCAGGTGGGGGTCGAGGTCGGGCCCTGTCGCCGGGTGGAGCCGGTCGTGGCCCCAGCCGGCGGGCACCTCGATCTCCGCCCAGGGCGCATCGTCGGAGGCACCGAGGAAGCCGATCGCGTACGTGGCGGCCTTCAGCGGAGCCGGCTCGTCGGGCGAACCGAGCTCGGAGTCCAGGACCAGCACCTGGTCGGTCGGCGGGCCGACCGGCTCGAGCGACCGCGGTTCGTCGTCGACCCGGACGGCGACCGTGGCCACGACGGCTACGGCGGCGACCAGCGCGACGGCGTACCCGCCCCGGCGCAGCCCGCGGCGTCGCTCGACCCGCTGGAGCGTGAGGGCGAGACCCTGCTCGACGTCGTCGGGCAGCAGCTCGTCGAGCACCAGGGGGAGACCTGCCCGCAGTCGGTCATCGATCGACATCGCTGCTCACCTCCTCCTCCACGGTCTCGCCCAGCACGTCGCAGAGGTGCTTGCGCGCGCGGAACAGGTGCTGGCGCACGGTGGCGGGCGCGACCTCGAGGAGGTTGGCCACTTCGTCGACCGGGCGGTCCTCCAGGTAGTACAGGGCAACGGCTGCTCGCTGCTGCGGCGGCAGACCCGCGACAGCGCGCAGCAGGTCGACGTCGTGCGGCTGGGCGTGCGCGGGACCCTCGCGGTCCACCACCTCGATGACAGGGACGAACCGCTCGCGCTTGGCCCGGCGGACGGCGTCCCTCACCGCGACGGTGCGCACCCAGGCGACGGGATGGTCGATGGACACCGCCTTGCCCCAGCGTTCGTACAGTCGGACGAAGGCGTCCTGGGTGACCTCCTCGGCCCGGCCGCGGTCGTGGAGGACGAGGTACGTCGAGCCCAGCACGGACCGGTAGGCCGAGCGGAAGACCCGCTCGAACTCGTCCCGGTCTCCCTGTCGCACGCGACGCCACCGTTCCTCGTGGACCGGCCGGCCGGCGTGGTCCCTCGTCCATAGTGAGGCTTCACCGACCCCGAGCGTTTACGCGATGCACCATCCTTGGATGACCACCGGCACGCCCGCGCCACGATCTCGGGAGGCAGAGCAGATGGCCGATGTCCACGTCGCCATGTCGCTGGACCAGCTCGGCGAGCACGCCGAGGCATGGGACCGGCTGGCGATGGCTTCCGCCGACCGGCTGCCCATGCTCTCCCACGCCTGGGTCTCGTCGTTCTTGGAGCACCGCACCGTCGACGGCTCACCCTGGCAGTGCTTCTTCGCCTACGAGGGCGCGGAGCTGGTCGGCGTCCTGCCACTCGTCGGCGAGCGCGGAGGGGTTCTCCCCCGGATGCAAGGACCCGCCGACTCGCACACCGCTTCCGCCTATCCGCTGCTCGCGGCCGACGCCGCGCCGCCCACCCTGGTCGCCCTGGTCGACGCCGCATCCGCACAGGCGCCTCGTCTGCGGATGCGCTGGTACCGGGTCCGGGAGACCTCGCCGGTTCTGGCCTCACTCCCTGCCTCGAGAGGCGGTGGAGGGTGCTGAGTCCGCTCAGCAGCCGGGGGTCGCTGGTGCCGACGACCGGCACGCGAAGTGACTTCGAGGCCACGCTGCACGGCAACTTTCGCCGCAACCTCCGCAAGGCGGCGAACCGCGTGGCCCGTGAACACGCCGTCGCGTTCGAGTTCGTCGGCGGCGAGGAGGCGCAGGACCCCACGTACCTGACGCGGTTCCTGCGCGTCGAGGCCTCGGGCTGGAAGGGAGAGACCGGCACGGCCATCGCTCGCTCCCCGGAGCTGGTGGCCTTCTACGAGACCTTGACGCGACGCCTGGCGCAACGGGGCTGGCTCGAGTGGCAGACGATGGCGCTCGACGGCGAGCCCGTCGCCTGTCATCTCGCGGTACGTCTCGGGGGCGCGGTGGCGCTGCCGAAGATCGGCTACGACGAGAGATTCGCCCGCTTCGGTCCCGGCAACCTGCTCTTCAAGGAGCTGCTCGACCGCTCCTTCGCCGATCCGGCGACGGACGAGGTCAACTGCCTGACCGACCAGCCCTGGCACGCGAACTGGGGGATGCCCCAGATCGGGTACGCCGAGGTGCTGGTCGGCCCACGCGACCCGGTGTCCACGACCGCCGGCCTGGTCGAGATGTGGAAGCCGGAGACTCGCGCCTACGCCGGCAGCCACCCTCGCCTGCTCGAACAGCTCCGGCGTGCTCAAGAGCGTCTCGACCGCGTCCGTCGCTCCGGGTGAGCGGGACGCTTGCCGAAGCGTTCCCGTGCTGTGAGCCTGGGCCGGTGCTGTTCAGCGAGGAGGGATCGGCCGAGGCCGTCGCGGCGAGCTTCGCCGAGACCGAGGACCCGCGACTCAGGGAGCTCATGACCTCCCTCGTCCACCACCTGCACGCGTTCGTCAAGGACGTCGAGCTCACGGAGGAGGAGTGGGCGGCGGCGATCGGGTTCCTGACCCGTACGGGCCAGATGTGCGACGACGTACGCCAGGAGTTCATCCTGCTGTCCGACGTGCTGGGGGTCTCCATGCTGGTGGAGACGATCAACCACCGGGCGGGCGGGACGGGGACGGAGTCCACGGTGCTGGGTCCGTTCCACGTGGTCGAGTCGCCCCCACGCGAGCTCGGCGACAACATCGCTCTGGACGGCAAGGGGACGCCGTGCCTGGTGCAGGGCAGGGTCACCGGCCCCGACGGCGAGCCGATCCCCGGGGCCAGCGTCGACGCCTGGCAGGCCAACGACGACGGCTTCTACGACGTGCAGCAGCCCGGCGTGCAGCCCGAGTACAACCTCCGCGGCCTGTTCACCGCCGACGACGGCGGCCGGTTCCACTTCCGCACGATCGAGCCCCGCCACTACCCGATCCCGTACGACGGCCCGGTCGGCGACCTGCTCACGGCGACGGGTCGCCATGCCTACCGGCCCGCTCATCTGCACCTCATCGTGTCGGCGCCCGGCTATCGACCGGTGACCACGCACGTCTTCGTCGCCGGCTCGCCGTACCTCGACTCCGACGCGGTCTTCGGGGTCAAGGAGAGCCTGGTCCGCGAGGTGGTCGACGGCGTCCTCACCTTCGACGTCGGCCTGCTCCGCGACGACTCGTGACCCGCGCCTTCGTCCACCGCGCGCAGGCGGTACGGGTGCGCTTCGGGGTCGGCGCGCTGGAGCAGCTCGCCGAGGAGGTCGACGCGGTCGGGCTCGCCCGCGTGATGGTGATCTGCGGCCCGTCCCACCAGCAGCTCGGTCGGCGCGTGGCAGACCTCTTGGGCGACCGGGTGGTCGCCGTGCTGCCCGAAGCCCGGATGCACGTGCCGGTCGAGGTCGCGCGCCGCGCCGGCGAGGTGGCCGCATCGGTCGACGCCGACGGCTGCGTGGCCGTCGGCGGCGGGTCGGCGATCGGGCTCGGCAAGGCCGTCGCGCTCGAGCGCGCACTTCCGGTGGTCGCGGTGCCCACGACGTACGCCGGCTCGGAGATGACGCCGGTCTGGGGTCTGACGGAGGACGGCGTGAAGCGCACCGGCCGTGAGCCGCGCGTCCAGCCGGTCGCCGTCGTCTACGACCCCTCGCTCACCCTCGCGATGCCTGCCGAGCTGACGGCGACGAGCGGCATGAACGCGCTCGCTCACGCGGTCGAGGGCCTGTACGCGCCCGACGCCTCGCCGATCACCTCGCTGATGGCCGAGGAGGGTGCGCGGGCGTTCGCCACTGCGCTGCCTGCCCTGGCCACCGACGGCACCGACCTCGAGGCCCGCGCGGAAGCGCTGTACGGGGCGTGGCTCTGCGGAAGCGTCCTCGGCTCGACCACGATGGGCCTGCACCACAAGCTCTGCCACGTCCTCGGCGGCACCCTCGGCCTGCCGCACGCCGCGACCCACACCGTCGTCCTCCCGCACGTCCTGGCGTTCAACGCCCCGGCCGCGCCCGAGGCGTCGGCCGCGTTGGCTCGTGCTCTCGGCGCCGACGACCCCGCTCGGGCGCTCTGGGACCTGTCCGGAAGCCTCGGCGCCCCGCGCTCCCTGCGCGAGCTGGGGATGGCCGAGGGCGAGATCGGGCGGGTGGTCGACCTGGCCGTCGCGAGCCCGTACGCCAACCCGCGGCCGGTCGACGCGGGGGACGTGGAGGCGCTGCTGCGTGCCGCCTGGGCCGGTGCTCGTCCCCTAGGACTCGCCGGCGATGAGGAA
>CAWIVR010000018.1:0-85827 GCA_963839565.1 uncultured Actinomycetota bacterium | reverse complement strand
TCGAAGCGACCAGGTTGCGGGCCCCCACCGCCGCGCAGCGGCCCAGCTTGTCCGGTTCGATTCGCGAAACGGGCGGCCATCAGCCGCACCAGGACCTCCTGAACCAGGTCGTCCACGGTGTGCGGGTCCTTGACGCGCGATCCGACCACGCGCCGGAGCATGGGCACGAGGTCGACGAGCGCGTCGTCGTCAGCCGCGCCTTCTCCGGCCGGCAAGGCCTCGCTCGCCACGCCCGCGTCTCCTCCTCCAACGCGCCCCACCAGTGGGCACTCGTCCCGGAATCTAACCCACCACTTTCCTCTGATACTTCTGCATCGGGCCAGCCGACGATCTGGCAGACCCGCCCGTACCTGTGACTCCCGTCGGTCGCCCGCATGACGCGACGGATCCGGACGAAGTACGGCCGCGCTGCGCCACGCAGGGCGTCAGCCGTGGCCGTCTTCGGCCGCCCGGACGCACCCGGCCGCGTCATCCGCCGCCGGGAGGACGTCATGGAGGTGCGAGGCCATATCCTGGCTGGCACACATCGTCGCCCGAAGAACTCGGGCCGACCCAGGAGGGGTACACCACATGATTCTCGGAACCCAGAGGTCCAGGACACCGCTAGCGGTGCTCGCAGCGGCCCTTGTCTTGGCCATCATGACCACGCTCGGAGGGTTCTCGTCCGCGGCCACGGCCGCCAGCGGTGGCAGCGACACCGCCAGCAGAGGGACCGTCGCCAAGAACGTCAACGGCAAGCTGACCTCGAAGCTCGTCGGCACGGCTTCGGACGGCAGCAAGGTCACCGGCAGCTTCATCCCGTTGAAGTTCGTCAAGAAGGACGGCAACAGCAGGTCAAGGGCGTCGTCGACGGCGTCGTGACCCACGCCGACGGCACCAAGGAGACCTTCACGGCCCTGCGCACGCTGCCGGTCAAGAAGATCAACGGGACAGTCCCTGTCGGGCATGACCTCGAGGTCGGCTTCGGGCTGGCGGCCTGCGACATCCTGCACCTCGTCCTCGGGCCGCTCGACCTCGACCTTCTCGGCCTCCAGGTCCACCTCGACAAGATCGTGCTCGACATCGTCGCCGCAACCGGTGCCGGCAACCTGCTGGGCAACCTGCTCTGCGCGATCACCGGCCTGCTCGACGGCGGACCGCTGGCCGGACTGCTTGGCCAGCTAACGACCTTCTCGGCCAGATCCTGGACCCGCTGAACCTGGGGATCTGACAACCCCGGCGACGAGACGCACCAGCGTCACGCACCGCCATGAGACCCCGAACCCCGGCGCGGCCCCATCCCCGGTCCGCCGCGCCGGGGTCCGGTCGCTCCAAAGACCACCTCGAGACGAGACCAGGGCAGTCATGACCCCCGCATTCCACGACAACGAAGGCCCTCCACCCGTCGGCTACTTCACCTACAGCGTCGTCGGCGACCACTGGGCGTGGTCGGACGGGATGTACACCTTGCACGGACTACAGCGCGGCCGACGTCTTGCCCAGCACCGCCATGCTTCTTGCTCACCTGCACCCCGACGACCGCTCCGGCGTCTACGAGATCCTCGACAACGCCTTGCTGGCCGCGACACCGTTCACCTGCTATCACCGCGTCATCGATCGCCACGGGCAGGAACACTCGGTGCTCCTCGTCGGTCGAGGGGTCCGCGACGACCGGGGTCTCGGTGGAGCAGCTGGAGGGCTACGTCGTCGACATCGCTCCCAGCCCGCGGTGCCCCCAAGGCTTCGCCACGCGGACGGAGGGACCGCGCGGGGGGAGTCCTCAGTCCTCGAGCAGTGAGGCCCGGTCGACACGACGGTGGGTTCGGGTTCCTGAGTCGCTCATCGCTGACCTTTCACCCGGTCGTCGTCCAAGGTCGACTCGCCGTACACGGCCTGGGCCAGGCCGATCGCCAGCCGGCCATCTCGTGGTCGGCGAGGCCGAAGCCGTACGCGACGGCTCGGGCGTTGTCCGGACGGTCCGGCGGGTTCTTCGCCAAAGGTCCTCGATCACACCGGCCGGGGCCTCAGGTGCCTCCTCCAGCAACCGGTGAGGGGCCTGGTAGGTGGCTCATCGCGTTCGCGATCGGCGCCGGCTTGTCGATCGGCTCGGTGCCCAACAGCATTTCGTGTCCCATGACACCGAGGGCGTCGAGCCGCCGGTGCAACCTCGGCGGAGCGCGGGTGGCTCAGGTCCCTACGCCGAGCACGAGGAGAAGGCTGGTCAACAGGGCCAGGACGACGAGCGATGAGACCGTGCCCGCCGCAATACCCCAGCCAAGCGGTCGGGTGGACCGGCCGATGGCGAGAATGATTCGACCGCGACGCCTACCCCGAGGATCGGGAAGAAGGCGCGGTCGAAAGCGGTGCCGGCATGGGAGCCCAGGAAGAGGCTGATGGAGAGGCCGGCCGTGATGACGAAGGCCAGCGCGTATCCCCTGAGGAAGGTCGCTCCCACGTCCATGGCGAGCATTGTCGTACTTCGCGAGGGGTGGTGCTTCGTTAATGCCGCACTAGCCCGCGGACTCTTACCTCCCCCGCCGTCACGCACGCTCAGCGGGGGAGGCGGCCCGTCAACCGCCCCAGACCTGTGGCGCGTCGCACGGATGAGTCGCCCGGCTGCGGTGACCATCGGACCGTGAGCAGCAGCGAATAGCGACCGAGGGGCTGAGGACCGAGGCTTGGGGGCTCATGCTCGTGGGCGTTGCGGCGACGCGTCCACGACTCACGGGGGCCCGGCGTCGTACCGCTCGTTGTAGTTTGCCTCTCAACGCGAAGGATTCGGCGAGAAACCGTCCCCGATCACGACCTGTTGACGCGGGAGAGTGCAGCGCTGGCACCGGCAGTGCTCATCATCCTTGGGTCGTGGGTTCGAGCCCCACCCGCCCCACCGGGTTCCGCAGTTCAGGAGCATCGGGAACAACACGGCCCCCGACTGGTGTCGGGGGCCGTGTCGCGATCCGGGCACGCTGGCTACACCACGGTGGCGGTCGTGGGTTGCCGGCCTGATGGTTCTGGACGTACTGAGCCAGCGTCAGGCCGTCGAGGGCCGTGATCGGCACGGCGTACGGCGAGACACTGTTGGTTCCGGAGCCTCCCTCGCCGTTGTCGTGGGTCTCTCCCGCCGAAGGCGGGCGATGCGATGCTGGCGCAAGCGATGAACGCGACGACGGTGGTGAAGGTGGCGGTCCGGATCTGGTGGATGCGGTTGGTGTTCATGGTGTGCTCCTGGGGTGGTGGTTGGCTGATGCCTCCACGCTGGTTCTGAGGCCGCAGGTCGCGGATCAGCAGCGACCCCTCAGATCCGGGGAAGGGACCCTCAGATACCGGGACGCCCGCCGGGCGGGGAAGTGGGGAGACAGTCGGGCTCCGCGGGGTCACACTCGGTGTCATGAGACCCGCTGCACTGCCGGCGACGCTGTCCGGCCGTGCGGGCGAACGGGCCAGGTTGCTCGACGTGGTCCGTGCCGGCCTGGACGGTTCGCCGCGGGCGGTGCTGGTCCACGGCGAGGCGGGCATCGGCAAGACCACCCTGGTGCGCAGCGTCTGCGAGCAGGTGAAGGGCGAGGGAGCGCAGGTGTTGTGGGGGCAGAGCCTGCGCTTCGGGGCGGTGGAGGCGATGTACCACCCGCTGGTGCTCGCGCTGGAGGGGTGGCTGGGCGAGGCGGACGACGCCGGACGGGCCTCGGTCGTCGAGGCGGTACCTGGTGCGGCGCTGATCCTGCCGTCGCTGGGTGCCTCGCCCACCGAGGGCCACTCGATGCTGATGATGGTGGTCGACGCCCTGCTGAGCCGGGTGATCGCCCGGGGTCCGACGGTGCTGGTCGTCGATGACGTGCAGTGGGCCGATCCGGCCACCTGGGACGCGCTGTCCTACCTGGTGGCCGGGTTCGGCCACCAACGGCTGGCGCTGGTGACCACGCACCGTGACGAGGCCGCCGTCAGTGAGCACTTCCAGCACTGGCTGGGCAACGTCCGCCGGCTGCCCGGCACCGAGGAGCTGGTGCTCACGCGCCTGGACGAGGACGCCACCGCCGACCAGATCGCCGTACTGCTGGGCCGGCCGCCGGAGCCACGCCTGGTGGAGCAGGTGTTACGAGAAGGTCGCGGGGCAACCCGTACTTCAGCGAGCTGCTGGTGCGACGCGGCGACCTCGACTCCGCCGAGCTGCCCGACGACCTGCCCGACGAGCTCAGCCAGGCGCTGCTGGACGCCTGGCGGAGCATGTCGGCCCCAGCGCGGGAGATCGCCCGGATCCTGGCCATCGCCGGCCGCCCCGCCGACCTGCGGACGCTGGCCGCCGTGGCCGGCGGAGCTCGGCGTCTCCGATGCCGGGTCGGTCCGCGAGGCCGTCGACGCCGGAGTGGTCGTGCTCGGGCGACGACGGTGTCTGGTTCCGGCATCCGCTGCTGGCCGCGGTGCTGGCCGAGTCCTACCTGCCCGGCGAGGCGGCGCCGGTGCACGCGGCGTGGGCCGCCCACCTGGAGTCGTTCTCCGCCGAGGGTGTCGACGAGCTGCGCCGGCTGGGCGACCTCGCGCTCGCACCACGAGCAGTGCCGGCGACGGCGTCCGCGGCGTTCGCCGCGCTCCTGCGAGGTGCCGACCTCGCCGAGAAGCTCGGCGCGCCTCGCGAGGCCGCCGACCTGCTGGTCCGGGCGGCCGACCTGTGGGAGGTGGCTGCCGACGCCACCGACACCGTCGGCCATGCCCAGCTGCTGGAGCGCGCCGGCGATGGCCTGCCGGTGGGTGGGGCGGGCACAGGAGGGCTATCGCCTGCTCCGCGCGGCACGTGACCTGGTCTCCCCCGAGCGCGACCCGCTGTGGGCGAGCAGGCTGACGCGGTGGGTAGCGGCAGCCGCAGTTCGGCCTTGGCGAGACGGCGGATGTCACCGAGGACGAACGACGAGCCGTGGAGCTGTCCAGTGTCGATCCGGACAGCGGCGAGCACGCAGAAGCCCTGGCCCAGCTCGCCGACGCCTTGTGGTGGGACGGGCGGACCGAGGAGGCCCGTCGGCTCATCGAGGACGCCGTGGCCGCGGCACACCGCTCGGGGTCGGCGTCCGCCATCAGCTGGGCCCATGGGAGCCGCGCCCACCTGCAGTTGATGGAGACCGACCTCGAGCAGGCCGACCTCGACTGCCACGGTCTGTTGGGAGCACGCGATGGCGTCGGGCGATCCCGAGGACATCGGCGGCGCGTACAGCCACAGGCTGAACCTGTTGTGGGCCCAAGGTGACCTGCGCCGCCTGCTCGAGCATGCCCGCGACTACTACGAGTGGTCGGCCGGTCTGGGACTGACCGGTGTTCCCGGCCGTCATGCTGGCGATCGCGCTGCTCGCCGTGGGGGACCTGAGCGAGGCCGAGGGCATCGTGCGCGCAGGTCTGGCGGCGAGCGGCAATCCCAGCGCTGAGGTGCACGATCCGGCTCCACGCAGCAACGCTGGCGGTTCGTCGAGGCGCGAACGACGCGGCGCGCGATCACCTGCTGCGTGCCCGCGAGCTGTTGCCCGACCTCGAGGAGCGGCCGAGGGCTCATGGCGGGTCAGCCCATGGCCGAAGTGTTGCTGGCCCAGGACGACCCAGCCGGGGCGTTCGAGCTCGTCGAGCGAGTGCTGCCCGTGAACGCCGTCGACCCGCGAGTGGTCGACGAGCTGATGGTGTGGGGGGCCCGGGCCGCGGCCGACCTGGTCGAACGAGCATCCGACGACCGCGACCAGACCGCCGTACAGACCCATCGGGAGGCCCTGACCCGACTCGTCAAGACGCGCGCGACCCTGCCCGGGATCGCCTTCCAGCCCTCCGGTCCCGACGACACCGTCCAGGTGGCCCGGGCGGCCCTCTTCGCCGCCGAGTCCGGGCGAGCCGACGGAGTCGAGGACCAGATCAGCCCGTGGAGGGAGGCGGTGGCGGCGTGTGCCGAAGCCGGTCTCGGCTGGGAACAGCAGGTCTCGTCATGGCGGCTCGCCTCCGCGCTGATCGAGTCAGGCGCCTCGGGCGGCGAGGCAGCAGCGCTGCTCCGAGGCGTCCACGACTACGCCGTCCAGCAAGGCGCCACACCGCTCCAGACCCGCGTCGAGGAGCTCGCCGCCAGCGCGCGCATCTCGCTGACCTCGCCACGGGTACCCGCCTCGGACGCTGTACCCGCCGCCTTCACCGGGCTGACCGCGCGGGAGACGGAGGTGCTCGCCCACCTCGTGGCGAACCGCACCAACGCCGAGATCGCCGAGGCGCTCTTCATCAGCGAGAAGACGGTGAGCGTGCACGTCTCCAACCTGCTGCGCAAGACCGACACCGGGTCACGCCGCGAGGTCGCCGCGCTGGCACGACGCGTGGGATGGGGGTCTCGCGTCTAGACACTGAGTGCGTCAGGCGAGGGCCTTGGCCTTCAGGGCGTCGTACTCGGCCTGGTCGATGGCGCCGGAGTCGAGCAGCGACTTCGCGCTGGCGATCTGCTGGGCGGCACCCGTGGGGGTGGGGGTGCCCATCGGGAGGTACTCCTCCTGCGGCGCGTGCTGGCGGGCCATGGAGCGCTGGTTCATGCTGCGTCCCCGGGCGATGAGGTAGATCAGTGCCCCGAGCCACGGCACGAAGATCAGCAGGATGGCCCACCCGGCCTTGCCCCAGCCGCTGAGCGTGGGGTCTCCGAACAGGTCGAAGAGGCACCGGAACCACACCATGATCGCCGCGACCCAGATGAAGAACCAGAAGCTCCACAGGAGGACATCACCGAAGTCCGTCGAGATTGCGTCCATTGCTCAATCCTTTGCTTTGTCAGTTGCCTGACCCGGGTGCCTAACCCGCCCACTGTGTCACCTGATCACGAGGTGGGCGCGTCGACGAACCGGAGTGTCTCGACCATGGTCGCGAGCTCGGCGCGTTCGGCCGCGGTGGCGTCGGGACCGTGGGCCGCCAGGATGACCAGTCGCTCGCCGTCGACGTCGAGTGCCCAGACCCGGTAGGTCCAGCCGGGGAACACCGTCGCGTGGGAGCCACCTGGACCTGAAGGGGACCAGGCTCCCGCCGGTGGCAACGCGTGACGTCGACATCGAGCGGCACGCGCACCTGCAGCACCTGCCCGGCGTGGCCGCCGATGCTGACGGGACGGGGCCGCTCGGGTCGCACGGTCCGTTGCGCCGCCAGGGCGCTCATCAGGTCGGCCACCCCCGGCCCGACGGGTCGGTCGACGACCGGCACGGGTCGGGGGCGACCCAGGCCACGGTGAACAGCTCGATGCGGCGCAGGTGGGGGTCGAGGTCGGGCCCTGTCGCCGGGTGGAGCCGGTCGTGGCCCCAGCCGGCGGGCACCTCGATCTCCGCCCAGGGCGCATCGTCGGAGGCGCCGAGGAAGCCGATGGCGTACGTGGCGGCCTTCAGCGGAGCCGGCTCGTCGGGCGAACCGAGCTCGGAGTCCAGGACCAGCACCTGGTCGGTCGGCGGGTCGACCGGCTCGAGCGACCGCGGTTCGTCGTCGACCCGGATGGCGACCGCGGCCACGACGGCTGCGGCGGCGACCAGCGCGACGGCGTACCCGCCCCGGCGCAGCCCGCGGCGTCGCTCGACCCGCTGGAGCGTGAGGGCGAGACCCTGCTCGACGTCGTCGGGCAGCAGCTCGTCGAGCACCAGGGGGAGACCTGCCCGCAGTCGGTCATCGATCGACATCGCTGCTCACCTCCTCCTCCACGGTCTCGCCCAGCACGTCACAGAGGTGCTTGCGCGCGCGGAACAGGTGCTGGCGGACGGTGGCGGGCGCGACCTCGAGGAGGTGGGCCACCTCGTCGACCGGGCGGTCCTCCAGGTAGTACAGGGCCACGGCTGCTCGCTGCTGCGGCGGCAGACCCGCGACAGCGCGCAGCAGGTCGACGTCGTGCGGCTGGGCGTGCGCGGGACCCTCGCGGTCCACCACCTCGATGACAGGGACGAACCGCTCGCGCTTGGCCCGGCGGATGGCGTCCCTCACGGCGACGGTGCGCACCCAGGCGACGGGATGGTCGATGGACACCGCCTTGCCCCAGCGTTCGTACAGTCGGACGAAGGCGTCCTGGGTGACCTCCTCGGCCCGGCCGCGGTCGTGGAGGACGAGGTACGTCGAGCCCAGCACGGACCGGTAGGCCGAGCGGAAGACCCGCTCGAACTCGTCCCGGTCTCCCTGTCGCACGCGACGCCACCGTTCCTCGTGGACCGGCCGGCCGGCGTGGTCCCTCGTCCATAGTGAGGCTTCACCGACCCCCAGCGTTTACGCGATGCGCCATCCTTGGATGACCACCGGCACGCCCGCGCCATGATCTCGGGAGGCAGAGCAGATGGTCGATGTCCACGTCGTCACGTCGCTGGACCAGCTCGGCGAGCACGCCGAGGCATGGGACCGGCTGGCGATGGCTTCCGCCGACCGGCTGCCCATGCTCTCCCACGCCTGGGTCTCGTCCTTCCTCGAGCACCGCACCGTCGACGGCTCACCCTGGCAGTGCTTCTTCGCCTACGAGGGCGCGGAGCTGGTCGGCGTCCTGCCACTCGTCGGCGAGCGCGGAGGGGTTCTCCCCCGGATGCAAGGACCCGCCGACTCGCACACCGCTTCCGCCTATCCGCTGCTCGCGGCCGACGCCGCGCCCTCCACCCTGGTCGCCCTGGTCGACGCCGCGTCCGCACAGGCGCCTCGTCTGCGGATGCGCTGGTACCGGGTCCGGGAGACCTCGCCGGTTCTGGCCTCACTTCCTGCTCTCGAGAGGCGGTGGAGGGTGCTGAGTCCGCTCAGCAGCCGGGGGTCGCTGGTGCCGACGACCGGCACGCGAAGTGACTTCGAGGCCACGCTGCACGGCAACTTTCGCCGCAACCTCCGCAAGGCGGCGAACCGCGTGGCCCGTGAACACGCCGTCGCGTTCGAGTTCGTCGGCGGCGAGGAGGCGCAGGACCCCACGTACCTGACGCGGTTCCTGCGCGTCGAGGCCTCGGGCTGGAAGGGAGAGACGGGCACGGCCATCGCTCGCTCCCCGGAGCTGGTGGCCTTCTACGAGACCTTGACGCGACGCCTGGCGCAACGGGGCTGGCTCGAGTGGCAGACGATGGCGCTCGACGGCGAGCCCGTCGCCTGTCATCTCGCGGTACGTCTCGGGGGCGCGGTGGCGCTGCCGAAGATCGGCTACGACGAGAGATTCGCCCGCTTCGGTCCCGGCAACCTGCTCTTCAAGGAGCTGCTCGACCGCTCCTTCGCCGATCCGGCGACGGACGAGGTCAACTGCCTGACCGACCAGCCCTGGCACGCGAACTGGGGGATGCCCCAGATCGGCTACGCCGAGGTGCTGGTCGGCCCACGCGACCCGGTGTCCACGACCGCCGGCCTGGTCGAGATGTGGAAGCCGGAGACTCGCGCCTACGCCCGCAGCCACCCTCGCCTGCTCGAACAGCTCCGGCGGCTCAAGAGCGTCTCGACCGCGTCCGTCGCTCCCGGTGAGCGGGACGCTTGCCGAAGCGTTCCTGTGCTGTGAGCCTGGGCCGGTGCTGTTCAGCGAGGAGGGATCGGCCGAGGCCGTCGCGGCGAGCTTCGCCGAGACCGAGGACCCGCGACTCAGGGAGCTCATGACCTCCCTCGTCCACCACCTGCACGCGTTCGTCAAGGACGTCGAGCTCACGGAGGAGGAGTGGGCGGCGGCGATCGGGTTCCTGACCCGTACGGGCCAGATGTGCGACGACGTACGCCAGGAGTTCATCCTGCTGTCCGACGTGCTGGGGGTCTCCATGCTGGTCGAGACGATCAACCACCGGGCGGGCGGGACGGGGACGGAGTCCACGGTGCTGGGTCCGTTCCACGTGGTCGAGTCGCCCCCACGCGAGCTCGGCGACGACATCGCTCTGGACGGCAAGGGGACGCCGTGCCTGGTGCAGGGCAGGGTCACCGGCCCCGACGGCGAGCCGATCCCCGGGGCCAGCGTCGACGCCTGGCAGGCCAACGACGACGGCTTCTACGACGTGCAGCAGCCCGGCGTGCAGCCCGAGTACAACCTCCGCGGCCTGTTCACCGCCGACGACGACGGCCGGTTCCACTTCCGCACGATCGAGCCCCGCCACTACCCGATCCCGTACGACGGCCCGGTCGGCGAGCTGCTCACGGCGACGGGTCGCCATGCCTACCGGCCCGCTCATCTGCACCTCATCGTGTCGGCGCCCGGCTATCGACCGGTGACCACGCACGTCTTCGTCGCCGGCTCGCCGTACCTCGACTCCGACGCGGTCTTCGGGGTCAAGGAGAGCCTGGTCCGCGAGGTGGTCGACGGCGTCCTCACCTTCGACGTCGGCCTGCTCCGCGACGACTCGTGACCCGCGCCTTCGTCCACCGCGCGCAGGCGGTACGGGTGCGCTTCGGGGTCGGCGCGCTGGAGCAGCTCGCCGAGGAGGTCGACGCGGTCGGGCTCACCCGCGTGATGGTGATCTGCGGCCCGTCCCACCAGGAGCTCGGTCGGCGCGTGGCGGACCTCTTGGGCGACCGGGTGGTCGCCGTGCTGCCCGAGGCCCGGATGCACGTGCCGGTCGAGGTCGCCCGCCGCGCCGGCGAGGTGGCCGCATCGGTCGACGCCGACGGCTGCGTGGCCGTCGGCGGCGGGTCGGCCATCGGGCTCGGCAAGGCCGTCGCGCTCGAGCGCGCACTTCCGGTGGTCGCGGTGCCCACGACGTACGCCGGCTCGGAGATGACGCCGGTCTGGGGTCTGACGGAGGACGGCGTGAAGCGCACCGGCCGTGAGCCGCGCGTCCAGCCGGTCGCCGTCGTCTACGACCCCTCGCTCACCCTCGCGATGCCTGCCGAGCTGACGGCGACGAGCGGCATGAACGCGCTCGCTCACGCGGTCGAGGGCCTGTACGCGCCCGACGCCTCGCCGATCACCTCGCTGATGGCCGAGGAGGGTGCGCGGGCGTTCGCCACTGCCCTGCCTGCCCTGGCCACCGACGGCACCGACCTCGAGGCCCGCGCGGAAGCGCTGTACGGGGCGTGGCTCTGCGGAAGCGTCCTCGGCTCGACCACGATGGGCCTGCACCACAAGCTCTGCCACGTCCTCGGCGGCACCCTCGGCCTGCCGCACGCCGCGACCCACACCGTCGTCCTCCCGCACGTCCTGGCGTTCAACGCCCCGGCCGCGCCCGAGGCGTCGGCCGCGTTGGCTCGTGCTCTCGGCGCTGACGACCCCGCTCGGGCGCTCTGGGACCTGTCCGGAAGCCTCGGCGCCCCGCGCTCCCTGCGCGAGCTGGGGATGGCCGAGGGCGAGATCGGGCGGGTGGTCGACCTGGCCGTCGCGAGCCCGTACGCCAACCCGCGGCCGGTCGACGCGGGCGACGTGGAGGCGCTGCTGCGTGCCGCCTGGGCCGGTGCTCGTCCCCTAGGACTCGCCGGCGATGAGGAACCCGTCGCCGTCCTCGACGAGCTGGAGCGTGACGGTGTCCGACTCGTCCGCACCGCCGTCCTCGCGCGTGTACGTGATGTCGTAGGTGACGGTGAGCGCGTCGGGATCGGCCTCGATGTTGGCCGGGATCGCCGACGACCACTGGTCCCAGAACTTCTTGTAGTTGCCGAAGCCCCCGCTCGCCTTCTGGAAGTCCGGCGTCAGCATCTGCCACGACGTCCGCGGGTCGTCGACCGCCAGGGCGGCGTAGTCGGTCACGAACGCCTGCATCTGCTCGACCCGGACCTCGGGGTCGGGGGCGGAGCTGGACGGCGTCTCCTCCGGCTGCGACGAGTCCGACGGGCCCGACGAAGGCGTGGAGGAGTCCGTGGTCGGGTCGTCCTGGTTGTCGAACGCTCCGAAGAACCAGGCGAAGAGCAGGAAGAGCAGCACCACCAGCAGCCCGAGCAGGACGCCGATCACCGCACCGCTGGGCCCACGACGATGAGCAGTCGGTGTCGGTGGTGGCGGGGCGGGGGCAAGGACCTGGGTGCCGTCGGACGGGGTGGGGTCGGGGGCGAGAGGGAGGGGAGCCGGCGGCGGGACGTCGCGCGCGACGGTGACGGTGCGGGTGTCGGCGCGCTCCACGTACGTCGGCGCGCCGACCGGGCCGCCGGCGAGGAAGTCGCGGACCTCGGCCATCGGCCAGCGATCGGCCGGGTCCTTGGTCATCGTGTTGTCGAGCAGCACGCCCAGCCAGCCGGCGTTCGCCAGGTGCGGCGGCTCCTCGTGCACGATCCGGTAGAGGGCGCCCATCAGGTTGTCGCCGACCTCGTACGGCGGCGTGCCGGCCAGGGCGTGGTACGCCGTGGCGCCGAGGGACCACACGTCGGCGGCTGCCGTTGCCATCTGGCCCGAGGCCACCTCGGGGGCGAGGTAGGCAGGCGACCCGGTGACCAGGCCCGTCTGCGTCAGGGACGCGTCCGCCTCGGCGCGGGCGATGCCGAAGTCCGACAGCTTCACCTGGCCCTCGGCCGTGACGAGGATGTTCGAGGGCTTCACGTCGCGGTGCACGATGCCGGACTCGTGAGCGGCGGCCAGAGCGTCGGCGGCCTGGCGCAGCAGCGGCGCGGCCTCGTCCGGGGTGAGGGCCCCGTCCTCCCGCACCAGCTCGGAGAGCGTGCGCCCCTCGACGTACTCCATCACCAGCCAGTGCTCCTCGCCCTCCTCGATGAGGTCGAAGACCGCGACCACGTGGGGGTGGTTGAGGCGGGCGGCGAGGCGGGCCTCGCGCTCGGCGCGCTCGAAGTCGGTGGTCCCGGCACCGGGGGGCCGCCCCAGCCGCTTGAGCGCCACCTGCCGGCCGAGCACCCGGTCGGTGCCGAGCCAGACGGCACCCATGCCGCCACGCCCGACCTCGCGTTCGAGCGTGTACCTGCCAGCGATGTCCATGCTCTCCCTTCCGGACCGTCCGTCAGCCTACTGATTCCGAGTGGGCACCCGGCTCACCCATACGGCAGGCTGGAGGGGACCCGAACCCCCTTCCGAAAGGCCCGGCGTGACCATCGACCCGAACCTCCTCGACGACCTGGAGTGGCGCGGCCTGCTCGCGCACACCACGGATCGTGACGCCCTGCGCGACGCGCTGAGCGGCGGGAGCGTGCGGTTCTATGTCGGCTTCGACCCGACCGCGCCCAGCCTGCACATGGGGAACCTCGTCCAGATCCTGACCGCGCGACGCCTCCAGCTCGCCGGCCACACGCCGTACGCGCTGGTCGGCGGCGCGACCGGGATGATCGGGGACCCCAAGGACTCGGGCGAGCGCACCCTCAACTCCCTCGACACCGTCAAGGAGTGGGTGGCCAACGTCCGGCGGCAGATCGAGCCGTTCTTGTCGTTCGAGGGCGAGAACGCCGCGACCATGGTGAACAACTACGACTGGACCGCCAGCCTCTCGACGATCGACTTCCTGCGCGACATCGGCAAGCACTTCCCGGTCAACCGGATGCTGGCGCGCGAGACCGTGCGGCGCCGGCTCGACTCCGGCATCAGCTACACGGAGTTCAGCTACGTGCTGCTCCAGTCGATGGACTTCCTCAACCTCTACCGCGACCACGGCGTGACGCTGCAGCACGGCGGATCCGACCAGTGGGGCAACATCACGGGCGGCGTGGAGCTGATCCGGCGGGCGGCAGCCGGGCACGCCCACGCGTTCGCGACGCCGCTGATCACCAAGGGCGACGGCACCAAGTACGGCAAGACCGAGGGCGGTGCCCTGTGGCTCGACCCGCAGATGATGTCGCCGTACGCCTTCTTCCAGTTCTGGCTGAACGTCGAGGACGCGCAGGTCGTGGAGATGCTCAAGATCTTCACGTTCCTCGATCGCGACGAGATCGAGGAGCTGGCCCGGCAGACCGAGGAGAAGCCGTTCCTGCGCGCCGGCCAGAAGGCGCTCGCCGAGCAGGTCACGACGTTGGTGCACGGCGCCGAGGAGACCGCGCAGGTCCAGGCGGCCGCGGCGGCGCTGTTCGGCGGGGGAGACCTCGGCGGGCTCAGTCCGGCCACCTTGGGCGCCGCGCTGCGCGAGGCGGGCTCGACGAACGTCTCCGGCGAGCTGCCGTCGTACGTCGACCTGATGGTCGAGACCGGCCTCGCCAAGAGCCGCGGGGACGCGCGCCGGACCATCGCCGACGGGGGTGCCTACCTCAACAACCAGCGGGTCGAGGACGCCGAGCTGGTGCCGTCCGTGAGCGACCTCGTGGGGGGCTCCTGGCTGGTGCTGCGCCGCGGCAAGAAGACGTTCGCAGGCGTGGAGGTCACCCCGATTTGAACTCGGGCGGGGACCCTGACTATGGTTTCCTCTGTCGCCAGGGTGCGGCGGGAGACAAGACCATCGGTCGGGTCTCCGGCCCCGGGTGACTCTCTCGCAAGACTCACCGATGCTTGGTGCGCGCGAGGACCTGCCACGAAGCGTTGCCTGACGGTGGAGCACGTGCGCGTCTGATTTTTGAGAACTCAACAGTGTGTCATTTAGTCGACGAATTAGTTTGACATGCCCTGATCATTTTTTGGTTTGGGTTTGGTTTTTTACGGTTGACAATGATTCTGGCTTTATTGCTAGTTTCGTGTTGGCTGGGATATGTTTCTCTTCGGAGATCGAGTTTTCGATGGAGAGTTTGATCCTGGCTCAGGACGAACGCTGGCGGCGTGCTTAACACATGCAAGTCGAGCGGAAAGGCTCCTTCGGGGGTACTCGAGCGGCGAACGGGTGAGTAACACGTGAGTAATCTGCCCTCCACTCTGGGATAACGTTCAGAAATGGGTGCTAATACCGGATGTACACAGGCTGACGCATGTTGGTGTGTGGAAAGGGTTTTTCTGGTGGGGGATGTGCTCGCGGCCTATCAGCTTGTTGGTGGGGTAATGGCCTACCAAGGCTTTGACGGGTAGCCGGCCTGAGAGGGTGACCGGCCACACTGGGACTGAGACACGGCCCAGACTCCTACGGGAGGCAGCAGTGGGGAATATTGGACAATGGGCGGAAGCCTGATCCAGCAACGCCGCGTGAGGGATGACGGCCTTCGGGTTGTAAACCTCTTTCACCATTGACGAAGCTGCATCTTTTTGGGTGTGGTGACGGTAGGTGGGGAAGAAGCACCGGCCAACTACGTGCCAGCAGCCGCGGTAATACGTAGGGTGCGAGCGTTGTCCGGAATTATTGGGCGTAAAGGGCTCGTAGGCGGTTTGTCGCGTCGGGAGTGAAAACCTTGGGCTTAACTCAGGGCTTGCTTTCGATACGGGCAGACTAGAGGTATGCAGGGGAGAACGGAATTCCTGGTGTAGCGGTGAAATGCGCAGATATCAGGAGGAACACCGGTGGCGAAGGCGGTTCTCTGGGCATGATCTGACGCTGAGGAGCGAAAGTGTGGGGAGCGAACAGGATTAGATACCCTGGTAGTCCACACCGTAAACGTTGGGCGCTAGGTGTGGGATCCATTCCACGGGTTCCGTGCCGCAGCTAACGCATTAAGCGCCCCGCCTGGGGAGTACGGCCGCAAGGCTAAAACTCAAAGGAATTGACGGGGGCCCGCACAAGCGGCGGAGCATGCGGATTAATTCGATGCAACGCGAAGAACCTTACCTGGGTTTGACATACGCCGGAAAGCATCAGAGATGGTGCCCCTTTTTGTCGGTGTACAGGTGGTGCATGGCTGTCGTCAGCTCGTGTCGTGAGATGTTGGGTTAAGTCCCGCAACGAGCGCAACCCTCGTTCCATGTTGCCAGCAGGCCCTTCGGGGTGCTGGGGACTCATGGGAGACTGCCGGGGTCAACTCGGAGGAAGGTGGGGATGACGTCAAGTCATCATGCCCCTTATGTCCAGGGCTTCACGCATGCTACAATGGCCGGTACAAAGGGCTGCGATGCCGCGAGGCGGAGCGAATCCCAAAAAGCCGGTCTCAGTTCGGATTGGGGTCTGCAACTCGACCCCATGAAGTCGGAGTCGCTAGTAATCGCAGATCAGCAACGCTGCGGTGAATACGTTCCCGGGCCTTGTACACACCGCCCGTCACGTCACGAAAGTCGGCAACACCCGAAGCCCATGGCCCAACCGCTTGCGGAGGGAGTGGTCGAAGGTGGGGCTGGCGATTGGGACGAAGTCGTAACAAGGTAGCCGTACCGGAAGGTGCGGCTGGATCACCTCCTTTCTAAGGAGCACACACCCGCGCGCGGCAGGCGTCTGTCCTGCCGGCATTGGGGTGCTCACTAGTGGAATCGTCGACATGTTGACTGCCGTCGCTGTTGCGACCGGTGTCTAGTACTACTCCCGTGCTTGCTGGGGGTGTGGAACGGGCTGGTTGTGGTGGGGTCGGTGGCCGGCTCCTCGTATCTGTGCTTGCACGGGTGTGGGTGGGTTGGGTGGCACGCTGTTGGGCCCTGAGGAATCAGGCGCCAGCACCTGGATGGGTGTGTGGTTGCTGGTTTTTTTGTGGTTGTTTGGTTGTTGGATAGTGGACGCGAGCATCTTTGTAGCTGTTTTGCTCAGGATGCTTCTTCTTTCTCCTTTTGGGGGTGGGGTGGGGTGTCCTGTTTTTGTTGTGTTTGTGTGTGTGGCGACAAGCTATGAAGGGCGTATGGTGGATGCCTTGGCATCAAGAGCCGATGAAGGACGTAGGAGCCTGCGATAAGCCCTGGGGAGTTGGCAACCGAGCTGTGATCCGGGGGTGTCCGAATGGGGAAACCTGGCTGGAGTCATGTCCAGTCACCTGCACCTGAATGAAATAGGGTGTTGGAGGGAACGTGGGGAAGTGAAACATCTCAGTACCCACAGGAAGAGAAAACAAAAGTGATTCCGAGAGTAGTGGCGAGCGAAATCGGAGGAGGCTAAACCATGCACGTGTGATACCCGGCAGGGGTTGCGTGTGTGGGGTTGTGGGGTTTGTTTGACCAGTGCTGCCGTGCTGGTGCGGAGTGAGAAACCGTATGTGAAGTCGAGGATCGCTGGAAAGCGACGCCGAAGAGGGTGATAGCCCCGTAGACGTAAGCATGTGGCTCCGTTGAGCGAATACCCGAGTATCACGGAACTCGTGAAATTCCGTGTGAATCTGGCGGGACCACCCGTTAAGCCTAAATACTCCTTGATGACCGATAGCGGACAAGTACCGTGAGGGAAAGGTGAAAAGTACCCCTGGCGGGGAGTGAAATAGTACCTGAAACCATGCGCCTACAATCCGTCAGAGCCTTCGCATCCTCTTGAGGGTGGGGGGTGATGGCGTGCCTTTTGAAGAATGAGCCTGCGAGTTTGCGTTGTGTTGCGAGGTTAACCCGTGTGGGGGAGCCGTAGCGAAAGCGAGTCCTAAGAGGGCGTTTGAGTAGCACGATCAAGACCCGAAGCGGAGTGATCTATCCATGGGCAGGTTGAAGCGACGGTAAGACGTCGTGGAGGACCGAACCCACCTAGGTTGAAAACTGGGGGGATGACCTGTGGATAGGGGTGAAAGGCCAATCAAACTCCGTGATAGCTGGTTCTCCCCGAAATGCATTTAGGTGCAGCGTCACGTGTTTCTTGCCGGAGGTAGAGCACTGGATAGCCGATGGGCCCGACCAGGTTACTGACGTTAGCCAAACTCCGAATGCCGGTAAGTGAGAGCGTGGCAGTGAGACTGCGGGGGATAAGCTCCGTAGTCGAGAGGGAAACAGCCCAGACCATCAGCTAAGGCCCCTAAGCGGTGACTAAGTGGAAAAGGATGTGGAGTCGCAGTGACAACCAGGAGGTTGGCTTGGAAGCAGCCACCCTTGAAAGAGTGCGTAATAGCTCACTGGTCAAGTGATTCCGCGCCGACAATGTAGCGGGGCTCAAGTCATCCGCCGAAGCTATGGCATTCCCACGTGTAGCCCAGCCGCGCCCTGCGGGGTGTGGTTCAGGTGTGGGGATGGGTAGGGGAGCGTCGTGTCGCCAGGGAAGGTCCGGAGTGATCCAGGGCTGGAGGCGACACGAGTGAGAATGCAGGCATGAGTAGCGAATCACGGGTGAGAAACCCGTGCGCCGAATGATCAAGGGTTCCAGGGTCAAGCTCATCTGCCCTGGGTAAGTCGGGACCTAAGGCGAGGCCGACAGGCGTAGTCGATGGACAACGGGTTGATATTCCCGTACCGGCAACATGACGCCCATGACGAACCCGGTGATGCTAACCACCCAAAACCATGTCCTATGCGCACCTTCGGGTGTTGCGGGGTGTGGCGGAGCGTGGGACCCGAACCGGTAGTAGTCAAGCGATGGGGTGACGCAGGAAGGTAACCGGACCGTGGCGATGGTTGTCCACGGCTAAGGATGTGGCACGAGTGGTAGGCAAATCCGCCGCTCACCAGTTCAGTCTGGAGTGTGAGGTCTGATGGGGACCCCGTAGGGGGGAAGCCGGCGATCCTATGCTGTCGAGAAAAACCTCTAGCGAGTCATGCGCCGCCCGTACCCCAAACCGACTCAGGTGATCAGGTAGAGAATACCAAGGCGATCGAGCGAACCATGGTTAAGGAACTCGGCAAAATGCCCCCGTAACTTCGGGAGAAGGGGGGCCCGATCCGTGAACCCACTAGCTGGGGGAAGCGGAGGAGGCCGCAGAGACCAGGCCCAAGCGACTGTTTACTAAAAACACAGGTCCGTGCGAAGTCGTAAGACGATGTATACGGACTGACTCCTGCCCGGTGCTGGAAGGTTAAGAGGACCTGTTAGGCGCAAGCCGAAGCGGAGAATTTAAGCCCCAGTAAACGGCGGTGGTAACTATAACCATCCTAAGGTAGCGAAATTCCTTGTCGGGTAAGTTCCGACCTGCACGAATGGAGTAACGACTTGGGCGCTGTCTCAACCATGGACTCGGCGAAATTGCAGTACGAGTAAAGATGCTCGTTACGCGCGGCAGGACGGAAAGACCCCGGGACCTTTACTATAGTTTGGTATTGGTGTTTGGCACGGCTTGTGTAGGATAGGTGGGAGACTGTGAAGCGATCACGCCAGTGATCGTGGAGTCAACGTTGAAATACCACTCTGGTCGTACTAGATATCTAACCTAGGTCCGTGATCCGGATCAGGGACAGTGCCTGATGGGTAGTTTAACTGGGGCGGTTGCCTCCTAAAGAGTAACGGAGGCGCTCAAAGGTTCCCTCAGCCTGGTTGGCAATCAGGTGGCGAGTGTAAGTGCACAAGGGAGCTTGACTGTGAGACTGACATGTCGAGCAGGGACGAAAGTCGGAACTAGTGATCCGGCGCCCACGTGTGGAAGTGGCGTCGCTCAACGGATAAAAGGTACCCCGGGGATAACAGGCTGATCTTCCCCAAGAGTCCATATCGACGGGATGGTTTGGCACCTCGATGTCGGCTCGTCGCATCCTGGGGCTGGAGTAGGTCCCAAGGGTTGGGCTGTTCGCCCATTAAAGCGGCACGCGAGCTGGGTTTAGAACGTCGTGAGACAGTTCGGTCCCTATCCGCCGCGCGCGCAGGAAACTTGAGAAAAGCTGTCCCTAGTACGAGAGGACCGGGATGGACGAACCTCTGGTGTGCCAGTTGTCCCGCCAGGGGCACCGCTGGTTAGCTACGTCCGGACGTGATAACCGCTGAACGCATCTAAGC
This sequence comes from uncultured Actinomycetota bacterium, assembly GCA_963839565.1. GTDB lineage: Bacteria > Actinomycetota > Actinomycetes > Propionibacteriales > Nocardioidaceae > Nocardioides. Next base: position 66,367 of record CAWIVR010000018.1, on the reverse strand, counting down.
GGGAAGCACATTTCAAGATAAAGTTTCCCACAGGACAAACCTGGTAAGGCCCCCCACAGACTATGGGGTTGATAGGCCGGAGGTATACAGCAGCAATGCCCAGCCGACCGGTACTAATAGGCCGAGGGCTTGTCCCACACCCACACACCAACAAAAACACGTGTGAGTAAAGCGCCAGTAACAGAGCATGTCTCGCGTCCACTACCCAACACCAAACAACCAGGTGTACACACAACTAGATACGCCAACAACCCTGAATCAACCCAGACATACATGGGTTACCAGAGTTACGGCGGCCATAGCGACAGGGAAACACCCGGACCCATCCCGAACCCGGAAGTTAAGCCTGCCAGCGCCGATGGTACTGCCCCCGAGAGGTGGTGGGAGAGTAGGACGCCGCCGAACATCCTTTCCAACAGAGGCCACCCCCGCGGTGGCCTCTGTTGCGTTGGAGGGCCAGACTGGCTCCCGCGACACCCCCAACATCACAGCGACGATCCCCGAGAAGGTGACCACCCGTGGCCGACCAGCGACGCGACCCGCGTCCCGCCCGTGGATCCGGCAGCAGCTAGCAGCAGCGGCCGGCCACAGCAGCGGTCCTCCTCGTCCTCCGGGAGCAGCCGCGGCTCCGCGCCGCGCTCCGGGGACAAGCGCGACGGTGACAAGACTCGCGGTCAGCGCGGCGCCCGGACCGGCTCGCGTGCGCCGCGCAAGGGTGACTGGTCACGGCCGACCGAGGAGCAGCGTCCGCGCTCCGTCGACCAGGCGACCTACGACGGGCCGCCGATCCCCGAGGAGATCACCGGCGCCGAGCTCGACCGCACGGTCAGCGGGCAGCTCAAGGGGCTGCCGGAGAAGCTGGCCTCCCGGGTCGCACGCCACCTGGCCGCGGCCGGCCTGGTGATCGAGACCGACCCCGAGACGGCGTACCGGCACACCCTGGCCGCCCGGGCACGCGCGTCGCGCCTGGCCGTGGTGCGGGAGGCGACGGGCGAGGCGGCCTACGCCGCCGGCCACTACGCGGAGGCGCTCTCGGAGCTGCGCGCCGCCAAGCGGATGAACGGCGTGACGGCGTACCTCCCGATGATGGCGGACTGCCACCGCGCGCTCGGTCACCCCGAGCAGGCCCTCAAGCTGGCGAAGAGCCCCTCGGTGGCGAACTTCGCGCCGGCGGCCAAGGCGGAGATGACGATCGTCGAGGCCGGCGCCCGGCGTGACATGGGGCAGCTCGACGCCGCGCTGCGCACCCTCGAGCTGGCGCCGCTCACCTCCAAGAGCCGTGAGCAGTGGGTGGTACGGCTGCGCTACGCGTACGCCGACACCCTCGAGGCCGCGGGTCGCGACAACGACGCGCTGGCGTGGTTCCACCGCACCCACTCGGTCGACAGCGACGAGATCACCGACGCCGCCGCCCGGGCCGACGCGATCGAGCGCCGCCAGGCCTGACGGCACGTCTGGACGTCTCAGGCGTTCCGCTGGTGTTCGCGCGCCACTTCCGTCACAATGGTCAGACAACTACATCGATGTCACTTCGGTGACTTCATCCCATTTCGAGACCGCTGGGGAAGGCGTATCTCGACGCCGGGAGTGAAGGAGACCGAGGGTGACCGCACTGACTGCATCCCGCACCGCGACGAGGGGCGTGCTCTACGTCCACTCAGCGCCGTCCGCGCTGTGCCCGCACATCGAGTGGGCCGTCGGCGGTGTCCTTGGCGTTGCCGTGAACATGACGTGGATCCCGCAGCCCGCCCAGGCCGGGAGCTACCGCGCCGAGCTGTCGTGGGCCGGTGACGCCGGCTCCGCGGCCGCCGTCGCGTCCGCGCTGCGCGGCTGGAACCACCTGCGGTTCGAGATCACCGAGGAGCCGACCACGGCCTCGGAGGGCTCCCGCTACTCCTACACCCCCGAGCTGGGCGTCTTCCACGCCGTCACGGGCCTGCACGGCGACATCATGATCCCCGAGGACCGGCTCAAGGCGGCGGTCGTCAAGGCCGCGCTCGGCGACACCTCGATCATGGGCGAGATCGACAAGCTGCTCGGCAAGCCCTGGGACGACGAGCTCGAGCCCTTCCGGCACGCCGGCGACGGCGCCCCGGTCCGCTGGCTGCACCAGGTGGTGTAACCCTCAGAGCGGGATGTTGCCGTGCGCGCCGCGGCGCACGCCGACCAGCTGGACCTCGTGGTCGATGGCACGCGCGATGGCGCTGCGCGTGCGGGTGGGCTCGACGACCTCGTCGACCACGCCGATCTCGACCGCCTTGTCGACGCCGCCGGCCAACCGCTCGTGCTCGGCGGCCAGCTCGGCCTCCACGCGCGGACGCAGGTCGGGTGAGACGTCGGCCAGCCGTCGCCGGTGCAGGATCCGGATCGCCGCCACGGCGCCCATCACGGCGACCTCCGCACCCGGCCACGCGAACACCTTGGTGGCGCCGAGCGCGCGGGCGTTCATGGCGATGTAGGCGCCGCCGTACGTCTTGCGGGTCACCAGCGTGACCCGGGGCACCACGCACTCGCCGAAGGCGTGCAGCAGCTTCGCGCCGCGGCGCACCACGCCGTCCCACTCCTGGCCGACGCCGGGCAGATAGCCCGGGACGTCGACGAGCACGATCAGCGGCACGCCGAACGCGTCGCACATCCGCACGAAGCGGGACGCCTTCTCCGCCGAGAGCGAGTCGAGGCAGCCGCCGAGTCGGAGCGGGTTGTTGGCCACCACGCCGACGGTGCGGCCGCCGAAACGGCCGAGGGCGGTGACGATGTTGGGGGCCCAGCGCTGGTGCAGCTCCTGGGCCGTGCCCTCGTCGAGGACCGACTCGACGAGCGGGTGCACGTCGTACGCGCGCTTCTTGGACTCCGGCAGCATCTGCGCGAGGTCGCGGTCCTCGACCTCGTCGACCTTGAGGCTGCCCTGGGAGCCGAGCAGGTTGGCGACGGTGCGTGCCCGGTCGAGCGCCTCCTCCTCGCTCTCGGTGAGGATGTGGACCACGCCGGAGCGACGGCCGTGCGGCTCGGGGCCGCCGAGGCGCAGCATGTCGACGTCCTCGCCGGTGACGGAGCGGACCACGTCGGGGCCGGTCACGAAGATCCGGCCCGCGGGGCCGAGGATGACCACGTCGGTGAGGGCGGGACCGTACGCCGCCCCACCCGCGGCCGGGCCGAGCACGACCGAGACCTGCGGGATCTTGCCCGAGGCCTGCGTCATCACGTGGAAGATCCGGCCCACCGCGTGCAGCGACAGCACCCCCTCGGCCAGCCGGGCGCCGCCCGAGTGCCAGAGGCCGATGATCGGCGTGGAGTCGGTCATCGCCCGGTGGTAGGCGTCGACGACGACGCGGCAGCCCACGTCGCCCATCGCGCCGCCCATCACGGTGGCGTCGGAGCAGAACGCGACGACGCGGGTGCCGTCGACGGCCCCGACGGCGGCGAGCATCCCGGAGTCGTCCTCGGGCGTGATCAGCTCGAGGGTCCCCTCGTCCAGCAGGGCCCGCAGCCGGTGCACCGGGTTGCGCAGGTCCTCGTCGCGGGACAACCTGGCCGGTTTGGCCGGTGCCTCCGTCGCCGTCATCCTCAGACCGATCCGAAGGCCACGGCCACGTTGGCCCCACCGAAGCCGAAGGAGTTGTTCAGCGCCGCGATGTCGCCGCCCCGCAGCTCGCGAGCCGTGGTCGGGATGTCGAGCTCCACCTGCGGGTCGAGGTTGTCGAGGTTGATCGTCGGCGGGGCGAGCCGGTGGTGGATCGCCAGGATCGTGGCGATGGACTCCAGGGCGCCGGCGCCTCCGAGCAGGTGCCCGGTCATCGACTTCGTGCTGGTGACGACCACGTCGTTGGCGTGCGAGCCCAGCGTCGCGTGGATCATCAGGCCCTCGGCGATGTCGCCCTGGGGCGTCGACGTGGCGTGGGCGTTGATGTGGGCGATGTCGGCCGGGCTGATCTCGGACTCCGACAGCGCGCGCAGGATCGCCCGCGAGCCACCGCGGCCGGCCGGGTCGGGCTGGGCGATGTCGTGAGCGTCGGCGGTGATGCCGGCGCCGAGGACCTCGGCGTAGATCCGGGCTCCGCGGGCGCGGGCGTGCTCCTCGGACTCGAGCACCAGCACGCCGGCTCCCTCACCGAGCACGAAGCCGTCGCGGCCGGTGTCCCAGGGGCGGGAGACGGTGGTGGGGTCACCGTCGTTCTTGGAGAGCGCCATCATGTTGGCGAACGCCGCCATCGGCAGCGGGTGGATCGCCGCCTCGGTGCCGCCGGCCAGGATGATGTCGGCGCGGCCGAGCCGGATCTGGTCGAGGGCGAGGGAGATGCCCTCGTTGCCCGAGGCGCAGGCCGAGACGGGCGTGTTGGCCGCGGCGCGGGCGCCGAGCATCAGGCTCACGTTGGCCGCGGGCGCGTTGGGCATCAGCATCGGGACCGCGAGCGGGGAGACCCGGCGCGGACCCTTCTCGAGGAGCACGTCGTAGTTGGACAGCAGCGTGGTCACGCCGCCGATCCCGGAGGCGATGGCGACGCCGAGGCGGTCCTTGTCGATCTCGACGCCGTCGAGGCCGGAGTCCTTCCAGGCCTCCTCGGCCGCGATCACCGCGAACTGGGAGGTGCGGTCCAGGCGGCGGGCGCGGACGCGCTCGAGCACCTCGCTGGGCTCGACGGCCACGCGTGCCGCGATCTTGACCGGCATCTGCTCGGCCCAGTCCTCGGTCAGGTGGCGGACGCCCGACTGACCCTTGAGCATGGCCTCCCAGGTCGACGCGACGTCTCCGCCGAGCGGTGAGGTGGTGCCGAGTCCGGTGATGACGACTCGCTTCGCAGGCATGTGGATCCTCTGAGATCGAAGGTGGTGGGGGTGGGACCGAGGGCCGGCCCACGGTGGTGACCCGTGGGCCGGCCCGAGGCGATCAGCCCTGGGCGCGCTCGATGAACGCGACGGCGTCGCCCACGGTCTTGAGGTTCTTGACCTCGTCGTCCGGGATGGAGACGCCGAACTTCTCCTCGCACGCGACGACGACCTCGACCATGGACAGGGAGTCGACATCGAGGTCGTCGACGAACGCCTTGTCGAGCTGGACGTCGTCGGCGTCGACGCCGGCGACCTCGTTGACGATCTCGGCGAGGTCGGCGCGGATCTCTTCGGTGGTAGCCATCGTGTGGTGTCTCTCCTGGTGGTGGGTGATGGGTGAGGTGGTGCGGGTCGTGCTGGTGTTAGGGAACCGTGACGACCTGCGCGGCGTACGCGAGGCCGGCCCCGAACGCGATGAGCAGGGCGATGTCGCCGCTCTTGGCGTCGCCCTCCGCGATCATCCGGTCGAGGGCGAGGGGGACCGACGCGGCCGAGGTGTTGCCCATCTCGGCGATGTCGCGAGCGATCTTGACCCGATCGGGCAGCTTCATCGACCGCGCCATGGCGTCGATGATGCGCATGTTGGCCTGGTGCGGCACGAACACGTCGAGCTCGTCGATGGAGACTCCGGCGCGGTCCAAGGCCTGTTGGGCCGTCTTGGCCATCGTGAAGGACGCCCAGCGGAACACCGGGTTGCCGAGCATGACCAGGTGCGGCATCACGCCGCTGCCGGGCTTCTGGTCGTTGCCGACCACGTCGCGCCAGTCCTCCTTCTGGCGGATCAGGTCGAACTGCTCGCCGTCGGAGCCCCACACCACCGGACCGATGCCGGGGGTCTCGCTCGGCCCGATCACCGCGGCGCCGGCGCCGTCGGCGAAGATGAAGGCCGTCCCGCGGTCACCGATGTCGGTGATGTCGGAGAGCCGCTCCACGCCGATGACGAGGGCGTACTTGGCACTGCCGCCGCGGACCAGGTCGCTGGCCATGGCGACGCCGTGGCAGAAGCCCGCGCAGGCGGCCGAGATGTCGAACGCCGCGGCCTGGTCGGTGCCGAGCTCGTAGGCGATGGCGGTGGCGATGGCCGGGGTCTGGAGCAGGTGGGTGACGGTGGCGACGATGACCAGGTCGACCTGGCGGGCGTCGATGCCGGCGTGCTCGAGGGCCGCGCGGGAGGCCGCGACCGACATCAGCTGGACGGTCTCCTCCTCGGTGGCGAACCGACGTTGCTTGATGCCCGAGCGCTGCTGGATCCACTCGTCGCTGGAGTCGATGCGGTCGACGATCTCGGAGTTCGGGACCACGCGGGACGGCCGGTAGGACCCGATGCCGAGGATCGCGGTGTGCTGCGCGCCGGCGCTCTCCTGGATGCCCATCACATACCTACCTCGGGGTGCAGTCGGAGCAGGGGTTGACCGGGGGAGACCAGGTCGCCGTCCTCGACCAGCCACTCGACCACCTGGCCGCCGTGGGCCGCGGTGATCGTGGTGCTGTCGCGGGTGCTGGCCACCTCGCCGATGACGGCGCCGGGCTCGAACGTCTCGGCGCCGGCGGCCGACTCGGCGCGGTGGAAGGTGCCCTTGCCGGGAGAGACGACCATCCGCCACGTCGGGGTGGACTCGATCACCGAGCCCTCGCCGTGGCGGGCGCAGAACGCGCGGGCCTCGTCGAGCTGGTCGGGGGTCTTCAGGGCGAACGTGTCCACGCCCTTGAGAGCGCGCTTGGCGATGCCGGTGAGCGTGCCCGCGGGCGGCATCTCGAGGACGCCGGTGACGCCGAGGTCGGTCATCGTCTCCAGGCACAGGTCCCAGCGGACCGGGCTGGCGATCTGCCCCACGATGCGCGCCAGCATGTCGCGGCCGTCGTGGACGATCTTGCCGTCGCGGTTGGAGATCAGGGGAACACGCGGGTCGTGGGTCGAGACCGAGCGGGCCAGCCCGGCCAGGTGGCCGACCGCGGGCTGCATGTGGTCGGTGTGGAACGCGCCGGCGACGCTCAAGGGGATCAGCCGTGCCTTCGCCGGCGGGTCCTCGGCGAACGCGTCGAGCTGCTCGCGGGTGCCGGCGGCCACGATCTGACCGGGACCGTTGTCGTTGGCCGGGGTGAGGCCGTGCTTGTCGATGGCGGCGAGCACCTCGTCGCGGTCACCACCGAGGACGGCGGTCATGCCGGTGGCCGTGACGGCGGCGGCCTCGGCCATCGCCTTGCCGCGCTCGCGGACGAGCACCATGGCCTGCTCGGCCGTGATCGCCCGGGCGCCCGCGGCGGCCGTCACCTCGCCGACGGAGTGTCCCGCGACCGCGCCGATCTGCTGGAACACGTCGGCGGGGTGGGGAAAGAGCTCCAGCGCGGCGATCAGGCCGGTGGCCACCAGCAGGGGCTGGGCGATCTCGGTCTGCCGGATGGTGTCGGCGTCCGCCTCCGTGCCGTAGTGGGCGAGGTCGAGGCCGGCCACGGTGGACAACCAGTCGAAGCGGCTGGCGAAGGTCGGATCCTCGAGCCAGGGCGCGAGGAAGCCGGGGGTCTGGGCACCCTGACCGGGCGCGACGATGACGAGCACGGGCTCCACTCTGCCGTGTCCGGGGGTCCGCGCTCACGTCGGGCACCCACGAATCTCGTGGGACGAGATTTGTAGGGTTCCTACAAAGGCGCCACGAGGTCGCCGACGCGGACCTGCTCGGTCAGCAGCGTGGTGAACCGGGCGAGATCACCGTTCACGTACTCCCGGCAGCGCACGAGGCCCTCCGGGTAGCACACGACGTACCCCCGGTTCGCGGGATCGGCGACGAAGCGGACGACGTGCTCGAGCAGGGTGTCGTCGACGAGTGCCCACTGCCGGAGGTGGTCGAGCACCGCGTTCTCGGACCAGCCGTCGGCGTGCAGCAGCTGGCCGGCATCGGCCTGGATCCGCAGCACCGGCTCCACGGCGGCCGCGACGGTCCGGTCGTGCGCGAGGTCGATGTCGACCCCGGCGTCTCGGACGACCGCTTCGTACGTCGCCCGGTGCTCGCCGTCGAGGAGCAGGGACGGGCCGAGCTCGGCCAGGCCCTCCGAGACGAGCGACTGCGCCGTCGGCACGACCACGATGGCCTGCTCCAGGAGCCCGCGTCCGCGCACCAGGCCCACCTCCTTGAGGCAGCTCTCGGCGTGGTGGCCGGCGTACGTCTCGTGCAGGACGGTGTGCAGCAGCTCCACCCCCGACCGGGGCAGGTCGGTGTTCACGCTGACCTGGGCGCGCAAACCGCCGGCGTACTCGTGGAAGGCCAGCCAGCCCTGGCCACTGACGTACTCGACGTCGAAGCCCTCGCCTTCCGGGAGTCCGAACACCCGCCGGGCGTGCGCCCGCGACTCCTCGACCACGGCGTCGACGACGGCCGGCACCCGGTCGGCAGGCACCTGGGTAGCGCGCTCCCAGGCCTGGTAGCGGTCGCGGAGCGAGCCCGGCCCGGGAAGCAACGTCTCGAGTCGCTCGTACGCCGCGCGCAGGGTCGCCTCGTCGGTGAGGGTCGGCCGCACGCCGAAGCACGCCTCGACCTCGTCGGCGTAGGACCACCGCTCACCCGCGAGGAGACCTGCGCGGGCGCGCAGCCCGACCACCTGGTCGCGCAGCCAGGCGTCGGGCAGGTCTGCCAGGAGACGGTCGGCCTCAGCCACCAGGTCGATCGGTGCGGTGAGGGGCTCGGCGTCGACACCGGTCGCGATCTCGGGCGGGCCGTAGTAGGACTCGACCACGCCCTCGTCGTGGCGGGCGAGGCGCAGGGCCAGGCGGACGTACCGCTCCGCCGGCTCGCTCACTCGCGGCCCGACTGCCGGCCCAGGACGAGGGCGATCTCGAGGGTGAAGGCGTCGCGGGCGTCGGTGGGGGTGAGGCCGGTGAGGTCGCCGATCTGGCGGAGCCGGTAGCGGACGGTGTTGGGGTGGCAGAAGAGCACGCGGGCCGTCGCCTCGAGCGACCGGCCCGAGGCGTTGTAGGTCGCGAGGGTCTCGACGAGCGTGTTGCGCCCGCTGACCAGCGGGAGGTACACCTCGTCGACGAGGTGGCGCCGGGCGTGGCCGTCGCCGGCCAGGGCGCGTTCGGGCAGCAGCTCGTCGGACTGCACGGGCCGCGGGGCGTCCGGCCAGCCGGAGGCCGCGCGGTGCGCGGACAGGGCGCCGCGGGCGCTGACGTGGGCGTGCTCGAGGTCGTCGACGGCCGGGCCGACGACGACCGGGCCCGGGCCGAAGAAGTCGAGGACGGCACGCGCGGCCTTGGAGGTGTCGTCGACGCCGTCGCCGACCCCGCCGAGCAGCACGACGAGGCGGTCGCCCTGGCTGGCGCAGAGCGCGTCCATGCCCGCGGCCCGCGCTGCGCGGCGTACGTCGTCGAACAGGTCGGTCTCGTGCCGCTCCTGCGGCACGGTGCCCAGCACGACGGCGACCGAGCTGCTGTCGCCCCAGCCCAGCGCGCTCGCGCGCGACAGCATCGTCTCGTCGGCCTCGGCGCGGAGCACGGAGTCGACGACGAGCGCCTCGAGGCGGGCGTCCCAGGCGCCGCGGACCTCGGCGGCGCGGGCGTAGACCTCGGCGGTGGCGAAGGCGACCTCGCGGCCGTAGCGCAGCACGCCGGCGTGGACGTCGCGGGCGTCCTCGGGGTTCAGGACGGCGTCCAGGTTGGACTCGACGACCTCGATGCCGAGCCGCACCAGGTCCACGGTCTGCTGGAGGCTGATCACGCCGGCCAGGGCCCGCGGGGCGGCGCCGAAGACCTGGGCGGCCACGGCGGTGCCGTCGAGCTCCGGGTGCCGGGCCTCGTCGGCGTACCAGTCGACGAAGCTCTTGATGCCCGCCTGGACGATCACGCCGACCCAGGACCGGTCCTCGGCGCTGAGCTCGGCGAACCACGGCATCTCGTCGTCCATGCGGGCCATCGCGGCCGTGCTGAGCTGGCCGGTGGCCCGGTGCAGGTCGTGGACGGCGCGAGTACGGGGCTCGGCGCGCGCTGCGGTGCCCGGGACCGGGGTCAGCGAGGCGTGTGCGGGCACGAATCGAGGGTATTGGAGGGTGAACACGGGACCAACCGACAGCCAACGCGTACCTGGTCTGATTGAATCCCCGATGAACTGCTCCTGAGGAGGACGTGTTGCGCGCAGCCGGGACGGCCGGGGGCCACGAGCTGGAGTACCTCACGATCCACGGCCATCGGCGCGCGTTCGTGCGTACGGGGTCCGGTCCCGCGCTGCTCCTCCTCCACGGCCTCGGCGCCGACCACACCACCTGGGAGCCGGTCATCGACCAGCTCGCCCGGCGGTACACCGTCATCGCGCCCGACCTCCTGGGCCACGGGCAGTCGGACAAGCCGCGCGCCGACTACAGCGTCGGCGGGTACGCGAACGGCATGCGCGACCTGCTGACCGTGCTCGGCATCGACAAGGTGAACGTCGTCGGGCACTCGTTCGGCGGCGGGGTGGCGATGCAGTTCGCCTACCAGTTCCCCGAGCGCACCGAGCGGCTGATGCTGGTGGGCTCCGGCGGCCTCGGCCCCGACGTGCACCCCGTGATCCGGGCGATCACCACGCCCGGGTTCGAGTACCTCATGGGGCCGCTGACCCTGCCCGGCGTCCGCCACGTCGTCGCCACCGCCATGCGGGGCCTCTCGCGGACCGGCGTGAAGGAGTTCCGCGACTTCGACGAGGTCGCCTCGATCTACGAGACGTTCCAGGACTTCGACGCCCGCTCGGCCATCTGCCACGTGACCCGGGCCGTCGTCGACTGGCGCGGGCAGATCGTGACCATGGCCGACCGCGCGTACCTCACCGAGGCCATGCCGCTCTGCGTGATCTGGGGCGAGGACGACCGGGTCATCCCGGCCACCCACGCGTCCCTCGCGTCCGTGCTGGCGCCCAGCGCCCGCGTCGAGATCATCTCGAACGCCGGCCACTTCCCGCACAAGGACCACCCCGAGCGGTTCGTGCGCATCGTCAACGACTTCGTCCGCAAGACCCAGCCCGCGACGTACTCGCGCTCGCGCTTCCGCTCGCTCCTCCGCACCGGGTACGTGCCCGCCGCCGTCGCCGAGCAGCCCGTCGAGATCGCCAGCGTCACCCCCATCCGCTGACCCGACGTTCGAGCTGGTCCGCATGGCTGATCGAGTTGGCCCGAATGGCCAGCGTCGCGAGCCGTCGTGGCCAGTTCAACGCGCCATCGAGCCAGCTCAACGAGCCATGCGGACCGAGGCAACGAGCTAGGCGGCGCCGCCCTCCTGCTTGACGCCGCTCACGGCGGTGGGGTCGGTGATGCGGTAGTGGTCGAGGGCCTTCTGGACGGTGTCGCGGCCGATGACGCCCTCCTCGGCGAGGGCGGCGAGGGCCTGGACGACGACGGACTCGGCGTCGACCTTGAAGAAGCGGCGGGCGGCGGCGCGGGTGTCGGCGAAGCCGAAGCCGTCGGCGCCGAGGGCGTGGTAGCGCTGCGGGACCCACGGTGAGATCTGCTGCTGGACGGCCTTCATGTAGTCGCTGACCGCGACCACGGGGCCGGGAGCGCCGCCGAGCTTGCGGGTCACGAAGGGCACCCGCGGGTTCTCGGTGGGGTTCAGCAGGTTCCACTCCTCGGTGGCGACCGCCTCGCGGGAGAGCTCGTTCCACGACGTCACGGACCAGGTGTCGGCGGCCACGCCCCAGTCGGTGGCGAGCAGCTCCTGGGCCTTGGCGATCCAGGCGTACCCGACCCCGCTGGCGAGCAGCTGGACGCGCGGGGCGTCGGCCGGCAGGTCGCCGACCGGCGTGGCCACGTGGTGGATGCCGCCGAGGAGACCCTCGAGGTCGAGGTTCTCCGGCTCGGTGGGCTGCACGGCCGGCTCGTTGTAGACGGTCAGGTAGTAGATGACGTTCTCGCCCTGGGGGTGCTGGTCCGACGACCCGTACATCCGGTCGAGACCGTTGCGGACGATGTGCGCGATCTCGTAGGAGAACGCCGGGTCGTAGTGCACGACGGCCGGGTTGGTCAGCGCCATCAGCGGCGAGTGCCCGTCGGCGTGCTGGAGTCCTTCGCCGGTCAGCGTCGTACGCCCGGCGGTGGCGCCGATCAGGAAGCCGCGGGCCAGCTGGTCGGCCATCGCCCAGATCGAGTCGGCGGTCCGCTGGAAGCCGAACATCGAGTAGAAGATGTAGAACGGGATCATCGGCTCGCCGTGGGTGGAGTACGACGACCCGGCGGCCGTCGCGGACGCCACGCACCCCGCCTCGGAGATGCCCTCGTGCAGCATCTGGCCCTGCGCGGACTCCTTGTAGGACATCAGCTGCTGGCGGTCGACGCCTTCGTACCTCTGCCCGCCCGGGTTGTAGATCTTGGCCGTCGCGAACATCGAGTCCATGCCGAACGTGCGGTACTCGTCGGGGGCGATCGGCACGATCCGCTTGCCGATGGACGGGTCCTTCATCAGGTCCTTGAGCAGCCGGACGAACGCCATCGTGGTGGCGATGGCCTGCTTGCCGGAGCCGGCCCGCAGCTCGTCGTACATCTCCTTGCCCGGCAGCGTGATCGCCGTCGGCTGGACCCGGCGCATGGGGACGCCGCCCCCGAGCGCCGCGCGGCGCTCGCGGAGGTAGGCGAGCACGTCGCTGTCCTCGCCCGGGTGGTAGAAGGGCGCCGACCCGTCCTTGGTGTAGGCCTCGTCGATCTCCTTGTCGGAGATCGGCAGCTCGAGCCGGTCGCGGAACGTCTTGAGCGCACCGGCGTTGAGCTTCTTCATCTGGTGGGTCGCGTTCTTGCCCTCCAGCGCCTCGATCGTCCAGCCCTTCACGGTGTGGGCGAGGATCACCGTCGGCTGGCCGACGTGGTTGGCGGCGGCCTGGAACGCGGCGTACACCTTGCGGTAGTCGTGGCCGCCGCGCGGCAGCAGCTCGATGTCGCGGTCGGAGAGGTGCTCGACCATCTTCTTCAGGCGCGCGTCGGGGCCGAAGAAGTGCTCGCGGATGTAGGCGCCGTCCTCGACCGAGTACGTCTGGAAGTCACCGTCGGGCGTGCGGTTCATCTGGTTGACCAGCACGCCGTCGACGTCCTTGGCGAGCAGGTCGTCCCACTCGCGGCCCCAGACGACCTTGATGACGTTCCACCCGGCGCCGCGGAAGTTGGCCTCGAGCTCCTGCATGATCTTGCCGTTGCCCGTCACCGGCCCGTCGAGCTGCTGCAGGTTGCAGTTGATGACGAACGTGAGGTTGTCGAGCTCCTCACGGGCGGCGACGCGGATGGCGCCGAGCGACTCGGGCTCGCCCATCTCGCCGTCGCCGAGGAACGCCCAGACGTGCTGCTGGCTGGTGTCCTTGATGCCGCGGTTGTGCAGGTAGCGGTTGAAGCGGGCCTGGTAGATCGAGTTGAGCGCCCCGAGCCCCATCGAGACCGTGGGGAACTCCCAGAAGTCCGGCATCAGGCGCGGGTGCGGGTAGGACGAGAGGCCCTGGCCCGGTCCGTGCTGGACCTCCTGGCGGAACCGGCCGAGCTGCTCGGCGGTGAGCCGCTTCATCAGGTAGGCGCGGGCGTAGATGCCCGGCGCCGCGTGACCCTGGATGTAGAGCTGGTCGCCGCCGCCGGGGTGCTCCTTGCCGCGGAAGAAGTGGTTGTAGCCGACCTCGTAGAGGCTGGCCGCCGAGGCGTACGACGCGATGTGGCCGCCGACCTCGAGGCCCTTGCGGTTGGCCGAGGAGACCATGACCGCGGCGTTCCACCGGATGAGGCGGCGTACCTGGCGCTCCATCTCCTCGTCGCCGGGGAACCACGGCTCCCGCTCCGGGGGGATGGTGTTGATGTAGTCGGTGCTGCGCAGGGCGGGCACACCCACCTGCTTCTCGCGCGCGCGCTCCAGCAGCTTGAGCATCACGTAGCGGGCGCGCTCGCGTCCGCGCTCGTCGATCATCGAGTCGAAGGACTCGACCCACTCCTGGGTCTCCTCGGGGTCGATGTCGGGGAGCTGGGTCGGCAGACCCTCGTGGATCACGGGGCGGGAGGTCTGGTCGGAACGCTGGTCGGAACTCTGGTCTGACCTTTGGGCAGGGCTCACCCGACCATCGTTGCACGCGCGCGTAGCACGGGGAATCCGGCATCGGGCGGGTGGGCAACCGCTCGGTTGGTGGTCCGATCCTGCGTGGCACTGGCTTGCACTGGCGGGCCAACTCCGGTGGACTACTGCTCACGCCGGGGCCGCCGAGCCACGGGAGATGCACTGACCGGAGAGCGAGGAGACCGTGAGTTCCACCGCGGGAGGCGGGACCTCCCAGCAGGCACCCAACAGCTCAACGGGGAGTCCAGCCAGTCGACTGGGCTTCACCGCCGGCACGGTCGTGCAAGAGCTCGGCTGGGACAACGACACCGACGACGCCCTCCGGGTGTCGGTCGAGGACGCCATCGACGCCGAGATGGTCGACGGTGACTACGGCAACGTGGTGGACGCCGTGATGCTGTGGTGGCGCGACGACGACGGTGACCTCGTCGACGGTCTCGTCGACGCACTGACCGACCTCGTCGGTGGCGGCTCCATCTGGCTGCTCACCCCGAAGGTGGGCCGACCCGGAGCGGTCGACCCCGCCGACATCGCGGAGGCCGCGCCGATCGCCGGCCTCGCGCAGACCACCACCGCCGCCGTCAGCAAGGACTGGTCGGCCACCCGGCTGGTCGCCCCCAAGTCGCGCCAGTAGGGCGCGTCGGGGACGATGGACCGGTGACGCCACCCCTCTCGCGCGCGCTCGCCCCGGTGCTGACGCCCGTCCTCACCACGGCGGCGAACGGCGGTACGGCGGCCCGGGTGCTGGCCCGTTCGGGGGTGCTGCGTCCCTACCTGCCCTCGCAGCTGATCACCCTCGGCCGGGTGCTCGCGGCGTGGGGGACCGGTCCTGCGGGCGGCTTCCACGCGATGGCCGTGCTCGACCCCGACCGCGACGGCGTGGTCGACGAGCGCGGCACGGTCACCTTCGGCGAGATGCACCGGCGCAGCAACGCCCTGGCGCGTGCGCTCGCCGAGCGCGGTGTCTCCGAGGGCGACTCGGTGGCGGTGCTGTGCCGCAACCACCGCGGGTTCGTGGACGCGACGGTCGCCGTCGCCAAGCTCGGCGCCGACCTGCTCTACCTCAACACCGCCTTCGCCGGCCCGCAGCTGCGCGACGTGCTGGATCGCGAGCGGCCCCGCGTCGTCATCCACGACGAGGAGTTCGCCGGCCTCCTCGAGGGCGCCGACGTCCCCGTCAGGCTGCTCGCCTGGACCGACTCGGCCGGTGGCGACGACACCATCGAGTCGCTGGTGAGCAGGTACCCCGACGCGGACCTGACGCCGCCGAAGCGGCACGCCCGCATCGTGATCCTGACCTCCGGCACGACCGGCACGCCCAAGGGCGCACCGCGCAACGAGGCCGGCATCGGCGCGGCCGTGTCCCTGCTCTCCCGGATCCCGCTGCGCTACGGCATGCGCACGCACGTGGCCGCGCCGCTGTTCCACACCTGGGGCTTCGCCCACTTCATGCTGTCGGCGCTGATGGGGGAGACCGTCGTGCTGCGCCGCAAGTTCGACCCCGAGGAGTGCCTGCGCGTCACGCAGGAGGAGCGCTGCGAGGCGATGGTCGTCATCCCGGTGATGCTGCAGCGGATCATGGCGCTGCCGCAGGAGGTCAAGGACCGCTACGACCTGACCCGCGTCGAGGTCGTCGCCGCGTCGGGCTCGTCGTTGCCCGGCGACCTGGCGCTCGACTGGATGGACCAGTTCGGCGACAACCTCTACAACCTCTACGGGTCGACCGAGGTGGCCTACGCCTCGGTGGCCGACCCCACCGACCTCCGCGAGGCGCCCGGCTCGGCCGGCCGGCCGCCGTACGCCACCGTGGTCCGCATCCTCGACCAGGAGAACCGGGTCGTGCCCGACGGCGAGCCCGGGCGGATCTTCGTCGGCAACAAGATGCTGTTCGAGGGCTACACCGGCGGCGGTCACAAGGAGGTCGTCGACGGGTTGATGTCGTCGGGCGACGTGGGCCGGATCGGCCCCGACGGGCGGCTGTACGTCGAGGGTCGCGACGACGAGATGATCGTCTCCGGGGGAGAGAACGTCTTCCCCGCCGAGATCGAGAACTGCCTGGCCCGCCACGACCTCGTCGTGGAGGCCGCCGCGATCGGGGTCGCCGACGACGACTACGGCATGCGGCTGCGGGCGTTCGTGGTCGCGGCCGACCCGGCCCCTGACGAGGACGAGCTGCGCGACTGGGTGCGGAAGAACCTGGCTCGGTACAAGGTGCCGCGCGACTTCGTGTTCCTCGAGGAGCTGCCCCGCAACGGGACCGGCAAGATCCTCAAGCGCGAGCTCGCCGAGAGGAGCGACGCATGACCGGCATCTCGATCGGTGGGCCGGCCCCCGACTTCACGCTGCGGGACCAGTTCGGGCAGGACGTCACGCTGTCGTCGTTCCGCGGCAGCAAGGCGGTGCTGCTGGTCTTCTACCCGTACGCCTTCTCCAACGTGTGCACCGGCGAGATGGCGCAGATCCGGTCGCGGCTCGACGAGTTCATCACCTTCGACTCCGAGATCCTGGCGATCTCGTGCGACGCGACCCACGCGTTGCGGGCGTTCTCCGACGCTGACGGCCTGAACTTCCCGCTGCTGTCCGACTTCTGGCCGCACGGCGAGGTGACCCAGCGCTACGACGTCTTCGACGACGCCAAGGGGCGGCCGCGGCGGTCGTCGTACGTCGTGGACAAGCACGGCCTGGTCCGCTGGGCGGTGCACAACCCGACGTCGACGGGTCGCGACCTCGACGAGCACGTCCGGCAGCTCCATCTGGTGGCGGACGAGGTCGCGTGAGGGTAGGGTGCACCACCCCCGTCTAGACCGCCTGTAACAATTTCCACGATTCGGGTGTTGGGGGAAGACACGCTTGGAGTCGCTGGGTAATGTTCTTCTTGTCGAACCGCTGGTGACCCGAGACGCCAGCGGTTCGACTTTTTCTATTTGCGGCCTCGTTTGTCTCACGGTGGCCTTGGTCCCTGGCCTCCGCCGCGTGGTTCTGGTGATGTTGGTGCATGTGCGCCTACTCGCCCGATGACCTCGACCTCGACCTGCGCTGGTGGGCCGCGGCCAACTACCTGACCATCGGTCAGATCTACCTGCGCGAGAACGCGCTGCTGCGCGAACCGCTGACGCTGGACCACGTGAAGCCGCGGCTGCTCGGCCACTGGGGCACCAGTCCTGGCCTGTCGATGCTCTACGCCCTGGTCAACCGGGTGATCCGCGAGACCGACAGCGACTGGCTCTACGTCACCGGCCCGGGCCACGGTGGGCCCGCGCTGGTGGCCGCCGGGTGGCTGGAGGGCACCTACTCCGAGGTGTACCCGCACGTCCGCGACGACGAGGCGGGCGTGCGCACCCTGTTCCGCCAGTTCTCGTCACCCGGCGGGGTCCCCAGCCACGTCAGCGTGCAGACGCCCGGGAGCATCCACGAGGGCGGCGAGCTCGGGTACGCGTTGGTCCACGCGGCCGGCGCGGCCTTCGACAACCCGGACCTCACGGTCGTGTGCGTGGTCGGCGACGGCGAGGCCGAGACCGGTCCGCTGTCGGCGTCGTGGCGGCTGCCGGCGTTCCTGAACCCGCGCCGCGACGGCGCCGTGCTCCCGGTCCTCCACCTCAACGGCTACAAGATCGCCGGTCCGACGGTCCTCGGGCGTACCTCGGACGAGGACGTCACGGCGTACCTGCGCAGCCAGGGCTGGGACCCCGTCGTCGTCGCGGGTGACGACCCGCGCGAGGTGTTCCCGGCGCTGTACGGCGCGTTGAGCGACGCGCACGGGCGGATCCGGGCGCGGGACGTCGAGGCCGGGTGGCCGGCGATCATCCTGCGCACGCCGAAGGGCTGGACCGGGCCCGACGTGGTCGACGGCGTCCAGGTGCAGGGCACCTTCCGCGCGCACCAGGTGCCGCTGTCGGGCCTGACCGAGAACCCCGAGCACCTCCGGATGCTGGAGGAGTGGCTGCGGTCGTACTCGCCGGAGACGCTGTTCGACGAGTCCGGCCGGCTCGTCCCCGAGCTCAGGGCCCTCGCGCCCGCCGGCGACAAGCGGATGTCCGCGACGCCGTACGCGAACGGCGGGCTGCGCGAGCCGCTGCCGCCGGTCGAGCTGGCCCCGTACGAAGTGGAGTTCGAGGGGCGCGGGCGGTCGCTGGTCGGCAACACGGTGTCGTCGGGGGAGCTGATGCGCGACCTGTACGCCGCCACCGACACGTTCCGGCTGTTCTCGCCCGACGAGACGGCGAGCAACCGGCTGCAGGCGGTGTTCGAGGTGACCGACCGGGCGTTCATGGGCCCGGTGCTCGAGACCGACGACCACCTCAGTGCCGACGGCCGGGTGATGGAGGTGCTCAGCGAGCACCTGTGCCAGGGCTGGCTGGAGGGGTACACCCTGACGGGCCGGCACGGCGTGTTCGCGACGTACGAGGCGTTCGCGATGGTCTCGGCCTCGATGGCGGTGCAGCACGTGAAGTGGCTGCAGCACGCCCAGGAGCTGCCGTGGCGGGCGTCGGTGCCGTCGCTGAACGTGCTGCTCACCTCGACGTGCTGGCGCAACGACCACAACGGCTTCTCGCACCAGGGTCCGGGGCTGATCGACGCGATGCTGCCCCTCTCGCCGGGGGTCGTCCGCGTGTGGCTGCCGCCGGACGCCAACACGACGCTGTCGGTCATGGACCACTGCCTGCGCAGCCAGGACCACGTCAACCTGATCGTGGTCGACAAGCAGCCCCACCTGCAGTACCTCACCCTCGAGGAGGCGCACCGCCACAACGCGGCCGGCGCGGGGATCTGGGAGTGGGCGTCGCTCGTGCCCCGAGGGGGAGAGTCCCGACGTCGTGCTGGCGTGCGCGGGCGACGTACCGACCCAGGAGGCGCTGGCGGCGGCCGAGCTGCTGCGCGACCACGTGCCGGACCTCCGCGTGCGCTTCGTGAACGTCGTCGACCTGATGGCCCTGCTGCCGGAGAACGACCACCCGCACGGCTTCGCCGACCGCCAGTTCGACGCCCTGTTCACGCGCGACCGGGACGTCGTGTTCGCCTTCCACGGGTACCCACGCGCGGTCCACCAGGTCATCCACGGACGTTCGGACCCGGGTCGTTTCCACGTCCGCGGGTTCAGCGAGCAGGGCACGACCACGACCCCGTTCGACATGGTCGTGCTCAACCGGATGTCGCGCTTCCACCTCGCCCAGGAGGTGCTGCGCCGGGCCTCGCGTCGCGTGGACGGCTGGGACCGGCTCCAGCGGCTCTGCGAGGAACGGTTGGCCGAGCACGCGGCGTACATCGTCACGCACCTCGAGGACATGCCGGACGTGGCGGACTGGACCTGGCGGGGCTGAGCAGGTCGCGGACGTCATACGAATCGAGGTGTCTAGGCCTCGA
This sequence comes from uncultured Actinomycetota bacterium, assembly GCA_963839565.1. Lineage (GTDB taxonomy): Bacteria > Actinomycetota > Actinomycetes > Propionibacteriales > Nocardioidaceae > Nocardioides. Next base: position 47,148 of record CAWIVR010000018.1, on the reverse strand, counting down.
TTCGTATGACGTTGCGGGGGGATGAGCGCAGCAGACGGCCCCCGGACCGAAGTCCGGGGGCCGTGTCGCTCCGGCAGGGGGCTACCGGAGGACGGGGCTTCCTTGACCAGCTTGGTGGCTGCCCAGCGCTTGCCGAGGCCCCACGTGTCGCCGGCGTAGAAGGCGGCCAGGACGACCATGCTGATCGCGCCGAGGATGTGCTCGTCGAGGACCGGGTGGTTCTCGGGAGGCAGGGCGACGGTCCACATCATCACGTAGAGGACGAAGCCGGCCGCGGCGGCGACGCGCATCCCGATGCCCAGGGTGAGGGCGAGGCCGATGCCGAGGAGGGCCAGCATGAACAGGGTGTCGGCCCAGACGGTGCCGCCGATGCTGTTGTAGAAGCCCTGGAACGGACCGTCGGCGCCGAACTTGAGGAAGCCCTCGGTGGGGCTGCCGCCGTTGATCCAGGCGGCGTCGCCGAAGCGGTCGAGGGTGCCGTCCTGCCCGTACCCGGTGTGGAAGCCCAGGGCGAGCAGCTTGTCGAAGAAGGCCCACAGGAAGGTCAGCCCGAAGCCGATCCGGAGCAGGGCCAGGGCACGGTAGCCCAGGGTGTTGCCGGTCTGCGTGTTCTCGGTGGTCGGCGTGGCGATGGTGTCTGCGTGCCGGTGGATGACGGTCATGGTGGTGACCTCCTTCGGTCTCTTCTCTTGGTGGTGTCTTCAGCCTCGCCGCTTGCCGGGGGCCCGGTCAGAGGACTGAGTCACCCTCTGACCGGGCCCTTGGTCCCGACGCCCTGGGCCGTCAGGCGAGCGCCTCGGTTCGGACACCGGCGGCCTGCTCGTCGGCGACGCCGCGCGGCAGGTCGGGGTGCATCAGCACCGGCCCGGCGGCGTCGCGCAGCACCGCGCGGGCGACGGAGCCCAGGTGGGAGCCGAACGGCAGCCGGTGGTGACGGCGACCGAGCACCAGCAGCAGCGAGTCGGAGGACGCGTCGAGCAGGGCCCGCGTTGGTGGCGCATGGCGGACGTCGACAGTGACCGGCACGTCCAAGAAGCCCTCCCGGGCGGCCTCGAGCGCGGGGCGGAGGCTCTCGATCGCCTCGCGCTCCTGCTCGGCCCGGAACTCGGGGTCGTTGACGACCGAGTCGTAGCCCCCGTTCAGCCACCAGGCGTGCAGGACCACGACGCGGGCGTCCCGTTCCCGGGCGAGCTGCAGCGCCTGGCGTACGAGCGGTCCCGCCTCGACGGGCTCCTGGACGCCGACCGTGACGACGGCCGGGACCTCGACGCGGGGCGTCCAGTCCTCGGGGACCGACACCACTGGTACCCGCGCCCGAGCGGCGACGCCGCTGACCGTCGAGCCCGCCACCAGCCGCTGCCACCGGCTCAGCCGGCGGTGCTGGAGGACGAGCAGGTGCGCGCGCTCCGCCTGCTGGACGAGGTCGGCGACCAGCCAGCCGTCATCCACGCGCTCGGCTGTCACCGGGACGCGGCCGGTGACCCGCTCGCGAGCGACGGCGAGCGACCGTGTGAGCGCCTCGTCGGCGGCCTCGACCGCGCCGTCGTACACCGCGGCGTACGCCTCTGCGCCGGAGACCCGGAGCACGTGCAGCAGGTGCAGCGGGCGGTGCGTCAGGCACGCCTCCTCCGCGGCGAAGGCGATCGCTGCCTCGGCGCCGTCGAGGCCGACGCCGACGACGACGGCTCCCTCGGGCGGACCGCCGGGCAGGGGTGGGTACTGGGTCCTCATGGCGTGCTCCTCTCGATCAGGGGGTGGCCGGGACGGTCCCTCCACGTCAACCGTGCGTCGCCGGCGGCCTCCGCCGTAGCGGCCCGAGTCCTCGGGACGCGGTACTTCGGTCCTTCACGGCAGCAGGACCTGGTCCAGGGGTCGTCGCGGGGTCGCCACCAGGTGGCTGCGGCTGATCGCCTGCCATCCCACGCGCAGCAGGAGGAGCGGCTCGACCAGTCCGCCGAACACCTCGTGGCGCAAGGCCGCGCGGGTCTCGGCGACCTCGACGACCTGCGAGAGCGGCACGACCGAGAGGCCTTGGCGGACGGCGTACAGCCAGAGCGCGCTGAGTCCCTCGCCGGCTCGCAGCCAGGCTCCCGGCGTGTCTTCCTCGGCGCACAGCACGACCATGCCGTCGGTGCCCTCGAGGTCTCGACCGGTGTCCTCGAGCGAGCCCACGCCGAACCGGCTGCGGTGGCTCGCGTCGGGTGCCGGCCGGTCGGGAACGGTCGCGGTCGGGACGCCGTCACCGCGGCGCCGGTCGAGCCACTGCTGCTGCTCGGCGAGCACGTCGGGATCACGGGCCTGCAACTGGTGGGCACGTCCCACCAGCAGGTCGATCCGGAAACGGTCGGCGACGTCGGTGACGGCAACGGCGTCGGTGTCCCACTCGCGGGCCTCGACGGCGAGTCGCTCGAGCCGCTCGTCGGGCACCGGCCAGGACGTGAAGCGGCGCCGGTCCGTACTGCGCTCGTGCACGGCCCGGATGTCGGCGGCGGCCGAGCGCGGCGGCAGGGCCGGCGCGAGCCGTACCTCGGCCAGCAGCGCCGGGGCAGACGGGTCCGGGAACCGACGCACGCTCGGCTCCCAGCCGAGCGCCCGAGCGGCCACCTGGGCGTGGTGCAGGGCGGCGCCGCAGCTGAGCACGAGCTCGCGCCCCGACGGGTCCGCCACCGGCAGGCGGCGCTGGTGGTCGGCGTACAGGTCCATCCCGTCGGGCCGTAGCCGCCAGGCCCAGGGCTGGGTGTTGTAGACGCTGGGGGCTTGGCAGGCGAGGAGGACCAGGCGGCGGACCACGGACTCCGGGACCCCCGACGACGCGAGGGGACCGGACGGCGGGAGCTGGTGCGTGGTCATGTTCGGGCTCAGCCGGCCAGGATCCGCACGGAGGTCACGCCCGGCACCGTGGTCGCGGCGAGCCGAGCCAGGTCGACGGCGGCGAGGTCCGAGGGCCCGGTCAGGTCGACGGCTCCGTCGTGCACCTCGACGAGCCAGTCGCGGAGGCCGACGCGCGTCAGGGCGCAGTCGATGTCGCGGCGCAGGTCGGCGTCGGATCCGGCGAGCACCCGGACCACGTCGCTGCGGCTCAGCATGCCGAGGACCCGGCCGGACCGGTCGACGACCGGAAGGCTCTTGACCGTGGTCGACGTCATCGTCTCGACGGCCCGCACGACGTCGTCGTCCGGTCCGACGGCGATCACGTGGGGGGTCATCACCTGCTCGACGAACTCGTGATGATCGGGCAGCTCGCCCTGGTGGGCGAGCTCGTGCAGCCGCGGGTCGGAGGGCACCCGGTCCTTGATCAGGTCGGCCTCGCTGACGATGCCGCGCAGCTTCCCGGCGGCGTTGACGACCGGGAGGGACGTCACGTGGGCCTCCGCGACGAGCCGCAGGGCCGCCTGCACGGTGGTCCCGGGACGGACGGTGACCGGTGACGTCGTCATCACCTCGCGGACCAACATGGCTGCCTCCTGGCTCGAACGACTGGGAACATCCCCACGCTGACGCGCCGGAGCGGTCGGCAGCAGGGACGAAGGTCCTCGACCCCGAGGACGCTGGGACCGGCTCGCGGGGCGGCGGGGCTCGGTACCGTGGCGGCATGACCGATGCGCCGACACCGATCCGGGTCTTCCTGCTCGACGACCACGAGATCGTCCGACGCGGCATCAAGGAGCTGCTGGAGGGCGAGCCCGACATCGAGGTCGTGGGGGAGTCCGGACTGGCCGAGGAGGCCGCCCGGCGCATCCCGGCCCTTCGGCCGGACGTGGCGATCCTCGATGCGCGGCTGCCGGACGGTTCGGGCATCGACGTGTGCCGCGAGGTCCGGTCGCGCGACCCGCACATCAAGGCACTGATCCTGACGTCGTACGACGACGACGAGGCGTTGTTCGCCGCGATCATGGCCGGCGCCTCCGGCTACACCCTGAAGCAGGTGAAGGGCAACGACCTCGTCGACGCCGTCCGCCGGGTCGCCGCCGGTCAGTCGATGCTCGACCCGTCGGTGACGGCGCAGGTGCTCGACCGGGTGCGCAACGGCCCGCCCGTGGACAAGGAGCTGGCGAAGCTCACCGAGCAGGAGCAGAAGATCCTGGACCTGATCGGTGAGGGTCTGACCAACCGGCAGATCGCCGAACGCATGTACCTGGCCGAGAAGACCGTGAAGAACTACGCGTCCTCGATGTTCGCCAAGCTCGGCCTGACCAGCCGCACACAGGCCGCGATCTTCGCGGCCAAGCACACGCATTGACCCTGCACCGCTAGCCTGCCCGGCGGAGGCGATGTGGGACAGCATGGGGACGAGATCGGCCGCGAGGAACGGCAGCGGCTGCTGCTGGACGCCGTGGTCACGATGGCGGCGGACCTCAGCCTCGACGGCGTCCTGCAGCGCATCGTGGCAATCGCCGGCGAGCTCGTCGACGCCAGGTACGCCGCGCTCGGCGTGCTCTCCCTGGCCCCCGACCGTCGGCTGCGCACCTTCGTGCACCACGGCATGCCCGAGGGGCTGGTCGCGGAGATCGGTCACCTGCCGCGGGGGCACGGGGTGCTCGGGCTGCTGATCGACCACCCCCAGCCGCTCCGCCTGCACGACATCAACGAGCACCCGGCGGCGTACGGCTTCCCCGACCGGCACCCGCCCATGTCGTCCTTCCTCGGCGTGCCGCTGCGCATCCGGGACAAGGTGTTCGGCAACCTCTACCTCACCGAGAAGGTCGGCGGGGGCGACTTCACCGTGGCGGACGAGGAGATCGTGGTCGCCCTCGCCGCCGCGGCAGGCGTCGCGATCGAGAACGCACGGCTGTACGACGAGGCCTCGCGGCGCCAGCGCTGGCTCGCGGCGACAGCGCAGATCACGGCCCTGCTGACCGCGGGCGACCCGGGCATCGACGCCCTCCAGACGATCGCGGACCGGGCGCGCGAGGTGGCGGACGCCGACGTGGCCTGGATCCTGACCGGCCAGGACCGTTCCTCGCTGAGGCTTCGCGCCACGTCGGGGGTCGAGGCGGACCCGGAGGCGATGCGTGAGCTTCCGCTGGAGCGCTCCCTGGCGGGCGTCGTCGTCGACACCGGGTCACTGGTCGCGGTCGAGGACATCGCCACCGACCCGCGGGCCCTCGACATGTCGCAGGTCTTCGGCTGGCCCAGCCTCGGACCCGCGGTGGTGGTGCCGCTGCGCTCCGGCGAGCAGGTGGACGGTGCGTTGGCCCTGGCGTGGAGCCGGGAGCGGGCCGAGGAGTACTACACCCTGGACCCGGCGCTGCCGGCCGGCTTCGCCGAGCACGCGACCCTGGTCCTGCAGATCGTCCGGGCCCGCGAGGACCGTCAGCGCCTGGCGATGCTGGAGGACCGCGACCGGATCGGACGCGAGCTGCACGACGTGGTCATCCAGCGGTTGTTCGCGGTCGGGCTGGGGTTGCAGGGGACCTCCCGGCTGGTGGACCGACCCGACGTCGCCACCCGGCTCGACCAGGCCGTCGACGACCTGGACGCGACCATCAAGGACATCCGCCGGTCGATCTTCGCCCTCGCCAGCACCGACGCCTCGCACGACATCCAGGCCGAGGTGACGCGGCTGGTCGACCGGGCGGCCGGCACCCTGAAGTTCCGGCCCACGCTCCAGTTCGAGGGACCCGTCCGGACCCTCGTCGGCGGCGACCTCGCCCCCGACGTGCTCGCCGTGCTCGGCGAGGCACTGTCGAACGCCAGCAGGCATGCGGAGGCGCGGTCGGTCGAGGTCCTCCTCAGCGCCGGCAGCGACGTCGTGCTGCAGAGTCACCGACGACGGCCGCGGCGCTCGACGAGTCGGTCCCCGAGTCGGGTTTGCGCAACATGCGCGAGCGGGCCGAGCGCCGGGGCGGCACGTTCGTGGTGGAGTCGGTCCACGGCGAGGGCACCAGCGTCACGTGGACCGTGCCCGCGAGCTGACCCGACTCTCCAGCGCGTCCGCCAGGCTGTGGCCCCACGCCGCGGCCCGCTCGAGCTCCCCGTCCACCAGCGGACCGCAGACGTCGGCCACCACGTACGCCTGGGGGCGACCGAGCACGGTCAACCCCCGGCGCCGGGCCAGGCGGGCCGCGCGCGGCCCTGCGGCCGCGGGCAGCCGTCGTACCTTCGAGACGCGCGTGTCGAAGACCGCGGTGACCGGGCTGTGCCGCGGGTCCTGGAGAAGTACGGCGGAGAGCCACTCGCGCATCCCCCTGGCTGCCCGCTCGGGTGCGGCACCTTGGCGTACGGCGTCGGCCCGGGTGCTCGGCCGGCTCAGGGAGAACGCGTGGGTGGGGGCCCCGAGGACGAGGAGGTCCAGGTGAGCGAACAGGTCGACCGGCGCCGTGGCCACATCGACGACAACTGCGTCGACGCCCCCGTCGCCGAGACCGGCGGCGACGGCGCGGCCGACCTGCTCGGTGTTGCCGAACATCGACTCCACCACGACGAAGGCGGTGGGACGAGGCTCGAGGTCCTCTGCGGGTGTCATGGCTCCAGCCTCGCTGGGTCACCATCGCCTCGTCAGAGCAGCAGGGCAGGGGAAGGCGGGACCAAAGTCCTCGACCCGCGCACTCCTTCGGCTCTCCCTCGGCCGGATCGGTGGGCGGAGTCTAGAAGTGGGCGGGACCTCCGCCGTCCACGTGAGGAGATCGACATGAACACCCTTCGCAGCGACAGCATCATCGTCGGCGTCGACGAGTCGGCCCTGGCCGGACAGGCGGTCCGGTGGGCCGCCGAGCAGGCCGCCCTCGAGGGGCGCCGGTCCGGCTCGTCCGCGCCGTCATGCCGGTGCCGATGGGTCGCAGCGACCATGCGGCCGTCGTCCAGCCCGGAACCTTCACCTCCCTGCGGCTGCACAGCGAGGCGCTGCTCAGGCAGGCGCACGAGCAGGTGCACCGAGTGGCCCCGGACGTCGAGGTCGACGAGCAGCTCGAGGTCGCCACCGCGCGGACCCTGCTGCTCGACGTCGCGGAGGACGCCCACCTGGTCGTGCTCGGCTCCCGGGGGCGCGGTCCCGTGCTCAGCCACCTGCTCGGCTCCGTCGGCGTGGGCGTCGTCCGGCGCGCCCGGTGCCCGGTCGTGGTGCACCGGCCCGGACACCCGGGCCGGGTGCGCGACGGCGTGGTCGTCGCGGTCGACGCGACCGAGGACGCGATCCCGGTGCTCGAGTTCGCGTTCCGCCAGGCCAGCCTGCGCCGGCTGCCGCTCCGCGTCGTGCACTACGTGATGGACCCGCGGTCGGCCCTCGTCGGTGTTCCGATGGTCGGCGACCTCTCCCAGCAGCTGCAGCAGAGCGAGCTCGCGCTGTCCGAGGCGATGGCCGGCCTGGGGGAGCGGTACCCCGACGTGCGGACGACGGTCAGCACCACTCCGGGGCTCGCCGCGCACGACATCGTGACCGCGGCGACCCGGGCCGACCTGCTCGTCGTGGGCACCCACCAACGCCCCGCGGCCGACCGGCTGCTGGTCGGCTCGGTCTCGACCGCCGTTCTCGAGCACGCCTCGTGCCCGGTGGCCGTCGTCCCGGTGCGGTCGTCATGAGCGTGAGGACGGGCGAGCTGGACGCCTCGCGACGTGCCGCGAGCTGCTCGAGGGGAGCCAGGTCGGCCGGGTCGCGGTCTGCACCCCGACGGGGCCGCAGATCCTGCCCGTCAACTACGTCGTGGACGGGGCCTCGATCGTCTTCCGGACAGCGCCCTACGGCGTGCTGGGGCGACATGCGTGGCACGGCCGCATCGCGTTCGAGATCGACGACGCGGACGCGGCGACCAAGTCCGGCTGGAGCGTCCTGGCGACCGGCCAGGGCGAGCTGGTCGAGGACGCCGACGAGCTGGCTGCGCTCCGGGCCTTCACCGACAACCGGCCGTGGGGGCCTGGGTCCCGGTTGCTGTACGTCCGGCTCCGCTGGGACAGCCTCACCGGCAGGCGGGTCCGAGGCGCCCCCTGATCGGTCAGAGCTGACGCAGCAGGGGCAGCACGTCGCGGCCGAACGACGTCAGGAAGGCCTGCTGGTCGTGACCGGGTGCGTGCAGGACGAGGTGGTCGAAGCCGGCCTCGACGTACGGCCGGACGGCGTCGACGACGCCCTCAGGAGTGGTCTCCACGATCCAGCGCTTCGCGACTTCCTCGATCGGCAGCTTGTCGGCGGCGTAGGCCATCTCGAGGGGGTCGTCGAGGCGGTGCTTGTCGTCGGCCGAGAGCGAGAGCGGGGCCCAGAAGCGGGTGTTCTCGAGGGCTTCCTCACGGGTGGGTGCGTACGACAGCTTGATCTCGATCATCCGGGCGATCGCGTCGACGGGCCGTTGCGCGGTGGACAGGCCGTCGACGACGGCGGGCAGCAGCTTGTCGGTGTAGAGGTCCATGCCCTTGCCGCTGGTGCAGATGAAGCCGTCGGCGACCCGGCCGGCGTACTTCGCCATCACCGGACCACCGGCGGCGACGTAGATCGGGACACCGCCCTCGGGGCGGTCGTAGATGGTGGCGTCGTCGGTGCGGTAGTAGTCGCCCTCGAAGGAGACGCGCTCGTCGGCCCACAGGGCGCGCATCAGGCGGACGGCCTCGCGGAGCCGAGCGAAGCGCTCCTTGAACTCCGGCCACTCCGGGAGGCCGACGGACATCTCGTTGAGGGCCTCGCCGGTGCCGACGCCGAGGACGACGCGGTCGGGGTTGAGCAGGGCGAGGGTGGCGAACTGCTGGGCCAGGACGGCGGGGTTGTAGCGGAACGACGGGGTCAGCACGCTCGTGCCGAGGACGACCCGCTCGGTACGTTCGCCGATCGCGGCCAGGCAGGCCAGCGCGTTGGGGGCGTGCCCGCCCACGTGACGCCACGGCTGGAGGTGGTCGGAGACCATCACCGAGTCGAGGCCGACCCGTTCCGCGAGGACCCCGAGCTCGACGAGGTCGCGGGGGCCGAACTGCTCGGCGGAGGCCTTGTAGCCGATCTGGAGGGCCATCAGCCGACCTCTCGCTTCCGGGTGGGGGTCGGGGCGGCACTGACGGGGCCGTAGAGGGTGGTGCGTTGGACCGCGGTCCGGCCGGCGGAGGTGGCGAGGTCGTGGAGCTCCTCGGGGGTGGCGAGCTGGCCGTGGGCGGCGCCGGCGGCACGGCTGATGTTCTCGTCCATGAGCGTGCCGCCGAGGTCGTTGACACCGGCGGCGAGGAGCTGGCGGGCGCCGTCCTGGCCGAGCTTGACCCAGGACGCCTGGATGTTGTCCAACCACCCGTCGTACGCGATCCGGGCCACGGCGTGCATGAGGACGGACTCACGCCAGGTGGGTCCCCGGCGGGCGGCGCGTTTGAGGTAGATGGGAGCGGCCATGTGCACGAACGGCAGCGGCACGAACTCGGTGAACCCGCCGGTCTCCTTCTGCAGGTCCCGGGTGCGGACCAGGTGCCGGGCCCAGTGCAGCGGGGTCTCGATGGAGCCGAACATGATGGTGATGTTCGAACGGAGTCCGACCTGGTGGGCGACCCGGTGGGCCTCGAGCCATTCCTCGGTGTTCACCTTGTCGGGGCACAGCACGGCGCGGACCTCGTCGTCGAGGATCTCCGCGGCGGTGCCTGGCAGGGAACCGAGGCCGGCGTCCTTGAGCCTGGTCAGGTACGCCGACAGGGGTTCGCCGAGGCGTTTGGCGCCCTCGGTGACCTCGAGGGCGGTGAACCCGTGGACGTGCATGCCGGGGACCGCGGCCTTCACCGCGCGGAGGACGTCGAGGTAGAAGTCGCCGTCGAACGACGGGTGGATGCCGCCTTGCAGGCACACCTCGGTGGCCCCGCGTTCGGCGGCCTCGACGGCGCGTTCGGCGACGTCGTCGAGGGACAGCAGGTACGGAGCGCCGCGCAGGTTCAGCGACAACGGGCCCTTGGAGAACCCGCAGAAGGTGCACTTGAAGGTGCACACGTTGGTGTAGTTGATGTTGCGGTTCACCACGTAGGTGACGGTGTCCCCGACCGCCTGCCGGCGCAGGTCGTCGGCCACCTCCGCGACGGCGGCGACCTCCGGGCCACGCGCCCCGAAGAGGGTGACGATCTCGGCCTCCCCGACCTCCTGCCCCGCCCGGACCCCCGTCAGCACCTCCGCGACCGCGCCGCCGACCCGATTCGTCAGCGATCCAGAGGGTGCTCGCAGCGGGGTGAACCCTGACGAATCGGTGTTCAGCAGCGTGGGTGGGTGGGTGTCGGCGCCGGAGTACCAGGCGGTGGAGCGGCGGCCGATCTGGACGACCTCGGCACCGGTGCCGACGTTCGCGGCGGCCTGGTGCCGTTCGGGCCACGTCGCGCCGGGGTCGTCACGACCCAACGACTCCGCATCGGAACGGTCCAGGACCGGGAACCGGGTCGCCTCGTCCAACCACCGGTCCGGCTCCGCGGCGAACTCGGGGTAGATGGTGAGCCGGGGCGCCAGCACCAGGCCGCGGGCCTCGGTCGCGCCGCGGAGCGTGTCCACGGCGGGCCAGGGGCGTTCGGGGTTCACGTGGTCCGGGGTGACGGGGGAGACCCCGCCCCAGTCGTCGATCCCCGCGTCCAGCAGGTCGCCGAGCTGGTCGAGGTCGGAGAGGTTCGGCGGCGCCTGGACGTGCACCCCGGCCGGCAGCACCAGCCGGGCCAACGCGATCGCCCGCACATGATCCTCGGGCGGGCAGGCGGGGTGGTCGCGCATCGTGGTGCCCGGTTTGGGCAGGAAGTTCTGCACGATCACCTCCTGCACGTGACCGTGCCGACGGTGCGACGCGGCGATCGCCTCCAACGCGGCCAGCCGGTCGGCCTCGGACTCCCCGATGCCGACCAGGATCCCCGTGGTGAACGGGATGCCCAGCTCCCCGGCCCACTCCAGGGTCGCCAACCGCCGCTCGGGGGTCTTGTCCGGGGCCCCCCGGTGGGCGGCCAGGTCACCTCGCAGCGACTCGATCATCATCCCCTGCGACGGCGCCACCGTCCGGAGCCGGGCCAGGTCCTCCCGGGAGACCGCGCCGGCGTTCGCATGCGGCAGCAGACCGGTCTCCTCCAGCACCCGCCCCGCCACCGTCGACCAGGTAGTCCACCGTCGAGGCGTACCCGTGGGCGGCCAACCAGTCGGCCGCCTCGACGTACCGGTCCTCCGGGGCCTCACCCAGGGTGAACAACACCTCGTGACACCCCGCCTCCGCACCCGCCGACGCGACCGCCAGCACCTCCTCGGGCGACAGGAATGGCGAGGCGATGTGGTGCGGTGCCGTCGCGAACGTGCAGTACCCACACCGATCCCGACACAACCGCGTCAACGGCACGAACACCTTCGGCGAGTACGTCACCCGCGTCCCGGTCGCGGCATCGCGCACCCCGCGCGCCATCGCCGTCAGCTCGTCGGTCGGGAGATCGAGCAGCGTCACGGGCAGTGTCACGATGCCCAACCGTACTGGCGCTGCGTCAGTCGTGGGGCGGCGGGAAGCCGTGGCGGACACACCACGAGACCACCTGGGGCCGCGTGGTCACGCCGATCTTGCGGTAGGCGCTGCGGATGTAGGTCTTGACGGAGTTCACGCTGACGTACAGCTCGCCGGCGATCTCCCGGTTGCTGAAGCCCAGCACCACCAGGCGCAGCACATCGGTCTCGCGAGGGCTCAGCCCGACCGTGTCGCCGAGCCGGGTGTCGTGCTCGGCCGCCTGGGCGACCTCGCTGTCGTCGAGGGTGCCCGCGGCCGCGCTGAGGGCGACTCCCACGATCTCCTCGGCCGTCGCGCTCAACGCGACGACCGCCTCCGCCCCGTGCTCGAGAGCCAGGGCGCCGAGGTCGGGACGGAGCGGACGGGTCATGGCCACGACCGTCGAGGCGGTCTCCTTGACCCAGTGGTCCAGGTCGGAGGTGTCCTCGTCGAGCAGGGCGACGACGTCGAACAGCACGATGTCGGGCTCCTCGCGCTCGGGGTCGACCAGGCGCAAGGAGGGCCCGGTCTGGGCGAGCATGGTGCGGAGCCCCACGGCCACGACGTCGTGGGGGGTGACGACCGCGACGGTCGCCACGGTGGGGACGGTTGACGTGGGCACGGTACGGCTCCTTGGCTGGCGCAGTGACGTGGTGGGGTGACGCTTCGCGAGCGGGGTGGAACGGCCCTATCTCCACCTGGAGAGTTCAACGATCTCTGTTGATGGGTTGATATTTAGTCAGTTCTGCGAGAGATTTCAAGTACTTGCCCGAGATGAGTTTTCGGACTGGACGGAGGTACTGGATGGGGACGCCGCACGACGGACCGCCCGCCGACGACCACGCCGTCTACGGCATGGCCGTGGCCGCCGAGCTCACCGGCGTGAGCCCGGCGATGCTGCGCGCGTACGAGGCGAAGAAGCTCATCTCGCCGCACCGCACGCCGGGGGGCACCCGGCGCTACAGCGCCGCCGACATCGCCGGGATCCGGCGCATCACCGCGCTGTTGGCCGACGGCCTGAACCTGGCCGGCGTCGAGGCGGTGCTGGCGCTCGAGGGTCGCAACGACGAGCTCCGCGACGAGGTCGGCCGGCTCCAGGGACTGGTCGAGGATCAGGGGCAGGCGGATCCGCGAGGCACCTTGTAGGGGGCCCCGATCCGGTAGGTGCCGGCCTCGGTGGCGTGCAGCACCAGCCAGTTGTCGCGCGGGTTCTCCACCTGGAGGTCACTGGCGAGGCCGGACAGGCACGCGGCCTCGGCCGGCAGGGCCTTGCCCGTCGCGTCGACGAGACCGAGCCATCGGGAGTACGCGACGCGCACCACGATCGGGCCGGGCTCAGGGGTGTACAGCGTGATCTGGGCGGCGTCGAAGTCGAGGACGCGCGCCGGCGCGGAGGCCAGCGGCGACGGGTTGCGGACCTCGTAGAGCATCCAGTCCTCGTCGGACCAGACCCGCTCGAGGTACGGCAGCCCGGCGGAGACCAGCGCGGCCTCCTCGACCGCGGCGGCGTCGGGGGTCGCCGTCGAGAGCACGACGAACCGCACCGCCCAGCGCCGCAGCCAGCGCTGGTAGGCCTCGGCGGTCAGCGGCTGGTCCCGGTAGAAGAGCCGGTTGCGGGCGGCGTCGGCCTGTCGGTTCCAGCCGCGGGCGAGGTTGGCGTACGCCGCGAGGGCCGTCGCCTCACGGTGGCTGGCCGTCGGCACGACCTCGACCCGCCCCAGGCCGGCGCCCCGGTCCTGGAGCTGGTCGACGAGCGGCTGGAGGTCGAGGCTCAGCGACTCCGGGGGTGCGGTGTTGATGGCGTCGCGGGCCGCCAGCCCGACCTGCCAGGAGACCGACGTGATCAGGGCGGCGCCCAGCATCCCCGCGGCCACCGTGCGCCCCAGTCGGACGCCCGCCAGCGAGCGCACCCAGTCGCGGCCGGGCAGGGTCGCGACCAGGCCGACGCCGGCGAAGATCAGGCCGAGGCGACTGATGTTCGTGCCGACGGGGGAGGGCACCAGCCACGCCATCTGGACGGCCACGAGGTAGACCACCCCGAGCATCCGCAGCAGCCGCCAGTCGCGGGGGAACAGCAGCACCGCGGACAGCCCGGCCGCGGTCGGCAGCAGGGCGGAGTACCAGGACATCGGCTGCACGCCGGACAGCGGGAACAGCCACGCGGACACCGCGACCACGACCAGCGGCGGCAGCCCGATCGCGTAGGCCAGCCGCCGTTCGCCGGTGAGCCACAGCGCGGCGGCGACCAGCCCGAGCAGCAGGCCGGCGACGGCGCTCGCCGCCGTCGTCAGGGCGGCCAGCGCGACGATCACCGGCACGCGCAGCCGCAAGCGAGCGGGCCAGGCGAACGCCGCGACGAGCGCCGCCAAGCCCGAACAGCAGGCCCAGCCCGAACGTCACCCGGCCCGACACCGCGTTGCCGGTGAGCGCCAGGGCGCCGAACACCGCGGGCAGCATCGGGTGGCGGACGTGGGGGCTGCGCTCGAGGAGGAGCGCGAGCAACCCGGCCGACAGCGTGCCGACCACGACCATGGTGGGTCGCACGCCGAGGACGGCCATCAGGTACGGCGAGATGGCGCTGTAGGAGACCGGGTGCATGCCGCCGTACCAGGCCAGGTCGTAGGCGCTGCCGGGGTGGGCCCGCGCGAACGCCGCCCACGCGTCCTGGGCGGCGATGTCGCCGCCGGGGGTCGCCAGCAGCCGCCACCACAGGAGGTGCAGGACGCCGGCCAGGACGGTCGCGACCAGGACCGGGCTCCACTGCAGGACCCGCGTCGCGTACGTCGCCGGGCCGGCGAGCGCGGTGGCGTCGCTCGGCGCGTCGTCGACGACCGTCACGTCGGCTCCCTGCGGGCGAGCGACAGGGAGCGCGGCGGGAAGACCGTCCACTTGCCCAGCTGCACCGCGGTCAGCGCGATGAGGACCCCGGCGATGTCGTCGGTGACGTAGTGCCAGCCGAAGTAGATGGTCGACACGATGATGAGGGCCAGGTAGACCGCGAGCACTCGGGTCGTGCGGCGCAGGCCGTAGTAGCGCGCCATCAGCAGGACGAGGGTGGTGAAGCCGACGTGCAGGCTGGCGAACGCCCCCAGGCTGACGAACGCGTCGGGCATCGCTGGGTCGGCGAGGAAGGCCGCCCGCTCGGTGAGGTACTCGGCCTGGGTCTCGGTGATCGCCGTGGGCCGGAGCCCGGCGAACTCGGCCGGCGCCGCGGCGTACGGGCCCAGGCTCGGCAGCACGTAGTAGGCGAACGTGCCGAGGATCCACGCCCAGGTCGCCGCGCTGAGGAAGACGTAGGCCCGCCGGACGCGCGGGATCAGCGCCAGGCTGCCGACCAGCGCCAGCACGATCACGTAGGTGAAGGAGCGGTAGACCACGGCGAGCGCCTCGGCGGCGTACTCCTCGCCGACCAGGGTGTGCAGCAGGGCCGCCGGGTGGTGCCCGAGGAACAGCGCCTTGTCGAAGGCGAGCAGGTCGTCGTCGCGGAGCTGGTTGAAGGCGTTCCAGCTCTTGAGGTTGCGGTAGCAGAGGTAGACGACGTGGTAGCCCACCAGGCCGGTGAGCACGAGGACCAGCCGTTGGCCGGTCCAGCGCTCCCGCAGGACGGCCACGACGTGGCGCGGGGACCACCCGCGGCGGCGGGCGCGGACGACGGCCTCGACCAGGGCGATGACGACGAGGAAGACCAGGGCCTTGGCCAGCCGGTTGCGGAACATCTGGCCCTCGGGGTCGCGCACCCCGATGCCCAGGGCGGCCGAGCGCTCGGCCGCGACGGCCGCGAACAGCACGACGACGGCCCAGTAGCGCCAGACGTACCCGAAGCCGCTCTCACGCTCGTCGGCGTACGCCGACGGGACGTCCGTCAGGCGGGTGCGCCTGGTGGGCGCCGTCTCGGTCATCGTGGGGTCTCCTGAGGTGCGCGCGGGAGCTGACCCCATGGTCGCAGGATCCCCTCCGGGCACCAGCATCGTGACACGAGGGACCCCCAGCCCGGCAACCGGCGAGGGACCACGGGTACCCCAGGCCCTCCCGGACTAGATCCAGTCCGAGGCCTGGGGTTGTGAGGGGACCCTCAGTCGCTCACACTTGTGGGAACGGCGCCTCGACCCGGAACCTCTCTCTCCCGGACGAGGCGCCTTTCTCTGTCCGGCGGATGCGGGTTCGTCGCCGCCGCCGCTCTAGCGTGGGGTCGTGGAGCAGCAGACCGACCGGTCATCGGACCAGGGCATGTCGATCACCCAGGTCCAGCAGTGGGTCCTGTCGGTGCTCGCCTTCACCGTGATCGAGCACTTCGCCGCGGGCCTCGCGATCGCCGCGATCTTCTCCGACGAGAAGGACGCCCAGGTCGGGCTGAACGTGCTGGCCGGCATCACCGGCGTGGTCGCCGTCGGGGCCTTCCGGGCGATCCACGGCAAGTCGCTGCTCAGCGCCTGGATGTTGCTCGGACCCCTGCCCGGCGTGATCGGCGCCTGGCTGACCTTCCGCTGAGCCTGCCCCGACCAGCGCGGGTCAGACGCGGGTGGGCTGGCGCTCGACGATCGCCACGAAGGGCGACGTCATGGCGCGCAGCAGACCGCCGTACCCCACGCCGAAGGCCAGCTCGTCACCGACGACGGCCGCGTGGTCGCCGAGGTCGACGACGAGGTGGTCGCTGCTCATGCCGAGCACCGCGACGCCGGGCGGGGGGACGAGGCCGTCCGGGTCGACGTCCTGCCGGCCGAGGGCCAGCACGCCCTGGTTCACCGAGCCAGGAGGCCGGCGATCGGGTGGCGCGCCGAAGGCGGCCTGGGCGCGTTCGCCCCAGGGTCGGGCGGGCTTGGTCCGTCGCTCGATCAGCTCGGCGACCACGGTGACGCCATCGGTGCGCAGCCCGGGGACCGGAAGCCGGGTGAGGGGATCCAGGCCGAGGAGGATCGCCTCGCCGAGCCGCAGCTCGTCGACGCGGCCCGGGTCCGTCGTGCCCAACGCCCAGCCCAGGTTGGCGGAGTTGCCGCCGGAGACCACCGAGAGAGCCACGCCGGTGGCCGCCTCGACGTCGGTCGCGAGCCCGGAGAGCTCGTCCATCTTGGCCTGGTCGGGGACGACGCCGTGCTGGCAGGCGAGGTTGGTCCCGATGCCGGCCAGGGTCAGGCCGGGCAGGTCGGCGACGCGCTTGGCCAGGGGGACGAGGTCGGCAGGGAGCACCCCCTCCCGGAGGTCGCCGAGCTCCACCATGAGCACGACAGCGTGTGTCGTGCCCAGGCGGGACGACGCCAGGGAGAGGGCCTCGAGCACCGACATCTCGGTGTTCAAGCTGGTCGACGCGTGACGTACGACGGCGTCGACCTGGCTGATCATGGGGGAGCGGATCAGGGTGCGCGGGGCGACCAGCCCGGCGGCGTCGAGACGGGCGAGGTTCTCGACGCGCGAGTCACCGAGCCCGGTGGCGCCGCCGCGCAGCATCGCGGCGGCCACCGCCGGCGACCCGAGGGTCGCCTTGGTCACCGCCGTCACCCGGATGCCCCGAGCGGCGAGCCTGTCGACCAGCGCGCGGGTGTTGCCCTCGATCGCGTCGAGGTCGATCTCGACGCGAGGTGCCGTCATCGAGCGCTCGGGACGCGAGACTTCCTGAGCGCTGGGAAGGCGTCGAGGACCATGTCGGCGAGCTGCCCGAGCGGTCGAGTCAGCGGGTCGGTCGCGGGCAGCCCGAGGTCGAGCTCGATCGCGTCGATGGCCGCCCCGATCGCGGCGTCGTCGGCCATCCCCTCGTGGTTGACCGTGATGCCGATGACGCGGGTGTCGGCGAAGCTCTCGATGAGCGCGACCTCGCGGGCGACGGTGGGCATCGCGATCATCGGGAAGTCGCCCAGGACCCGGCGCTCGGGGGCGTGCTGCACGATGACGCCGGCGGGCCGGCTGCCGCGCAGGATGTGGGCCGAGGTCAGGTACGCCGGGTGGCTGAGGGCGCCCTGGCCCTCGACGACGATCACGTCGGGGTCCTCGCCCTCGAACGCGGCGACGACCTGGTTCTCGACCTCGCCCGAGCAGAACTGCGGGACGAGCGCGTCCAGGGCGACGCCGTACTTGCCGCCCTGCATGATCGTGGTCTGGCCGGTGCCGACCAGGACGGCCTTGACGCCGCGGTCGTTCAGGGCCTTCACGAGCAGGGTCGCGGTGGTGCGCTTGCCGATCGCACCGTCCGTGCCGAGCACGGCGATCCGCGGGCAGGTGACGTCGAAGATGCGGCCGGAGAAGAGCTTGAGGTCCTTCTTGTCCTTGGGGCGACGGACGTCGGTGATGGTCACGTCGGCCAGCAGCGCCGCCGCCACGAACTCGGCGTCGTCGTTGAGGAAGTCGTGCAGCCCGTTGATCACGTGCATGCCGCGGGCGATGCCGTCGAGCAGCACCACGCGTTGGGCGGGCGAGAGGAGGCCGTCGGCCGGCGCGAGCCCGCAGATCAGGTAGTCGGGCACCCGGCCGGCGTGGGCGAGCGCCTCGGCCAGGCTGGCGAGCACCGGGATGCCGTTGGCCTTGCCGTCGAGGAGCTGCCCGGCGTCCTGCCCCGCCCGTCGGCTGTCGATGACGCTGAGGACGTCGTACTTCTCCGAGTGCCGGATCAGCCCGTTGGCCGTCTTGCCGTCCTGCTCGCCGAACTGGCCCTCGCAGTAGATGACGGCCGTGCTGCCGACGGGCAGGCTCGGGGACATGACGGGGACAGGTGACGACACAGACATTGCTGCTCCTCTGAAAGCTCAGAGGAGGCGACGAGACGTACCGGGCCGATGGCCCAACAGTGGACGAGGCGTCTGCTCTAAGGGCCCGGCAGGTGCCGGGAGGCTTCGACGTTAGCAGCCGCTGACCCCGGGTCTCTCGATCCTCGCCGGTGGGGTGTGGAGGGGTACCCTCGAAGAGCCGGGACATCGAGGAGGCCCTTCGGGCCGACTCTCACTCCGGCGGAGAGGCGACGTCATGACGACGTCCCAACCGGTTGACTCCACTCTCGACGGCCGGTCCGCGACTCGCCCTCTGGCTGCCCGCGGTGCCAGGGCTGGGGGATGACGACCGGCTCGGACACGCTGGTCGCCGTCGAGCCGCTGGTCCCGGTGGTCGGGCGCGCCTCGACCACGGACACCGAGGCGTCGCCGAGGCAGGTCTGGGTCGAGATCATGACGACCCAGGAGGTCGTCGCGGTGGGGCTGCGGACCATCCTCGAGAACGCCGAGGGTCATCTGAGCATCACCACGAAGGGCCCGCTCAACGCCAGGCTCGACGCGGAGCCCGACGTCGTCCTGTACGACGTGATCAAGCTGCACGACGATGACGGCGGCGAGCTCGACCGGCTACTGCGGCAGACCGCCTCCTGCATCATCGCCGTCGACCGGACGCTCAGCCCGGTGCTCGGCCGACGAGCCCGGGACAGGGGTGTGGAGTGGCGCGTCACGCTCAACATCACGGGTGACGAGCTCGTCACGCTCATCCACGACGCGGTCGCGGGCGCCCTGGACGAGAGCGCGGTGGCCCAGGAGTGGGACTCCGCCGAGCACCTCGGCGAGGCGGCGGGACTCAGCCCGCGTGAGGGCAGCGTCCTCGGTCTCGTGGTGTCCGGCCTGAGCAACCAGCAGATCGCCGACCGGCTGTACCTGAGCATCAACTCGGTCAAGACCTACATCCGCTCGACGTACCGCAAGGTGGGCGTCTCCTCGCGCGCGCAGGCCGTGGCCTGGGGCATCCAGCACGGCTTCCCGGTCAACGTCGAAGGCTGACCAGCCTCGCTACAGTCCATGGGGTGGGGGAGACCTTCGGGGTCGTGGGCGCCGGCATCGTGGGCCTGGCCGTGGCGCGCGAGCTCGCCCGGCGACGCCCGGACAGCACCGTCGTGGTCTGGGAGAAGGAGCCGCGCGTCGGCGCCCACCAGACCAGCCACAGCTCGGGAGTGGTGCACGCGGGCATCTACTACCGGCCGGGCAGCCTGAAGGCCGAGCTGTGCACCCGCGGCCGGCGGCTCCTGGAGGACTACTGCGCCGAGCACGGGTTGCCCTTCGACGCCTGCGGCAAGCTGGTCGTCGCGGTCGACCCGGACGAGATCGGCCGCCTGGACGCGCTCGAGCGGACGGCCCGGCAGAACGGCGTGCCGGGCCTGCGTCGCGTCGGGCCGGGCGAGATCCGCGAGCTCGAACCGCATGCGGCCGGGCTCGTCGCCCTGCACTCGCCGGCCACCGCGATCACCGACTACGCCGCCGTCGCCGAGACGATGGCGAGCGAGCTGCGGGCCGGCGGGGGCGACGTACGGGTGTCGGCCGCGGTCACCACGATCCGGCGGGTGCGCCGGCGGTGTCCTCGTCGTGTCCAGGGGCGAGGCGCACCGCGTCGACCGGCTCGTCGTCTGCGCCGGCCTGCAGGCCGACCGCGTCTCGCGCTGGGCCGATGGCGAGGCCGACCCGCGCATCGTGCCGTTCCGCGGCGAGTACCTGACCGTGCGGCCCGAGAAGCGCTCACTCGTGCGGGGCATGGTCTATCCCGTGCCCGACCCGCGCTACCCGTTCCTGGGCGTGCACTTCACCCGCCGGGTGTCGGGCGAGCTCGAGGTCGGCCCGAACGCCGTCCTCGCCCTCCGCCGGGAGGGCTACGGGAGGTACGACCTCACGGCGGCCGACGTCCGCGAGCTGCTGGCTTCGCCCGGCTTCTGGCGGATGGCCCGGCGGCACTGGCGGACGGGCGTGAAGGAGATTGGTGGCTCCCTCTCGACCCGCGCGTTCATGCGCGCTGCCCAGCGGTACGTCCCCGAGATCGGCGCCGCGGACGTGGTCCGGGGCGGCGCCGGGGTCCGCGCCCAGGCCGTCGAGCGCGACGGCAGCCTGCTCGACGACTTCCGCATCACCGAGTCGGACGGCGTCACGTGCATCCGCAACGCGCCGTCGCCGGCCGCGACCTCGAGCCTGGCGATCGCCGAGCACGTCGCCGACCGCGTGCTCGCGCCCTAGCCGGTCAGTCGTCCGCGAGCCCGCGCGCGTGCAGGGCCTCGCCGGTCATCCGGGCGCGGGCGACGACGCGGATGACGAGGGGAGTGAGGCGTGCCCGGGGGCTGCGCTCGAGGCCCCGGGCCACCGCCGCCTGGCGGGCCTCCTCGGCGATCTCGGCGATGGCGGGGATCGCCCGCAACATCAGCGAGAACGCGAGCGCGACCGCCTCGGGGTTGACGCCCAGCGGACGCAGCGGGCGCAGGGCCCGGACCAGGGCGTCGACCATGTCGTCGACGGGGGTGGTCGTGGTGACCACGGTGGCCAGCAGCACCATGGCCAGCAGGTCGCCGACCCGCTCCGCGGCGAGCGCCCAGCCGGCCTGCCACACCTGGAAGACCCCGAGCACGACCAGCACGACCATCAGGCCGCGCAGGCTGCGCAGGGTGGTCCGCGGGTCGGCGCCCGCCCAGACCAGCAGAGCGACGGCGACCGCGACCGCCACCCACGCCGAGGCCGGCCCGCGGACGACGGCGATGAGGATGCTGGCGGCCGCCAGCAGCAGCAGCTTGGCGCCGGCCGGGAGGCGGTGCAGCAGGGTCGAGCCCGGCCGGTGCAGGCCGAGGAGGAGGGCGCTCATGCCGTCGCCTCGTAGTGGGCGACGGCCTCGGCGGCCGGTCCGTCGAAGACGACCCGGCCCTCGTCCATCAGGATGCCGCGGTCGCAGCGCTGGGCCAGGTCGAGGTCGTGGGTGACGAGCAGCAGCTGCTGCTCGAGGCCGAACAGGACGTCGGCGATGCGCCGGGTGTTCGCCAGGTCGAGCAGGGTGGTCGGCTCGTCGGCCACCAGGATCGTCGGGTTCGTGGCCAGCACGCCGGTCAGGGCCAGCAGCTGACGCTGCCCGCCGGAGAGGGCGTGCACGCTGCGGTCGCCGAGCCCGGCCAGGCCTGCCCGGTCGAGGAGGTCCAGCGCCGCGCGGCGGCGTTCCTCCTTGTCGGGGTGCGTACGCCGCAGCGACAGGGCCACGTCCTCGACCGCGGTCGGCATCACGAGCTGCGCGGCCGGGTCGGTGAACGCGAACCCCACCCGCCGACGTACCTCCCGCCCGTCGCGGTCGGGGTCCAGCCCGTCGACCAGCACCCGGCCGGTGGTGGCGGTGACCAACCCGTTGACCAGCCGGGCAAGCGTGGACTTCCCGGACCCGTTGGGCCCGATGAGGGCGACCCGGCGCTCCTCCAGGGTGAGCGTGGTCTCGGCCAGCACCGGTACGGGTCCGTCGGCCCCGGGGAAGGAGACGGTGACGGCCTCGAAGGCGATGGTCACGAGGCGGCGACGGTCTCCTGCTCGTGACCCTGGGTCGAGCGGTGCAGGAGGTCGGGGAACGCACGGTGCACCGCGGTGGCGACCAGGGCCATGGCGAGGTTCTTGATGACGTCGCCGACCCAGAAGATCATGTCGGACTTCAGGGCGGCCGACCAGGACATGTCGAGCTTCCACACCAGGCCCGCGATGCCGAGCGTGTGGATGAAGAGGGCGCTGCTGACCAGGCCGGCGAAGAAGATCGAGGGGACGCTGGTCTGGATCGTGCGCAGGGGCATCCGCTCCACGAGGAAGCCGCACATGGCCGCGGCCAGCGGGAAGCCGACGATGTAGCCGACCGACGGCCCCTGGAGCACCGCGAGACCGGACGCACCGCCGGAGAAGATGGGCAGGCCGGCCACGCCGGCCGCGATGTAGAGCAGCACGGCGAGGAAGCCGCGCCGGGCGCCGAGCACCGCGCCCGAGAGCAGCACCCCGAAGGTCTGGAGGGTGATCGGCACCGCTCCGGTGGTCGGGATCGCCGGGAGGATCGCGCAGACGGCGATCAGGGCGGCGAACCCGGCGATCAGGGCCAGGTCGGTGGCGCGACTGCGGCTTCTCATGGCGACATCCTCTCGAAAACTGAACGGTGGTCAGGTTAGGGTCCGGGGGTCGAGCGGTCAACGAGAGGCCCGAGGAGGAGCACGTGTCCTACCGTCGCCACCACGTGGTCGAGCACGCGATCACCGTCCTGGACGCCTACGGGCTGGGCGACCTGTCCATGCGCCGCCTCGGCGCGGAGCTGGGGGTCCAGCCGAGCGCGCTGTACCACCACTTCAAGGACAAGCAGACCCTGCTGGCGGCCGTGGCCGACGAGATCCTGGCCCGCGGGGAACGGCCCGTCCCCGACGGCGACTGGCCGGACCAGGTCACCGCCATCTGTGCCCAGTTGCGCGACGCGATGCTGGCCTACCGCGACGGCGCCGAGCTCGTCGCGACCGTGAGCGCGTTCGGCCTCGGTGCCCGGGCGCCGTACGACGCCCTGGTCGCCGCGCTGTCGGCCGGCGGCCTCGACGACCGGCTGGTCCGGGTGGCCGCGCGGACCCTGCTGCACTTCGTGCTCGGCCACGTCGGCGACGAGCAGACCCACCTCCAGGCCGGCAGCGCCGGGGCGATCCCCGACGACCCCGACGACGCGCGCGACGGCTCCGAGTTCGCGGTCGGGCTGGCGATCGTGGTGGACGGGATCCGGGTGCGCGTGGGCGCACCGGTCACTGCAGGCCCGTCCGGACCGAGGTGATGCGCTGGGTGTTGAAGCCGAGCCAGTGCATACGACCGATGTAGCGCGCGTGCTCGACCTTGAGGCAGCGGTCCATCACCACCGTGACGCCACCCTCCTCGGCGATCCGGGCGCCCTCGGCGTTGATCACCCCGAACTGGCACCACAACGAGTCGGCGCCGATCGCGACGGCGTCGCGCGCGATGTCCGGGAGGGCGTCGGGAGCACGGAAGACGTTGACGATGTCCACGTGCTCTGGCACGTCGCGCAGGCTCGGGTACGACGTCTCGCCGAGGATCTCGGTCTCGCGCGGGTTCACCGGGATCACCCGGTAGCCGTGGCGCTTGAGGTAGTAGCCGACGAAGTGGCTGGCCCGCAGCTCGTTGCCGGACAGGCCGACGATCGCGATCGTGGAGGCGCGGTGCAGGACCTGCTGGATCGTCAGCGGGTCCTGGTACCTGGCCAGGTCGATCGTCGCTGTCACGAGGACTCCTTCCCGAGCAGGGTGCGGACCTTGCCGAACGCCTGGTCGAGGTCCCAGATCAGGTCGTCGACCGACTCGGTCCCGACCGACAGCCGGATGGTCCCGGGTCCGACCCCGGCCGCGGCCAGCTCCGCGTCCCCGAGCTGCCGGTGGGTGGTGCTGGCCGGGTGGATGATCAGGCTCTTCGCGTCGCCGACGTTGGCCAGGTGCGACCAGAGCGAGACGCCGCCGATGAGGCCCTGCCCGCCGGCCCGACCGCCCGCGCAGTCGAAGGAGAACACAGCGCCGGCGCCGAGCGGGAGGTACTTGGCGACCAGGTCGCCGTACGGGCTGCTGGCCAGGCCGGGGTACGTCACGTTCGACACCAGCTCGTGCGACTCGAGGTACGTCGCGACCGCGAGGGCGTTGGTGACGTGCCGCTCCATCCGCAGCGACAGCGTCTCGAGCCCCTGCAGGAACAGGAACGCGTTGAACGGCGACAGCGCGGCGCCGAGGTCGCGCAGGGTCTCCGCGCGCAGCTTCATCAGGTAGCCGTAGGTGCCGAACGTCTCGTGGAACTGCAGGCCGTGGTAGGCCGGCGACGGGTCGGCGACGACGGGGAAGCGGCCGTTGGACCAGTCGAACGTGCCGGCCTCGACCACGATGCCGCCGATGCTCGTGCCGTGCCCGCCGATGAACTTGGTGGCGGAGTGGATCACGATGTCCGCGCCCCACTCGATGGGGCGACACAGGTAGGGCGTCGCGAACGTGTTGTCCACGACGAGGGGGAGCTCGTGCTCGTGGGCGATCGACGCCAGGGCCTCGATGTCGAGCACGTTGCCCGCGGGGTTGCCGATCGTCTCGCCGAAGAACGCCTTCGTGGTCGGCCGGACGGCCTGGCGCCACGCGTCCGGGTCGTCGGGGTCGACCCAGGTCACCTCGACGTTCATCTTGCGCAGCAGGTGCTTGAACTGGTTCACGGTGCCGCCGTACAGCGCGGAGGAGGAGACCACGTGGTCGCCGGGCTCGAGCAGCGTGAACAGGGCGGCCGCCTGGGCGGCGATGCCGCTGGCGAACGCGACGCCGCCGGCGCCGCCCTCGAGGTTGGCCACCCGTTCCTCGAACACCGCGACCGTCGGGTTCATGATGCGCGAGTAGGTGTTGCCGTACTCCTGGAGGTTGAAGTACGCCGCCGCCGACTCCGGGTCCTCGAACACGTAGCTGGTCGTCTGGAAGATCGGCACCGCACGGGCACCGGTGTTGGGGTCGGGCCGCTGGCCGGCGTGCAGCTGCCGGGTCTCGAAGCCGAAGTCGTGGTCGTCGTCCACGCGAGGGTCGGTCACGGTGACAGCCTGCCCGCGGCCAGGAACTCGCGCACCAGCGGGATCTGCCGGGCCTCCTCGAGCAGGAAGCAGTCGTGGCCGTACGGCGCCTCGATCACGTGCAGCTCGACGGGCTTGCCGAGGGCCTGCAGGGCGGTCTCGATCTCCTGCGACGCCACGGGCGGGTAGAGCCAGTCGGAGCTGAACGCGATCAGCAGGGTCCGCGCCGAGATGCCGGCCAGGGCCCTCTCGAGCGAACCGTCGCCGTGCTCGCGGGCGAGGTCGAAGTACGTCAGCGCGCGCGAGGTGTAGAGGTAGGTGTTGGCGTCGAACCGCTTGACGAAGGAGTCGGCCTGGTGGCGCAGGTAGCTCTCGACCTCGAACTCCGGCTCGGTGATCGTGAAGCGGATGTCGTCGGCGAACTGCAGCCGCCGGGCGAACTTGTCGTCCAGCGCCATGGCGGACAGGTACGTCACGTGGCCGACCATCCGGGCCACGCCCATGCCCGCGTCGGGGGCCTTCCCGGTGCCGTAGTAGTGCCCGCCCTGCCACGCCGGGTCGCCCTTGATCGACTCGCGGGCGATCGCGTTCCAGGCCAGGCCCTGCGGATGCAAGGCGTGCGTGCTGGCGATGGCCACGACCGCGTCGACCTGGTCGGGGTAGAGCACGGCCCACTCGAGGGCCTGCATCCCGCCGAGCGACCCGCCGGCCACCGCGGCGAGCCGGTCGATGCCCAGCACGTCGAGGAACGCCCGCTCGGTGCGCACCATGTCGGCGACGGTGATCACCGGGAAGTCCGAGCCGTACGGTGCCCCGGTCGCCGGGTCCGTCGACGACGGCCCGGTGGTCCCGCGGCAGCCGCCGAGCAGGTTGGTGGAGACCACGAAGTAGTGGTCGGTGTCGAAGGCCTTGCCCGGGCCGATCATCCCGTCCCACCAGCCCAGCCCCTTGGCGGCCGTGCCGTCGCGCTCCTCCGCCCCGAAGCCGTCGCGGGTGCTCTCGTCGGGTGGCCGCGCCGCGACGCCGGCCGCGTGCGCGTCCCCGCTGAGCGCGTGGCAGACCAGGATGACGTTGTCGCGCCCGGGTGACAGCTCGCCGTACGTCTCGTAGGCCACCCGCACCTCGTGCAGGTCGCGCCCGCAGTCGAGGGGCACCGGGGCGGGGAGGTCGAGGTACTGCGTCTCGACGGTGCCCACCGACCCGACCTTCGGCGTCTCGGCAGGCGGCACAGCCCCGATGCTAGGCCCCGTCGTCGGCCTATTCTCTACTATCCCGGTCAACAAGATCGAACAGGCACGAACCGAAGCAGGAGAACGACATGACCACGACCGACAACGGCGTCAACGTCCAGGCGCTGCTCGATGCCCGCGAGGTGCTCAAGGGCGCCCCCGAGGCCGCCCAGTTCACCTGGCGGGCCTCCTCCACCTGGCAGAACGGCGTGCACAGCACCGTCAAGGTCCAGAACTTCTTCGGCCTCGGCGAGGAGCAGACCCACAAGACCGAGTCGGTGTTCGACGCCGACCACCCGGCGGTGTTCGCGGCGGAGGACAACGGCATCACGCCCATCGAGTACCTGCTCGTCGGCCTGACGAGCTGCCTCTCGGCCGGCGTCGCCTCGGTGGCGCAGAACCGTGGCATCCAGCTCCGCTCGGTGGAGTCCACGGTCGAGGGTCACCACGACATCCGCGGGATCCTCGGTGCCGACAGCGACGTGCGCAACGGCTTCAACGACATCACGGTGAAGTTCAAGATCGACGCCGACGCCTCGCCGGAGGAGATCGAGGCGCTCGTCGCGCAGTCGCAGAAGCGTTCCGCGGTCTTCGACGCGCTGACGAACCCCACGGACGTGACCGTCGAGGTTGTCTGAGCACGTCACCGCAGTCGTCGTCGGGGCCGGCCACGCGGGCCTGGCTGCGAGCCACTTCCTCACCGAGCGCTCGATCGACCACGTCGTCCTCGAGCGCGGGGAGGTGGCGAACTCCTGGCGGCACGAGCGCTGGGACTCGCTGCGCCTGCTGACGCCGAACTGGCTGGCCCGGCTGCCGGGCCACGCCTACGCCGGACCGGACCCGGACGGGTACCTGACGAGCGGTGAGGTCGCCGCGTTCATCGAGGGCTTCGCGGCGCGGTCCCGGGCGCCGGTCCGGACGGGCACGACGGTCGTCTCCGTGCGCCGTACCGACGAGGGGTACGACGTGGCGACGGACCGCGGCTCCTTCCGCAGCCGGGTGGTGGTCATCGCCAGCGGCGCCTGCAACCGGCCGGCCGTGCCGGCGTTCGGCGCCTCCTTGCCCGCCTCGGTCGCGCAGCTGACGACCTTCGACTACCGCAACCCCGACCAGGTCGCCGACGGCGGCGTGCTGGTGGTCGGCGCGTCCGCCACCGGGGTCCAGGTCGCCGCCGAGCTGAGCCGTGCCGGCCGCCCGGTGACCGTTGCCGTCGGCGAGCACGTACGACTGCCGCGGACCTACCGCGGCCGCGACGTGCTCTGGTGGATGGACGCCACGGGCGTGTGGGACGAGCGGCACGACGAGATCGACGACCTGACCCGGGCCCGCCGGCTGCCGTCGCCCCAGCTGGTCGGCACCGCCGAACGCGCCACGCTCGACCTCAACGCCCTCACCGACCTGGGCGTCGGGCTGGTGGGCCGGTGGGCGGCGGTGCGCGACGACCGGGCGCTGTTCTCCGGCGGCCTGCGCAACGTGTTCGCCCTGGCGGACCTCAAGCAGCGACGGCTGCTGGACACCTTCGACGCGTGGGCCCGCGAGCACGGTGCCGACGACGGGACCCCGCCCGAGCGCCCCGAGCCGACGCGCGTGCCCGCGACGTCCCGCCTCCACCTCGACCTGGGCAGCGGGGAGATCCGAACGGTGGTGTGGGCCACCGGCTACCGACCCGACTACTCCTGGCTCGACGTGCCCGTGGTCGACCCGAAGGGCCACCTGCGCCACGAGGGCGGCGTGGTCGACAGCCCGGGCCTGTACGCCCTCGGCCTCCCGGTGCTGCGTCGGCGCAAGTCCACGTTCATCCACGGCATCGAGGACGACGCCCGCGCGGTCGTCGACCACCTGGTCGGCCACCTCGGGTGAGTCACGGCGCCGTGGCGGCGCCCATGCCGTTGCGGAGCGGGTTCCCTCGCCCCGTGGGCCACGGGAGGCAGCCGGTGCCCGAACCCGGCACCGTGTAGACGTCGACCCCGTGGTCGAAGGTGGTGAGGACGATCTCGAGCGTGCCGTTGCCGGTGAGGTCGCCGATGGAGGGGGCCGCAGCCACGCCGATGCCGTTGCCGTCCTGGCCCTGGTGGCTCAACCGCGTCACCGACAGCACCTTGCCGTGGGCGGAGAGCACGACCAGGCGTCCGGCGTTGCGCTTCAGCGCGTAGGTGCCGAAGACCAGCTCGGGATGTGCCGTCCTTGTTGAGGTCGGCCGCGACCACCTCGGAGGCGAAGGTCTTCGCGCGCCGCGGGGCGTACTCGGCGGTCCAGAGCCGCCGACCGTCCGGGCCGACGGCGTAGACCTTGCCGCCGGGCAGGGCCGCGACGATCTCGGGCCGGTCGTCGCCGAGGATGTCGACGACGGTCGGCGCCGGGATGCCACTGGGCGGGTACCAGTCGCCGTCGGGCCGGTGGACCGGGTGGTTGGACATCGGCAACGTCTCGAAGCCCGGGTGACGGCGGGCGGAGCGCCGGCCGTCGCCGTACGCGCCGTCGAGCACCATGAACGCGTATCCCTGGGTCCGGTAAGGGATGTGGCGCTCGACGTTGGGGATGCCGATCACCTCGTTGAGGCCGTCGCCGTCGAGGTCGGCCACCGCGGGTGGTGAGGCCGTCCACTGGAGCCAGGCCTGGTCCGCCGGGCTCGGCCACGGGCCGGTGTGGCGGTGGTAGTGGCGCCGCTCGACCCGGGGATCGGCCCACCGGATGAACTGGCCCCAGCCCATCCGCCGGCCCTCCGCGCCGGACTCACGGTTGGTGAACCACGGCGAGGCGAGGATCGAGGTGCCGTCCAGGTCGAACGCGTTGATCTGGTGGTTGTCGAAGGTGGTGATGATCTCGAGGTCGGCGTCGTCGTCGATGTTGCCGATGGCGACGTTCTCGCCGTACGCGCCGTAGCCGTGGTTGCCCACCCCGTTGAAGCCCGCGTCGTTGCCCGGCCCGGCCAGCTGGTTGTAGCGGGGCCAGGCCGGGGAGTGGCCGCCCGGCGGCTGGAAGAGTGCGCCGCTCGCGTCGAAGACGAAGACCTGGGCACCGGTCGGCGAGGTGTTCGTGGTCGTCGCCACCACCTCGACCCGGCCGTCGCCGTCGAGGTCGGCGGCCGCGAGCCCCCGTGCCTCCGGCGACTGGCCACCGCTCGTCGTGGACGCCGGCCACCCGTCCTTCAGGTGCAGCCCGCCGCCGCGGAGCTCGTACGCCGCCACCGTGCCCTCGTTGCCCGCCACCACGATGTCGGGGACGCCGTCGCCCTCGAGGTCGGCCACCACCGACGGCGGATAGACCCGGCCCTCACTGGCCTGCCCCTTGCCGAGCAGGCGCCCCCGGGCGTCGAACACGAACGTGGAGTAGAAGGGCGCGACGATCTCCAGCCGTCCGTCCCCGTCGAGGTCGACGAGGCCCGGGGAGGAGAACCACCCCGTCTCGCCGGTGTCGATGTTCCGGACGAGCTTCGGGTTCCGCACCGCCCCGCTGCCACCCTCGTCGACGCACGATGCCGCTGCTCGGTGCCGCTCGCCCGTCTCCGAGCCGACGGCAGCGGGTGCGCCGGGCACGAGCGCGGCGGCCACGACCACCGCGAGGGCGCCGACGAGCCGCCGGGCCGTGCTCACTCGCTGGGACACGTCATGGAGTATCCACGGCGGGTGCGCCGGGAAGAACACCATCGGTGGGCGCAGCAGGGATCGAACCTGCGACCACTTGCTTGTAAGGCAAGCGCTCTACCGCTGAGCTATGCGCCCCTGGGACGGCGCAAAGACTAGGCCAGCCCGTGAGCCCGGGACGATTTCCGGCTCAGAGGATCGCGCGCAGCCCGGCGGTGACGACCATGGCCACCAGGACCGCCAGGACCAGGGGTTTGCCCCGCCACAACAGGAGCCCGCCGGCGAGCATCCCGACGGTCTCGGCGCCGACGTGGAGCTCCTGGCCGTCCGCGAAGGCCGCGGTGACGACGAGCGCGGACAGCAGGGCCGGGGCCAGGTACGCGATGACGCGGAGCATGACCGGAGGCAGCTCGCGGCCGCCCAGCAGCACCGGGCCGGCGGCCTTGATGGTGACGGTCGCGGCCACGCAGGCGGCGATGAGGACCCAGACGTTCATCCGGCCTCCCGCTTCCTGGGTACGCCGAGCAGCGCGGCCGCGGCGGCCGCCAGCACCGGCACTCCGGGTGGCGCGAACGGCACCAGGGCCAGGGCGATCAGGGCGCCGAGGAGGGCGACCCTGCGCGACGTCGGGTCGCGGATCTCGGCGAGGACCAGCGCGAGGAAGAAGGTCGGGAACACGGCGTCGAGGCCGAGCCGGTTCGGGTCCCCGAGGAGGTCGCCGCCGTACACACCGACGACCGTGCCGAGGACCCACGTGACGTACTGAGGTGCCGTGGTGCCGAACAGCAGCCACCGGTCGAAGGTGCCGTCGCCGTTGTTCGCCAGGGCCCACGACGCGTCGACGACCGTCTGCCCCTGCAGGCCGCGCTTCAGGGGGCCGCCCGGCAGCGACGGGGCGAGGGCGACGCCCATGGCCAGGAAGCGTCCGTTCATCATCGCCGCCGCGGCGACCGCCGCGATCAGCGTGCCCCCGGCGGCGAACACCGCGAGCGCGGCGAACTGGGCCGAGCCGGCGAACACGAACGCCGACGCCGCGATCGCCTGGCCGGGGGAGAAGCCCGCCTGGCGGGCGACGACGCCGAACGACAGGGACAGCACGAAGCCGACGACCGCGTAGGGGATGCCGAGCCGCACGCCCCGGACGAACGACTCCCTCACCGCACGCAGGCTAGATGGCGACGAGGCACGACGATGACGCGGTCTCGTGCCCGGGCCCAGGCCTAGGGGTGAGGCAGGGCCCGATTCCGACGTGGTACTCACTTCTGATGGACACGCTGACCGATGACGTCGTCGAGCCCAGGTACGCATCGATGTCGCGGTCGGGCCGCGTCAGGCTGGTCGTCGCCGCACTGATCGGGTTCGCCGTCGTGGCGGTGTTCGGGCTGGTGGTCATCCAGGACCGCTCGCCCCTCGACGCGTTCGACCGCTGGGGTCGGCAGGCCGAGGACTGGGCCGACAACCACGCCGCGCTCGTCACCGTGCTCCGGACCATCGAGGTCACCTTCGCGACCGTCGGCATGATCGTGTGGACCACGTTGGTGGCCGTGGCGGTGCTGAGCCGGCGGCGCTACCGCGCCGCGGCGTTCGCCATCGCCGTGATGATCGCGACCTCGCTCACGACGACGGCCATCAAGCTGGCGCTCGGTCGCGGCCGTCCCGAGTGGCAGGACGCCACGGACCTGCTGTCGAGCAAGTCGTTCCCCTCGGGCCATGCCTCGTCCAGCGCTGCACTGGCGGGCATCCTGATCTTCCTGGCCTGGAGCTTCCTGCGCCGGCCGGCGGCGCGCTGGGCGGTCACGGTGGTGGCCGTGGGGGTGTGGCTCGCGGTGTGCCTCGATCGCGTGCTGCTCGGCCGTCACTACCCGAGCGACGTCGTGGCCGGCTCCGTGCTCGGGGTGTCGATGGTGCTGCTCGGGATCGCGGTGTTCGACCCCGCCCGGGTCCGCGTGCATGGGCGGTCTCGTGACGGGCGCTAGCGCGCCCTCCTCGACCAGCGGTGCGGTGGTGGCGGCCGTCCGCGCCGCGCTGCGTGCCGCCGCCGACCCGGCGGTGGCGCCCGGCCAGCAGGCCTACATGAAGTCCTCGATGCCGTACCACGGGGTGACCGCGCCCCGCCTGAAGCAGGTCCTCCGGCCGATCCTGGCGGCGTACCGTCCGGCGGACCGCGACGAGTGGGAGGCGGACGTCCGCACGCTCTGGGACGAGGCCACCCACCGGGAGGAGCGGTACGCCGCGACGGCGCTCGCCCGGCACCGGACGGCCCGCCCGTGGCAGGACCCGGCGGCGCTGGATCTGTACCGGCACCTCGTGGTGACCGGGGCCTGGTGGGACCACGTCGACGAGGTCGCGTCGCACCTGGTCGGCGGCGTGCTGGCCGGCCACCGCGATGACGTCACGCCGGTGATGCGTTCCTGGGCCGTCGACGAGGACCTGTGGGTTCGGCGGACGGCGGTGCTGTGCCAGGTCAACCACCGCGCCGACACCGACGCCGACCTGCTGCGCGACGTGGTCGAGGCCAACGTGGAGGACCGGTCGTTCTGGCTGCGCAAGGCGATCGGCTGGGCGCTGCGCGAGCACGCCAAGACCGACCCGGACTGGGTGCGCGCCGAGGTCGACCGCCTCGGCGACCGGCTCTCGGGGCTGTCGCGGCGGGAGGCGACGAAGCACCTCGGCTAAGCCGTGGCGGCGTGGGCGAAGGTCAGCACGCCGAGGAGCGGCGCCGGCACGGCGTCCAGGGCGAGCTCGGCGGCCAGCGCGCCGGCGAGACGTACCTTGCGGCCGGACTTGGTGCTGCAGAAGCGGTGCAGCTGCTCGTGCAGGGACCGGTCGCGCTGGGCGGGCTGCTGCTGGAACGTGTGCAGCAGGCCGAGCTCGCCCTCGCGCGCGACCACGTCGACCACCGTGTCGGTGCCGAGGGCGCGGATCAGCTCGTCCTCCAGGTCGCCGTCGCAGACGAAGAAGCCCAGCCGTTCGAGGTCGGCCCGTCCGCCGACGTCGTGCCCGGTGCGCCGCAGGGCGCCCGCGACGAAGCGGACCTCTCCGCCGTCGCACAGCCCGGTCACGACGACCTCCGGCCGGTCGGCGTACGCGCGCAGGTGCTGGGCGAAGTTGGTGACCCCGCCCATCGACACCACCGACAGGTCGGGCCCGTCGAGGCCGAGCCGCCGGGCGAGGTCGCGCAGCACCACGGCGTCGCTGGGTCCCTCGACGAGGACGACGGCGGTCATGGGGACCGATCCTCTCCTCTGGTCAGAGGGTCGACAACGCGAATACCTGGGGGAAGAGTGCGGACATGATCGTCCCTCTGAGTGTGAGCGACTTCCTGGACCGCGCCGTGACCGTCTACGGCGAGCGCACGGGCGTCGTCGACGAGCCGGACCAGCCCGCTCCCTCGTGGGGCACGATCACGTACGCCGAGATGGGCGTGCGGGCACGGCGGATCGCGGCGAAGCTCGACGAGCTCGGCATCGGGTTCGGTGAGCGCGTGGCCATGGTCAGCCACAACAGCGCGCGGCTGCTGACGGCGTTCTGGGGGGTCAGCGGCCACGGGCGGGTGCTCGTACCGGTGAACTTCCGACTGTCGCGCGACGAGGTCGCCTACATCGTCGAGCACTCCGGGGCCCGCGTGCTGTTCGTCGACCCCGAGCTCGCCGACAACCTGAAGGGCATCGAGGCCGACAACGGACAGGGCACACCTTCGTCATCGGATCCGACGACGACCTCATGGTCGCCGGCGACCCGGACCCGCTGCCGTGGGAGCCCGACGAGAACGCCACGGCGACCATCAACTACACGTCCGGCACGACCGCCCGGCCCAAGGGCGTGCAGATGACGCACCGCAACATCTGGGTCGACGCCACGACGTTCGGCTGGCACACCGCGGTCAGCGACCGTGACGTCTACCTGCACACGCTGCCGATGTTCCACTGCAACGGCTGGGGGATGCCGTTCACGATGGCCGCCATGGGCGTGCCCCAGGTCGTGCTCCGCAAGGTCGACGGCATGGAGATCCTGCGGCGGGTGGAGCGGCACGGCGTCACGATCATGTGCGCCGCGCCGGCCGTGGTGGCAGCGGTGCTGGACGCCGCTCCCCACTGGGACGGCGAGATCCCCGGTCGGGGCCGGGTCCGCATCGTCGTGGCCGGGGCTCCGCCGCCGACCCGGACGATCGTGCGGGTGGAGGAGGAGCTCGGCTGGGAGTTCATCCAGATCTACGGCCTCACCGAGACCTCGCCGTTGCTCACCATCAACCGGTCTCGGCAGGAGTGGGACGACCTGTCGGCTGAGGGGCGGGCCTCCAAGCTGGTCCGCGCCGGGTCGCCGGCGGTCGGCGTACGCCTCAAGGTCGACGCCGAGGGTGAGGTGCTGGCCCGCTCCAACGTCGTGCTCGCGGGGTACTGGAACAACCCGGAGGAGACCGAACGCTGCCTCGAGGGCGGCTGGTTCCACACCGGCGACGGAGGCGTCATCGGCGACGACGGCTACCTCACGATCCAGGACCGCAAGAAGGACGTCATCATCACCGGCGGCGAGAACGTGTCGTCGATCGAGGTCGAGGACGCGATCTTCAGCCACCCCGACGTCGCCGAGGTGGCGGTCATCGGTGTGCCCGACGAGAAGTGGGGCGAGACGATCAAGGCCCTGGTCGTGAAGGCTGAGGGCTCGCCCCTGACCGAGCAGGAGCTGATCGACTACGTGAAGGGCAAGGTCGCCCGCTTCAAGGCGCCGTCGTCGGTCGAGTTCCGCGAGGCGCTCGACCGCACCGCGACCGGCAAGCTGCAGAAGTTCAAGCTGCGCGCGCCGTACTGGGAGGGCCGCGACCGGCAGGTGAACTAGTCCTACGCTCCGGGGCATGAACCTGCCCCTGCGTCGTACGGCGGTCGGCACCGTCGCCGCCCTGTCCCTGCTCGGTTCCGGAGTCGGCATCGGCGTCGCCGTGTCCGCGGGCGCTGCCCCGGACCCGGTCGCCCCGACCGTCGTCACCCGGCAGTCGCTGGCCGAGGTGGCGGCGCCGCCCGGAGCACCGAAGCGCACCCTCGGGCTGAGCAAGGTCGTGGTGATGCCCGGCGCAGAGCTGCCCTCGCACCACCACCCGGGCGCGCAGCTCGGCTACATCGCCGAGGGCGTGCTCACCTACACGGTCGAGTCCGGCTCGGCGCAGCTGATGACCGGCCCTGGCGACGACGCGACGCTGGTACGCAAGATCAAGCCCGGCCAGACCGTCCGCGTGAAGCCCGGCCAGTGGCTGGTCGAGGAGCAGGACGAGGTCCACCACGCCCGCAACGCCGGCACCGTGCCCATCGTCATCTACCTCGCCACGCTGCTGCGTACCGGCGAGCCGGCGGCCATCCCCGACTGACGTCGAAACCCACACCGGATTCGTCTGTGATCGGCCCGCTCAGAAACCAGGTCAAACCGCTGACGAAGCGGGGTTTCGCTAGCCTGCGCCCATGCCCACCCTGAGCGACGTCGTCGGCCTGCTGGAGGGCTGGTACCCGCCCGACACGGCCGACGAGCACGACGCGGTCGGGCTCGTGCACGGCGACCCGGCCCAGGCGGTCGGCAAGGTGCTGTTCGCGGTCGACCCCACCATCGAGGTGGCCCGGGAGGCGGCGTCGTGGGGGGCCGACCTGCTGGTCGTGCACCACCCGCTGTTCCTGCGCGGGGTGCACGGGTTCGCCGAGACGACGCCGAAGGGCCGCACGCTGGCGACGCTGGTCCGGGCCGGGTGTGCGCTGTTCACCGCGCACACCAACGCCGACCGGGCCGAGCCCGGCGTCTCGGACGCGATGGCCGCGGCCCTCGGACTCACGAACGTCCGGCCGCTGCGCGCCGAGGGCACGCCGCTGGACAAGCTCACCGTGTACGTCCCGGAGGCCGACGCCGAGCGGGTCCGCGGCGCCCTCTCCGAGGCCGGCGCCGGGCGGATCGGGGACTACGAGTCCGCCTCGTTCACGTCGCCGGGCGAGGGCCGGTTCCGCCCGCTCGAGGGCGCGAGCCCGGCCGTCGGACGCGTCGGCGACCTCGAGGTCGTCGGCGAGGCGCGGATCGAGGTGGTGCTCGACCGCCGTCGCCGCAGCGAGGTGATCGCGGCGATGCTCGTCGCGCACCCCTACGAGACCCCCGCGTGGGACGTCGTCGGAGCTCGCCGACGGGGGCACCGCGAGCACCGGGGCCGGCCGGGTCGGCGACGTCGAGCCGACCACGCTGCGCGACTTCTCGGCGTACGTCGCGACGTCGCTGCCGCAGACCGCTCGCGGCGTCCTCGTGTCCGGTGACCCGGACCGGGTCGTGCGCCGGGTGGCCGTGGCCGGGGGAGCCGGCGACTTCCTCCTCGGGGACGCGCTGGGCAGCGGCGCCGACGTGTTCGTGACCAGCGACCTGCGCCACCACCCCGCGACGGAGTTCCTCGAGAAGGGCGGGCCGGCCCTGGTCGACGTCGCCCACTGGGCCGCCGAGTGGACCTGGCTGCCGCACGTGGAGGCCCGGCTCGTGGCAGCCCTCGATACGGTGGAGACCCGCGTGAGCACCCTGTGCACCGATGCCTGGACGTTCCGCGCCTGATTCGAGGAGACACCCTGAAAGCCGACCCCGCCGCCCAGCTGACGCTGCTCGACCTGCAGGTGCTCGACTCGCGCGCCGACCTGCTGCGCTACCAGCGCGGCACGCTCCCGGAGCACGACGACCTCGCGGCGCTGACCATGACCCGGCGCGACCTCGACGACCAGGCCCGCGACGCGCGGATCCTGGTCGACGACCTCACCGCCGAGCAGACCAAGGTCGACGCCGACGTCGAGCAGGTCAAGACCCGCCGCGACCGCGACCGCACCCGCATGGACCAGGGCCTGGTGAGCAACCCCAAGGATCTCGAGCGCATGCAGCACGAGATGGAGTCGCTGGAGCGACGCATCACCAGTCTCGAGGACGAGGAGCTCGAGGTGATGGCCCGGCTCGAGGACGCCCAGCGCTCGCTCGACGAGCTCACCGCCCAGCTCGCCGATGCCGACGCCCGCAACGCCAAGCTGGAGGAGGCTCGCGACGCCCGCTACGCCGAGATCGACGCCGAGCTCGCCCGGCTCGCCGAGCAGCGCGGGCCCGTGGCCGCCGGAGTGCCCGACGACCTGATGGCTCTCTACGACCGGCTCCGGGCCGCCAAGAACGGCGTCGGCGCCGCCGCCCTGCGGGCCCGTCAGTGCACCGGCTGCATGATCGGCCTCGACAACGCCGAGGTCGGCAAGCTGCGGGCCGCGGCCGAGGACGAGGTGCTCCGCTGCGAGGAGTGCCAGCGGATCCTGGTCCGCACGGAGGAGTCCGGCCTGTGAACCAGCCGCGCGCCGTCCTCATCGAGGCCGACGGCGGCTCGCGCGGCAACCCCGGCCCCGCGGCGTACGGCGCCGTGCTCAAGGACGCCGACACCGGCGAGGTGATCGCCGAGGACGGCACGACCATCGGCGTCGCCAGCAACAACGTGGCGGAGTACCGCGGCCTGATCGCCGGGCTGACGATGGCCGCGGACCTGGCGCCGGACGCCGAGATCGAGGTCCGGATGGACTCCAAGCTCGTCGTGGAGCAGATGTCCGGCAACTGGAAGATCAAGCACGTCGACATGAAGCCGCTGGCCCTCGAGGCCAACCGGCTGGCGCCGTTCGGGACGACGTACACCTGGGTGCCGCGCGAGCAGAACAAGCACGCCGACCGGCTGGCCAACGAGGCGCTCGACGGCAAGCGGAACGGCGTCACCGTCGCCGTCCGCGAGCAGGACGTCCCGCCCACCGAGGCGGCCGACGAGACCGAGCAGAGCGAGCCGAGCTGGATCGCGTGGCGGCGGCAGGTCCAGACGACGCTGATCCTGGTCCGGCACGGGGTGACCGCGCACACGAGCGAGAAGCGGTTCTCCGGCGGGCTCACCAGCGCCAACCCCGGGCTCAGCGACGAGGGCCGCGACCAGATCCGGGCCACCGCCGACTGGCTGGCCCCGCTGGCCGAGCGGGTCGACGCCGTGGTCGCCTCGCCCGTACGCCGCGCGCGCGAGTCCGGCGAGCTCCTCGCCGAGCGGCTCGGGGTCGCGCTCGAGGAGGACGCGGGCTTCGCCGAGATGGAGTTCGGCACCTGGGACGGGCTGACCTTCGAGGAGGTGGCCGCCACCCAGCGCCCGGCCCTGGAGAAGTGGCTGGGGTCGGTCGACGAGCGGCCGGGCGGCGGCGAGTCGCTGGTGATGGTCCAGGAGCGCGTCCTCGCCGCGCTCGACCGCCTCCTCGACGCGCGGGCGGGCAGCACCGTCGTCGTCGCCAGCCACGTCACCCCGATCAAGGTGGTGGTGGCCGAGGCGCTGCAGGCGCCGCTGGGTTCGCAGTTCCGGATGGAGCTGCGGCCGGCGTCGGTCACCGTGGTCACGTTCTTCACCCCGCCCGAGCCGACGGGCGGCGAGCCGCAGCGCTACGCGTCGCTGCGGCAGTTCAACACCCTGGCTCCGGGGGTCGACCTGTTCGACGAGGCCACCCGCTGGTGAGCGCCTTCAGACCTCGGTGACCACCACGTCGATCGGGGTCCCGGACCGGCCGGGTGCTCCGGCCTCGACCGTCCAGCCCAGCCGCTCGAGGGTGGCGACCAGGGCGCGCACCGACCCGGGGTTCGCGCCGTCCTCCAGCAGGCCACGCACCAGCCGGCCCTTGGTGGCCTTGTTGAAGTGACTGACCACCGTGCGCCGGCCGCCCGACTCGTGGAGCACCCGCACGGTGACCACCCGCCGGGCGAGGTCGGGCTCGGGGCGCCAGAACGCGGCGTACGTCGTGGACCTGAGGTCGACGAGCAGCCCGGGGCCGAGCGGCCTCACGCACCGCACCGCCGAGGTGCGCACGCCAGACGCCCGCCACCGGGCCGAGGCCGGGCAGCGAGGCGTCGCCGGAGAGCCGGTACGCCGGGATGCGGTCGCCCGGACGGACCATCCCGAACAGGGAGGAGACGACCGCGACGCGGCTCGTCGCGCGACGCCGGGCGTCGGCGGGCAGGCCGGGCAGGTCGAGGGCGTCGTAGAGGACGCCGCTGTAGACGTGGTCGGCCCGCGCGGTCGGCGCGGTGGGGAGGTCGGCGTTGCGGGCGACCAGGTCGGCCAGCCCGGGAGCGAGGCCCAGGGTGGTGCGCGCCCGCTCGGGGTCCGCGCGGCACAGCTCGACGAGCGCGTCCAGCACCTGGCGTCGGGCGTCGCCGAGCTCAGGGGAGGAGAGCGTGCCCAGGTCCAGCGGCTTGCCACGACGGGCGGGAGTCTTGCCCTCGCTCGGCGGCAGCAGGATGAGCACCGGCGACAGGCTAGTGGGGGCGGTTCACGAGACGTACGCGACCACGTTCACCCGCACCGGTCCCCGGTCCCGGACCGACGTCCACCTAGGGTGACGGCATGGTCGCCAGTCGCGTCGTCCACGTCACGAGCACCGACGACGGTGTCGCGGCGCACGAGCTCAGGGAGGGGATCGCGCGCATCCAGGAGGAGCTCCAGGTCACGCCCGAGTTCCCCGAGGACGTGATGGTGGCGGCCGCGGCGGCGGCCGCTGCCCCGCGGATGCCCGACCTGGACCGGACCGACCTGCCCCTCGTGACGATCGACCCGCCGACGTCGAGGGACCTCGACCAGGCCATGCACATCGCGCGCGACGGCGACGGCTACGTCGTGTCGTACGCGATCGCCGACCTCGCGGCGTTCATCTCGCCGGGGGACCCGATCGACCTCGAGGCGAACAAGCGCGGGATGACGCTGTACGGCGCCGACTCGCGCGTGCCGCTGCACCCGCCGCTGATCTCCGAGGGCGCCGCCTCCCTGCTGCCCGACCAGGTGTGCCCGGCGCTGCTGTGGACCATCAAGGTCGACGCGACCGGCGAGGGCACCGACGTCACCGTCGAGCGGGCCCGGGTGCGGTCCACCGCCAAGCTCGACTACGCCGGCGTGCAGCGGGCGATCGACGACGGCAGCGCGGACGAGACGCTGATGCTCCTCAAGGAGGTGGGCGAGCTGCGGCTGGCCCGCGAGGCAGCCCGCGGTGGGGTGTCCCTGCCGCTGCCCGAGCAGGAGGTCTCCGTCGAGGGCGACCGGTGGCACCTGGAGTTCCGGGCCCAGATCCCGTCCGAGCAGTGGAACGCCCAGATCTCGCTGCTCACCGGCATGGCCGCGGCATCCCTGATGGTCTACGGCCGGGTCGGGCTGCTGCGTACCCTGCCGCCCGCCGACCCCCGCGACGTGCAGCGCCTGCACCGCACCGCCCGCGCGCTCGGCATCGACTGGCCGGCCGAGATGCTCTACCCCGACTTCATCCGCACCCTCGACCCGGGCAAGCCGACCCACGCCGCGATGATCACCGCGTGCACGCGGCTGCTGCGCGGGAGTGGGTACGTCGGGTTCGTCGGCGAGCTGCCCGAGCAGGCGCGACACTCGGCCCTGGCCTCGGAGTACGCCCACGTGACCGCCCCGCTGCGCCGGCTGGGTGACCGCTACGCCGGCGAGATCTGCGTGGCGATGTGTGCGGGTGACGAGGTGCCCGGCTGGGTGCTGGACCGGCTCGGCGAGCTGCCGCAGACGCTCCAGAAGGCCGACCAGATGTCGCACCGCTACGAGGGCGCGGTCGTCGACCTCGTCGAGGCCGGCGTCCTGCACGAACGCGTGGGCGAGACCTTCCCCGGCGTCATCGTCGACGTCGACCCCAAGGACGACAAGCGCGGCACCATCACGGTGCAGGACCCGGCCATCGAGGCGCGGGTCACCGCGAGCAAGCCGGTGCCGCTCGGCAACGAGGTCACCGCCACCCTCGCCCAGGCCGACATCGGGTCGCGCACCGTGAGCTTCACCCTGTCGTCCTGACCGCTCGCGACCAGTTCGGCGATTCGCCCGCGTACGGCGTCGGATCGGCGTACAAACGAGGGGTGGACACCTCCCCCCGACCGACCCGCCACTGGGACGTCGCGCCACTGCTCCTCGTCGGCGTCGCCCTCGGCCTGCTGGGCACCTGGGTGGGCCCCGGGACGGGCGCGCTGCTGAGCCTGGCCGGACTCCTGCTGGTGCTCGTCGGGCTCGCCCGCTGGGCCCGCCGTCCTCGTCAGGACCGCACGGTCCGGACCGACGCCCGGGTGCTGACCGACCACTAGGCCGCTTCCCGTCGCGTTTGACTCATGGTTCAATTGAACGTCCGTTCAATGGAGGCATGATGTCCGACCGCTTGCTCGTGCGCTCGATGAGGCTCGAGGCCGACGGGGTCCTGTCCGTCGAGCTGGTCGACCCATCGGGTCGCGAGCTGCCGCCCTGGGAGCCCGGCGCGCACCTGGACGTGCACCTGACCGAGGGCTTGTCGCGGCAGTACTCGTTGTCGGGTGACCCGCACGACCGGTTCCGGTACCGGCTCGGTGTGCTGCGCGAGGCCGCGGGCCGGGGCGGGTCGGCGTACGTGCACGAGGTGCTGCGGCCCGGGGACGTCGTGGAGTTCGTCGGCCCGCGGAACCACTTCCGGTTGGAGCCGGCCGAGTCGTACGTGTTCGTCGCGGGCGGGATCGGGGTCACGCCGATCCTGCCGATGGTGGCGCGCGCCGAGGCGGAGGGCGCGTCGTGGACGCTCCTGTACGGCGGGCGGACGGCGTCGTCGATGGCGTTCACCGGCGAGCTGGCCGAGTACGGAGACGCGGGTCACCGTCCACCCCCAGGACACGCACGGCCTGCTCGACCTGGACACCCTTCTCGGCACGCCGCGGCCGCACACCCTGGTCTACGTCTGTGGGCCGGAGGCCTTGCTGAAGGCGGTCGAGGAGCGGATGGTCGCCTGGCCGGAGGGCTCGTTGCACCTGGAGCGGTTCGCCGTCCCCGAGGCGCCGGCGCGGGACGTCGCGGACGAGCACGCGGTGGAGGTGGTGCTGGCGGAGTCCGGGCGGACGGTCATGGTCGGTCCGGAGACGTCCATCCTCCAGGCCCTGCTGGACGACGGCGTCGACGTGCTGCACGACTGCACCGAGGGGATCTGTGGCTCGTGCGAGACCAAGGTGATCGAGGGCGAGGTCGACCACCGCGACTACGTGCTGACCGACCGCGAGAAGGCCGCCGGCGACTGCATGATGGTCTGCGTCTCCCGGGCCTGCGGCAAACGGCTCGTCCTGGGGCTCTAGCCGGCCGCTCGCTAAAACCAGTGTCGGCCGACGCCCTGTTCGGCCTAGCCTCGTCGGCTGTGGACATCCGTGTGATCGACGACGTCGCCCTCAAGGACGACGCGCTGATGCGCGAGTTCTACGACCTCGACCGGCGCTCCGAGCTGCACGGCCGACCGCACTCCCCGCACTGGGACTTCGAGGAGTTCCTGGGCGCGATCCGTTCCCCGGACAGTGGCGAGCGGTCGGAGTTCTTCGCCGCCTACGACGGTGACCGGATGGTGGCCACCGCCATCTTGTTCTCCTTCCTCCTCGACAACACCGAGAAGGCCTGGGCCGACATCAACGTGGACGTCCCCGAGCGGCGACGCGGCCTCGGCCGTGCGCTGGTCGAGCACGTCGAGCGGCTCGCCCGCGCGGACGGACGGACCATCCTGATGACGGCCACGCACCTGCCGTTCGACGACCGCGAGGACCACGGCTACCGCAAGTTCGCCGAGGCATGCGGGTTCGAGCTCTCCAACTTCGAGGTGACGCGCCACCTCGCCCTCCCGGTCCCCGACGAGCGGATCCAGGAGTGGATCGACGAGGCCGCTCCGGCCCACGAGGGGTACACCATCGAGACCTTCGTCGGCGCCGTGCCCGACGACCTGGTCGACTCGCTCTGCCTGCTGCTGGGCCAGCTGGCCGTCGACGCGCCGACCGGCGCCGTGGACTTCGAGGAGGAGGTGGTGACCCGGCAGCGGTACGAGGAGATGCTGACGGCTACCGCGGCGATGGGCCGGTCGCGGTACGAGACAGTCGCCCTCACCCCGGACCGCCAGGTGGTCGCGCAGTCGACCCTCGCGCTGTCGCTGAAGGACAACACCACCGTCCACCAGTGGGGCACCTTCGTGCACCGCGAGCACCGCGGCCACCGCCTCGGGCTGGCCACCAAGGCCGTCAACCTCCGCGCCGTCCAGGCGGCGCGCGACGACCTCACGCTGGTGACCACCCAGAACGCCGAGACCAACGACTACATGGTCTCGATCAACGAGCGGATCGGCTTCCGGCCGATCGAGGTGCACGCCGAGTTCGTCAAGCGCTTCTGAGGACGGACGGGGGGAGCTCGAGGTCCGGGACCAGCTCGACGAGCAGGTTCCGGACCCGGGCGTCGAGGTCGGCCACGATGCGCCGCACGGTCTCGTCGTCCTGGCCCTTCGGGTCGTCGACCGGCCAGTCGACGTACCGGACGCCGGGGACGTACGGGCACTCCTCACCGCAGCCCAGCGTGACCGCCAGGTCGCTGCTCGCGATCATGTCGCGGGTCAGCGCCTTCGGCGACTCCCGCGACGTGTCGAGGCCCAGGGCGGCGAGGGCGCGGGCGACCTCGGGGTGGATCTGCTCGCCGGGCTCGGTGCCGGCCGACAGCGCGACGACGTGGTCCCCGGCGTAGTGCTCGGTGAGCACCCGCGAGATCACCGAGCGGCCGCCGTTCTTGCGGCAGGCGAACACGACCTGAGGTGTCATGCGGGACTCCTGGCGGGGTAGAGGGCGAGGACGAGGGCCAGCCCGACGGCCGCGCCGACGACCTGGGCGAGGACGAAGGCGGGGACCGACGAGGGGGCGATGCCCGCGAACGTGTCGGAGAAGACCCGGCCGACGGTGACCGCCGGGTTCGCGAACGACGTGGAGGAGGTGAACCAGTAGGCCGCCCCGATGTACGCGCCGACCGCGGGGGCCGCGAGTGCCGTACGGCCGGTCCGCACGAGGGCGAGGACCAGCACGACCAGGCCGGCGGTCGCCACGATCTCGCCGACCCAGAGGCCCACGGCCGAGCGTTCGGTGGTGGCCAGGTCGGCCAGCGAGACGTCGTACATGACGTTGGCCAGC
This sequence comes from uncultured Actinomycetota bacterium, assembly GCA_963839565.1. Lineage (GTDB taxonomy): Bacteria > Actinomycetota > Actinomycetes > Propionibacteriales > Nocardioidaceae > Nocardioides. The sequence goes on along the minus strand of CAWIVR010000018.1, from coordinate 3,672 downwards.
TCCGCGCCGGCGATCGCGCCCGCGGTCTGGGCGAGGGCGTACGGCGCGACGTCCCGGCCGAGCAGCCCCGTGCCCGACCGTCGGCCGACCAGCCAGTCGGCGGCGGAGACGACGGGGTTGAGGTGGGCGCCGGACACCGGCCCGACGAGGAGGATCAGCACGGTCAGGCCGAGCGCCGTCGCCGTCGAGTTCTGCAGCAGCTGGAGCCCCGTGTCGTCGGGGCTGAGCCGGCTGGCGGCGATCCCGGACCCGACGATCACGGTGACGAGGAGACCGGTGCCGAGTGCCTCGGCCAGCAAGCGACGACCCAGCGGTGCGGACGTCAGCACGGTCGGCGCCCCACGGTCTGCGAGGACGAGGCCAGGTCGGCGTAGTGGTCGGCGATGGCGGCCACGGCGCCCGACCGCAGCTCGTAGTAGGTGAACCGGCCCGCGGGGACCGCGTCGACGACCCCGGCCAACCGGAGCACCCGCAGGTGGTTGGACACCGCCGTCTGGCCGGCGCCGAGGATCTCCACCAGGTGGCAGGTGCACAGGCTCTCGCGCGCGAGCTCGGCGACGATCCGGGCCCGGGTCGGCTCGGCCACGACCGACAGCAGCTCGTCGACGGGTGCGGTCGCATGCATCACGCACCGATGATGTCACGCCAGAGTGATGAATGGCGAGGAGGGAGGGATCGGGCTGGTCAGACACGGCGGCGGCGCTCGAGCAGCACGGTGTCGCGCCAGGCGCCGTCGAGCCGGGCGGGCGTTGGTGCGTGAGAGTTTCCCCAGATCCGTGGTCAGGCGAACGGCACGGTCGGACCACCACTGTCATCCGTACTGCACGACGTCATACGAAGTGGTTGCCATGGCGACCAGAACGTATGACGTTGTCAGGCCGCGGGACGTCATACGAACGGAGGCGTACAGACAACGATTCGTATGACGTCCTGGCTCAGTCCGTGACGCCTGGGTCGACCGCGATGAGCAGTGGCACGGCGCAAATCTGCACTCGTCGACCCTCCGGCGAACCTACTCGGCCTCGAGCACGTACTCCCACCCCGGCTGCCACGTGAACTCTGCGGCGAGTGCCGAGGCGAGCGGGACACCCAGCAGGAAGTGGTCGAGACCGAGGCGGGTGGCGACGTGACCGACGACCAGCACCCGCGCACCGTCCCAGCGGGGGAGGAGGTCGCCGAGGAAGCTGCCGACGCGGTCGACGGCCTGCTGCCAGCTCTCGCCGCCGGGGTAGGGCGTCGAGAGGCGCGCCACCCGGTCGGCGTGGACCTGGTCGCGCGGTGCGCCGTTGAGCTCGCCGTAGTCGCACTCGCGCAGCCGCCAGTCGAGCAGCACAGGAGGACCTTCATCGCCGAACGCGAGGTCGACGGACTCGACGGCACGGTGGAGGTCGGAGCTGAACACCGCCGCCAGCCCGTCGTCGCGACGCCGCTCGCCCAGCTCGCGCGCCTGCCGTCGGCCCAGAGAGGAGAGCCGGCCGGGCAGCCAGCCGGTCGCGATGCCGGCCTCGTTGTCCAGCGTGGTCTGGTGGGTCTCGAAGACGAGCTCCAGGCTCACGAGGACTTGCCCGGTCGGGCGCCCGGCCGGTCGATGATCAGGTCCACGACCAGGGCGGTCCACCCGGTCTGGTGGGAGGCGCCGAGGCCGATCCCCAGGTCGCCGTGGAAGTACTCGAAGAACTGCAGGTGCTCGCGCCACGCGGGGTCGAGGTCGAGGATCTCGTGGCGGCCGTTCACCGGCCGTCGTCCGTCGGCGTCCGGCAGCCAGATCGAGACGAGCCGGTCGGCCAGGTCCGCGGCCACCGCCCCCAGGGACAGCTCCCGACCCGAGCCGGTCGGGTACTCGATCAAGCGCTCGGGGCCGAAGAACCGGTCGTACTGCACCAGCGCCTGGATGACCAGGTAGTTGGTCGGCAGCCAGACCGGACCGCGCCAGTTGGAGTTCCCGCCGAACATGCCCGTGCGCGCCTCGGCGGGCGCGTACTCGATGCTCGCGCCAGGGACGCCGGGCACCTGGTACGTCGCCAGGTGCCGCTTCGAGAGCGAGCGCAGACCGTACGGCGACAGGAAGGCCTCCTCGTCGAACAAGGTCGTGATGCCCTTGCGCATCTGCTCGAGCGAGACCATCGACACCAGCAGCCGCCGCGAGTCGCCCTCGCCCATCAACCGCCACTCGCGGCCCTCGCCCAGGATGATCGCCTCGAGGCGGCGGGCGAAGTGCTTGTTGAGGGTGAGGCTCCGCTCCGCGTCGGTGATCGCGATCGAGGCGGCCGGCAGGCCCGGCAGCACCCCGACGAGCGACTGGACCCGGATCGGCGTCGCGTTGCCGTGGGCGTCGATGAGCCGGTCGTAGAAGAAGGCGTCGTCTGCATCGAGCATCCCCGAGGCGTCCAGGGCCTCGCTGATCAGCACGAAGTGCTCGAGGAACTTCACCACCATGGCGTCGTACACGGGGTTGTGCGCCGCCAGCACACGGGCGAGCTCGAGCATGGCGAGGGAGTAGTACGCCATCCACGCCGTGCCGTCTGCCTGCTCGATCCGGAACTCCGACGGGAGGCTGGACCGGTCGACCGGGCAGATGTTGTCGAGGCCCAGGAAGCCACCCCCGAACAAGTTGTTGCCGTCGGGGTCCTGTCGGTTGACCCACCACGTGAAGTTGAGCAACAGCTTCTGGAAGATCCGTTCGAGGAACGCGGTGTCGGTGCTGCCGTCGATGACGAAGACGCGGATCGCGGCCAGGGCGTGCACTGGCGGGTTGACGTCGTCGAAGCTCCACTCGTACGCCGGCAGCGCGCCGTTGGGGTGCAGGAACCACTCGCGGAGCAGCACCCCGAGCTGGTACTTGGCGAAGGCCGGGTCGAGGTGGGCCCACGGGACCGCGTGGAACGCCAGGTCCCACGCCGCGAACCACGGGTACTCCCACGGGTCCGGCATCGCGAGGACGTCGAACGCGTCGACGTGCCGCCAGTCGGCGTTGCGGCCCCGATGCCGACCCTCGGGCGGTGGAGGTTGCGTGGCGTCGCCGTCCAGCCACCGGCCGACGTCGTAGGCGTACATCTGCTTGCTCCAGACCAGCCCGGCGCTGGCCTGGCGCAGCACCCGCATCCGTTCGTCGTCGATGCCGGGAGGGGCGATCGCTGCGTAGAACTCGTCGGCCTCGTTGCGGCGCTCGGCCACCGTCGCGTCGAAGGTCGCGCCCGACCAGCCCGGAGCCGGCTGGTCGTCCGCCGGATGGTGCAGACGGAGCCGGATCTCGCTCGTCCCCCCGGCCGGCACCGTCAGGTGGTACCACCAGGCCGCCTTGGTGCCACGGTGCTCGGGGTTGACCGTGTCCGCCCCCGACACGACGTGGTCGTTGATGCCGTCCTTCGGGTACGCCGTGAGCGGCGGACCGCCGTACAGGCGAGCGGTGTTCGTCTCGTTGTCGCAGAACACCGCGCGTGGCGGCACGCCGTCGGGTCCCGCTGCTGCCTCGAGCCGGTACCCCTCGAGGCGGTGCTCCTCGACCACAACCGCGTCGCCGGCCAGTCGCAGCACCGGCACGGGCTGGTCGGCGTACCACCTCCACCGGTTGCGGAACCACAGCGTGGGCAGCACGTCGATGGTCGCCTCGTCGGGTCCGCGGTTCTCGACGCTGATGCTCGCGAGCACCTCGGTCGGCGAGACCTTCGCGTA
>CAWIVR010000017.1:0-204406 GCA_963839565.1 uncultured Actinomycetota bacterium | reverse complement strand
AGACCCACACGACCAACCAGGCCGTGCCTAGCGCCAGCCGTCCCAACTGAAGCGAACCGCCTTCAGTCTGTAGTAGCCATGGCTTTGTGCTGCGGTTCCCGCACCCGGAGTCCACCTAGGCTCTATGCAGCAGAGAGCGACGTGTCGACGGCGACGGCTCGAGGGTCGCTGGTAACCCTCCTCGCTGGTCGCCATCGCCGCCCGCTACGTCGAGCTAGGGGCGCACGACGCGCCCCTGCCCGCCGCCCGGCGCCTCCCGCCACTCGGTGGCATGCAAGCCAAATGTCTCCATAGACGGCTCGATACGCGGCGCCTAGGTTGAAAGGTCAGCCACTGGAGACACACATGCAAACCAAGTCGATCGCCTACACAGTGCTCGTGACCGCGCTCGGGCTCGTTGCCCCGCTGGCGGCTATGGCGCCCGCCGCCTCGGTTCCGGCACCCTCGTCGTCATCGAGCCAAGCCGAGCTGTGTTTCGGTCAGGTGCCAACAATCGTGGGCACGCCGGGGCGGCGGTACGCAGCCAGCAACACGTCCAGTGGCCTGGAGACGCCATGGTTCGAAGCGCCTCGGTTCCCCGGCGACTCGCAAGCCGATCGGGGAATGAACACGACCCAGGACCGGCGCGCAAGGGCTGGTGATCCGACTACCGGTCAGGCCCCTCGGTTCTCCCGGACCCGACGGCCTGGGCACGTCAGCCGATCTCAATTCCAGTCCTTCCGCTCCTCTAGCGGCGTCGAGGCGGGCCAGACCGCATGGTCGACAGGAAGCCCTCGAGGAGCCGCTGGGCACCGCCGTAGCGTGCCACGGACAGATCCGACTCGCCCCGCCAGACCGTGACCACGGTCATCGCTTCCTGGTTGTAGATGCCACCGCTGAAGAAGGCCAGGACCTCGGTCCCGAACGGCACCAGTACGCCGGGATGGCAATCCCACTTCTCCAGGCACAGCTCGACGGCGCGAGCCTCGATCCCGCCGCACGGCGTGCTGATGTCTGACGCCTCGCAGTAGGCCTCGGCCCAGGCCAGCAAGAAGTTGACCGACTCGATGCACGTCCGGGACGTCAGGTCGACGCACCCAGAATGCCAGCGACGTCATGGAGGGGCACCTCCCAGATGCTCACGCGAACGTCGCCGGTCGGGTCGACGAAGGATTCGTGCGCGGGGCTCAGCGGGTCTGCGGCGTCGGTGTCGAACCGCCAATCCCGGGTGCCCGGAGCCACGGTCCAGTCCGGGGGATGGCCAACCAGCGGGCCGGCCGAATCGGAGTGGTACTGCTCGGAGGTGTAGGGCGTCCAGTTGCTCGTGTCCATCGGCCGAGGGTCTTCGTGGACCGTGTCGGGCTGGGGGATGGGGTGCCGATCGGCCCGATGCCGTCGGACCGGTCCTGGCCGATGTTGGTGACTCCCGAGGCGACGACCGCGACGATCGCGGCCACCGCACAGCCCATGGCGATCACCGGCTTCGGCGCGTCTGCGTCCTCGCCGACGCCCGGATCACCGCGAGGTCGAGGGTGGTCCGGCTCCAGGCGGTCGGTGTGCGCCCAGAGGGCTGAGACCACCCGGTCCTCGAGCTTCATCTCACCTCGCCCCTTCGGGTTGTCGCCAGCAGGAATGATCGTGTCGGTCTCCGTGCTCGGTGTCGGTGTCGATGTCGGGCAGCGTGGCGCGCAGTCGCGCCATCGCCGCCGACGCCGCCGAGCCGCCGACTTGACGGTGCCGGGTCGGATGTCGAGGATCTCTGCGATGTCAGCCTCCGACATGCCCTCGTAGTAGCGCAGCACGATCATTGCGCGTTGCCGCGGTGGCAGCTGGCTCACCGCTGACCACACCAACTGGTGCTCGACGACCGCGTTCTCGTGGGATGCCCGGCTCGGCTCCACGACTCGACACGCTTGGAGACGTGATCGCCCACGACTTCCGGCGACGCCAGCTCATCAGCTGGTTCACCACCATCTTCCGCAGGTACGCCTCCGGGTATCGACATCCCGCACCCGGGGCCAGGTCCGGTACGCCGAGACCCAGACGGACTGCACGGCATCCTCCGCCAATTGGCGATCCCCGCAGACCGCATAGGCGATGCCAATCAGCCGGTGCGAGACAGCCGCGGCGAGTTCCGCGAACTCGGCTTCGTCCTGGGCCCGCATCACGTGCTCCTCGCCCGATGTCCGACCAACCTTGACCATAGAACGCCGCGACCCGCCTCAACGGTTCATCGGAAGGCTCGAGCAATCTACGACTTCCACGCGCGACGGTGAGAGAGGAGCGAGGGATGTCCAGACCTCCGGCAGGTGTGGCAATCCTGGGACTGAGGGAGCCGGCACAATCGATGCACGCTCATCGGCATGAGAGGGCAGTGTCGTTCGCGAAAGCGACACGCCCCGATGGCGAACTCTGCACAACCGAAGGCGACCTGCGGAGCTCTCATCCGCATCGCGCGCGGCGCAATGGGCCGTGGCGGCCTGATCGATGACTACTTTGTGTTTGCGTTGCCTGTCGTCTCTGCACACACAGCGCGTTGCCGTGTGCCACCGGCGTGCCACGTGCCTGCGACGCACCGCCCACAATGACGCGGGGCTCGCCACGCGCATGAACATCGCGCTCTCCGGACAGTCCCAGTCGAGCTCCGGCGCGGTGGGCTTGCTCGTGTAGGAGGGTGCGGCTGTCCGCCAGTGGTTGTCGATGAGACCCCGCCGCCGACGCGACGCACCGGACGGAGCGCCGCGGAGGCCCGAAGGTGTTTCCGAACTGCCTCAGGATTGCCATTCCTTGTGTCCGGGGCCCGGGTCTACGCTGATTGGTTGGGTGAAATTCGCTCTCATGTGGGGAAGGGCAATGCGATGGCAGTGACTGTGGTGACGCTGAGGGGCTCCGAGGCGAAGATCAGTAACGAGAGCCTCGAGGAATTCCGTACGACGATCCGGGGTGACGTGCTCACGCCCAGAGACGCCGGATATCCGCTGGTCCGCCCGGCGTACAACGCGATGCATCCGGGGAAACCGGCGCTGGTCGTCCGCCCTACCGGTACCGCCGACGTGGTTGGCGCAGTCAATTTCGCCCGCGAGAACGGACTCCTCCTCGCCGTTCGAGGCGGCGGTCACTCGATCGCAGGACTCTCGAGCGTCGACGGGGGCGTGCTCCTCGATCTCGCCCTGATGAACGGTGTTGACGTGGACCCGGAGGCTCGGACGGTGCGCGTCCAAGGTGGCGCCCTGGTCGGCGACATGGACCACGAGACCCAGGCCTTCGGGCTCGTCGCCCCGTCCGGCATCGTCTCCGACACCGGCGTCGCCGGGCTCACGCTCGGCGGTGGGGAGGGGTGGGTCCGCCGCAAGCACGGGATGGCTGTCGACAACTTGTTGTCTGCCCAGCTGGTGTGCGCCGACGGCCAGGTGCGGACGGCGTCTGCGGACTCGAACCCCGACCTGTTCTGGGCCATCCGAGGCGGTGGGGGCAACTTCGGGGTGGTCACCTCGTTCACCTTCCAGTGCCATCCGGTGGGTCCGATGGTGGCGTTCGCCGGGGTGTTCCATCCCGTGGAGGACGCGGAGAACGTGTACCGAGAGTTCCGCGACTGGGCTGCGACGGCGCCCGACGAGATCTCGGCGATCATCGGATGTACGACGCTCCCGGCGAGCGAGCACACGCCGCCGGAGATCCACAACACGCCGTTCATCGTCACGGGCGCCGTGTACTCCGGGGATCCGGAGGAGGGCATGAAGGTCATCCAGCCCCTCCGCGACATCGGGACTCCGCTCGTCGACATCTCGGGGCCACTGCCGTTCGTCGGCGTCCAGAGCGCCTTTGACGAGTTCTTCGCGCGTGGCACGCTGCGCAGCTACTGGAAGGCCACGAACGTCGAGGAGCTCACCGACCCGATCCTCGAGATCATCACGGACAAGGCCCGCAACCGCCCGAGTGACCGGACCTTCGTGGTCAGCTTCCTCATGGGCGGCGCGATCAATCGCGTGGCCGTCGAAGCCACCGCCTACAGCGAGCGATCGGCGAACTGGATGGTGTCGATCGATGGCAACTGGGAGGACGAGAGCGACGACGACAAGGTCATCTCCTGGGTGCGAGGGGCATGGGGCCAGGTGCACGAGCTCGGCACGGGTTCGCTGTACCTGAACTTCACCGGCGTCTCCGATGAAGCAGTCACGGTGGGCGTCGAGAGCGCCTTCGACAAGGCGAATCTCCAGCGCCTCGAAGAGATCAAGGGGCACTACGACCCGGACAACTTCTTCCGCCTGAACAACAACATCCCCCCGGCTACCTAGACCGGTTGATCTGGGCCCCGGGCGCCCCGCCCGCCCGTTCCTCGGAGCGCGGGGCGCTCCTCGTTGTCGTTTGCCGCGTCAGTAGCTCAGTGGACCCTTCGCGACGATCCTGAGGGTGAACACCTCGGGCGGCTTGTTCTCGTCACATCCGAACCCCTGGCCGAGCACCTGGTACGTGCCGTTGCCCTGCACGTCGGCGTAGGCACCGGTACCTTTGACCGTCTTCCAGGTGCCGCTCTCGGTGAACGTGAACAGGCAGGTGACCGGGTCGAAGGATTCCTTGCTGCTGCCCTTGTACGGCTTGTGCTTGATGACCACGTTGCCGTCCGGGAACTTGAACCGGTCCTTGAAGTCATCGATCACGACGTCGGTGCCACGGGCGTGGATCGGCCCGTTGGCCGCGATCGGTCCGCCCGACTCTTCCGGGTCGCTCTGGATCAACACGAACTTCTGGGTCTGCGCTCCCGTCTTGGCGGTCTCACTGCCGGACGCACTAACGGACGGCGCGCTTAGCAGCGCTCCTGCCAGCACGACGGCGGCGAACACGCGGATGCGTGATCTGGTCATGTGTCTCCCCCTTCGCTGGTGAACTGTGGATGCCTGAAGAACCGCGCACCCCCTCGACCACAGGTGCGGGGCTGTGCGGCCCAACCGGGAGTCCGGGAGCCTCCCGTCACCGCGGGCTGGTCTTCTCAGTCCGGGGGGAACGATGGCCTCACCGCGACCTCCAAACGCTACGCCGCACCCCGGGTGTCGGCTAGACCCGAACCGAAAGCGCTCGGCATGAAGCACGAGGCCTTTCATGCTTCAGAACACGCGCCAGCCCACCGCCGGCGGCTCTAGCCCAGACGGCGTCCGCGCATCGGCAAACTCGCTCGGATCGCGGCAGGAGAGTGCGTTTTGTTTCGCCATCCAAGGGGTTGTTCTCTACCGAGGGGCTAGGTAGAGTACGACGCATGACGTCACCGTCACCGCGGATGACACTGCCGACCCAGCTGGTGCTCCGGGCCCTCCTCGAGGACCCGGGCGCCGAGCGCTACGGGCTAGAGATCGGCGACACCGCCGGTCTGCCCAGCGGCACGATCCACCCAATCCTGGCGCGCCTGGAGCGGCTCGGGTGGGTGGAGTCACGGTAGGAGGACATCGACCCCAGCCAGGCCGGACGCCCCGCCCGCCGCTACTACCGACTCACGACGGACGGCATCGAGCTGGCCCGCGACGGCCTCGCCCGCGCCTACCGCCCCCGCACCCGCCTGAGCCGCCCCCAACCCGGGACGAGCTGACGATGAAGCCGTCGCCCATCGCCCTGGGCATGGTCCGGCTCAGCACCCGGATGCTCCCCTCCGGCGAGGTCCGCCAGCGCTACCGCTGGGAGCTCTTCGCCGACCTTTCCCACCTCGACCGCCCCCACCAGCTGTCCTATGCGACCGGCGTCATGTCGACCGCCTGGCAGCTGCGCCGGGAACTGACCCAGGAGATCGACCCCATGACCGACACCACCGCCACCCCGACCATCCCGCTGCTCTGCCGGCTGAACCTGCATCACCACTGGCACTACGAGACCAACCCCGAGGACAACCACCGCTACCGCCGCTGTGCTCGATGCGGCAAGGACGACCCGCACGTGGGTGGCTTGATGCCTCCCCTCGGCAGCGGCTGAAGGGTCACCAGCAGCGAGTGAGCTAGATCGGAAGTCGTCCAAGACGGCCCCCGAGCCCCGCTGCTCACGCGGAGTTACGCGCCCTGGCGCACCCTGGTCAGAAGATCGATCATCGGCACGACCGCGCACTCTCAGCGGCATGTGAGTGCATTCGAGGACGCCCTGATTCCGGAGCCCTTCGGGGGGTGATCGGCGCGTAGAGTCGTCAGAGAGCGGGGACTCTTCCGATGGGTTGTGGGTATGAGCGGTGCCGAGGGTGTCGGCCCCGGAGACAGGCAGCCGGGCGACCTCGCGGGGCCTGCGGCGCAGGAGCCGTCAGGTGGTCATCGGCTGCTCCATCTCCTTGGGGCGCTGCTAGTCGGGGTTGTTCTCCCTGCGGTGCTGGTCGGCGCGTTGGTGGGCGAGTTGGGCGTCTCGGCGTTGTTCACGGGCGTGGTGTGGGGCGCGGTGGGGGCGAAGCTCGCGGGCACACGCCGGATGGTTTACGTGACGCCTCTGGTCGGGGTCGTGGCCGGGCTGGGCGCGTACACCGCCTACGACTGGTGGTGGGTTGCTCTGCTGGCGGCGACGGGCGTCCTCGCCGGTGTCGGGTACCGGTTCGGCTGGTTCGCCCCGCTGCTGATGGTGCCCTACGCCGCCACCTTCGTGACGCCGGTGGATACCGCTACATCCGCCGTCACCTTCGGAGCAATCGTCGCGATTGGCACCGCGTACGGTCTCGTGATCATGCGCCGTTTCGGAGCACCGCCGGTGGTCGAGGGCGACCGGTACTCGCTGCCGGTCACCGCGGTCATCGCGCTCTGCTTCGGCGCGGTCTTGGGTGGAGCCGCAGCCCTCGGTGTGGCGTTGTCGTGGACCGAGCCGTACTGGGTGCCGGAGCCGATCCTCGTCCTTGTCATGTACCTGATCATGGGACGCCGCGAGCGAGTTCGCGAGAAGGCGCTCGGCACGGCCGTCGGCGCGGCTGCCGCCGTGCTCGTCGCCGTCATCGGCCTGTCCCCGTGGGCTCAGACCGCGCTTGCCGTAGTCGCGTTCTTGCTCGCGGTGATGCAGCGGGCGACGTACTGGCGGATGTACGGCCTGTACACGTTCTCGCTGGTGCTGTTCCTGGCCTCTCCGGGGGACGTCGGGTTCGAGGCTGAGGAGCGCGGGTTCCAGATCCTCGCGGGCATCGCCCTATTGATCCTCGGCCTGGCCGTGCTGCATCCCATCATTGGCAGGCTGGCCAGGCGATACCCACAGCCAGAACTGGCAAGCACCGCGTCGGGTGCCTGATCGACCGCACATCGGCAAGACCGCGCACCATCAGCGGCATGTGAGTGCGTTGCGCCGTGCAGCAGCGCCGGGATCGGCGTGGACAACCCGACCAGCACTGCAACGCACCGAGCGGGCCCGGACGCTCAGCCCCGGGTCGCCGCCAGCCGCCGTACGGCACGCTCGATCAGGTCGTAGTCGACCTCGGCGTAGGAGAACTTGAGCGTGCCTTTCGCCCCGGCGTGCGGCGCAAGGTCGCGGTCGAGGTCCGGATCGCCCGCGGCCGGCATGGGGTAGAGCGAGACGTGCTGCTTCCACGCGGCGGCGTGGACGAGCGACGAACCGTCGACCTGCCAGGTCGGCATGTCGTAGCGGATCACCCGGGTCGCATCGGGCGCCACGGCGAGCACACGCCGTTCGATCTGCTCGACGACCGCGCGCTGGTCAGCGGGCAGGGACGCGAGGTAGTCGTCGATCGAGTCGAACTTCGGCACGTCCCAAGTATGGGGTGGCGTCGAGGCTCCGGCCCAGCGGAGCGATTCTTGCCGCATCGGCCACCCGCTCATCGGCTACGACCGCGCACTCTTCGCGGCAGATCAGTGCGTCGGAGGTGGCTGTCCCAGCCTGGTGCCGGGCCGCCTGTCAGCTTGGGGCCCAACGTGCCCAGTCCCGCCCTTGTGCCAAAGCGCCTAAACGCTCGCCGGGGATAGGTTCGGAACGAGCATCAACCCGACTCCTGAGATGACGAGCCACAAGAGTGACGGGATAGCAGCGGCACCAGGTAGCAGCACGCCCATGAGGGTCAGGATTATGAAGAACACCGCCCCGGTCACGGCAAGCCAGCGCGGGAGCGCTCCGTCTCGAAGTCCAAGCACGGCCACAAGCAACGCGGTCGCGGCCACCGCGGGCAGGAGCACGGCAAACAGATTCTCAGCCAGCAGCCCCATCGGCCGGACAGCCTCGAAGGGAAAGTCCTCATGCGCGCCGTACGCTGCCATCACCGCCGCGGCCCCGCTGAGCGCCACACCGACTGCGGCGAACGCCGCCACTGCCGAGGTGGCATCGGAGAGCAAAGGTCGACGTGCGGCGAGAAGCCGGAGCGACGCCAGGTGGACTACCAGAGTTGCCGCCAGCAGTAGCGCTATTCCTCCGGCGAGAGCCGTCGAAAGGTAGTGGTCGTCGACGTGGCCGAGGTAGGCAGCCGCATCTTGGCGTCCCTCAAGATCAACGACCGCGAAGTGAAGCACCGGGATTCCAAGCAGACCGACCGCCACGGCAGAGCCACCTGAGATGCGCGCCAACAACATGAGGTGCTCCTGTCCCTTGGGCCCTCGGGTGAGTCTGACTACATCGCCGCGGGCTGGCAACAACTCGCATCTTCGACGTCACCACGTGTTCGAGATTGACGCGCCGATGAGCGTGTCGGATGCACCCGCTCTTCGGCAGATCCGCGCACCATCAGCGGCAGATGCGGATGCTTGGAGCACGAGACTCCCCGCATCGCTCAAGGGCTGCGGTCGACCTTCATTTCCGGTGTCGCCGGCTCAACGTCGGTGAGCTTCACGTCGGGGCAGACCTCGACCTCGATGCCGCCGCGGTTGGTGTTGAGCACGCTGTAGGTGCCAGCCGCGATATCGACGACTCCGGGCTGCTGGAGTGAGGTCCTGACGCGGAACAGGGCCTCGGTGGGTGCGCTGGGGTCGCTGAACTGCACCTCGGTGTCTTCGATCTCCCCGAAGATCGCGCCGGGGGCAGGTTCTCGACCACTAAGCGGTGCCGCCCGCCCGAGGTGGTGAGTCGGGCGGGTCGCCGGACGGTCGCGGGACCCAGGTCGGTGGCTCGGGGGTTGTCGCACGACATCTCGAGGGCTGGCTCCAGCGGGTTGTCGGACGTCGTCCTACAGCCCGCCGCGGTCATCACTAGGACCCCCGACCCGACGGCCAGGGTCAGGAAGCGGCGCATAGGCCGCCTCGCTCGAGCTCGAACTGCGAGTCACCTAGCCGCGCCGACCGGCGCACCGCACCGCAGCACAACGTTCGGGTACCGAGGCAGTCGTTCGTCACAGCAGGATGATGGACCATTGCGTGTCAGATGTGCGGATCTCGGCAGATCCGCGCTCATTCAGCGGCATGCTGCGGATGGCTCGCCCGACCCGAAGCGACTTCAACCTGTGAGACTGCCCAGCGTGGAAGCGTCCTACATGCAACAGGAGGGCTGGGCTCGGCTGGTGTTCTACATCAGCGTTGGCGCATTCGCTGTGGGCGAGCTCTCGCAGGCTGTGAAGTGGCGACGCGGCGCTTCTGGCGCAGACCTCTCGGACGAAGTTGTGTTCCGCGTGATCTTCTTCGCGGCCATCCTGATGCTGCCGCTTTCCCAGGCCCTCGCACCCGACGCCGTTCTCCATAGTGCTGGGGTGTTCGTACTGGGAGCCATCATCGGATGGCTCGGGCTGTTGTTGCGATGGTGGTCGTTCGCAACTTTGGGCAAGTACTTCACGACCGTGGTGAAGATCTCTGCCGTTCAAGTGGTCGTCGAACGCGGCCCATATCGGGTTCTGAGGCACCCCAGTTACACCGGCCTTCTGGCGGCGTTCGTTGGTGCCGGCCTGATGCTCGGCAACTGGGTTGGCACCGTTGCCTCTTTCCTTCTGATCCTGGTCGGGCTCATCTCCCGACTGCTACGCGAGGAGCGGGCCATGATCGACACTCTTGGAGACGCGTACGTGGACTTCGCCGAGGACCGTGCGCGTCTGGTCCCCTACCTCTGGTGATGGCGTCGTACTGGACCGAACGACCCGATGAGGTCATCCGGTCATCGGCATGACCGCGCACCATCAGCGGCATGAGCGTGCGCTTCAATCAGGGGTCAGTGTCCAGCGGGTGAGCCAGGCCGTCTCGCCTCGGTGATCAGCCTGGTATCGCTCAACTGGCACAAACCCAGCCTTGCTGGCCACACGCTCACTTGCCTCATTGCCTTCGATCGTCTCTAGAGAAACGATCGCGTACCCGCTGGCCAGCGCCCACTCGGCAAGGAGCCGCGCTTGTGGCGATGCCCCCGTTCCGAACCTGGGGCAGCACCGCGTAGGAGAGCCGGGGGCAATCGTCATCGAGCGCCCCGATCGCGCATGTGCCAACCGGATCATCCTCTCCGTTGAAGATGGCGTATCTGCGCACCAAGCCCCGTCTGGTTCGTTCAAGGGAGTCCTGAATCCGGTGACGTGACTCCTGCTCGGTCATTTCGACTGGGTAGTAGGTCCACTTGACCACGTCGGGATCACGAGACATGGTCTGTTCAAGTGCCCAGTCCTCAGCCGAAAGTGCACGCAGGCAGCCGTCCTCCCATTCAAGGACGTCGGGGGGCATGGACCCTGCGGAGCCAAGGGAACTCACGCCCAAAGCCTGTCATGCGACGACGCCCTGGGCGACCACTGCGGCATCGATCTCAGATGCCACTGAGGCACCCGCTCATCGGCACGACCGCGCACGCTCATCGGCATGTGAGTGCGTTTCAACTTCGCAGGCAGCACAAAACCGCGCATCAGGTTCGGCATGGCCGTCGCCTTGCATTGGACCGCAGCGGCCCGCCGGCCGAAGCCAACCGTGCGGGCACCTGTGGAGTCTCAGGCACGCGTTCCCTTGCGGGCCGGCTTGCCCGTCGACATTTTCGTGACCATGCCCGCGCTGAGCCACTGGGCCACGGTGTCGTCGTCCACGGCGTCGACCTCATCGCCAGCCCGGTACAGGACGCCGTCGTGACCCGTGAGCGTCCGGTTTGGCGACACTCGGACCTTGATCGTTCCGTTGGCCGGCCGCATAGGCCGTATTCGACGTCCCAGGGAGAACACCGAACCGTTCGCCAGGGCCACCAGGTCGCCGTCAGTGAACGCGACCTCCTCGGCAGACACCGTCCCACAGAGCGCACCGGACAGCTTCCGGGCAGCAAGTTCCTTCGTCTCATCATCATCATTTCCTCCTTGCTTGGAATGCGGGCATAGCAAGTTGTGCCTCGCACGACGGCCTCGTTTCGTCGCCTGCTCTCAGCGACCCGCTCAGTGATCGCGACGGCCAACACGTCACCCTGCGAGGCGCGAAGCAGCACGAACGACTCGCAGGCACACAGCACCTCCAGCCGGTCCCGCTTCGCTGCGTTCAACTCCTCGGCAGCGGCATCGAGGTCAGCACGGAGCGCCCTGTGCCAGTCCTGAAGATTCAGCCGGTCGTCGTCAGCCATCGAAGGCCTCCGGGGGTAGAGGGGGCATCGAAAAAGTTTCGCCCGCATCGGGCTCCCCGGCTGAAGGCGCGGCACGCTCTATCTATCGCGGAAAAAAACTCAGAATCCTGGGGAAAAACGCCGGGGGGAGATGGATCTCCGGACCTGCCGCGGGTCGCGTTCGGCTCCCGAGATGCGGCGATGCCCCCTCCCCCGAAGAAGTCCAGAGCTGGAGGCGGCGAGGTGTTGAGCATGTCGACGGGCGTGTGACCGCGTGCCCGGTTACAGGCTTCGCAAGCCGCTCTGAGATTTGAGCGGACCATGGCAAGGTCGGGCCTCGCCTTGTAGGTCAGCACGTGGTCGGCGGTCGTGCTCACAACCGTGCAGATCTCTGGAAAGTTCAACCAGCACAAGGGTTCTTCCTTGACGACGCGGTCTCGGAGCTTGCGCCAAGCCCATGAACCTCTCGGGTCGCTCACGCGTCACCCGCCTGTTGTCTCGTGGGGAGGGGGGAGGGGGGTCGATAGAAAAAGAAACCGCACCTTCAGGCGCAAGGGTCGCGGCCGGTTGGGCGGGCCGATGGCCCTTACCCCCGCTCACTCGGGCGTCGCCTTGTCGTGGTCGCGCTCGCACGTGGAGGAGTGCGAAAAAAGTCGGCTCTCTCGGGGTCGGATGCTTCAGTCTTCGTGCGGCCGGCTATGGCGACCTGCCGAAGGCCCTTACCCCCGTCATTCGCCTGTGCAATGGTCTTCGAATGGCAGCTAAGTCCTTCCAAGTCACCTTCAGCGACGGCGAGGAACGGAACATCGCGGGCGCTCGCTACAAGATCGAAGACAACGGAGTGCTGACCATCACCGATGGTGATGAGGTCCGGCACTTCTCTCCACATGCGTGGCGTGAGGTTCGAGCAGAGGCGACGCAGGTTCCTGCCGCTCATCCCGTTGTGGACGTCCGCACATCGGACGACTTCTGACTGATTCGCACGCATCACGCGCGGCCGTCGTAGCGGTGTGTCATGCGGCGGTCTCCGTTGGGGTTGGGGTGTGAAGTCGCGTCCCCCGAAGACGCCTTGGCGCTCGTCGTTGGCTTCGGCGAATGCTCGGCAGGCAGCCAGGACGGGGCAGTAGGTGCAGGCTTCGATGGCGTCTCGACGGGCTGCGGGGCTGGCGTTGCTGGCCCATTGGTCGGGGCGGGTGGCGCAGACGGGTTGACGGCCTTGGTCGGTGAGCTGGTTGAGTGCGTCGGTGAGTGCCCGCCAGGCGTTGCCTGCTTGGGGGCGTACACCGAAGTAGGCCGGCTCGCGGCTCGTCACGAGGCCGTCCGCCTAATCGGAACTACCTGAGAGTCACCTTCGGCGGCTGTGTCACTGGTAGTTGAGAAGAGAGAGGGCTCAGGCGTGGAACGTCGTACGTCATCAGCGACGTTCGTGCGGGAACGACCAGAACCATGTACGACGTTCGAGGCGAAACGTCGTTCACGGCTAGCGACGTTCGTCTGTCGCTTCGTGGTGTGATCGCGGGGGCAGCGGGCGTCGGGATTGCCCCGTCCACCCTGGATCTGGTGACTGCTCACGACGAGGCAGAGCTGCCGAGATTCGGGCAGCAGGTAGCCCAGTTGGGACGCTTTCTGGATCGCCAGCCAGATTGTGCGTCGATCGGGAAGGGTGCCGTCCTTTCGGATCAGGTACCGGCATAGGTCGCCGCGGTCGAGCCTGGCGTGACCGTTGGCGGCATGGCGTCCGTAGGCGACGAAGGTGACGCGCAGGTAGTCCGGGAAGTTCGCGTTACCGGCAAACTCGAGCCAGTGGTCTTGGGCGTGGGCCGACCAGTCGCGGCCTTCGAAGTCGATCTTGCGGGTCACCAGAGCACGTCCTGACGGTCGGTGCTGTTGGCCGGCTGGGTGTCGCTGAGGTCGAGGGCCGCCTGGTCGGCGTTGTCGATGACTGCGGAGACGTTGCGGGCCTCGAGCTGGTCGAGGACAGCGGACGCGACTGCGGGCGAGGTGGCCCACGCGTTACGACGGGCCACCCATGCCGGCGCCCGGTCTCCACAGACAGCGATGCGACGTCTGGCCTCGACCTTCGGCCCCTCCACGAACGCCGAACCACGGTCAAACGTGACGCGCCAGGCCATCAGAAACCGCTCCATGAGCCAGCACGAGCCACGGCCACGACGGTCTGCACGCCTATCGGGTCGGTGCCGATGATGTCGATGGTCAAGCGGGCGCCGTGCTCCTTCAACATCGCTGCAGCGCCGTGGTCGATGAACCGCCTGCCGCCGATGTCCACCATCACGCGCGCACCTGTTGGCGCCTCACTCAGAACCGCCAAGCGGCGACGGTCGCGACTCTCGTCCTCCGGCTCCCGGCGCAGGTCGACGTAGACCTGCCCGCCGATCACGCGGCATCACCACCCGCGGTCGGGATGGGCCGGAGCATGGCGTCGAGGTCGGCCTGGTCGATGCGGATCAGGCGGGAACCGCGGAGACGATGGCCCGCCAGTTGCCCGCGCGCGATGTAGTTGCGGACGGTGCGGTCGGTTACGCCGAGGTAGGCGGCGGCCTCAGCCTGGTTCATCCAGCGGCGAGACGTGAGTTGTGTCTGAGACACCGAGAGCCCTCCGAAAAGGTGCAGGGGTTACCTGCCCTTCGAAGGGCTCAGCCGATGAGTTGAACTATACGCTTGATTCCGATGAGAGGTACGTCGGTTCCGGGGCGTGTCGCGGCGAAGTACCGGAGGACTAGCAGCAGCTCGTCGCCGGTGATGCGTTCGGTGTGCGCACACAGTTCGTCGTCGCACCGAAGGAGGTGGTGGACGTAAGCGCCGTCAGCGCCGAGTGCCCGACGAACGTCACCGCCCTTCGCCAGCCGGCGACCGTTTGCGCCCCGCATCCGACCCTTAGCCGCGTCACGAATCGCGTTGATGGAATCGTCGAAGGCCTGGTGGAGAACATCGGGCGGGAGAGGCTCGTCGTCAGCGGTTTCGGGGCTGCTGTCGAGGAACTCCTCGAGTGCGAGGGCGGCGTCGGAGTCGCTGTCCCGTGGGAACGACTTCGCGCCGGTAAACCTCCACGGCGTCACGGGAAGCGTCACCGTGTCCGCACATCACCTTGACCAGCACGCGCTCAGCCATCGACCTCACCGACCAGCGCGGAGAGCGCCTTGGCAATCTCCATGTCCCGCCCCTGGGCGGCGTGCTGGTAGCGCAGCGCAGCGCCCGGCGTCGAGTGCCCGAGGCGGCCCATCAGCTCGGCCAGAGTGGCCCCGGTGGACGCCGCCAGTACGGCGCCGGTGTGTCGCAGGTCGTGGAATCGGAGGTCTGGGCGCCCCGCGGCCTCACGGGCGGGGTAGAACACCCTGGAGAGCGCTGGAGGGCGCCAGATGGCCGCCCTGCGGGCTGGGAACAGCAGCCCATCCTTGCCGGGCTCCGCGTGCTGCAGGAGGTGCTCCCGGACGGCGGGCATGCAGGTGCGGCGGGATGGCGACGTCGCGGATCGAGGAGTCCGTCTTGGGTCGTCTTGACGATCACCTCGCCAGCCGCGCGTACGACGCCGCGGCGAACGTGCAGGATGCCCGTCGCGGGTGTTGACGTCGCCTCGCCGCAGTTCGGCCAGCTCGCCGAACCGGAGAGCGCACCAGGCGGCCAGCAGTGCCATCAGCCGGTAGCGCTCGGGCATGCTGCGGCGACGATCGTGCCTCAGTTCGTCGAGGGTGGCGGGCTTGACCTTCTTGGCGCGCTTGACGTTGCCGGCTCCGCGGATGTGGCAGGGGTTGCGGGGGATCAGCTCGTCGCGCTCGGCCTGGCCGAGGATGGTGCGCAGCAGGCCGTAGGCGTGGGATCTGAGTGGTCGGTCGGTCGACGGCGGTGCCGGCGTACCAGTCGCGCACCAGGTCGGGCGTGATGTGTCGGACTGGCACCGGGCCGAGCTCGGGCAGCAGGTAGCCGTCGAGGAGGGAGCGGTAGTGCGCTCGGGTGCGAGCCTCGAGTCGTCGGCCGTCGAGCCATGCGCTCGGCGTACGTCGCCGAATGTCAGCGCCTTGCGCGATGGCCTGGCGCGTTCGGGGTCCCAGGCGTCGCGGACGATGTCGGCGCTGATGGTCGACAGCCAGGTCTCCGCGTCACCCTTGGTGTCGAACGTCGTCGGGCGCTTGGTGGGTGCGGCCGTCCGGGCCGGTGTAGCGGGCCTGGATGCGGCCGGAGGGCAGCGTGCGGACGTTGCCGAACCGGGCCTTGGTGCCCTTCGTGTTCGCCATCCTGGCCGCCTCTCGTGCCACGTACGTGCCAGATCAGTGTATCTGCGTGTCCGGTTGTGTCCACGTCTGATACGCGATACTGTCCCGCATGAGACCGCAGGTCAGAGCAAGGAAACAGCAGGTCAGGGCCAGTGTCGCAACGGAAGCCGGAATCTGGTTCGAACCCAGTATCGCCCACTCAGAACTTGCTGCTCACATTCCCCATGCCTCCGGCGGGACGTTGGGCGTCTCGACGCGGTGGCTCTCCTTCCCGCACCGAAGACAGCGGAGGAAGTAGCCCGTTCCGGACACCATGGGCTGATAGGCAACGCGTACCCAGCGGTGATCTTGGACCAGGCAGCTGGTGAATCGCTTCCAGTAGTTCATGCGCCCCGCTCCGTGCCGCGCACTTCGTGCAGCTCGCGGTCTCGTTGTACTCGTCGGCTCGCCGCCTGTCCAGCGGTGCTGCTCGTGGGACGATCCGGCTGTGCCGAGCGACAGCGGATGGGTGAGCGAGACCCTGTTGATCGACGGGCTGCGGCTCCGCTACCGGCGCAGCACGGGCGGCGTCGGGGTGCCGATCGTGCACGTGCACGGGTTCGCGATCTCCGGCGCGTACCTCATGCCGACGGCCGAGCGGCTCGCCGGGCGGTGGGTCAACGTGGTGCCGGACCTGCCGGGGTACGGCCACAGCCAGCGCCGCTCCCGCGTCCTCGACATCCCGGACCTCGCCGTGGCGCTGGTGGCGGTCCTCGACGCCCTGGACATCGACAAGGCCGTCCTGGTCGGCAACTCGATGGGCTGCCCGGTCGGCCTCGAGGTGGCGCACGCGATGCCGGAGCGCGTGCACCGGCTCGTGCTCGTCTCGCCCGCCGGCGGGGTGCAGAACCGGCCGCTGGTCCGGGCGCTCGGCCAGCTCGCCCTCGACGGCATCCGGGAGAGCCCGAAGATGCTGCCCGTCGCGGTGCCGGACTACGTGCGGTTCGGGCCGATCAACGGTCTGCGCCTGTTCCACGAGCTCACGCTGTACCCGTCGCTGGAGCGCCTCATCCACACGCCCGTCCCGACCCTGGCCGTCATCGGCGGCCGTGACCCGCTGATGGCGAAGCCGTCCCGCGTCCGCGAGGTCGCCCGGCTCAGCCCCGAGCACCTGTCGGTCGCGCTCATCGAGAAGGCCGCCCACGCCCTGAACTTCAGCCACCCCGAGGAGCTGGCCGGCACGATCGAGCTCTGGCTGGAGGACGGGCTCGTCGAGGGCGCCGTCCCCGACGGCGTGCGGCTCGTCATCCCGCGCGGCGGCGAAGCCGGCTAGATCTCCGCGGGCAGGACGTCGGCCACCCGTACCTCGTGGCGCGCCAGCTCGGACCGGATGCGGGCGTCGAAGTAGAGGTACGCCACGGTGAGGCCGACGTACGGCATCAGGACGGCGTACGTGACCCCCGCGACGATGTTGGCCAGCGGGAACGGTGCGCCCGTGAGCAGGATCAGGATCGTGCCGAGCAGCGGCCCCAGGGCCCCGGCCACCAGGATCGACGTGGCCAGGAGCAGGGCGGTCTTGAGGATCCGGTGGCGCACCAGCGAGGCGCTGCGGCGCAGCGACGCCACGGCCGAGGCGCCCTCGAACGCGATCACGGGCACGAAGAAGGCGAACAGCAGGATCGCGACCACCGCGAGCGGCGACAGCACGACGGTGACGGTGAGGAGACCCACCACGACGGACGCGACCAGGAAGGCGCCCAGCAGGGGCCGCCAGCGGGCGAGGGCGAGCCGGTACGCGCCGCGTACGCCGACCTCGGCGCCGCGGTCGATCTCGCCGAGCGCGTGGGTCGTGGCCGCCAGGACGAGCAGGATGCTCGTCCCGAGCACGAGGAAGGCCAGCAGCGCCGCGACCAGGACCCGGAGGCCGCCGGCCTCGCCGCCCTCGGAGCCACCCAGGATCAGGCTCTGCAACGCGGCCACCAGAAGGGAGGCCGGCACGGTCAGGAACCCGATGCCGATGAACAACCGCCACCGCGACCGGTACATCCGCCCGGCCGCCCGGATCAGCTGCCCGGCGGCCCGGCGCCGGGCGATGCGCAGGGGAGTGACCGGCGTCCAGGTGGTGCGGTGCAACAGCCAGACCACGAGCAGGACCAGCAGCGCCAGCACGACGAGCAGGCGCGCGGGGTTGTCCACGAGCTTGCGGACGACCTCGGAGCCGCTCGCGACGGTGTCGCAGAAGAAGTCGGTGGCCGAGGTGCCGAACAGGCCGCCGGCGGGCACGGCGTAGCTGAGGTCGCGGCCGTTCTGCTCCTGGTAGCTGATCGGGTGGGTCCAGCTCGTCTTGGTGTTCGGCCCGGTCGGCCCGTTGTAGAACGCCTCCTCGCGCTGGCCCCAGCGGCCCTCGAACCCGAGCCACGGGTACTCGGCCGTCGCGGCCGCCGGGTCGCTCGGGACGGCGGCGATGGTGAGGCTCAGGTCGTCGGCGGGGTTGCGGGCGTCGTCGCAGCCGAACCCCTGCTCGGCGGACGTGCCGAGGTAGAGCGCGTCCTCGTAGAAGTTGGCGTGCGAGCCGGCGGCCGGGTGCACGACCGGGTGGGTGCCGTCGACGATCTCGAGCTTCGGGTCGTCCCACTGGGCGACCTCGAGGCCCTCGTGCTGGGTGTAGCCGACGGCGATCGGGGTCTGGTCCAGGGCCTCCGCCGCGTCGTCGGCGGCGAAGACGAGCTGGACCATCTCCCAGTCGCCCTCGTGCTTGTTGGTGTAGTCGTTGTAGGGGTAGAAGAACCAGTACTGCAGGGCGAGCCGGCCGTCCCGGCCGTCCTCGGTCGTCACGTGGCTGTACGTCGTCGGCGCGGCGCCCGCTCCCGCGGCTCGCGCCCACTCCTCGTAGTCGCAGCCCGCCTCGAGCGGGTTGCCCGGGAAGTCGAGGTGGTAGCCGAAGAGGCCTTCGCTCAGGTCCTCGGCCGTCGGTCCGGCGCCGACGACCTCGTCGTCCCACGGACCGCGCAGCGCCACGCTCTTGTCGCCCAGCACGAGCTCGACGGCGCTGGGCTGGTACGGCTCACCGGGACCGCACTCGACGTCCTGCTGCACCAGCCGGACCACCGGCGCGAACCGCTCGGCCAGCGCCTGCTCGTCGCCGTCGGCCGCGTGCGCGGGGAGGCCGGTCGCGAGCACGGCGGTCAGGGCCACGACGCAGGCTCCGAGGAGGTGCCTCGATCGCATGTCGCCCCCTCGTGGCGCGCACGGGCGGCGTCGCCCGGATCAGGACACTGTAGGGACCAACGGGTCCGCCGGCAGGGAGATCGAGAACAGTGCTCGGTTGATGGCTATCGAACACCTGTTCGAACATCCGTGACACACTGAGCCGGTGGCCGGTGGCATGAACAAGCGCGGGGGGCACGGCTACGGGACCATGGCCGAGCGCATCGCCGCCACCAAGGCTGTCACGGAGGCCGCCGCCGCGCCCGCGCCGCGCGGTCCGGAGGCTCTCAAGCACTGCTGGGTGGCGCACGAGCACGGCCGGCTGCCGGGGCTGCTCATCGAGTGGCGGCGTACGGCGGCGGGCTGGCAGGGCCGCGTCGTGCACCCGGTGCCCGACCCCGACGTCCCCGGCGGCTGGATCCTGGTCGAGGAGTGGCTGCCGGCCGAGTCACTCGTGCCGGCGTGACGTCAGGTCACTGCTTCGAGGCTTCGACCTCGAAGCGGGGGGAGTCGTCGAGGAACATCTGCAGCTTCAGTGTCTGGGCGTCGGTCAGCGTCCAGCCGGCGGGGGGCGCGGCGACGCTGTACCCGTCGGGCAGGTGGAGGGTGACGTCGACGGTCTCGGGGTTGACGGTGGCCTGCGGGTCGATGTCGAGGTGGTAGGTGAGGGTGTCACCGTCGACGGTGGCGGCGTTGGGCACCCGGTACTTGACCGTGACGATCGCCTGGCCGCCCGGCTCGAGCAGCACCTTGCGGTAGAAGTACGGCCGGTCGAGCACGGACCGGACGATCGGCTTGAACGGCACGCCGCGGATCGTCGCCTGGCCCTCGACCTCCGCGCCCTTGGGCAGGAAGACCGCGATCGCGTTGCCGGCCCAGCGGGTGTAGTAGCCCCAGCGCGGGTCCTTCGCCGGGTCCTCCGGCTGGTTGTCGGTCCACGGCGGGGTGAAGATCGGCGACGAGTTCTGCACCGTGGTGGTGAGGGTGACCTCGGCGCTGCCGTCGGCGGCCAGCTGGACGTCGGAGGCGACCGAGCGGGTCTGCCAGTAGTCGGACTTGCTGGAGTTGAGGTTCTGGGTGAACACGCCCACGTAGTCGTGGTCGGTGTCGCTGAGGTCGCCGGCGAGCCCGCGCTTGAGGAAGGCCTCCTGGAGCCGGGAGTCGCGGAAGTACATCGCGAAGTGCCGGCCCTTGGCGGCCTGGGCGAGCAGCTGGAACTTCTCGGCGAACTGGCCGCCCTGGAAGAGCTTCTCGCGGAACGCCGGCACGACGGCCGCGTTGATCGCCCGGCGCTCCTCCTCGCTGTCGTAGAAGTCGTAGCTCCCCGCCAGCACCTTCACGAGGTTGCCGGAGTTGAGCTCGCCCACGCCCTCGGCCTCCACGGGACCGGTGAGGTCCATCAGCCGCGCGAGCGCCTGCAGGTCGACGGTGATCACGCCGTCGGCCTTCTGGCCGAACCTGGCCTCCCACGCGCGGAGCAGCTCCTCGCCGGACTGCGACCAGTACGGCGAGAAGGTCGCGCTCATCACGACCCTCTTGCCGGGCGTGTGGAACGGGTTGCCCTTCACCTTGGGCCACTTGATCTTGCCGTCGCCGCCGGCGGCGATGTCCTCGTTGGTGACCGTGTCGCCGAACTCGATCTTGCCGTCGGACATCGTCATCGGGACGAGCGTCAGGGTGGCGCCGCCGGAGTAGCGCAGCTCGGCCGGGTTCATGATCGCGACGATGTAGTTGCGGTCACCCTCGGCGCCCAGCATGTCGGGCAGCGCGTCGAGGACCGGCTCCGCCTCGTCGTACGTCGTGCTGATCGGCTCGATCCTGTCCCACGCCTGGTCCCGGGCCTCGAGCACCTTGTCGCCGATGAAGGGCGTGTCGCCGTCGACGGCCTCGAGGTCGTCGACCGCGGCGTGCAGGTGCAGACCGGCCTGGTCGAGCGAGGTGAGGATGCCGTCGAGCTGGTCGAGGTCGACCTGGGCGTCCTGGACGAGGCTGTCGCTCTGCATCAGCTCGGGG
Organism: uncultured Actinomycetota bacterium; assembly: GCA_963839565.1. Classification (GTDB taxonomy): domain Bacteria; phylum Actinomycetota; class Actinomycetes; order Propionibacteriales; family Nocardioidaceae; genus Nocardioides. The sequence continues at coordinate 183,581 of CAWIVR010000017.1, read as the reverse complement.
TAGACCTCGGTGCCGATCTCGGCGATCGCGGTCGCCTGGTCGAGGGCGCCCACGAGGTGCCGGACGTCCTGGATCGCGCCGCCGCCGACCGGCACCCAGCGCCAGACGTCGCCCCCGAAGCCGTTGACGAGCGTGGACGCCTCGTCGACGTGGGCGCGCGCGGCGGCCACGTGCAGCTTGGCGGCGTCGAGGTCCTCGTCCTTGAGCGCGTCCTGGGCCATGCCCAGCTCGTCGCGGGCGGCGTCGGCCTCGGGCTTGACGTCCATCATCGGCCGGGCCAGCAGGCCCAGTCCGACCAGCACGAACAAGAGCACGCCAAAGCCCAGCAGCACCCAGGGCCAGCGGCGTCGCCGGGCCCCGGAGCTCGTGGTCTCGCGTGCCATCCGGGCCTCCGTCCGCCCTGCTTCCGTCGCAGGAAGGATAAGGCCCCCCTGGTTGTGCGCATGGCGAAACCGCCGCGCGGGCGGGCGAGACCGGTCGATAGCATCGATGACCTGTCCTGCTGGTTTCGTGACGGGCGCTAGCGCGCCCTCCTCAACCAGCGACTACTCAATGAAGGGAGCAGGCCCGTGTCCGACATCAAGATCGCCCTCGTCACCGCCGGTGCGCGCGAGGAGAAGGCGGTCACGACGGGCACCAAGGCCTGGGAGCTCTTCGCCGAGGAGCCCGACGTCGTCGCGGCTCGGGTGGATGGGCAGCTCAAGGACCTCGCCTACGAGCTCGCCGACGGCGACGAGGTCGAGAGCGTGGCCATCGACAGCAAGGACGGCCACGACATCCTGCGGCACTCGGCCGCGCACGTGATGGCGCAGGCCGTCCAGGACATCTGGCCCGACGCCCGGCTGGGCATCGGCCCGCCGATCGAGAACGGCTTCTACTACGACTTCGACGTCGAGGTGCCGTTCAAGCCGGAGGACCTCGAGAAGATCGAGACCCGGATGCGCAAGATCATCAAGGAGGGCCAGAAGTTCTCCCGGCGGGCGGTCTCCGACGGCGACGCGATCTCGCGAGCTGAAGGACGAGCCGTACAAGATCGAGCTGATCGGGCTCAAGGGAGCCGGGCACGCCGAGGAAGCGGCCGAAGGGGCCAGCGCCGAGGTGGGGGCCGGCGAGCTGACCATCTACGACAACATCCGCCGCGACGGCGAGGTGGCCTGGTCCGACCTGTGCCGGGGCCCGCACCTGCCGACCACGAAGCGGATCCCGGCGTTCAAGCTGATGCGCAGCGCCGCGGCGTACTGGCGCGGCGACGAGAAGAACAAGCAGCTCCAGCGGATCTACGGCACCGCGTGGGAGTCGAAGGAGGCGCTCGAGGCGCACCTGCACCGGATCGAGGAGGCCGAGAAGCGCGACCACCGCAAGCTCGGGCGTGACCTCGACCTCTACTCCTTCCCCGACGAGCTCGGGTCCGGCCTCGCGGTCTTCCACCCCAAGGGCGGAGTGATCAAGCGGGTGATGGAGGACTACGTCCGGCAGCGGCACATCGAGGAGGGGTTCGAGTACGTCGGCACCCCGCACATCTCCAAGGAGGGGCTGTTCCACACCTCCGGGCACCTGCCGTACTACGCCGAGACGATGTACCCGGCCATGGAGTTCGAGAACGCCAAGTACCGGCTCAAGGCGATGAGCTGCCCGATGCACAACCTGATCTACCAGTCGCGGGGTCGGTCCTACCGCGAGCTGCCGCTGCGGCTCTTCGAGTTCGGCGGCGTCTACCGGCTCGAGAAGTCCGGGGTGGTGCACGGCCTGACCCGCGTCCGCGGGATGACCCAGGACGACTCGCACTCCTACGTCACCCAGGAGCAGGCCCCGGACGAGGTCAAGCACCTGCTGAACTTCTGCCTCGGGCTGTTCCGCGACTTCGGGCTCGACGACTTCTACCTCGAGCTGTCGACCCGCGACGACAAGCACAAGGACAAGTTCCAGGGCTCCGACGAGGACTGGGCGGTCGCCACCGCGATCCTGCAGGAGGTCGCCGACGAGTCGGGCCTCGAGATGGTCCCCGACCCGGGCGGCGCCGCGTTCTACGGCCCGAAGATCTCCGTGCAGGCCCGTGACGCGATCGGCCGGACCTGGCAGATGTCCACGGTCCAGTACGACTTCAGCCAGCCGGCCGGCTTCGGGTTGGAGTACCAGGCCGCCGACGGCACCCGTCAGCAGCCGGTGATGATCCACTCGGCCAAGTTCGGGTCGATCGAGCGGTTCATCGGCGTGCTCGTCGAGCACTACGCCGGCGCGTTCCCGCCCTGGCTCTCGCCGGTGCAGGTGCAGGGCATCCCGATCGCGGAGCGGCACAACGACTACCTGGACGACGTCGCGCAGCAGATGCGGGCGCGGGGGCTGCGGGTCGAGGTCGACCACTCCGACGACCGGATGCAGAAGAAGATCCGCAACGCGCAGCTGCAGAAGGTGCCGTTCATGGTGATCGCCGGCGACCAGGACATCGAGGCCGGCGCGGTCTCGTTCAGGTACCGCGACGGCCACCAGGACAACGGCGTACCGGTGGCGGAGGCCATCGAGCGGGTGGCGGCCGCGGTGGCCTCGCGCGAGCAGGTCTGAGGCACGTGCAGCTGCGACCCGGCCGGGCGGGTGCGCTGGTCGACAGCCCCGACGGGGTGCGGCTGACCGGCGCGCCGCCGGGCGGGCGGGTCACGATCGAGGCGACCCTCGAGCTGGGCGGGCACACCTGGTCGTGCGCCGGCGCGTACGTCGCCGACCGCGACGGCGAGGTCGACACGGCTGAGGACACGAGCCTCGACGGGAGCTACCGGGGGACCGATCCCTTCGGCTTGTTCTGGAGCGCGGAGGTCCCCGACTTCTACGACTGGGACGTGCTGCACCCGCTGCGCGTGACGCTGCGGGCGACGAGCGACGAGCAGACCGTCGAGACGTCGTACGCCCGGCTCGTCGTCGCCGACGACGTCACCGAGCACGTGGTGGCCGAGGAGGGCGTGGCCGGCCGGTTGTTCCTGACCGAGCGGGCCGGGCGTGGGGTGGTGGTCGTCGGGGGCTCGGACGGTGGGCCGGGCGGCCCGGTGATGGCCGCGCTGCTCGCCGGGCACGGCCTCCCCGTGCTGTCGATGGCCTACTGGGGGCACCCCGGCACGCCCGACGCGCTGCGTGACATCGACGTCGAGGTCGTGGCCCGCGCCTGCGACTGGCTGCGGGCGCAGGACGGCGTGGACGACGTACCGCCGTGCGTGATCGGCCTGTCCCGTGGCAGCGAGCTGGTCCTCCTGGCCGCGGCTCTCACCCCCGACCACGTGGGCCCGGTGGTCATCTCGGTGGGGAGCGGGGTCGCCTGGGGCGCGTGGGGGCCGGGGACCGACGTGCTGGAGACGGCCTGGCGGTTCGGCGGCGAACCGGTGCCCCAGATGGCCGAGGACGAGGACGACCCGCTCGCCTGCATCGACGACGAGGACATGGTGGCGAAGGCCGAGATCGCCTTCGAGCGCGCGGCCGGACCGGTGTTGATGCTCAGCGGGGAGGACGACACGATGTGGCCGAGCGCGCGGCTCACCCGGATCGCCGAGGCGCGCGCCGAGCGTGAGGGCGCCGGCGACCGGGTCACCCACGTCGCCTACCCCGGCGCCGGGCACTTCTGCACGACGCCGCCGGGCTTCCCGCTCGTGTCCGACGACGTGATCCGCAGCGGCGGCAGCCGGAGCCGCAACCAGGCCGCGCGGCTCGACGCGTGGCGACGGATCCTCGAGTTCGTGGGAGCGGCCCGATGAGCGAGTTCCAGGACGGCATCGGTCACGCCGACGACCTCGAGCGGCTGTGGACGCCGTACCGGATGGCCTACATCCGCGGCGAGAACAAGCCGGTCGACGGGTCGGAGGGGGAGTGCCCGTTCTGCCGGATCCCCGGGCTCGACGACGAGGCCGGGCTGGTCGTGCGGCGGGGGGAGACGGCGTACGCCGTGCTGAACCTGTACCCCTACACCGCCGGCCACCTGATGGTCTGCCCGTACCGGCACATCGCCGACTACACCGAGGTCACCGACGAGGAGTCCGCCGAGATCGGCGCGATGACCCGCGCGGCGATGCGGACGGTGCGCGCGGTCTCCCACGCCGAAGGGTTCAACGTCGGCATGAACCAGGGGACCGCGGGCGGAGCCGGCATCCGGGCCCACCTGCACCAGCACGTCGTGCCGCGGTGGGTCGGCGACAGCAACTTCATGCCCGTCATCGGCCAGACCAAGACGCTGCCCCAGCTGCTGCAGGACACCCGCGCGCTGCTGGCCGAGGCCTGGGACTAGCGGACGGCCTTCTCGTACCTGCGGCACGGCGAGATGAACTTCTCGCCGAGCGCCTCGACCTCGTACGGCAGGTCACCGACGTTGACCCAGCCGGTCTTCTCGTAGAACGCCCGCGCCCGCGTGTTGCCGATCGCCACCGCCAGCCAGGCGACGTCGTGGCCGCCCGCGGCGACCTGGCCCTCGGCCTCGGTCATCAGCGCGCCGGCGACGCCCTTGCCGAAGTGCGCCGGGCTCACGTAGATCTGCTCGACCTCGTCGCCGACGACCATGATGAAGCCCGCCACCTCGCCGTCGACCTCGGCCACGGTCGTGTCGGCGACGCGCCGGGGAGACCGTTCGTGGAACGCCGCGAGCGTGCGCCGCTCCGTCAGCCCGTCAGGTACGTGCCCGGGGTGGGACACGTGCCAGCCCGCGTGCCAGATGTCGGCGACGGCAGCCGCGTCGTCGGAGGTGCCGGGGCGGAGGGTCACGTCGGTCATGACCCGGAGCCTAGGGTCGTGCGCTACTTCTTCTTGGGGTGCATCGTCTCCGACATCGTCTCGACGTGGCCCTTGTCGCGCTTCTCGGCGCGCTTCTCCTTGATGGACTTCCCGGACTTCTTGGACATGCCTTGGCGTGGCGACTTGTCGCTCATCGCGGCTCCTCGAGTCGGTTGCCTGAGTGGCTCCGTGCCGCCACCGTACGCCTAGGCTCTCTGGGTGAGGGTTCCTCCTGGCCTGGGCTGGTTCGTGCTGGCGCTGGTGTTCCTCGACGAGCTGCTCGTGATGGCCGCGCTGGCCGTGTGGGGTGCCGACGCCGGCGGCTGGCTGCTGGCCGTGGCCGCTGCGGCCGCCGGGGTGGCCGTGTGGTTCCTGTTCGCCTCACCCAAGGCGCGGTACGGCGGCCCGGTCGCGCGCCCCGTCGCCAAGGTGCTGGTGATCGGTGCGGGCGTGGTCGGTCTTGCCGTGGCTGGCCACGGCGGCTGGGCGATCGCGCTGGCGGTGTTCTCGGTGGTGGTGAACGCGGTGGCGATGCATCCGGACATCGCGCGGCTGCCCGAGCAGGTCGGCGACCGGTGACTGCCCCTTGTCCCGCCACGGGGCCGGGAGGAGAGTGCCAGGAGCGGCGGTGCCGCCAGGGCGCCGCCCTGGTGATGGGAGGTCAGCCCATGTTCGCACGCTCCACGACGATCAACGGCTGACCTCGGGACGCGCAGCGATGCACGCGACCCGGGCGACCATTCGTATGACGTCTCACGACACGCCCAGGCGTTGGCGACCGTCGGTGAAGAACGCCGGAGCACGGCGTCGGCGTCGACCGATCTCGTCGACCGGGACGGCGCGGCCGAAGGGCGCGTTCCAGTAGTCGTCCTGCGCGGGCGGCGACCACGGGCCGACGTACGCGTAGGGGACGGCGAGGTAGCCGTCGCCGGCGGAGACGCCGTAGTTGACCTCGCCGGCGCTGATGCCGACGTCGAAGTGCTCGGGCCAGAGGATCGGGGTCTCGTCGGGCGCCAGGGACCGCAGGGCCGCGTCGCCGGCGGCGAAGGCGTCCGCGATCGTGGCGGCCGCCGCGGCGTCGACCTCGAGCGAGTCGTCCCGCCCGACGCCCGAGCCGTCGGTGTAGACCGCGGACAGCGACGTCGCCTCCAGCCCGAGCGCGGAGGCCAGCGACGCGGGGGTGTGGCCGTTGATGCCGACCGCACCGGCCAGACCGAGCACCTCGGTGCCGACGACGCTGAGCGACGGCGAGTGCGTCGTCGCGAAGCCGCCCGGCACGCTCCGCAGCGAGATCTCACCGGTGTACGCGTGCTGGGGGCCGGCGAGGACGAGCTCCGCCACCCCGTGCAGCGATCGGCGGGTGGTGAGCAGCCGGGAGTCGGGGTTCATGGCGATCTCCTATGTCGTGCGGTCCAGGACCCGATCGCGTGCCTCGGCGTAGCGTCCCCGCACCGCGGGCGTCGGCTCGGCCTCGTGCACCGTCGTGGAGGCAATTTCCCACATCGGCGGTTCCTCCGCACCGGCCAGGACCCAGGCGGCCTGCCGCGCGGCGCCCCGCGCCACGTACTCACCCGGCGGAGGTACGTGCACCGGCCGGCCGAGCACGGCGGGAGCGATCTCGCGGACCGCCCGGGACGCGGCCCCGCCGCCCACCAGGAGGACCCGCGAGGCGACCGCCCCTTGTGCCTCCAGGGCGTCGATGGCGTCGGCCAGCCCGCAGAGCAGGCCCTCGACGGCCGCGCGGGCGACGGTCGCCGGCGTCCAGGTGTCGAGGGTGAGGCCGTGCAGCGAGGCGGTGGCGTGCGGGCGGTCGGGCGTGCGTTCGCCCTCGAAGTACGGGACGAGCACCGCGCCGCCGGCGCCCGGAGGTGCCGCGAGGGCGAGGTCGGAGAGGCCCGCGTGGTCGACGCCGAGCAGCTGCGCGGTGGAGTCGAGCACCCGAGCGGCGTTGAGCGTGCAGACCAGCGGCAGGTAGCGGCCGGTGGCGTCGGCGAAGCCGGCGACGATGCCGGACGGGTCGGCCGCCGGGACCTCGGAGACGGCGCAGGCGACGCCGGACGTGCCGATCGACACGACGACGTCGCCGGGGCGGGCGTCCAGACCGAGGGCCGAGGCCGCGTTGTCGCCGGTACCGGGCCCCAGGACCTGTCCACCGGTCGCGCTGCCGGCGCCCTCGCTCGGCCCCAGGACCCGCGGCAGCACGGCGTCGTGGCCGAGGGCGAGCTCGAGCAGGTCGCGGCGGTAGTCACCCGTCGCCGGGGACCAGTAGCACGTGCCGCTCGCGTCGCCCCGGTCGGTCACCAGGTCGGCGACGTCGCCCGTGCCGCGCAGCCGCCAGGTCAGCCAGTCGTGGGGGAGGCAGACGGCGTGGGTACGGCGAGCCGCTTCCGGTTCGTGGTGCGCGAGCCACCGCAGCTTGGTCACCGTGAACGACGCGACGGGTACCGAGCCGACCGCCTCGGCCCACGCCGACGCGCCCCCGAGGTCGGCGATCAGCTCCTCGGCCGCGTGGGCCGAGCGGGTGTCGTTCCACAGCAGCGCGTCGCGGACCACCGACCCGGACTCGTCGAGGCACACCATGCCGTGCTGCTGGCCGCCGACGGAGACGGCCGCCACGTCGTCGAGCCCGCCGGCCGCTGCCGATGCCGCCTCGAACGCGGTCCACCAGGCCTCGGGCGGCGCCTCGGTGCCGTCGGGATGGGGAGCGCGGCCCTCGCGGACCACGACCCCGGTGTCGGCGTCGACGACGACGACCTTGCAGGACTGCGTCGAGGAGTCGACCCCCGCGACCAGCGTCATGTCAGCGGACGCCGTACAGGTGCTCGAGGGCGAGCTGGTCGAGGTGCTCGAAGGCCATGCCGCGCCGCCCGGCCTCGACCGGGTCGAACTCCTCGGCACGGAGGTCGGCGAGGGTCTCGGCCGGGTCCACCGTCGGTACGGCGAGCTGGTCGACGCGCGCGGCCGTCAGGGCTGCCTGGACCTCGGGGTCGGCGCGGAAGGCGCGGACCTTCTCGCGCAGGACCAGGTAGTTGCGCATGCAGCCGGCCGCCGAGGCCCAGACGCCGTCCATGTCCTCGGTGCGCGGCGGCTTGAAGTCGAAGTGCCGCGGGCCTTCGTACCCACCGTTCTCGACGATGTCGACGGTCCAGAACGCGCCGCGGGCGTTGCCGGCGCCGAACCGGAAGTCCTGGTCGTAGCGGGGGCCGGTCTGACCGTTGAGGTCGATGTGGAAGAGCTTGCCGTGCCACAACGCCTGGGCCAGGCCGTGGGCGTAGTTGAGCCCGGCCATCTCCTCGTGCCCCGTCTCGGGGTTCAGCCCCACCAGCTCCGGGTGCGCGAGCTCGTTGATGAAGGCCAGCGCGTGCCCGATGGTGGGCAGCAGGATGTCGCCGCGGGGCTCGTTGGGCTTGGGCTCGATCGCGAAGCGGAGGTCGTAGCCCTGGTCGAGGACGTAGTCGCCGAGCAGGTCGAAGGCCTCGCGGTAGCGGTCCAGCGCGGCCTTCACGTCCTTGGCCGCCCCCGACTCGGCACCCTCGCGCCCGCCCCAGGCCACGAACACCTTCGCGCCGAGCTCGGCCGCGAGGTCCACCTGGTCGAGGGTCTTGCGGATGGCGAAGCGGCGGACGTCGCGGTCGTTGTTGGTGAAGCCGCCGTCACGGAAGACCGGGTGCGAGAACAGGTTGGTGGTCACCATCGGCACCACCAGACCGGTGTCCTCGAGCGCCTTGCGGAACGGCGTCAGCCGCGCGAGCCGCTCGGAGGCCGAGGAGCCGAACGGGATGACGTCGTCGTCGTGGAAGGTGACGCCGTACGCGCCCGAGGTCGGAGAGCCGGTGCACCGCCTCCGCCGGGTCGAGCGGCGGCCGGATGGCGCCCCCGAAGACGTCGACGCCTTGCCAGCCCACGGTCCACAGGCCGAACGAGAAGCGGTCGTCTCGCGTCGGGAGCAGGCTGCCCCAGTCGGTGGCGGTCATGCGGTTCTCTCCTCGTTCCGGGGGACGTGACGGTCTCGCGTCGTCGCGATGACCGGTTCGTGACCGATTTGTTACCTCACACAACTTAATGGGCCGCGTGCCCCCTTGCGGGGCCTGCTGAGGCTTACTAAGTTGTGCGCGACAACATACACGTGATGGTGCTCACACCACGACCTCGTCGCGGCGGCCGTCACCCCCATCTCGGACGATCCGGAGGATGCAAGCATGGTTCGTAGTTCTGTCTTCAAACGCCTCGCCGTCGTGTCGACGATGACGCTCGTGGCCCTGACCGCCGCGGCTTGCGGTGGCGACGACTCCTCGACCGCCGACGGCGGTGGTGACGGCGGCGACAGCAGTGGCACCGACGTCGGCGTGATCCTGCCCGACGCGACGACCTCGCCCCGCTGGGAGGCCAACGACAAGCCGAGCCTCTCGGCAGCCTTCGACGCCGCGGGCGTCAGCTACGACATCCAGAACGCCCAGGGCAGCGTCGAGACGTTCGGCACGCTCTGCGACCAGATGATCGGCGAGGGCGTCAAGGTGCTGATGATCGTCAACATCGACCAGGAGTCCGGCAAGGCGTGCCTCGACAAGGCGACCGACGCCGGCGTGCAGAGCATCGACTACGACCGGCTCACCCCGGGCGGCGGCGCGTCCTACTACGTGTCGTTCGACAACGTGGGCGTCGGCGGCCTGATGGGCACCGGCCTGATCTCGGCGCTCGACGAGGCCGGCAAGACCAAGGCCAACATCGTGTACGTCAACGGCGCGGCCACCGACAACAACGCCGCCCTGTTCAAGAGCGGCTACGAGGCGGCCCTGAAGGACAAGATCGACTCGGGCGACTACACCCTCGTCGGCGACCAGAGCGGCGAGTGGGACGCGACCAAGGCCGGTGACGTGTTCGAGCAGATGTACACCGACAACGGTGGCAAGGTCGACGGCGCCGTCGTCGCCAACGACACCATGGCCGGCGGCGTGATCGCCCGTCTCAAGGCGGCCGGCTCGGCCGGCGAGGTCCCGGTCACCGGCCAGGACGCCAGCGTGGAGGGCCTGCAGAACATCCTGCTCGGCTTCCAGGCGGGCACCGTCTACAAGAACACCGACCTCGAGGCCGACGCTGCCTCGCAGCTGGCGATCGCCCTGATCGAGGGCGACACCGACGGCTGCGGCCGCACTGGCCACGGGCTCCGTGACCGACCCCGACACGGGCGAGGAAGTTCCCTCGGCCCTGGCCACCCCGGTGTGGGTGACCGTCGACAACATGCAGCAGGTCTTCGACGACGGCTACCAGACCGTCGCCGACGTCTGCGCGGGTGAGGTTGCCAAGGCTTGTGAGGCGGCCGGCATCAGCTGATGCCTTCGACGGCCCGGTCGGCCCTCGCGGCCGGCCGGGTCGTCGTACCGTCCTGCACGGTCGTCTCGACCCGGCTCCACCGAAAGGACCCTCATGACCGCCGAGGCTCTCGCGCCCTCGCCGGGCGCCGATGCCAGCACCCCGCTGCTCAGCCTGCGCAACATCCAGAAGAGCTTCGGCGCGGTGCACGTGCTCCGCGGCGTGGACCTCGACGTCCGAGCAGGCCAGGTCACCGCGCTCGTCGGTGACAACGGTGCCGGCAAGAGCACCCTGATCAAGGGCGTCGCCGGCATCCACGCGTTCGACGAAGGTGAGTACCTCTTCGAGGGCCGTCCGGTGACGGTGCACGGCCCCAAGGACGCCAACGCCCTCGGCATCGAGGTCGTCTACCAGGACCTCGCGCTCTGCGACAACCTCGACGTGGTCCAGAACATGTTCCTGGGTCGCGAGATGGGGAGCGTCGCGGCGCTCAACGAGGACGCCATGGAGGCCCGCGCCCGCGAGACCCTGGACGGCCTCTCGGTGCGCACGCTCCAGTCCGTGCGGCAGGCCGTCGCGTCGCTGTCCGGCGGCCAGCGGCAGACCGTCGCGATCGCCCGCTCGGTGCTGTGGAACTCCAAGCTCGTCGTCCTCGACGAGCCCACGGCCGCCCTGGGCGTCGCGCAGACCGAGCAGGTGCTCCGGCTGGTGAGACGGCTGGCCGACAACGGGCTCGGCGTGATCCTGATCAGCCACAACCTCAACGACATCTTCGAGGTGGCCGACGACATCGCGGTCCTCTACCTCGGCGCGATGGTGGCCCAGGTGCCCCGAGCCGACGTCACCTCCAACCAGGTGGTCGAGCTGATCACCAGCGGCCGCTACGGCGACATGGGCCTCAGCGCCCAGGACGCCGCGCAGGTGGAGGAGGACCAGTGACGACCCAGACCCAGCCCAGCGCCGGATCGGACGCCCCCGGCGAGCCCGAGCCCCCCGTAGGTTCGTCGGTCGGCCTGGGCGACATCGTCCGGGCCTACGTCACCAAGGTTCGCGGGGGAGACCTCGGGTCGCTGCCGGCCATCCTCGGCCTGATCGTGCTCGTCGTGGTGTTCTCCGCCCTCAAGCCGGAGCGGTTCCCCAGCCAGTTCAACGTGGCGAACCTGCTCAACCAGTCCGCCGCCATCGTGGTGCTCTCGATGGGCCTGGTGTTCGTGCTCCTGCTCGGCGAGATCGACCTGTCGGCCGGCTACACCGGCGGCACGGCGGCGGCGGTCACGGGCGTGGTGATGACCGAGCACGGCTGGCCGTGGATCCCGTCGCTGATGGCCTGCCTGCTCACCGGTGCCGTGATCGGCACGATCATCGGCTTGCTGGTGGCCAGGCTGGGCATCCCGTCGTTCGTCGTCACCCTGGCGTTCTTCCTGGGCCTCCAGGGCGTGATGCTGGTGATCATCGGCGAGGGCGGCACCATCGCCTACCGCAACGAGGTCATCCTCGCGCTCAACAACGACCCGATGTCCGTCTGGCTCGGCTGGACCCTGGCGGTGGTCGGTCTCGCGGCGTATGCCGGTCTGACCTGGCGCACCGACCACCGACGTCGCAAGGCCGGCCTGGAGAGCCAGCCCGTGCTGCTGTGGGCCATCAAGACCTCGGCGCTGGTCATCTTCGTCCTCGCTGTTCGTCGGGTACCTGTCGATGGAGCGCAGCCCCAACCCGGCGCTGAAGTCGATCACGGGTGTGCCCATCGTCGTCGCCATCGTGGTCGGGCTGCTGATCGTGCTCACCTACGTGCTCAACCACACGGCGTGGGGCCGCCACATCTACGCCGTCGGCGGCAACACCGAGGCCGCTCGCCGGTCCGGCATCAACGTCTTCCGGGTCAAGCTCACCTGCTTCATCATGTGCTCGACGATCGCGGCGTTCGCCGGACTGCTGATCGCCAGCCGCAACAACTCCGTCTCACCGACCACGGGTGGATCGACGACCCTGTTGTTCGCGGTCGGCGCAGCGGTGATCGGCGGCACCAGCCTGTTCGGCGGCAAGGGCCGGGCGTCCGACGCCGTCATCGGCGGCCTGGTGATCGCCGTGATCGCCAACGGCATGGGGCTGATGCGCCAGTCGACGGGCAACGTCTACATGATCACGGGTCTGGTGCTCCTGGTGGCCGCCAGCGTGGACGCCATCAGCCGACGGCGGGCCTCTGCCACCGGACGGGTCTAGCGACTTGGCCGCGCAACCGGGCGGCCCTGCGCCGCCCACGAAGACAGGACTCGGACAGGACGAGCTCCGCCGCAACAACCTCAGTGCGCTGCTGACGAGGGTGCACGTGCAGGGCGCGACCACGCGCGCGGCCCTGACGCGCGACCTCGGGCTCAACCGCAGCACCATCGGGGCGCTGGCGACCGAGCTCGAGGAGCTGGGCCTGGTCACCGAGCGGCAACCGGCCGTCGTACGACGGTCCGGTCGGCCGTCGTTCGTCCTCGAGCCCGCGCGCGACAACGTGGCCGTGGCCGTCGACATCGGCGTCGACCGGATCGTGACCGCCCTGGTCGCGCTGGGGGGTGACGTGCTCCACCAGCGTCAGCGCCCGCACGCCCCCGGCGAGCACGACGTCGAGCACGTCATCGAGTCGACGGCCCAGATGGTCGAGGAGGTGCTCGCCATGCACCCCGGCGTTCGCTGCCTCGGCACCGGCGTCTCCGTGCCGGGTGCCGTCCGCGACACCGACGGCGCGGTGCGCTTCGCGCCGAACCTGGGCTGGGTCGACCAGCCGTTCACCGCGCTGCTCTCGCAGCGGCTCGGGCGACGCGTGTTCACCGACAACGACGCGAACCTCGGGGTCCTCTCCGAGCACCTGCGCGGCGCCGCGGTCGGGCACTCCGACGTGGCGTACCTCAACGGCAGCGTCGGCATCGGCGGCGGGTTCCTGGTCGGCGGCGTCCCCCTCTCGGGGGCGCGCGGCTACGCCGGCGAGGTCGGGCACCTGCTGGTCGACGGCAGCAGCACGCAGCAGTGCCGGTGCGGCAACGTCGGCTGCTGGGAGACCAAGGTCGGCGAGAACCAGCTGCTGATGCTGGCCGGACGACTCGCCGGCGGCGGACCCGAGGGGGTCGACGAGGTGATCGCCGCCGCGGACAACGGTGACGAGCGGGCCGGGCGCGCGCTGGACGAGGTCGGCCACTGGCTCGGCGTCGGGCTGCGCGCCGTCATCAACGTGTTCAACCCCGAGGTGATCGTGCTCGGTGGCTCGCTGGCCGCGTTGTGGGAGGCCCGCCAGGACGTCGTCGACAAGACCCTCGACCGCTGGACCCTGATGTCCGCCCGCAGCGAGGTCATCATCCGGGCGTCGGCGTTCGGGCTGGACTCACCCTGGCGGGGCGCGGCCGAGATGGTCTTCGCGCCGGTGCTGGCCGACCCGGCGAGCGTGCTCGACCTGGCCGCGCCCACGATGCCCCTCGCCCGGTAGCCTGCTCTCCTCATGTTGGAGCGTTTCAAGGCCTTCTGGCAGGGCGTCGTCCTCGCGCCGGTCGTCAACCTGCTGCTCAAGCTCGGTGTCCACCCCGACCTCGTCACGCTCGTCGGCACGCTCGGGGTCGCCGCCGGCGCGCTCGCCTTCTACCCGCGCGGCGAGCTGCTCGTCGGCACGCTCGTGATCACGGCCTTCGTCTTCTCCGACATGATCGACGGGGCGATGGCGCGCAAGTCGGGCACCTCGTCGACCTTCGGGTCGTTCTGGGACTCCACGCTCGACCGGATCGGGGACGCCGCGATCTTCGGCGGCCTGGCGCTGTACTTCGCCGACTCCGGCGACAGCTACCTCTACCTCTGCCTGTCGTTGTTCTGCCTGGTCGCCGGCAACCTGACCAGCTACGCACGGGCGAAGGCCGAGTCGCTGGGCCTCGACGCCAGGGGCGGCATCGCCGAACGCTCCGACCGGCTCGTGCTGATCCTGGCGGCGACCGGGCTCAGCGCGCTGTTCGACCTGCCCATCCTGCTCGAGCTGGGGCTGTGGGTGCTCGCGGCCGCCAGTGCCTACACGGTCGTTTTCCGGATCCTGAAGGTACGCCGGCAGGCGATCGCCCTGGATCGCTCACCGGTCGTCCCCGAGTAGGGCCGCGGCGCCCCGCCGCCGTACTCTTGACCCATGGTTCAGCAGTCTCCTGAAGACACGTCCGGCACCGGCACGACCCGCGTGAAGCGCGGCATGGCCGAGATGCTGAAGGGCGGCGTGATCATGGACGTCGTCACCGCCGAGCAGGCGAAGATCGCCGAGGACGCCGGCGCCGTCGCGGTGATGGCGCTCGAGCGGGTCCCCGCCGACATCCGCGCCCAGGGCGGCGTCTCCCGGATGAGCGACCCCGACATGATCGACGGGATCATCGAGCAGGTCTCGATCCCCGTGATGGCCAAGGCCCGGATCGGTCACTTCGCCGAGGCGCAGGTGCTGCAGTCGCTCGGCGTCGACTACATCGACGAGTCCGAGGTGCTGACCCCGGCCGACTACGCCAACCACATCGACAAGTGGCAGTTCACCGTGCCGTTCGTGTGCGGCGCGACCAACCTGGGCGAGGCGCTGCGCCGGATCACCGAGGGCGCGGCGATGATCCGCTCCAAGGGCGAGGCCGGCACCGGCGACGTCTCCAACGCCGTCACCCACATGCGCACCATCCGCGCCGAGCTGCGCCGCCTCCAGGGCCTCGAGCCCGACGAGCTGTACGTCGCCGCCAAGGAGCTCCAGGCGCCGTACGACCTCGTGCGCGAGGTGGCCGAGGCCGGCAAGCTGCCGGTCGTGCTGTTCACCGCCGGCGGCATCGCCACCCCCGCCGACGCCGCGATGATGATGCAGCTCGGCGCCGAGGGCGTCTTCGTGGGCTCGGGCATCTTCAAGTCCGGCAACCCCGCCGAGCGGGCGTCGGCGATCGTCAAGGCGACCACCTTCTACGACGACCCCGACGTCGTCGCCAAGGTCTCCCGTGGCCTCGGTGAGGCCATGGTCGGCATCAACGTCGACGAGATCCCCCAGCCCCACCGGCTCGCCGAGCGCGGCTGGTAGGTCGGGGCGTTTTCTCCGGCCGGCCGGAGAAAACCGAACTCGGCGTGAGGAGGAACCCACGCCATGTTCGGGGAACTCACGCCAAGTACGGCGCCCCTCAACCGTTCTGGTTGCTCCAGGCCGGGAGCTCCTGGACCGACCACGTGTTGCCGTCGGGGTCGGCGAAGTACACGAACCGGCCCCAGGGCTGGTCGTCCACGTCGGATGCCTCGACCCCGCGCCCGCGCAGGTCGGCGAGCGCCTCGTCGGCAGACGCCACCACGACCTGGAGAGCGCGCATCGAGCCGGCGGGCATGTCGCTGACGCCGTTGCCGAACGCGATCGAGCACGCCGAGCCGGGCGGGGTCACCTGGATGAAGCGGACCTCGTCGCTGACCGTGTGGTCGTGGTCGACCGGCCAGCCCAGCGTCGTCCCGTAGAACTCCAAGGCCCGGTCCACGTCGCTCACGGGCATCCCGACCAGCTCGATCCGGTAGTCCACCATCGTCGTTCTCCTTCATCTCCGCGGTTGTTCCGTCGAGCACGACGGTAGGACCCGATCAGGAACGTTTCGTTCCTGATCCGTCAGCCGCCGCAGCCGCCCTGGGAGAAGAAGAACGACGTCTGGTCGTTGACCCGCCCGGACTTCTCGATGTCGCACTTGTCCTGGAACACCTTCACCTGGGCCTTGGTCTGCGCGCCGAAGTCGCCGTCGACGACGACCGTCTCCCCGTCGGCCCGCAGGGCGCGCTGCAGGGTCTTGACGCGCACCCCCGAGTCGCCCATCTCGAGGCCGCGGAGCCGGTGCGACTGGGAGAACAGGATCGTCCAGTACCAGGTGCGGACCAGCAGCGGCCGCTCGATGCAGCACTCGAAGTTGTCGGTGAGCTTCTTGATGGCCGCCTGGGTCTCCGGGCCGTAGAAGCCGTCGACGGTGACCGGACCGAGCTGCGTGTCGTTGAGCACGCACTGCAAGGCCTTGACCGCTCCGCTGGTGGTGCCGGGCTTGATCTGTGGGTACGCCGGCAGCGTGCGGCGGCAGGAGGCCTGCTGGCCGTCGGTTCCTGCGGCTGCAGGAGACGAGGCGACGGCGGCGGGTCCGAGAAGGCCGCAGATGACGACGGTGACGACCACCGAGACGAGAGTTCGCATCGGCCCATCGTGCGGCAGTTTCGAGGCGCCGGGAAGGGGGCACTAGCCTGCGCGCGTGCCCGCCCCCGACGCCCCGCGCATCGGAGTCCTCGCCCTGCAGGGCGACGTCCGTGAGCACCTGCACGTCCTGGAGACCCTCGGCGCGCGCCCGGTCGCCGTACGCCGTCCGTCCGAGCTCGCCTCGGTCGACGGCCTCGTCCTGCCGGGCGGCGAGTCCACGACGATGGCCAAGCTGGCGCGGATCTTCGAGCTGCTGGAGCCGCTCCGGGCCCGGGTCGCCGAGGGGCTGCCGATGTTCGGGACCTGCGCCGGGATGATCCTGCTCGCCGACCGGATCGAGGACGGTGTGGTCGGTCAGGAGACCCTCGGCGGGCTCGACATCACCGTGCGCCGCAACGCCTTCGGGCGGCAGGTCGACTCGTTCGAGTCGTCCTTGGACTTCGCCGGACTGGCCGAGCCGGTGCACGCCGTGTTCATCCGCGCCCCGTGGGTGGAGGCGGTCGGGGACGGCGTCGAGGTGCTGGCGCGCGTGCCCGACGGAACGGCCGCCGGAGCCGCCGCCGGTAGGATCGTCGCGGTCCGCCAGGGACCGTTGATGGCGACGTCGTTCCATCCCGAGGTCGGGGGCGACGGCCGGGTGCACCGGATGTTCGTCGACCTCGTGCGGCAGTCGTAGCGGGAAGAAAGAGAGTCATGTCCGGCCACTCCAAATGGGCGACCACGAAGCACAAGAAGGCCGTCGTCGACAGCCGACGAGCCAAGATGTTCGCCAAGCTCATCAAGAACATCGAGGTCGCGGCGCGCATGGGCGGCGGTGACATCAGCGGCAACCCGACGCTGTACGACGCCATCCAGAAGGCCAAGAAGTCGTCGGTCCCCAACGACAACATCGACCGCGCGGTCAAGCGCGGCTCCGGGGCCGAGGCGGGCGGCGCCGACTACACGACGATCATGTACGAGGGCTACGGCCCCGCCGGCGTGGCGATGCTCATCGAGTGCCTGACCGACAACAAGAACCGCGCCGCCATGGAGGTCCGCACCGCCATGACCCGCAACGGCGGCTCGCTCGCCGACCCGGGCTCGGTGTCGTTCCTCTTCAACCGCAAGGGCGTCGTGCTCGTCCCGGCGGCCCAGGACGGCAAGACGGTGACCGAGGACGACGTGCTCGAGGCGGCGCTGGACGCCGGGGCCGAGGACGTCCAGGACCTGGGGGAGTCCTTCGAGGTCGTCTCCGAGGCCACCGACCTGGTCGCCGTACGGACCGCGCTCCAGGCCGCCGGCATCGACTACGACTCCGCCGAGGCCGAGTTCGTGCCCGACATGCAGGTCCAGCTCGACAAGGACGACGCCGCCAAGCTGTTCCGCCTGATCGAGGCGCTCGAGGACTCCGACGACGTGCAGAACGTGTTCGCCAACTTCGACGTGCCCGACGAGGTCATGGCGGAGCTGGACGCCTGAGCACCCTCGAAACCACGCGTGTCGTGCGCCGTACGACGGCCGGGCGCCGTTAGCGTTCGTACGAACACCTGTTCGGAACGAGAGGGCGACCGCGTGCGCGTGCTGGGGATCGACCCGGGGCTGACCCGCTGTGGCCTGGGCGTGGTCGAGGGCACGGTCGGCCGGCCGCTGACGTTGATCGACGTCAACGTCGTGCGCACGAGCGCCGACCTGCCGATCGCCCAGCGGCTGGTGACGATCGAGAAGGGCATCGACGCGTGGCTGGACGAGTACCAGCCCGACGCCGTCGCGGTGGAGCGGGTGTTCGCGCGGTCCGACTCCAGCACGATCATGGGGACCGCCCAGGCCAGCGGCATCGCCCTGGTCGCCGCCGCCCGGCGCGGGCTGCCGATCGCCCTGCACACGCCGAGCGAGGTCAAGGCCGCGGTCTCCGGCAGCGGCCGGGCCGACAAGGCCCAGGTCGGGGCGATGGTGACCCGGATCCTGCGGCTCGACTCGCCGCCGAAGCCGGCCGACGCCGCCGACGCGCTGGCGCTCGCCATCACCCACATCTGGCGGGGCGGCGCGCAGGCCCGGATCGACGCCGCTCTCGCAGCAGCCCAAGGGAGGTCCCGATGATCGCCTTCGTCCGCGGCCAGGTCGCCGCCGTCACGCTCAACAGCGCCGTGCTCGACGTGGGCGGCATCGGCCTCGAGCTGATGTGCACCCCGGGGACGCTCGCCACGCTGCGGACCGGCCAGACCGCCACCCTGCCCACGAGCATGGTCGTCCGCGAGGACTCGCTGACGATCTTCGGCTTCCTCGACGAGGACGAGAAGGTCTGCTTCGAGCTCGTGCAGACCGCGTCCGGGGTCGGCCCGAAGCTGGCTCAGGCCATCCTGGCCTGCCTCGCGCCCGACGAGCTGCGCGTGGCCGTCGCCTCCGACGACACCAAGACCCTCACCCGGGTCTCCGGCATCGGCCAGAAGGGCGCGCAGCGCATCATCCTCGAGCTGAAGGACCGCCTCGGTGCCCCCGTGGGTCACGTCAGGGCCGGTACGCCGGCGAGCGCGCCCGCGGCCTGGAAGGACCAGGTGCTCCAGGCCCTGGTCGGCCTGGGCTGGTCCGCCAAGGAGGCCGACGCCGCTGTCGAGGCGGTCGCGCCCGAGGCCGGCGACGACCCGCAGGTCTCGACGCTGCTCCGCTCCGCCCTCCGCACGCTGAGCAAGGCCTGACATGGAGCCCACCGACCACCTCGCGGCCCACGAGGCCGAGCACCTCCGCACCCTCACCGCGGCGGAGGCCGAGGGCGACGAGCGCGCGGTCGAGGCGGCGCTGCGTCCGCGGACCCTCGCCGAGGTCGTCGGCCAGCACCGTGTGCGCGAACAGCTCGGGCTGGTCCTCGAGGCGGCCCGCGGCCGCGGCCGCGTCCCCGACCACGTCCTGCTGTCCGGCCCGCCCGGCCTCGGCAAGACCACGCTGGCGATGATCATCGCCCACGAGATGACCGCCCCGCTGCGGCTGACGAGCGGGCCCGCGATCACCCACGCCGGCGACCTGGCCGCGATCCTCTCCGGCATGAACGACGGCGACGTGCTCTTCGTCGACGAGATCCACCGCATGTCCCGGCCCGCCGAGGAGATGCTCTACATGGCGATGGAGGACTTCCGGGTCGACGTCGTCATCGGCAAGGGCCCCGGTGCCACGGCGATCCCGCTCGAGATCCCACCGTTCACGCTCGTCGGCGCCACCACCCGCGCCGGGCTGCTGCCCGGCCCGCTGCGCGACCGGTTCGGGTTCACCGCCCGGCTGGAGTACTACGAGACCGCCGACCTCGACCGCATCGTGCACCGCTCGGCCGGCCTGCTCGGCGTCGACCTGACCCACGAGGGCGCCGCGGAGATCGCCTCGCGGTCGCGCGGCACGCCGCGCATCGCCAACCGGCTGCTGCGCCGCGTCCGCGACTACGCCCAGGTCAAGGCCGACGGCGTGGTCACCCACGACGTGGCCCGCCGCGGCCTCGAGCTCTACGAGGTCGACGAGCTGGGCCTCGACTCCCTCGACCGCGCCGTCATCGAGGTGCTGTGCCGGCACTTCGGCGGCGGACCCGTCGGCGTCTCCACCCTGGCCGTCGCCGTGGGGGAGGAGCGGGAGACCGTGGAGGAGGTCGCCGAGCCGTTCCTGGTCCGGATCGGCTTCCTCGCCCGTACCCCGCGTGGCCGGGTCGCCACCCCCGCCGCATGGCGCCACCTGGGGCTCGACGCACCGCCCGTCACCGACCGCCGAGGCGACCCTCTTCGAGGAGTGATCCGCGGGCGGGCCATGGCGATGCCGTGACGTGCCGCACCCGCGGTTACACTTCACCGTTGGTCGAGCCGGTCCTGCGTGACTGGCATCCCATGTACCCCTTGTGAAGAGGTCTGTTGTCGTGTCGGAGCTTGCCTCCCTCTTGCCCCTCCTGGCCATCGCCGTCCTGTTCTGGGCGCTGATGATCCGGCCGGCCCAGCGTCGCCAGCGTGAGCTGCGCCAGATGCAGTCGTCCCTCGAGGTCGGCGACGAGGTGATGTTGTCGTCGGGGATCTATGGCGTGCTCCGCTCGTTGGAGGACGAGAGGATCAGCGTCGAGATCGCTCCGGGAGTCGTCGTCGAGGTCGTCCGCGGAGCCGTGGGCTCGAAGGTCGCCCCGGCCGCGGAGTCCCTCGCCGACGACGAGGGCGAGCCCGAGACGCTCCCCGACCACCCCGACACCACCACCGAGGAGCGCTGACATGGCCCGTCGCCCCGCCAGCCCTGCGCGCACCCTGACGATCTTCTTCATCTCCGTCGCGGTGCTGTACGGGCTCGTCGCGCTGGGCGGTTCGTGGAAGCCGGCTCTCGGGCTGGACCTCGAGGGAGGCACCCGCATCCGCCTCGCCGCCACCGGCAACGACGTCACCGCCGAGTCGCTCCGCGAGGCCGCCGACATCATCGACAACCGGGTCAACGGTTCAGGTGTCTCCGAGGCCGAGGTGACCACCGAGGGCAACCAGTACATCGTGGTCGAGATCCCCGGCCAGAGCCGACGCGACCTCGTCGACACGGTGAAGCGGCAGGCACAGCTGCGCTTCCGCGTCGTGGCCATGAGCGGGGTCGGCACCGCCGCCCCCACGGCCGCGCCGAGCCCGAGCGGGAGCGGGACCGGCTCTGCCGAGCCCACCCCGTCGACGTCGCCCGGTGGCGGGGTGCTGCTGCCCAGTGACACGGCCGAGCCCACGGCGACCGCGTCGCCGACCAAGAAGGCGACGGGCAAGAACCGTCCGCCCTTCCTGGCCGCCGACGACTCCACCAGCGCCGACCCGACCGGTACGGCAACGCCGAGCGACACCGCCAGCCCCACCGACGGTGCGTCGGACGGCGCGACCGACTCCCCGACCGCCGAGCCCGACCGACGGCACGGACGCCGGCACCGGCGGCATCGACGACCCGCTGACCTGGATGGACGCACCGGACGAGAAGTCCGTCGCGGCCTACAACGCCTACTCCTGCTCCACCCCCGTCCAGGCGGTCGGCGTGAACCCCAGGAACGGCAAGACCGTCCCCGGCGACAAGGCGGACTGGCCGATGGTCACCTGCGACGACCAGGGCATCAAGTACCTGCTGTCCGTCGCGATGGTCGAGGGCACCGACCTCGACGACGCCTCGGCCGGCATCCCGCAGAACGACGTCAACTGGGTCGTCTCGCTCGACTTCAACGGCGACGGCACCGACACCTTCGCCGAGATCTCGCGGGCGCTGTACGGCACCCAGAAGCAGTTCGCGATCGTCCTCGACGGCGTCGTGATCTCCGCGCCCACGATGGACGGCATCATCCTCAACGGCCAGGCGCAGATCAGCGGCAACTTCAACCAGGCGTCCGCCGAGAGCCTGGCGACCAGCCTGCGCTACGGGTCCCTGCCGATCTCGTTCGAGAAGGACCCCACGGTCGAGACCATCGGTCCTTCGCTCGCCGGTGACCAGCTCTCGGCCGGCATCTTCGCGGGCCTGATCGGTCTGCTCGCGGTGATGCTGTACTGCCTCCTCTACTACCGGGGCCTCGGCGTCGTCGTGATCGCGTCGCTGCTCGTGGCGGCGGCCATCACGTACGCCATCGTGCTGCTGCTCGCGAAGGCTGCCGGCTTCACCCTGACGTTGCCCGGTATCGCCGGACTGATCGTCGCGGTCGGCATCACGGCCGACTCGTTCATCGTCTACTTCGAACGCATCAGGGACGAGATGCGTGACGGCAAGTCCATGCGGGTCGCGGTCGAGGCGGGCTGGAAGCGCGCCCGGAACACCTGTCTGGCCGCCGACGCCGTCTCGCTGCTGGCCGCCGTGGTGCTCTACATCTTCGCGGCGGGCGTGGTCCGCGGGTTCGCGTTCGCGCTCGGTATCTCGACGATCATCGACCTCGTGGTGTTCTTCTGGTTCACCCACCCGATGGTCTCGTGGCTGGCGAGGTTCCGGTTCTTCAACCAGGGTCACAAGCTGTCCGGCCTCGACGCCGAAGCGCTCGGCATCGACAAGATCAACCTCGGCACCGTGACCCCCGCTGGGCAGACCGTGGGAGGGAGGGCCTGATGGGCAAGTTCTCGAGGCTCGGCAACGACCTCTACTCCGGCAAGAAGTCGATCGACTTCGTCGGTCGCAAGTGGCTCTGGTACTGCGGCTCGGGCCTGATCGTGCTGCTCGCCCTGGGCGGCCTGTTCTTCCAGGGCCTCAACATGGGCATCGAGTTCGAGGGCGGCGCGCAGTACCGCGTCACCCTCCCGTCGGACCAGGTGACCCAGGACAACGCCGACAAGCTCCGCGAGGCGGTCGCCGCCACCGGCATCGACGGGGCGAGCTCGCCGGTCGTCACCACCACCGGTGACAACGGCATCATCGTCCAGACCAAGCAGCTGAACAGTGCCGACTCCCAAGAGGTCGTCGACACGATCCTCCAGACCGTCGGGGCGACACCGAACGACATGTCGCAGGACGAGATCGGGGCGAGCTGGGGTCAGGACGTCGCCAAGCGCTCCGTCACGGGCCTGATCGTCTTCCTCATCCTGGTGGTGCTCTTCATCTGGGCCTACTTCCGCGAGTGGAAGATGTCCGTGGCCGCGCTCGTCGCGCTGGCGCACGACGTGCTCATCACCGTCGGCGTGTACGCGCTGTCCGGGTTCGAGGTCTCGCCGGCCACGGTCACGGGCATCCTGACGATCCTCGGCTTCTCGCTGTACGACACCGTCGTGGTGTTCGACAAGGTCCGCGAGAACACCAAGAACCTCCGTTCCACGCACATGACGTACGCCGAGGCCGCGAACCTCGCCGTCAACCAGACCCTGGTGCGGTCGATCAACACCTCGATCGTGGCGCTGCTCCCGGTCGGCGCGATCCTCTACGTCGGCGCCGTCCAGCTCGGCAACGGCTCGCTGAAGGACCTCGCCCTCGCGCTGTTCGTCGGCATGGCGGCCGGCACGTACTCGTCCATCTTCATCGCCACGCCGCTGCTGGTGCACATGAAGCAGGGCGAGAAGGACAACATGGACATCGAGCGCCGGCTGGCCAGCAAGCGCCGTCACGAGGCCGACCGCTACGCCTCGGTCCCGGTGTTCACCGAGGACATGGCGGTCCAGGCCGGCGACGGTGACGATGACGACGGGCTCGACGACGAGCAGGACGAGCACGAGGTCGCGGCCACCGCACCGTCTCCCGCGCCGCCGGTCCCGACCGGCCGCGGACGCGTCGTACCTCAGCAGCGCAAGCCGGTGAACCCCAGCAGCGCCGCCGGACGAGCCCAGCCGACCCGTCAGCCGCGGTCGAAGCGGGGCAAGAAGTGAGTGCTGGGGACACCATCCTCCGGCACAACATCGACGTCCCCGACTTCCCCACGCCCGGGGTCGTCTTCAAGGACCTGACGCCCCTCCTCGCCGACGCCGCCGCGTTCGGCGAGGTGGTCGCGGCCCTGGCCGACGCCGGCCGCGACGAGCACGGCGACCCCGTCGTGGACCGGGTCGTCGGCATGGAGGCGCGCGGGTTCATCTACGCCGCCCCGGTCGCCCTGGCTCTCGGCGCCGGCTTCGTCCCGGTCCGCAAGCCCGGCAGGCTGCCGCGCGCGACCCTGGCCGAGACCTACGCCCTCGAGTACGGCCAGGACACCCTGGAGCTCCACGCGCGACGCCTTCGAGCCGGGTGCCCGCGTCCTGGTGGTCGACGACGTGCTCGCCACCGGCGGCACGGCGGCCGCGACGGTCCGGCTCGTCGAGCGGGCGGGCGGCGTGGTCCACGGCGTCGCTGTCCTGATCGAGCTGGGCTTCCTCTCCGGCCGCCGCCACCTCGGCGACGTCACGCTCACCAGCCTGCTCACCATCTAGCCGCCCGTAGACTGGGAGCCAATGGCAGAGGAAGCTCCCGTCGCACCGGAGGCCGTACGCACTCCGGACTCGGTTGCTCCTGCCCGCGGCATGCGGGCACGCCTCGCCCGGATGGGCTCGAAGACGCAGACCGGCAACCCGGTGCTCGAGCCGCTGTTCCGGACCGTGCGGGCCAACCACCCGAAGGCCGACCTGGCGCTGCTGGAGCGCGCGTACCTGACGGCCGAGAAGTGGCACGGCACCCAGATGCGCAAGAGCGGTGACCCCTACATCACCCACCCGCTCGCGGTCACGACCATCCTCGCCGACATCGGCATGACCGAGCCGACCCTCGTGGCCGCGCTGCTGCACGACACCGTCGAGGACACGCCGTACACGCTCGACCAGCTGCGCGTGGACTTCGGCGACGAGGTGGCGATCCTCGTCGACGGGGTGACCAAGCTCGAGAAGGTCAAGTACGGCGACGCCGCGCAGGCCGAGACCATCCGCAAGATGATCGTGGCGATGGCCCGCGACATCCGGGTGCTGGTCATCAAGCTCGCCGACCGGCTGCACAACATGCGGACCGTGAGGTACGTCAAGCAGTCCACGCAGGAGCGGCAGGCCACCGAGTCGCTGGACATCTACGCGCCGCTCGCGCACCGGCTCGGCATGAACACCATCAAGTGGGAGCTGGAGGACCTCGCCTTCGCGACCCTGCACCCGAAGGTGTACGACGAGATCGTGCGGATGGTCGCCGACCGCGCGCCGTCGCGCGACCAGTTCCTGGCCGAGGTGGTCACCCAGGTCGAGAGCGACCTCAAGGACGCCAAGGTCAAGGCGACCGTCACCGGCCGGCCCAAGCACTACTACTCGATCTACCAGAAGATGATCCTGGGCGGCCGCGAGTTCAGCGACATCTACGACCTGGTGGGGCTGCGGGTGCTGGTCGACGAGGACCGCGACTGCTACTCCGTGCTCGGCGTGCTGCACTCGCGGTGGAACCCCGTGCTCGGGCGGTTCAAGGACTACGTCGCGATGCCGAAGTTCAACATGTACCAGTCGCTGCACACGACGGTGATCGGCCCGCAGGGCAAGCCGGTCGAGATCCAGATCCGTACCCGCGCCATGCACCGCCGGGCCGAGTACGGCGTCGCGGCGCACTGGAAGTACAAGGAGGACGGCAGCAAGGGCCTCGACACCGACCAGCGCGGCGACATGGACGACATGTCCTGGGTACGCCAGCTGCTCGACTGGCAGAGCGAGGTCGAGGACCCCGAGCAGTTCCTGGAGTCGCTGCGGTTCGAGATCAACCGGGCCGAGGTCTACGTCTTCACCCCGCGCGGCGACGTCATCCCGCTGCCGCTGGGTTCGACGCCGGTCGACTTCGCGTACGCCGTCCACACCGAGGTCGGCCACCACACCATCGGCGCGCGGGTCAACGGCCGCCTGGTGCCGCTGGAGTCGACGCTGGAGAACTCCGACGTCGTCGAGATCTTCACCTCCAAGGCCCCGAACGCCGCGCCGTCACAGGACTGGCTCCAGTTCGTGAAGTCGCCGCGGGCGCGGTCGAAGATCCGTCAGTGGTTCACCAAGGAGCGCCGCGAGGAGGCGATCGAGCGCGGCAAGGAGCAGATCGCGAAGCTGATGCGCAAGGAGGGCGTGCCCCTCAAGCGGGTGCTGTCCCACGAGTCGCTGTCGCTCGCCGCGGCCCACTTCAAGCTCGCCGACGTGTCGGCGCTGTACGCCGCGGTCGGTGAGAGCAACGTGTCCGCCCAGGCCGTCGTACGTCGTGTCATCGACCTCCACGGCGGCGACCAGGGGGCCGAGGAGGACCTGTCCGAGGGCGTCCAGATCACCGGCCGCCGGGTGCGGTCCAAGGCGTCCGCGGGCGGCGACGCCGGTGTCATCGTCAAGGGCGCGTCGGACGTCTGGGTCAAGCTCGCCAAGTGCTGCACGCCGGTCCCGCCCGACGCGATCCTCGGGTTCGTGACGAAGGGCGGGGGAGTCTCGGTGCACCGCATGGACTGCACCAACGCCGCGTCCCTGAAGGCCCAGCCGGAGAAGCTGCTCGACGTCGAGTGGGCCCCCACCGCCCAGTCCACGTTCCTGGTCAACATCCAGGTCGAGGCCCTCGACCGGGCCCGCCTGCTCTCCGACATCACCATGGTCCTCTCGGACGCCCACGTGAACATCCTCTCCGCGAACCTCACCACCACCCGCGACCGGATCGCCAAGTCCCGCTTCACCTTCGAGATGGCCGACGCCATGCACCTCGACGGCGTCCTCCGCGCCGTCCGCACCGTCCCCGGTGTCTTCGACGCGTACCGCGTGACTCAGTAACGGCGGCGAGCGGGGCTCGGCCCGGGGCAGCGGTGAGCTGGGCACGGTTGTACGCCGGAAACCGTGACAGGCTCACCGCTCGCGCCCGGAGTCGGCGCCCCTCAGCGGCGGGACCAGGCGGGGACGGAGTAGAAGGGGTGGGCGTCGTCGCTGAGCTTGCGGCGGTCGTCGGGGTCGGCGACGGAGGCGATCCAGAGCTCCTTGATGACGTCGGGCTCCACGACCTCGGTGGCCGGGTCATCGGGGGGCGAGTGGGTGTAGACGATCTGCGTCCCGTCGGGGGAGAACGTCGGGTCGTCGTCGTCGCCGGCGACGTCGCCGGAGACGAGGATCAGGTTGTCCACGTCGAGCTCGTCGTCGACGATGCGGACGGCGAGCACCTCGGAGCCGACGTCGTCGGCCGGGTCGGCACCCTCGGGCAGGGCCGTGGTGGCCCGCCACACGAGCATGTCGCCCGCGGGCGAGAACACGGGGTCGCCGTACGCCGTGTACTTCCCCTCCGGGGCGAGCAGGGCCGCGCGCCGGTGCGTCTCGAGGTCGATCGCGAACAGGGTGCCCTCCCTGGTCCTCCGGCCGACACCGACGGGGTACACCGCGATGGTGCCGTCCGGCGAGACGGTCGGGTGGCCGAAGTCCTGCGACTTGTCGTCCGGCTCGATCTCGTCGTAGGTGTCCTTGAAGTTGCCGTGGATGTCCACGCCCACCATCCGGATGAACCCGTCGGAGCCGAAGCAGCGCATGACCAGGTCGTCGGTCCCGGGGATCCACGCCGGCCGGCCGGTGCTCTCGCTGCACTCCGTCAGCGAGCTCTCGTCGAACAGGGGCCGGTCGCCCTCCCCGCTGATCCCCATCAGCCGCAGCTGGTTGCCCGCAGCACGCTTGCGCGAGTAGATCATCGTGGTCCGGTCGGGGCTGAGCACCGGGTTGAACTCGTTGGTGGTGCCGGTCGTCAGCGACTTCGGGCCCACCTCGCCGGTGGTCGCGTCGAACCGGAAGACGTGGAGCTCCTCGAAGCTGTCGCCGGCAGCCACCAGCAGCTGCTCGTCGGGGAGCACGACGCCGGTGACGGGTACGTCGTCGTCACCCAGCTGTTGGACGACGACCAGGGCGACCACGAGCGCGACGACCAGTCCGGCAGCGCCGAGCACCAGCGTGCGGTGGCCGCGGAGCCAGCGCGCGGCGGACTTCCAGAACGACGGCCCGGGCTGACGGTACGACGCCGGCCCCGCGTGCACGTTCTCGAAGATGTTGCCGTCGGGCGAGCGCAGGAACAGCACCGGGGTCGCCCACTCGTCCTGGAAGCCGTCGAGCAGGGACTTGCGCGCGCTGCTGACGGCCTGGTCGACGGGCTGCCCGTCGACGAGCGCGCCGTAGAACTCGCCGGTGAACTTCACCGCGGCGCGGTCGCTGATCGGGAACTGCATGGCGACGACCGCGGTGGCGTCCTGCTGGACGAGGCCCTGGGCCATCCCGCCGAACGGGTCGGTGGTGTCGGTGCGCGCCGACCGGCAGGCGTTGAGGACCACCATCCGCAGGGGGTCGTGGTCGCGCAGGTACGGGCCCAGCGTCGACGAGGTGACCGCGCTGCGCCGCCCGGCCTGGTCCTGGAAGTAGATGACGCCCTCGCGCAGGCCCGGGTCGAAGTCGCCGTGACCGATGAAGTGCACGACGTGCGTCTCCGAACGGCGGAGCCAGGTGCCGAGCTCCGAGAGCGTCGCGCTCGGCAGCCGGTCGAGCACGACCAGCCCGGTCGAGGTCCGCGGCTCGAGGGCCTCCTGGATCCGGGCCCACTCGGCCTCGACGTCGAGCTCGTCGAGGTCGATCGGCGAGGAGATGATCGCCAGCACGCGCAGCGGTCCGTCGACCGCGATCGGTCGCGGCACCTGCGGCACGTCGAGGAACCGCACCAGCGGCGTGCGCTCCGACTGCGCCAGGAAGTTGTTGGACCGGGCGTCGTACAGCAGCTCCCACGGCAGCCCGGCGATCGCCGGCGCGTCGTTGAGCCGGAGCCGGAGACGCAGCCCGCCGGCCTGCTCGGCCCGTACCTGGTCCAGGCTGCGCTGCCAGGCGAGGGCCAGGTCGCCGGTGAACACCGCCTTGTAGAGCGGACCGCCGAAGTCCATCGCGGCCTGCTGCTGGCCCGTACCTCCCACCCTGCGCGTGCCCGACCGGCCCGGGTCGAGCTTGAGGAGGAGGTTCTCGAGCGTGGTCGCGTCGAACGGCAGCTCGAAGCGGACGCTGGGGGTCTCGCCGAGCGGGGAGTCGGTGACGCGCGCCTGGTAGCGGCCTTCTCCCTCTTGCTCCAGGAGCAGGTCGAAGTTGAGGTAGCGCCTGGATGCCATCAGCTGCGCTCTTTCGCGTGCTCGGTGCGGACACCAGACTAGAGCCGCGACCCGCCCCGCGTGATACGTCGCGAGCACGTATCTCCCACGCCCGGGGCGGGCTCCTCTCGGCGGGAGGCACCGATGGATGACGCGACCGTGGCGGCCGCACCGGCGTACGACGACGCGCCGCCGTTCACCGACGCCGACCACGACCGCGCGCGTCGCCGCGGCCGAGGCTGCTCCGCGCGGGTGGCGGACCGTCGGGTCCCGACGACCTCGTCGCGCTGTCGCCCGACGAGGCCGGCCGTCTCGTCGCGGACCTCGCCGCCGCAGGCAGTCTCGACGCCCTCGCCCTCGTCGTCACCTCGACGCCACCGCACCGCTACCCGCTCGTCGCCCTGCTGACCGCCGCCGCCTCGGTGCCCGTCGACGACGGCCGCCGTGGCGCGCTCGTCCGCGCAGTGGCGCTGGCGACGCCGCTGCGGCTGCGCTCGGCGCTCGACGAGGTCGGTGCCGATCCCGCCCTGGCGAGGTGCTCGCCCAGGTCGCCGCCGTGCGCACCGAGCTCGCGGCCGGTCCGCCGTACCGCTGGTGGGGCGCGCCGGAGATGACGATGGCCGAGCCGCCCGGCAGCGATGACGGCGGAGACCCTGACGACACCGTCTTCCGCGACGGCGAGGCGACCCGCAAGTCCTACGCCCGCCTCGACGTCGCCGGGACCGAGCGGCCCGACGTGGTGGTCGTCGACCAGCCCTTCGAGGTCACCCTCGGCCTCCAGTCCCGCAAGGACGGCGGCCTGGTCGCCAGCTCGCCGCTGGTCCTGCAGGTCGGCGAGACCGTCGAGCTCGACGTCGTCCTGCTCCACGACCCGACGTCGATCGAGGTCACCGGCAGCCCGCGCGCGCGGATCACCGTCACCGACCTGGCGCCGTTCCCGACGGTGACGATGACGTGCACGGCGAGGTACGGCGAGGAGCTCGCGCCCGAGCGCCGGCTCGGGCTCCAGCTGCTGCGCGACGGCCAGGTCGTCGCGGTCGCCTGGCGCACGATCGTCGCGGTCGCGACGCCGGCCGAGGTCGCCGGCGCGACGGTGCCGGAGCGGCGCGACGTCGCCCTGCTCGACCTCGACCCGCTGTTGGGCGAGCAGCCGCCGGACCTGGTCGTCTCGGTGTGCCGGGCCGACGCCGGCAGCACGTCGTTCGTCTGGACGGCGTACGCCGCCGACCCGGCCGTGCCCGTCCCCGACCTGCCGAGCACCAGCACCCTCGACGACGACACCGCCGCGTTCGCGACCGAGACCCGCCGGTCGATCCAGTTCTCCGCCGACCCGGGCAAGGACTACCTCGGCCTGGCGGGCCGGGCCCGGCGCATCGCGCGGGCGATCCCGCAAGGCGTGCAGGAGGCGCTGCGCGCCGTCGTCGAGGCCCCGGGTCGGGCCAGCGCGCCGGCCGTGCTGCTGCTCACCGAGGAGCTGACGATCCCGTGGGAGCTCGCGTCCCTCGACCCCGACCTGACGAGCACCTGGGGTGGGACGTCGCCGTTCCTCGGCGCGCACGCCGCCGTCGCGCGCTGGCCGCTGAGCGAGCACAAGCCGCGGCCCCGCCCGCAGAGCACGGTCGCCGTCCGCACCGGCGCCGTCCTCACCGCCGACTACACCGGGGTCTCCGGCTGGGGCCGCCTCGAGAGCGCCGTCGCCGAGGCGGCTGAGGTCGCGACCCTGTTCGACCCGCCGGCCAGTCCCGTGACCCCGGAGATCTGGGCCGTCATCGACCTGTTCCGCGGCCGCCCGCCTGCCGACGTCGTGCACGTCGCGCTGCACGGGCAGTACGACGGCCAGGGCGACCAGGAGGGCATCGTGCTGCTCGCGAAGAGCCCGGCCGGGGGCGCGACCGCCCAGTTCCTGACACCGGCCGAGCTCGAGAACGGCGAGCTCGACCACGGCCCGTTCGTCTTCCTGAACGCCTGCCAGGTCGGCACCGACGAGCGGGTGCTCGGCGACTACGGCGGGTTCGCCTCGACCCTGCTGCGGATCGGCGCGGTCGGCGTCGTGGCTCCGCTGTGGAACGTCAAGGACGACGTGGCCGCCGCGTTCGCCCGTCAGTTCTACGCCGCCGCCCTCAGTGCCCCGGAGCCGGTGGCGGTGGCCGAGGCGGTACGCGCGCTCCGGGCGACGTACACCGAGGAGGGCGTCCGGGCGGGGACCGCCGGCCTCCACGCGACCCTCGTCGCCTACCAGGTCTTCGGACACCCACGCCTGCGACTGACCCGATCGAGCTAGGAGAACGCCATGGCCGAAGAGCTGCGACCCGAAGGCATCCCCGTCACCGTCGGGGAGGTCGTGATCACCACCCCCGGCCTCACCGGTGAGGTCGAGGTGCACGCGCCCGGCACGCCCGGCATGCGGGGCGAGGAGCAGGCCACCGAGGACTTCCGCCAGGCGCTCGACGACGCCGGCATGGCCGAGCAGCTCTCCGTCGTCGTCTCCCGGCACCAGGAGGTCACGCCCGGTGAGGGCACGCGCGGCAGCGGCGGCGGCGACGACATCGTCGTCAACGTCCCGGCACCGGGGGAGGGCAACGGGCAGGTGCTCCTGTACGCCGCCGAGGACGGTTCGCTGTCCTGGCACCTCGCCGACGACGTACCTCCCACGGCCGCGCCCGACCGGGGCGGTGAGCGGCGGACGTACCGGATCCCGCGCGCCGTCGTCCCCGTCGACGAACGCGAGCCCGCCGAGACGCGCGGCATCCTCGGTGCGATCGGCAAGAAGGTCCTCAAGGTCCTGGTGTTCCCGCTCGTCGACCCGATCCTCGGCAAGGTCGGCGACCACTTCGCCAAGCGCTGGGAGGCCAAGAACCGGCTGAACCGGGTGCGCTGGATGACCGTCGACGGCTACCGCTCGTCGGTGGCCGACCCGTTCGCCGACGCCGACTGGGCCAGGCTGGGCGAGGGCCGCGCGCTCGTGCTCGTGCACGGCACGTTCTCCACCGCCCATGGCGCGTTCGGAAGCCTGCCCCGCACCACCATGACCGCGCTGCACGAGGCGTACGGCGGCCGCGTCGTCGCGCTGGACCACCACAGCGTCTCGGTCACGCCGAAGGAGAACGCCGAGCTGCTCGCCGGGCTGGTGCCGGACGGCGCCGCTCTCGAGGTCGACCTGGTCACGCACTCGCGCGGCGGGTTGGTCGGCCGCGAGATCGCCGGGATGTCAGGGGCCAGCGCTGTCACCGTCGCCGGCCTGGTGATGGTGGCCTCACCCAACGCCGGCACCGTCCTGGCCGACCGCGAGCACCTCTCCGACCTGCTCGACCGGATCACCGACCTCGCGCAGTTCGTCCCCGACAACGGGGTCACCGAGACCATCGGCCTGGTGCTCGCCGTGCTCAAGCAGCTGGCCGTCGGTGCCGTGGGCGGACTCGACGGGATCATGGCGATGAACCCGAGCGAGGACTACCTCGAGAAGCTCAACGCCCGCCCCGCCCCCGACGCCGTCCTCCGCGCCGTCGCGGCCGACTACGAGCCGCCGCGGGGGGCGCCCCTGGCGCGGGTGGCGCGCGACGGAGCGACGGACCTGGTGTTCAAGGCGGTCGACAACGACCTGGTCGTGCCGACCGGCGGGTGCTGGGACGTCGAGGACGCCGCCGGCTTCCCGATCGACGAGCGGCTGGTCCTCGACCAGTCCAGGTCGGTCGACCACAACTCGTTCTTCCGGCAGCCCGAGGTGTCCGAGCGCCTGCTGGAGTGGCTGCCGAGCTGACGCCGAGTCGGCGCGTCTGCACGAGCGCCGTACTTGTCGTGCGCTTCCTGAACTTGGCGGACGGTCGCTCGGTACGCCATGTTCGAGATTTCGCCGACTCGACCGGAGCAGACTGCGCCGACCGGCTAGCCCGAGAAGTCGGTGGCGGCGCGGCGGGCCATCTCGAGGAAGGCCTGGCGGGACTCGAGGTTCTCGGCGAGGTCCTTCGCCTTCTTCTCGTTGCCCGAGGCCTGGGCGGCGGCGAGGTCGGCCTCGATCTTGGCGATGGCGTCCTCGAGCTTGGTGACCATGTCGTCGGCGCGGGCGGACTTCTCGGGGTCGGTGCGCGCCCAGCGCTCCTCCTCGACCGAGCGGATGGCCTGCTCCACCTTGCGGATCCGGCCCTCCAGGTCCTTCATCCGCTCCCGGGGTACCTTGCCGGCGGCGTCCCAGCGCTCGGAGAGGTCGCGGAACGCGGCCTTCGCGGCGTCGAGGTCGGTGACGGGGACCAGCGCCTCGGCCTCGACCAGGAGCTTCTCCTTGACCTCGGCGTTGGCGGCGAACTCGGCGTCCTGGGCGGCGTTGGCGGTGTCGCGGTTGGTGAAGAAGGTGTCCTGCGCGGCGCGGAACCGGGTCCACAGTGCCTCGTCGACGTCGCGGGGCGCGGGCCCGGCGGCCTTCCACTTCTGCATCAGGTCGCGGTACTCACCCGACGTCGGACCCCACTCGGTCGAGGTCGCCAGGGCCTCGGCCTCCTTGACCAGCTGCTCCTTGACCTCGCGTGCGCCCTCGCGCTTCTCGTGCTGCTCGGCGAAGTGCGACTTGCGCGCCTTGGTGTACGTCGTCCGCGCCGACGAGAACCGCCGCCACAGCGCGTCGTCGGAGGGTCGGTCGATGCGGGGGAGGGCCTTCCACTGGTCGAGCAGGTCGCGCAGCCGGTTGGCGCCGTTGCGCCAGTCGGTGCCGGCGGCGAGCTTCTCGGCCTCGGCGACGATCCGCTCCTTGTCGACCTTGGCCTCGGCCTGCTTCTGCGCGCGCTCGACCTTTCGCGCCTCGCGCTGCTCGCCGATGACCTCGCCGAACGAGTCCAGCTTCGCCAGCAGGGTGTCCAGGTCGCCGACCGCGTTGGCGCCCTCCACCTGGCCGCGCACGGTCTTCACCGACTCGCTGGCCTCCTCCGGGGACATCACCCCGGACCTGATCCGCTGCTCGAGCAGGCCGACCTCGAAGGCCAGGGCGTCGTAGCGGTCGGTGTAGAACTTCAGCGCCTCCTCGGGCGACCCCTCGGGGTACTGCCCGACCAGACGCTCGCCGTCGGCGGTCCTCACGAAGACGGTGCCGTCGTCGGCGACGCGTCCCCACTCCTGGCCAGACGGATGACTCGTCACTGCAATCCCTACGGTCGTTCCCACGGGCTCCGCTCGCCCGCGCGGGAGGCACCATGCTAGTCAAACCCCTTCCGTCGCCCGGCATGCACGTCGCCCGCCGAGGTCCGGATGAGGGAGCCCGCCGCGGGCCTCGATAGTCTGCGAGCGTGCTGATCGCCGGATTCCCCGCAGGTCCGTGGGGCACCAACTGCTACGTCGCGGCCACCGGGCCGGGCACGGAGTGCGTGGTCATCGACCCCGGCAAGGACGCCGCCCCCGGCGTGGCCGAGGTCGTCGCCGAGCACCGGCTCAAGCCGGTGGCCGTGCTGGTCACCCACGGGCACGTCGACCACATGTGGTGCGTCGCGCCGGTCGCCGGCACGTACGACGCGACGGCCTGGATCCACCCCGACGACCGGCACCTGCTCGCCAACCCGATGGCCGGCATGAGCGCCGAGACGACCCAGATGATGCTGGGCGGGAAGTACGAGTTCGCCGAGCCCGACCGGGTCGAGGAGCTCGGCCGACGGCCAGGACCTCGAGCTCGCCGGCCTGACGTTCACCGTCGACCACACGCCGGGCCACACGCGCGGGTCGGTGACCTTCCGGTCGCCGTACGACTCCGACGGGGACATCCCAGAAGTCTCAGCGGTGATGTTCTCCGGAGATCTCTTGTTCGCGGGCTCGATCGGCCGCACCGACCTGCCGGGCGGCGACCACCCCGCGATGCTGCACAGCCTGCGCACCAAGGTGCTGACGCTGGCCGACGACATCGTGGTGCTGCCCGGCCACGGCGAGCAGACGTCCATCGGTCGCGAGCGCGCGACCAACCCCTTCCTGCTGGACCTCCAGGACTCTGGAGCAGCGGGTCCACGGGGATCAGCCACCCGAGGACTGTGAAAGAACCAGTGTCCAAGCCCACGCCGCTGAGCGGCTACCCGGAGTTCCTGCCTGCCGAGCGGGCCGTCGAGCGCGAGGTCGTGGCGCGCATCTCGCGGACCTTCGAGCTGCACGGCTTCGCCAACATCGAGACCCGTGCCGTGGAGCCGCTCGACCGCCTCGCCAAGGGCGGCGAGGTCGACAAGGAGATCTACGTCCTCCGTCGGCTGCACGCCGACGACAGTGCTGGCGACAGTGGGTTGGGGCTGCACTTCGACCTCACGGTGCCGTTCGCGCGGTACGTGCTGGAGAACGCCGGTCACCTGGAGTTCCCGTTCCGCCGCTTCCAGATCCAGCCGGCCTGGCGGGGCGAGCGGCCGCAGGAGGGCAGGTACCGCCAGTTCAACCAGGCCGACATCGACATCGTCGGCCGCGACGAGCTGCCCTTCCACCACGACGTCGAGGTCGTGCGCGTGATGGTGGAGGCCCTCGACGGCCTGCCCCTGCCCGCCCTCTCGTTCCAGGTCAACAACCGCAAGCTGATCCAGGGCTTCTACCGCGGCCTGGGCATCCCCGACGTACCTGCCGCCATCCGCGCCATCGACAAGCTCGACAAGCAGCCGGCCGAGGCCGTCGCCGCGCTCCTGGTCGAGACGGCGGGGGCCACGCCCGAGCAGGCCGACACGTGCCTGGCCCTGGCGACCATCCGCGTCGCCGACACGTCCTTCGTCGAGACCGTCCGCGGCCTCGGAGTCGAGGACGAGCTGCTCGAGACCGGCCTGGCCGAGCTGGCCGCGGTCATCGACGGCTGCGCGAACGTGGTGAACGACCACGTCACCGTCGAGGCCAACCTCCGGATCGCCCGCGGCCTCGACTACTACACGGGCACCGTCGTGGAGATCTTCATGGCGGGCTACGAGCGCCTGAAGTCCGTGGGCGGCGGCGGACGCTACGACGCCCTGGCCAGCGACGGCCGGACGACGTACCCCGGCGTCGGCATCTCCTTCGGCGTCTCGCGCACCCTCGTCCCGCTCGTCGCCGACGGCGTGCTCGCCGGCAGCCGCGCCGTCTCGAGCGCCGTGCTCGTGGCGCTCGTGGACGAGGACGCCCGCCCGGCCGCCCACGAGCTGGCCGACCGGCTGCGCCGTCGCGGCATCCCCACCGAGGTCGCCGCGAGCCCGCAGAAGTTCGGCAAGCAGATCCGGTACGCCGAGCGGCGCGGCATCCCGTACGTCTGGTTCCAGCAGGACGACGGCAGCCACCAGGTCAAGGACATCCGCAGCGGCGACCAGGTCGACGCCGACCCCGACGCGTGGGACCCACCAGACCACCGACCTCCACCAGACGATCGTCACCCCCGTCATCAACGACTTGGAGCAACTCTCGTGATCCGCACCCACGACGCCGGCACCCTCACGGCCGCCGACGCCGGCCAGACCGTCACCCTCGCCGGCTGGGTCGCCCGCCGCCGCGACCACGGCGGCGTCGCCTTCCTCGACCTGCGGGAGGCCAGCGGCGTGGCCCAGGTCGTGGTCCGCGACGAGAGCGTCGCGCACAGCCTGCGCAGCGAGTACTGCGTCGCGGTCACGGGCACGGTCCAGCTGCGCCCCGAGGGCAACGCGAACCCGAACCTGCCGTCGGGCGAGATCGAGGTGATCGCCGACACCGTCGAGGTGCTGAGCGCCGCCGCGCCGCTGCCCTTCCCGATCGACGACCACGTGGACGTCGGGGAGGAGGCCCGGCTCAAGCACCGCTACCTCGACCTCCGCCGGAGCGGTCCCAACGCCGCCCTGCGGCTGCGCAGCAAGGTCAACAAGGCTGCCCGCGACGTCCTCGACCGTCACGACTTCGTCGAGGTCGAGACCCCGACGCTGACGCGCTCCACCCCCGAGGGCGCCCGCGACTTCCTGGTGCCCGCACGGCTGCAGCCCGGCAGCTGGTACGCCCTGCCGCAGAGCCCCCAGCTGTTCAAGCAGCTGCTGATGGTCGCCGGCATGGAGCGCTACTTCCAGATCGCCCGCTGCTACCGCGACGAGGACTTCCGCGCCGACCGGCAGCCGGAGTTCACCCAGCTCGACATCGAGATGAGCTTCGTCGACCAGGACGACGTGCTGGCGATCTCCGAGGAGGTGCTGGTCGCGCTCTGGAAGCTGATCGGCGTCGACCTGCCCACGCCCTTCCCGCGGATGACGTACGCCGAGTCGATGGCGCGCTTCGGCTCCGACAAGCCCGACCTGCGGATGGGGCTCGAGCTCGTCGACTGCACCGACTTCTTCGCGAACACGCCGTTCCGGGTGTTCTCCCCTGACAACAGCCCCTACGTGGGGGCGGTGCTGATGCCCGGGGGAGCGAGCCAGCCGCGCAAGCAGCTGGACGCCTGGCAGGAGTGGGCGAAGCAGCGCGGCGCGCGCGGGCTGGCGTACGTGCTGTTCACCGAGGACGGCGAGCTCGGCGGTCCGGTGGCCAAGAACCTGTCGGAGGAGGAGCGGGCCGGCCTGGCCGCGCACCTCGGCGCACAGCCGGGCGACTGCGCCTTCTTCGCGGCCGGTCCCGTCAAGAGCAGCCGCGCGCTGCTCGGCGCCGCCAGGCTGGAGATCGGCCGCCGCGGCGGCCTGATCGACGAGGACGCCTGGAGCCTGCTGTGGGTCGTCGACGCGCCGCTCTTCGAGCCGGCCGACGAGGCCACCGCGGCCGGTGACGTCGCGGTCGGCAGCGGGGCCTGGACGGCCGTGCACCACGCGTTCACCTCGCCGCAGGACGTCGACACGTTCGACACCGACCCCGGCAACGCGCTGGCGTGGGCCTACGACATCGTCTGCAACGGCAACGAGATCGGCGGCGGGTCGATCCGTATCCACCGCGAGGACGTGCAGAAGCGGGTGTTCGCGATCATGGGCCTCGACGAGGCCGAGGCCGAGGAGAAGTTCGGCTTCCTGCTGAACGCGTTCAAGTACGGCGCCCCGCCGCACGGTGGCCTGGCCTTCGGGTGGGACCGCATCGTGGCCCTGCTGGCGGGCACCGAGTCGATCCGCGACGTGATCGCCTTCCCCAAGTCCGGTGGCGGTTTCGACCCGCTCACCGCCGCCCCGGCCCCGATCACGCCGGAGCAGCGCAAGGAGGCCGGTGTGGACGCCGTACCGGAGAAGGACCCGTCGCCGGAGGCCTGATCGACGATAACCGCAGGTCGGAGCGGCGATACGACGCACAATTCGGTTGACAACGGGTCGAGCGCGCGCTGCTGGAGATTTTGCGGTGTGACACCTTGGTGACGCGCTGGTATCAAACCGTTACCTCCCCGATGCTCAACATCGTCTGCTGTTCGTCTAATGTCGCGGTTCGGGTGCCTGCCTGTGTCCCGGGTCACTGACTCGCTCGCGCGACGAGACCGGACATGCGGCGGCGGCTCACACGGGGAGCTCGACCGCACGACCTGGACAGCAGAACTCATCGGCAGCGCAGCAGCGACCAGATAGGGGTGACATGTCGCTCACACCGTTGGAGATGGCAGCCCCCGACGCAGCCCAACTGCCCGACCCTGAAGAAGAGAAAGAGATCGCCGGTCGGTCACCGATCCAGATCGCCGTCGGTCGGCTCCGCTCGGACAAGATCGCGATGATGTGTCTCGCGGTCTTCATCTTCTTCTTCGTCGTGGCGGTCTTCGCGCCGCTGATCGCCCGGCTCTTCGGCGTCGAGGTCCGGGCCGGCAACCCGTCGACCGACACCGACATCTTCAACTTCCCGGTCATCGGCCCCCCGGACCACCCGTTCACGTGGGAGGCCCCGCTGGGCCTGGCGCCCAACACCGGCAACGACAACCTCGCCGAGTGGCTCTACGGCGCGCGCACCTCGCTGGGCATCGCCACCATCTCCACGTTCGCTCGCCACGATGATCGGCATCACGGTCGGCCTGGTCGCCGGCTTCAGCCGCGGCTGGCTCGACCGGTTCATCTCGTTCGTCATCGACGTCTTCCTGTCGCTGCCGTTCCTGCTGATGGCGCTGGCGCTGGCCCCGATCATCATCCTGCGCTTCAACGACCAGCCCCAGGTCCTCGAGTGGGCCCAGGTCATCTCGCTGATCTGCGTCCTGACGCTCTTCGGCTGGATGACGCTGGCCCGGCTGATCCGCGGCGAGGTGCTCTCGCTGCGTGAGCGCGAGTTCGTGCAGGCCGCGCGCGTGATGGGCGTGCCCACCCGGCAGATCCTGTTCAAGGAGCTGCTGCCCAACATGGTGGCGCCGATCGTGGTGTCGATCTCGCTCGGCCTGCCGGCCTTCGTGGCCGTCGAGGCCGGCCTGTCCTACCTCGGCATCGGCGTGTCCGGCAAGCCGTCGTGGGGGCAGACCGTGAACAACGCGGTGCCCTACTTCGACACCTACCCGCTCTACCTCTACGCGCCTGTGCTGGGGATCTTCCTCCTGGTCGTGGCGCTCAACCTGCTCGGAGACGCCATTCGCGACGCCTTCGACCCCAAGACTCGCCGGTGAGACTGACACCGACCGAGAGCATCATCGATCAGCCCTAGAAAGGTGGGGAATACCCAGATGCGACTGAAGAAGTCCGCGGTAGCCGTGCTGGCCACTGCATCACTCCTGGCGCTTGCCGCGTGCGGCGGCGGATCGGACGACGACAACCCCGACGACGTCGTGCCGACCCAGGAGGCGGGCGGCGGCGCGGGTGCCGGCAAGGACCCGACGCTGGAGGGACCGCGCGCGGTGCCCGACGACGCGGCGCAGGGCGGCACGGTCACCGTGCTGACCTCCGTCGTGCCGTTCACGTTCGACCCCACCCGGGCCTACTACACGGACTCGACCGCGATCATGAACCTGGTCACCCGGGCCCTGACGCAGTACGTCTACGACCCCGAGACCAACGACATGGTCCTGGCTCCGGACATGGCCACCGACCTCGGTACTCCGAACGAGGACAACACCGAGTGGACCTTCACCCTGCGTGACGGCCTGAAGTACGAGGACGGCACCGACGTCAAGGCCGAGGACGTGGCCTACGCGATCTCTCGCTCGTTCGCGATCGAGGAGCTGCCGGACGGCCCGACGTACCAGCTGACGTTCTTCGAGGACGGCGACAAGTACAAGGGTCCCTACAAGGACAAGGCCCCCTACAAGGGCGTCGAGGTGAACGGCAACGACATCACCATCAAGATGTCGCGTCCCTTCCCCGAGATGGACTACTACGCCTCGTTCCCCGTCGTTCACCGGCATCCCGCAGGCGAAGGACACCAAGGAGGAGTACGGCAACCACCCGCTGGCGACCGGTCCCTACATGTTCGAGGACTACAAGCCGGGCTCGTCGCTGACGCTGGTCAAGAACCCCAACTGGGACCCCGCCACCGACCCGGGCCGCATCCAGGCCGTCGACAAGTGGGTGTTCAAGTTCGGTGAGGACACCGCGAAGATCGAGAACACGATCCTCTCCGACACCGGTGAGGGTCAGACCACCCTGACCTACGACAACATCACGCCGCCGACCTACAAGAAGATCACGACGGACTCTCCGGACCGCCTGGTGGTCGGCACCTCGCCGTGCACGTTCATGTGGTACCTCGACATGACCAAGATCACCGACATCAACGTGCGCAAGGCGATCGGCTACGCCTACCCGTACGTCGACGCCTGGAAGGCCGCCGGCGAGATCGTGGGCCTGACCCGCGTGCCCGGCACCAGCATCCTGCCCCCGGGCACCGCTGGTCGCGTCGAGTACGACGTGCTCGGCAACGGGGTCAGGACACCGACCCGGCGAAGGCCAAGGAGCTGCTCAAGGAGGCCAACGCCGAGGGCTTACGAGATCAAGTTCCTCTACTCCACCGACGACCCGCTGTCGGTGTCCGCGAAGGACCAGATCGTCAAGGGCCTCGAGGCCGGTGGCTTCACCGCGACCCCGATCGCCTCGACCGCTGAGAAGATCCGCGAGGAGCGCTCGAACTACGACAGCCCGATCAACATCCGCTCCAGCGGCTGGTGCTCGGACTGGCCGTCGGGTGGCTCGTGGTTCCCGGCTCAGTGGGACGGCGCGCTGGTCGGCCTGGAGGGCATGCCCAACCCGGCCAACTTCAAGGAGGCCGACGCCGACGCCAAGCAGAAGGAGATCCTCGGCATGCCTGCCGACGAGGTCCCCGCGGCCTGGGGTGAGTTCGACAAGTTCATCAGGAGACCTACTACCCGGCGGTCGTGCACCGGCTACTCCGGCTACCGCGATCATCCGTGGGTCCAAGATCGGTGGCATGTACAACGACTCCGTTCGTGGCATGCCGACGTTCGCGGACATGTACATCACCAGCTGATCAGGCTTGACTGAGTGATGACCTTCAGATGACAACAGGCCGTCCGGGCCGACCCAGCAACATCGGGTCGGTTCGGACGGCCTCTCGGCGGGCGGCGGGTCCCCGGCACCAACGGAGACCCGCCGCCCGGTCCCGGGTCAAGCTGGCCATCGAGTCAGACAGGAGCCCACGCCAGATGTTCGGATACATCGTTCGTCGTCTCGTCGCCGGAGTGCTCGTCCTCATCGCGGTGTCGATGATGGTGTTCGCGCTGTTCTTCTACGGTCCGAACGACCCGGCCCTGGCGTACTGCCCGGAGTCCCGGTGCACCCCTGAGCGGCTCGAGAACATCAGCCACAACCTGGGCCTCGACCGGCCCGCCCCGCAGCAGTACGTCGAGTACATGAGCGGCCTGGTCAAGAGCCGGCACATCGAGTCCGGCGGCATCTCCATCGACTGCAACTGGCCGTGCCTGGGCGTCTCGTTCAAGTACCGCGTCTCCGTCTTCGACTATCTGTGGGAACGCTTCCCGGCCACCCTCTCGGTCGCCGTCGGCGGCGCCATCTGCTTCCTCGCCATCGGCTTGTCCAGCGGCATCTTCGCCGCCCGGAGGCGAGGCACGGCCGCCGACAAGGCCATCGTGAGCACCAGCCTGTTCATCAACGCGATCCCCTACTACCTGCTGGCCCTGCTGGCCTACCTCTACCTCGTCCAGGGCCTGGGCGATCTTCCCCGAGACCGGCTACTTCTCGCCGTTCGAGTACGGACCAGCCAAGTTCGTCGGGGGCATGCTGCTGCCGTGGATCATGATCGGCATCGCGTACTCCACCCAGTACGCCCGCTTCAGCCGCGGGGCCATGATCGACTCACTCAACGAGGACTACGTCCGCACCGCGCGCGCCAAGGGCCTGGCCGAACGCACGGTGACCGCGACGGCACGCCCTGCGCGCGGCCATCGTCCCGGTGGTGACCATCTTCGGCCTCGACTTCGCCGGCCTGCTGGTCGGCACGATCTTCACCGAGAAGATCTTCGGCATCCAGGGCATCGGCCTGGCCGGTCTCGACGCCGTGCAGCGCGCCGACCTGCCCATGGTGTCGGCCGTCACCCTCATCGGCTGCGGCATTCATCGTCATTGCGAATATTGTGGTCGACATCCTGTACAGCGTGATCGACCCGAGGGTGCGCCTGTCATGACCCAGACCAACGAACCGGCCTCGCAGCGCGACGCCGGCCATTCGACCGAGCCGACGAGCCACCGAGGTCCCGTTCCTGGTGGTGGAGGACCTCACGGTCCGCTTCCCGACGGCCGACGGGCTCGTCCAGGCCGTCAGCGGGCTGAGCTACACGATCGAGCAGGGCAAGACCCTGGGCATC
Source organism: uncultured Actinomycetota bacterium (assembly GCA_963839565.1). Taxonomy (GTDB): domain Bacteria; phylum Actinomycetota; class Actinomycetes; order Propionibacteriales; family Nocardioidaceae; genus Nocardioides. The sequence goes on along the minus strand of CAWIVR010000017.1, from coordinate 141,260 downwards.
GTCGGCGAGTCCGGCTCCGGCAAGAGCGTCTCCAGCCTGGCGGTGATGGGGCTGCACGACGCCAAGATGACCCAGATGTCGGGCTCCATCCGGGTGGCCGGCAAGGAGATCCTCGGCCTGTCCAACGACGCCATGCGCCGGATCCGCGGCCGCGAGATCGCCATGATCTTCCAGGACCCGCTGACCGCGCTGCACCCGTTCTACAAGGTGGGCGCGCAGATCTCCGAGGCCTACCGCGCGCACCACGACGTCTCCAGGGCCAAGGCGCGGACCAAGGCGATCGAGATGCTCGACCGGGTCGGCATCCCGCAGGCGCGCACCCGCGTCGACGACTACCCGCACCAGTTCTCCGGCGGCATGCGACAGCGCGCGATGATCGCGATGGCGCTGGTCAACGACCCGTCGCTGATCATCGCCGACGAGCCCACCACGGCGCTGGACGTCACGGTGCAGGCGCAGATCCTCGACCTGCTCCAGGAGCTCCAGAAGGACTTCAACTCCGCGATCATCATCATCACCCACGACCTCGGCGTCGTCGCCGAGATGGCCGACGAGGTGATGGTCATGTACGGCGGCCGCGCGGTCGAGTACGGCACGACGCGGCAGATCCTCACGCACCCCGAGATGCCCTACACGTGGGGTCTGCTCTCGAGCGTCCCCGACGTGACGGCGGACCCCGAGGCCCGGCTGATCCCGATCAGGGGCAACCCGCCGAGCCTGCTCAACCCGCCCAAGGGCTGCGCGTTCCACCCGCGCTGCGAGCACAAGGACAAGGTGCCCGGGCGGCCTGTGCAGGACGAGCTGCCCGAGCTCACGCCCGCCCAGCACGACGAGGGCGGGCACGTGAAGCGGTGCCACCTGCCTGACCCGTCGGCGATCTACGAGCAGGAGATCCTGCCCGAGATCGCCCCCGACCTCGTGGAGATGACGGTCAACGACGAGTTCCCCGATCGAGACCGGGACCGGTTTGGTGGAAGACTCGACCTCTGACGTTGCTCTCCCGAAGGAGCGTTAAGCCCCGATGACCGAGTCCGAAGTGGCACAGCCGAGCGTTGGCGCCGACGATCGCGCCACCGGCGCGGCGGCGTCGAGCCCCGTCCGGATCCCGCAAGGCGATCCTGTCGGTCACCGACCTCAAGAAGTACTTCCCGGTGAAGTCCTCGGGACTGGTCCGGCGCACGGTCGGCAACGTGCAGGCCGTCGACGGCGTCTCGTTCGAGGTGCTGGAGGGCAGCGCCCTCGGCCTCGTCGGTGAGTCCGGTTGCGGCAAGTCCACGACCGGCCGCCTGATCACCCGGCTCTACGAACCGACCGCCGGGTCGATGATGTTCGAGGGCAAGGACCTCGCCACCCTGTCGAACCGGGCGATGACCCCGATGCGCAAGGAGGTCCAGATGATCTTCCAGGACCCCTACAGCTCCCTGAACCCGCGCCACACGGTCGGCACGATCGTCGGCACGCCGTTGCGGGTGCACAAGGTGGTCCCGGAGAAGCAGGTCCTCAACCGGGTGCGCGAGCTGCTCGAGGTCGTGGGCCTCAACCCCGAGCACTACAACCGCTACCCCAACGAGTTCTCGGGCGGCCAGCGCCAGCGCATCGGCATCGCCCGCGCGCTCGCCCTGCAGCCCAAGCTGCTCGTGGCCGACGAGCCGGTGTCCGCGCTCGACGTGTCCATCCAGGCGCAGGTGGTGAACCTGCTCAAGGACGTGCAGGCCGAGTTCAACATCGCGTTCCTGTTCATCGCCCACGACCTGGCGGTCGTGCGGCACTTCTGCCCCGAGATCGCGGTCATGTACCTCGGCAAGATCGTCGAGATCGGTGACCGCGAGTCGGTCTACGAGCACGCGCACCACCCCTACACCCAGGCGCTGCTGTCGGCCTCGCCCGACGTGAAGCAGGCGGCCATCGGCGGCCGGCGCGAGCGGATCCGCCTCGAGGGCGACGTGCCCAGCCCGATCAACCCGCCGAGCGGCTGCCGCTTCCGGACCCGGTGCTGGCTGGCGCAGGACATCTGCGCGAAGCAGGAGCCGCCGCTCCTGCAGATCGGCAAGACGCACAAGGTGGCCTGCCACTTCGCCGCCGAGCTCGGCCAGAACCCCGCCAAGCCGGTGACCGCGCCGTTGCTGGGCACCGACGACCAGGGCAACCACGACCCGGGCGCCAGCCCGGTCGAGCTGCCCAACGAGCCGGGCTTCGGCGACACCTGGTTCGACCTCAAGAACAAGACGTTCGGGTCGGCCTGACCTCTCGACCGACGACGTCCACGTCGTGCTGTTGACTAGCGGCGTGGATGAGCTGTTCGACGCGTCGGGGCTGGGGGCCGCGCCGCGGCAGGCAGGCGGCTCGCTGGCGGGCAACACGCACGCCTCGGCGCCGCTGGCGGTGCGGATGCGGCCGCGCACCCTCGACGAGCTCGTGGGCCAGGAGCAGCTGCGGGCCGCGGGCTCGCCGCTGCGCCAGCTGATCGAGGGCGACCAGCCCATGTCGTTGCTGCTGTGGGGCCCGCCCGGGACCGGGAAGACCACCATCGCGGCGATCCTCAGCCAGCAGACCGACCGGCACTTCGTCGAGGTGTCCGCGGTCTCGGCGGGGGTGAAGGAGGTGCGGGCGGCCATCGACGCGGCCCGCAGCGAGCTGGTCCGCACGTCGCGCGAGACGGTGCTGTTCGTCGACGAGGTGCACCGCTTCTCCAAGGCCCAGCAGGACGCCCTGCTGCCCGGGGTCGAGAACCGCTGGGTGACCCTGGTCGCGGCGACCACCGAGAACCCGTTCTTCTCGGTGATCTCACCCCTGCTGTCGCGCAGCCTGCTGCTGCGGCTGGAGTCCCTGACCGACGACGACGTCCGCTCGGTGGTGAGCCAGGCGCTGGTCGACGAGCGCGGGCTGGCCGGGCTCTACACGATCGACGAGGACGCCCTCGACCACCTGGTGCGGCTCGCGGGCGGCGACGCGCGGCGTTCGCTGACCTACCTCGAGTCCGCGGCCGGCGCGGCGAAGAGCAAGGGCCAGGCCGTCATCGACCTGGCGACGGCCGAGACCGCCGTCGACCGGGCCGCGGTGCGCTACGACCGGCAGGGTGACCAGCACTACGACGTGATCAGCGCGTTCATCAAGTCGGTGCGCGGCTCCGACGCCGATGCGGCGCTGCACTACCTGGCCCGCATGTTCGAGGCGGGCGAGGACCCGCGCTTCATCGCCCGCCGCCTGGTCATCCTGGCCAGCGAGGACGTCGGCCTGGCCGACCCCACCGCGCTGACGACGGCGGTGGCCGCGGCCCAGGCCGTGCAGCTGATCGGCATGCCCGAGGCCCGGCTCAACCTCGCCCAGGCGACCATCGCGATCGCGGTCGCTCCCAAGTCCAACGCGGTGATCATGGCCATCGAGGCCGCCATCGCCGACGTGCGCGACGGCAAGATCGGCACCGTGCCGCCCCACCTGCGCGACGCCCACTACGCGGGAGCGAAGAAGCTCGCCCACGGCGCGACGTACACCTACAGCCACGACGAGCCGTTCGGCATCGCCGAGCAGCAGTACGCCCCCGACGTGGTGCTGGACGCGCAGTACTACCGGCCGACCGAGCTGGGTGCCGAGGCCCAGGTCAAGCAGCGGTGGGAGCGGATCCGCCGGATCATCCGCGGCGACGCGGGATAGGGTCTTTCCCCATGACCGTGGCCATCCTCCTGCTGGCGTGCCTGGTGCTCGCCGCGGCCGTGGGTGTGCTGGCTGTGGCTCTGCGAGAGCTGCGCGACCGGGTGCGGGTGCTGGAGGTGGCGAGGGTGCCGGACGTGGGTCTCGTGACAGGCGCCAGCGCACCTTCCTCGACCAGCGAGCCGTTGGTCGAGGAGGTCGCGCAGCGACCGTCACGAGACCACGCTGACGCGGACGAGTTCGTGATCACCCGGCTCGGCGTCGAGCCCGAGAGCGAGCCGGTGCCGACCGTGGAGCCCCGGCTGTTCGCGGACCTGGTGCTGCGGGAGTCGGTGGTGAAGGCCGCCGCGCTCGCCTACGGCGTGCGGCGCGGGCTGGCGCCGGCGAACCGCAACCGGATCTGGTTCGAGATGCGCCGCGAGGTCAAGCGCGCCCGCAAGGAGCGCAAGGCCGAGGAGCGCGAGGCGATCCGGGAGTGGCGGGCCCGGCAGCGCGCCGCCGTGCAGGAGGAAAGCGCCGCATGAAGCGCGGGCTCTGGTTCGCCGCCGGAGCCGGTGCCGGGGTCTACGCGATGGCCCGTGCCCGGCGGCTGGCGGAGGCGTTCACGGTCGACGGGCTGCGCGACCGCTGGGAGGCGGTCGGTCTCGGCGCCCGGATGCTGCGCGACGACATCGCCCAGGGACAGGCGGAGAAGGAAACGGAGTTGCGGGAGCGGTACGGTCTCCCGCCTCATGGAGTACCCCAGCTGCCCGCACCTGCGGACCAGCGACAGACCAGCAGACTGGGAAGGCACCGACTGATGGACACCTCGGAGATCCGGCGGAGGTTCGTGGCTCACTTCGAGCGGGCCGCGCACACCGCCGTGCCGTCGGCGTCGTTGATCCTCGACGACCCGACGTTGCTCTTCGTGGCCGCGGGGATGGTGCCGTTCAAGCCCTACTTCCTCGGCCAGGAGACCCCGCCGTACGACCGCGCCGTCAGCGTGCAGAAGTGCGTGCGCACGCCCGACATCGAGGACGTCGGCAAGACGACCCGGCACGGCACGTTCTTCGAGATGTGCGGCAACTTCTCCTTCGGCGACTACTTCAAGGAAGGGGCGATCGAGCTCGCCTGGGACCTGGTCACCAAGTCCCAGGCCGACGGCGGGTTCGGGCTCGACGAGGGCCGGATCTACCCGAGCATCTACGACGACGACCCCGAGGCGGCGTACCTCTGGAACAAGGTCACCGGGATCCCCGACGACAAGATCATCCGGCTCGGGAAGAAGGAGAACTACTGGTCGATGGGCGTGCCCGGCCCCGGCGGGCCGTGCTCGGAGATCCTCTACGACCGCGGGCCGGAGTACGGGCCGGACCTCGACTTCGGGCCGAAGGGCGAGGACCGCTACCTCGAGATCTGGAACCTCGTGTTCATGCAGGACGTGCTGAGCGGCGTGCGGTCCAAGGAGGACTTCGACATCGCCGGCTCGCTGCCGAAGAAGAACATCGACACCGGCATGGGCCTGGAGCGGGTGGCGTACCTGCTGCAGGGCGTCGACAACATGTACGAGATCGACGTGATGTACCCCGTGATCGAGCGGGCCGAGGAGCTCACCGGTCGGAGGTACGGCGACTCGCACGAGTCCGACGTCCGGTTCCGGGTCGTGGCCGACCACATCCGCAGCACCATGATGCTGATCAGCGACGGCGTCACGCCCGGCAACGAGGGCCGTGGCTACGTGCTGCGCCGGCTGCTGCGCCGTGCGGTCCGCTCGATGCGGCTGCTCGGCACCGAGGACCGCGTCCTCCCCGAGCTGCTGCCGGTCAGCCGCGACAAGATGGGCGAGACCTACGGCGAGCTGCACCGCGACTGGGAGCGGATCTCGCAGATCGCGTACGCCGAGGAGGACGCGTTCCGGCAGACGCTGCGGGCGGGCACCCAGATCTTCGACCTGGCGGCGTCCGACGTGAAGCAGTCCGGCGGCCACGTGCTCAGCGGTGACCGCGCGTTCGCGCTGCACGACACCTACGGCTTCCCGATCGACCTGACCCTCGAGATGGCGGCCGAGCAGGGGCTGGAGGTCGACGAGGTCGGCTTCCGGTCGCTGATGAACGAGCAGCGGCAGCGGGCCAAGGCCGACGCGGCCTCCAAGAAGGGCGGCCACGTCAACACCACGGCGTACCGGCAGGTCGCCGACGGGCTGGGTCGCGCGGTGGACTTCACCGGCTACCACGAGGTCGTCAGCGAGGGCGCCGTGCGCGGCCTCGTGCGCGACGGCGAGGTGCTGTCGTCGGCGCGAGCGGGCGACGAGGTCGAGCTGGTGCTGGACCGCACGCCGTTCTACGCCGAGGGCGGCGGGCAGCTGGCGGACCAGGGGGTCATCGAGCTCGAGAACGGTGCCCGCCTCGAGGTCCGCGACGTGCAGACGCCGATCCGCGGCCTGGTCGTGCACCGGGTCAAGGTGCTCGACGGCGAGGTCGGCGTCGGCGACGGGGCGCACTCCGAGGTCGACGTCGAGCGACGCCGCTCGATCTCGCGGGCGCACACCGCGACGCACATGGTGCACAAGGCGTTCCGCGAGGCGCTCGGTGAGACGGCGACCCAGGCCGGCTCGGAGAACGCGCCCGGCCGGTTCCGCTTCGACTTCTCCGCGACGGGTGCGGTGCCGACGTCGGTGCTGCACGACGTGGAGGCGCGCGTCAACGACCTGGTCCTCGCGGACCTCGGCGTGCACGCCGAGCTGATGACGCAGGACGAGGCCGTCCGTTCGGGGGCGATGGCGCTGTTCGGCGAGAAGTACGGCGACCAGGTGCGGGTGATCTCGGTCGGCGACTGGGCGCGCGAGCTCTGCGGCGGCACCCATGCCGGCCGGTCCGGCCAGCTCGGCGTGATCAAGCTGCTGGGCGAGGCGTCGATCGGCTCGGGCGTCCGGCGCGTGGAGGCGCTCGTCGGCGCGGACGCCTACCAGTTCCTCGCGCGCGAGCACGTGCTCGTGTCCCAGCTGTCCGAGGCCCTCAAGGTGCGGCCCGAGGAGCTGCCCGAGCGCGTCGGCGACATCGTCGAGCGGCTGCGGGCGGCCGAGAAGGAGATCGAGAAGCACCGGGTCGGCCAGGTGCTGGCGGCGGGTGGCTCGCTCGCGGACGGTGCGCAGGACGTGCACGGCGTCAACGTGGTGGCCCAGCGCGTCGACGGCGCGTCCGGGGGCGACGTCCGCACGCTGGCGCTCGACGTGCGTGGCCGGCTGCCCGGCGACCGGCCCGGCGTGGTGGTCGTGGTCGGCGTCGCGGGTTCCGGTGAGGACACCAAGGTGTCGGTGGTCGCGGCGGTCAACGACGCGGCGCGGTCGCGAGGCCTCAGCGCGAACGCGCTCGTGGGCGCTGTCGGCCCGCTGGTCGGCGGCCGCGGTGGCGGCAAGGACGACGTGGCCCAGGGCGGCGGCAGCGACGCGAGCCGGGTGGACGAGGCGCTGGACCTGGTCCGCTCCGAGGTCGACCGCGCGGTCGACTGGTCCGGCCAGGGCTGAGCGCGGACGTTGCGACACGGCGTACGGCTCGGCGTCGACCCCGGTGACGCCCGGATCGGGATCGCGCGCAGCGACCCGACCGGCTTCCTGGCGACCCCGGTCGAGACCGTGCGGCGGGGCAAGGGCGACCTGCGGCGGATCGCGCGGCTGGCGGCCGAGCACGACGCCGTCGAGGTCGTCGTCGGGCTGCCCCGCTCCCTGTCCGGCGGGGAGGGACCGGCGGCCGTCAAGACCCGGGCGTGGGCGGACACCCTGGCGGCGGTGCTGGCACCCGTGCCGGTGCGACTCGTCGACGAGCGCCTGACCACGCTTTCCGCGGAGGCTATGCTGCGCGACCGAGGGGTGAAGGGCCGACAGCGGCGTGCCGTGGTCGACCAGGCTGCCGCGGTGGTCATCCTGCAACAAGCGCTGGACACCGAGCGAGCCACGGGGACGCCCCCGGGCGAGGTGATCGCCGGGACATCCCCGGGAGGAGAGAGATGAGCGACCGCGACGCGAGGTACAGCCTCGAGGACCCCGCGGACTCGGGCTACCAGGACGCCTACGACGACGTGGAGATCGAGGACGTCGAGGACGTGAGGACTACCCGCCGGAGGGCGGCCGCCGCAAGCGACGGGGCCGCAGCATCCCCGGGTGCCTCGCCGCGCTGGTGGCGCTCGCGCTGATCGCGGCCGGCGCGTACGTCGCGGTCACCAAGGGTGCGGAGTTCATCCGCGACCAGTTCTCCACCGCCGCCGACTATCCCGGGACCGGGTCGCGGCAAGGTCACCTTCGAGGTGCAGGAGGGTGACACGGTCGGCGAGATCGGCCGCAACCTCAAGGCCAAGGGGGTCGTGCAGTCGGTCGACGCCTTCATCGAGGCGTCGGGGGGCGAGTCCAACATCCAGGTGGGCTACTACCAGCTCAAGAAGGAGATGCGGGCGGCCGACGCGTTCGACGTCCTCAGCAACCCGGCCAACATCGTCAAGAACACGGTGACCATCCCCGAAGGCTTCCAGGTCACGCAGATCGTCGACCGGCTCGCCGAGGAGACCGGCTACCCGGCCAAGGCCTTCGAGAAGGCGCTCGACGACCCGGACAAGATCGGCCTCCCCGAGTACGCCAACGGCGAGGCCGAGGGCTACCTGTTCCCGTCGACGTACGACTTCGGCCCCAACGACAAGCCGGCCGACATGCTCAAGAAGATGGTCGCCCGCTGGCAGCAGGCGGCCGACGACCTCGGGCTCGAGCAGGCCGCCGCGGACCTCGGCTACACCCCGCACGAGATCATGACGGTCGCGAGCATGATCGAGGCCGAGGGTCGCGGGGACTACAAGCCCAAGATCGCTCGGGTCATCTACAACCGCCTGGAGATCGACCCCAACCCGGCGGCCGGCTTCCTCCAGATCGACGCCACGGTCAACTACGCGCTCGGCAGGCCCGGCCCGGCCGTGCTGACGACCGAGGAGATCGACTCCGTCGCCGACTCGCCGTACAACACCTATCGCCAGAAGGGCCTGCCTCCGGGACCCATCGAGGCGCCGGGCGAGGAGTCCATCAAGGCCGCACTCAACCCCGAGGAAGGGCCGTGGTTCTTCTACGTGACCACCAACCTCGAGACCGGTGAGACCAAGTTCACCGACGACTACAACGAGTTCCTGACCTACAAGGGCGAGCTGCAGGAGTACTGCGAGACCCAGTCCGACAGCTGCTGATCCCCATGATCTGTGGGGTGCTGGGCGACCCGATCGCGCACTCGCTGTCGCCGCTGCTGCACCGGGCGGCGTACGACGCGTGTGGTCTGGACTGGGAGTACGACGCGCACCGGGTGCCGGTCGGTGGGCTCGCGGCGTTCGTGGACGGCCTGGACGCGTCGTGGCGAGGGTTGTCGGTCACCGCGCCGCTGAAGCGGGAGGCGGCGGCGCGTGCTGATGAGGTGTCGCCGACGGTGGTACGAGCGGGGGTCGCCAACACCCTCGTGCACGCGGACGGCCGGTGGTACGCCGACAACACCGACGTCCCCGGGGCGGCGGCGGCGATCCGCGCGGTGTGGACGGGTCCGGTGAGCGCGGCGACCGTCCTGGGTGGGGGAGCCACCGCGACGTCGACGGGTCTGGCCCTGGCCGACCTGGGCGCCGGGACGATCCGGCTGCTCGTCCGCGACCCCGACCGGGCCGCGGGCGTCGTGGCCGCGCTCGGCCGGCACCCGGCCGCCCCTGTCGTGGAGGTGTTGTCGCTGCACGACGACGAGGTGGTCGGCGAGGTCGTCGTCTCCACGATCCCGGCCGCCGCCCAGACCGACGACGTGGTCGAGCGGTGCGCGGACGTACCGGTCGTCTTCGAGGTCGTCTACCACCCGTGGCCCACCCCGCTCGCCCAGTCGGTGCTCGACCGCGGGTCGTCCGGGGCCGGCCGGGGCCAGGTACTGGTCACGGGCCTCGACCTCCTCGTCCACCAGGCCGCCCTCCAGTTCGAGGAGTTCACGGGCTTCCCCGCCCCCCTCGCCGCCATGCGCGCCGCCCTCGCCTAGCTCGCCCGAGTTGCGCCTCGTGATGCGTTCGAGTTGCGCCTCCGGTACGCGCGAGTTGCGCCTCCGGTACGCGCGAGTTGCGCCTCCGGTACGGGCGAGTTGCGCCTCACGACCGCACGAACCGTCGACGGGCGGGCGGTGGGCGTCCGCGAGTGCCGTCGCATCGTCCTCGATCCAGGCGCGAGCGCTTCGTCGGTGAAGGAGTCCTTGTCGACCACGATGACGACCCATCCGTGTCGTTCGAGCCACGCCCGCCGGTCGGCGTCGGCCTGCTTGTCCTCGGCTGACGAGTGGAACTCCTCACCGTCGTACTCGATCGCGACGCGCGCACGCGGGTACGCCAGATCGAGTCGGAACCTCGGGACGCCTCCACGGACACCCACCATTGGGCTCAGGCCGTGGAAGACCGTGGTCGTGCATCTCGATGCGCGTCCAGGACTCGCCCTGCGACTCGGCTCGGGGGTCGGCCAGGGCGACCAGCTCCCGCAGCTGGACAACGCCGCGGCGCCCAGCGAACTGGGGTAGGCACGCACGAGCTGTCCGATGGACAGATGTTGGGCTCGCATCAGCGCGTCGATCGCAGCCAGGGCATCGCGCCGGGAGAGGCGGCAGCCCAGGTCGAGGGCGGTCCTGCAGCGGGGTGGTGACGCGTACGCCGCCGACGGTCACGCAGTCGGTCGGCTTCGAGGTCTCGCTCACCACCGCGGATCTCTGCCCGCGTCAGAGGCTCGGTGGCCGCGGAGTGGTGAGCGACTCCAGAGGAGGTGCCACGTCCAGCTCGCGCCAGCCGAAAGCAGTCCACGCCCCAGATCCAGGCCGCAGTGCGGTCACAGATCGACCGAGTGTCGGCTGATCACCAGGGACGCGGCGTACGCACGCTGCCTCTCGACCGTCAACTCCGACCGGGCAACGACGTACACGTTTCGGAACAGGCGGACGAGTACGCCGTTCCGCGACGCCTGCGGCCACCCGACGACGAGGGATTCCGCAGTTCGCGGCAGATCGGTCATGGTGAAGGGATGGGTTGGGAAGGGAATGAGGCTCATGGCCGAGTCCTGCCCCTGCGCGAGCTACCGGGCACCCCACCGCATCGGTGCCTGTGGACTGTTCGCATCTGCCCGAGCTTGTGGACGCAAAGTGGCGCACTCGGGGCGCAACTCGCGCGTACCGGAGGCGCAACTCAGCCGTACCCAAGGCGCAACTCGGCGGTACCGGGAGCGCAACTCGCGCGTACCGGACACGCAACTCGCGCAGATCGCTAGGGTCCGGGGTCATGGACTGGGCGGCGAACCTCGACGCGGCGGCGTTCGGGGCGTTGGTCGCGGCGGCGTCCGGGGTGCTGGTACCTCGGATCATCGAGCGGGTACCTGAGCCCGAGCCGGATGAGCCGGACGAGGCGGACCAGGCGGACGAGTCGGGGGCCGTGCCCGGGGCCGACGGACAGGCGCCGCGGTTCGAGGGCGCGTCGCAGCCGGACGAGGAGCCCAAGGAGACGTACTTCGCGATCGCCGACCGGCCGGGCCTGCTCTGGAAGTGCGTGCTCGCGGCCCTGGTGAGCGGAGGCCTGATCGGCAGGGCGGTCGGCTGGGACTGGTCGCTGCTGTTCCTGCTGCCGCTGGTCCCGGTCTCGCTCGCCCTCACCGTCATCGACTGGCGGACCAAGCTGCTGCCGACCTGGCTGATCGCCCGCACGTACGTCGGCCTGATCGTGCTCGTGCTGGTGGCGACCCTGGCCACGCAGGACTGGGACGACCTGATCCGCGCCGGGATCGGCTGGGTCAGCGCGGGGCTGCTGTTCTTCGTGCTCTGGTACATCCACCCGCGGGGGCTCGGGTACGGCGACGTCCGTCTGTCGGGGATCCTCGGCATCGCGCTCGGCTGGGTCGGTACGGCCGAGCTCGTCGTGGGCATCTACGCCGCGTTCCTGCTGGGCGGCGTGGGAGGTGCGCTGCTGTCGAGGCTGCGGATCGTGGACCGCAAGGGCTTCCCGTTCGGCCCGTTCATGTTCGTGGGTGCCCTCGCGGGCCTGCTGGTCGGCGACTGGGTGGCCGGTCTCACCACGATGTGAGGCGATCCGGGCCGCTGCAGGCTGCGTGAAAGACTGACGCCATGCTGCGCTGGCTCACTGCGGGCGAGTCCCACGGCCCGCTCCTGGTCGCCATCCTCGAGGGGCTGCCTGCGCACGTCTCGATCACGACCGACGACCTGCGCGAGGCCCTGGCGCGGCGCCGGCTGGGCCACGGACGCGGCGCCCGGATGAAGTTCGAGCAGGACGAGGTCCGGTTCGTCGGCGGCGTCCGGCACGGGGAGACGATCGGCGGACCCGTGGCCGTCGAGATCGGCAACACCGAGTGGCCCAAGTGGGACCAGGTGATGTCGGCCGACCCGATCGACCCGGTCGAGCTCGACGCGCTGGCCCGCAACGCCCCGCTCACCCGGCCGCGGCCCGGGCACGCCGACCTGGTGGGCATGCAGAAGTACGCCTTCGACGAGGCCCGCCCCGTCCTCGAGCGCGCCTCGGCCCGCGAGACCGCGGCCCGCGTCGCCCTCGGTCGGGTCGCCTCCAACTTCCTCCAGCAGGCCGTCGGCGCGACCGTGGTCTCGCACGTGGTCGAGCTGGGCGGCGTACCCGCCCCGGCCGGCCTGGTCCCCACCGTCGACGACGTGGCCGCGCTGGACGACGACCCCGTGCGCTGCCTCGACCCGACGGCCAGCGAGAAGATGGTCGCCGCCATCGACCAGGCCCACAAGGACGGCGACACGCTCGGCGGCGTGGTCGAGGTGGTCGTCCACGGCCTGCCGCCGGGCCTCGGCTCGCACGTGCACTGGGACCGCCGCATCGACGCCAAGCTGGCCGGCGCCCTGATGGGCATCCAGGCGATCAAGGGCGTCGAGGTCGGCGACGGGTTCGAGCTCGCGGCCACGCCGGGCTCGCGGGCGCACGACGAGATCGTGCCCACCGATGACGGGATCCGCCGCGTCAGCGGCCACTCCGGCGGCACCGAGGGCGGCATGACGACCGGCGAGATCCTGCGGGTACGCGCGGCCATGAAGCCGATCGCCACCGTGCCGCGCGCGCTGCGCACCGTCGACGTGACCACGGGCGAGGAGACCGTCGCCCACCACCAGCGGTCCGACGTGTGCGCGGTCCCTGCCGCCGGCATCGTCGCGGAGGCGATGGTCGCGCTGGTGCTCGCCGACGCGGTGCTGGAGAAGTTCGGCGGGGACTCGCGTCACCGAGACCCGCCGCAACGTCGAGAGCTACCTCGACACGTTGAGGTTCAGGTGACGGTGACCCGACCCGTCGTGGTGCTCGTCGGCCCGATGGGCGCGGGCAAGACCACGGTCGCGGCACTGCTCGCCGCCGCCTGGGGCACGTCCGCGCGAGACACCGACGCCGACGTCGAGACGGCCGAGGGCCGCACCATCTCCGACATCTTCGTCGACTCCGGCGAGGAGCACTTCCGCGCCCTCGAGCGGGCCGCCGTCGAGCGCGCGATCGTGGAGCACGACGGCGTCCTCGCGCTGGGCGGGGGAGCCGTGCTCGACCCCGCCACCCGGGACCTGCTGGCGGGCCACCGCGTGGTGTTCCTGCGGGTCGGCCTCTCCGAGGCGGTCAAGCGGGTCGGTCTCGGCAGCGCCCGCCCGCTGCTCCTCGGCAACGTGCGCGGACGGATCAAGGCGCTGCTCGACGAGCGCACGCCGATCTACGAGGCCGTGGCCACCGAGACCGTCGACACCGACGGGCGCACGCCCGACGAGGTCGCCGACGAGATCCTGCGCAAGGTCGCCGTGCCCATCAGTGACGGGCCATGAGCGACGCGTCCGGTGCCACGACCCTCCACGTGGGCGGCGCGTCGCCGTACGACGTGGTCGTCGGCCGCGACCTGCTCGACCGGCTGCCCGGGGTGCTGGGAGAGGCGCCCGAGCGGGTCGCTCTCGTGCATCCCGAGCGACTGGGCGACCTGGCCCACCGGGTGCGGACCGTCCTGCGTGACCGCGACGTGCTGCTCCTCCCCGTGTCCGACGGTGAGGAGGCCAAGACCGCGGCGGAGGCGGCGCGGTGCTGGGAGGCCCTCGGCCAGGCGGAGTTCACGCGCTCCGACGCCGTCGTCACCCTGGGTGGCGGCGCGACGACCGACCTGGGCGGCTTCGTGGCCGCGACCTGGCTGCGCGGCGTCCGGGTGGTGCACCTGCCGGCCAGCCTGCTCGCGATGGTCGACGCCGCCGTGGGCGGCAAGACCGGCATCAACACCCGCGCGGGCAAGAACCTCGTCGGCTCCTTCCACGAGCCGGCCGGCGTCCTCTGCGACCTGGCCCTGCTCGACACGCTGCCCCGCGAGGAGCTGGTCGCCGGCCTCGGCGAGGTCGTCAAGTGCGGCTTCATCCGCGATCCCGTGATCCTCGACCTCGTCGAGAGCACCGACCCGGCCGAGCTGACCTCGGACTCGCCGGTGCTCCGCGAGCTGGTGGAGCGCGCGATCCGCGTCAAGATCGACGTCGTCGTCGCCGACCTGAAGGAGACCGGGGGTCGCGAGGTGCTCAACTACGGGCACACCATGGCGCACGCGATCGAGCGCGCCAGCGACTACGCCGTCCGGCACGGCGAGGCGGTCGCGATCGGGTCCGTGTACGTCGCCGAGCTGGCCCGCCTGGCCGGGGTGCTGGACGACGCCACCGCCGAACGCCACCGCGCGGCCTTCGAGCGCGTGGGGCTGCCCACGCGCTGGTACGGCGCGTCGTACGAGGAGCTGCGCGCGGCCATGGCCGTGGACAAGAAGGCGCGCGGCAGCAAGCTGCGGTTCGTCGTGCTGTCCGGTGTCGGCGCGCCGCAGGTGCTGACCGACCCGCCGGAAGAGATGCTGCGGGCGGCGTACGCGGTCATGACGGGGGAGTGAGATGAAGGTCCTGGTGCTCAACGGTCCGAACCTCGGGCGGCTCGGGCGGCGCGAGCCCGACATCTACGGCCACACGTCGTACAACGAGCTCGTCGAGCTGTGCGTCGACTGGGGCCGCGAGCTGGCGTACGACGTCGAGGTACGCCAGACGAACCACGAGGGGCTCCTGCTCGACTGGCTCAACGAGGCCGCCGACGAGGGCACGCCGGTCGTGCTGAACGCCGGCGCGTGGACGCACTACTCGCTGGCCCTGTACGACGCCTGCGCGCAGCTCAGCGCCCCCCTGGTGGAGGTGCACCTCAGCGACCCGGCCCAGCGGCCGGAGGAGTTCCGGCACACGTCGGTGGTCACTCCGCACGCCAAGGCGGTGGTCGTCGGCCAGGGGGTCGACGGCTACCGCGAGGCGCTCCAGTCGCTGTAGATCGGTGTTCGAGGCTGGCTAGGGCCCTCGCACCTCAACACCGAGGGATCGGCGGTCGAGGTGCGAGGGCGCCAGGCGAGCCTCGAGACGCACGACGATTCCGACCGTCGTGCGCCTGCGCACTAGACTCGACCGCTGGCCCACCGGGCCTCCCCACGTACCTCGATCACCGAAGGCAGATCCGCGCGCATGGCGACGACCAACGACCTGAAGAACGGCATGGTGCTCAACCTCGACGGCCAGCTCTGGCAGGTCATCTGGTTCCAGCACCACAAGCCCGGCAAGGGCGGTGCCGTCGTCCGCAGCAAGCTGAAGAACGTCGAGTCCGGCAAGACCGTGGACAAGACCTTCAACGCCGACGTCAAGGTCGAGGTGGCGAACGTCGACAAGCGGACGATGCAGTACCTCTACAACGACGGCACGTCGTACGTCTTCATGGACACCGGCACCTACGACCAGCTCGAGATCACGCCCGAGATCGTCGGCGACGCCTCGAACTTCCTCCTGGAGAACCAGGAGGCCATCGTGGCCACCAACGACGGCCGGGTCCTCTACATCGAGCTGCCCGCCTCGGTCGAGCTCGAGGTCACCTACACCGAGCCCGGCCTCCAGGGCGACCGCTCGACCGGCGGCACCAAGCCCGCCACGGTCGAGACCGGCGCGACCGTCAACGTGCCGCTCTTCATCACCACCGGCGAGAAGATCAAGGTCGACACCCGCGACTCCTCGTACCTCGGCCGCGTCACCGGCTGAGCTGACCTCCCCGTGCCCGCACGCTCCCGAGCCCGCAAGCGGGCCCTCGACATCCTGTACGCCGCCGACCTGCGCGGCCAGGACGCCGTCGCCGCGCTCGACCAGCGCATCGAGGCCGGCGAGGGACCGAGCAACCCGTACGTCGCGTACCTGGTGCGCGGGGTCGCCGAGCACCAGGCGCGGATCGACGAGCTGCTCGCCGAGTACTCGCAGGGCTGGGCGCTGAACCGGATGCCCGCGGTCGACCGCACGGCGCTGCGGATCGGCGTCTTCGAGCTCCTGTGGGCCGAGGACGTGCCCGACCCGGTGGCCGTCGACGAGGCGGTCAGCCTCGTGCGCGACCTGTCGACCGACGACTCGCCCGCCTTCGTCAACGGGGTCCTCGGGCGCCATGCTGCGCAGCAAGGCCGACATCGTCGCCTGACCGCGCATGCGGCGCTAAACCCCCCTGGGGGTGGGCCCTCCGCGCACCCGAAACCACTAGATTTCGGGCATGGGAGAGATGACGAACCAAGCCGAGCGGATGGGCAAGGAGGCCCACAACAGCGACTGGCTCGAGTGGGCGATCCGCGCGGGGCTGATCTGCTACGGCGTCGTCCACCTGTTGGTGGGCTGGCTGTCGCTGCAGCTCGCCTTCGGCCAGACCGACGAGAAGGCGTCCAACAAGGGGGCCATGCAGGAGCTGTCGCAACAGCCCTTCGGTGACGTGCTCGTCTGGGCGATCGCCATCGGGATGTTCCTGCTCGTGCTGTGGCGTCTCCTGGAGTCTTCTTCGGGCACCAGGAGAAGGACGGCAGCGACCGCTGGAAGGCCCGCGCCGTCTCGGGGCTGAAGGCCGCCCTCTACGCCGCCGTCGGCATCAGCGCGCTCAACGTGGCCATGCACTCGGGTTCGTCCGGTGGCTCGACGTGGACCCAGACGGTGATGGACTGGCCCGCCGGTCAGTGGATCATCGCCGCCGTCGGACTCGCGGTCATCGCCTACGGCGCCAACCACGTGCGGAAGGGCTTCACCGAGAGCTACGCCAAGCACCTCTCGTCCGAGGGCAAGTCGGGCCAGACCGGCAAGGCCTACCTCATGTTCGGCAAGGTCGGCTACATCGGCAAGGGCATCGCCATCGCCATCGTGGGTGGCCTGATCCTGTACGGCGGGATCACCCACGACGCCAGCAAGTCGGGCAACCTCGACCAGGCGCTGCACAAGGTGCTGACCTACCCCTTCGGCCAGTTCCTGCTGGTCATCATCGCCGCCGGCCTCATCTGCTACGGACTCTTCTGCTTCGCGCGGGCCAGGCACCTGAGCAAGCAGTGACCGACGTCCCTGAGCCGGCCGACGTCGAGGTCGATGTCGTCGTCCTGGGCCTCGGCCCCGGAGGTGAGCACGTCGCCATCAAGCTGGCCCGCGCCGGCCTGGACGTCCTCGGCGTCGAGGACCGCCTGGTCGGCGGCGAGTGCCCGTACTACGGCTGCGTGCCCTCGAAGATGATGATCGCGGCGGCCCACGTGGTCGCCGCCGCGCGCAAGGTCCCCGACTTCGGGGGCACCGCGACGGTGGAGCCCGACTGGTCCGAGGTCGCCCGCCGAGTGCGCGACGAGGCCACCGACGACTGGGACGACACGGTCGCGGTCAAGCGTCTCGAGGACAGCGGTGCCCGTTTCCACCGCGGTCGCGGCGTGCTGGACGGGCCCGGACGCGTCCGCGTCGGCGGCACGACGTACGTCGCCCGCAAGGGCGTGGTGCTCAACACCGGCACCCGGCCGGCCGCGCCGCCGATCGACGGCCTGGAGGGGACGCCGTACTGGACCAACCGCGACGCGGTGACCGTGACCGACCTGCCCGCGTCGCTGGTCGTGCTCGGCGGAGGACCGATCGGGTGCGAGTTCGCGCAGGTCTTCGCGCGGTACGGCGTCGACGTCACCGTCGTCGAGGTCGCCGACCGCCTGGTCGCGGTCGAGGAGCCCGAGGCTTCTGAGGTGCTCACGAAGGCCTTCACGGACGAGGGCATCACCGTGCTCGCCGGCGCGACGGTCGACTCGGTGACCCACGACGACGACGGGTTCACGCTGCGCGTGGACGGCAAGCCGGTGCGGGCGGAGAAGCTGCTGGTCGCCGCCGGTCGGCACGCCAACCTCGACTTCATCGGCCTCGACACCGTGGGTCTGCCCGACGACCTCAAGGTGGTCGAGACCGACGAGCGGATGCGGGCCGGCGAGCTCTTGTGGGCGATCGGCGACATCACGGGCAAGGGCGCGTTCACGCACGTGTCGATGTACCAGGGGGCGGTCGTCGTCCGCGACGCGCTCGGCGAGGACGGTCCCTGGGCCGACTACCGCGCGGTCCCGCGGGTGACGTTCACGGAGCCCGAGGTGGCGTCGGTGGGCCTCAGCGAGAAGGCCGCGCGCGACGCGGGGCTCGACGTGGCGGTCTCGACCGGCGACCTCGGTGCCCGCGGCTGGCTGGCCAAGGAGCAGGGCGTCATCAAGCTGGTCGCCGACCGCAAGCGCGGCGTCCTCGTCGGCGGCTGCGTCGTGGCCGAGTCGGGCGGCGAGATCCTGTCGATGCTCGAGGCGGCCGTGCACGCGGAGATCCCGGTGGCCACGCTGCTCAGCATGCACTTCGCCTACCCGACCTACCACCGGGCCCTCGAGCACGCGCTGAAGGAGCTCGACCTGACGAAGGGCTGACACGACCAGCCCTGGCAGACTGGACGGGTGAGCATGGCATCCGGAGCACCCCGCAACGTCGCGTCCCCGCTGGGGCTGGAGTTCCCCCAGTCGCTGGCGGTGTACGACGACTACGCCGCCGCGCAGAAGGCGGTCGACTTCCTCTCCGACAAGGAGTTCCCGGTCCAGAACTGCATGATCGTCGGGACCGACCTCAAGCGGGTCGAGCGGATCACCGGCCGGCTCACCACCGGCCGCGTCGCCCTCGGCGGGCTGATCTCGGGCGTCTGGCTGGGCCTGTTCATCGGCCTGATCTTCACCCTGTTCACCGACGAGGGAGTTCTCGGAGTTCTCCTCTCGACGGTGGTCATCGGTGCGCTGTTCGGCGTGATCTGGGCCCTGGTCGGGTACGCCTTCACCCGCGGCCAGCGCGACTTCTCCTCGGTCACCTCGGTGGTCGCGACCAAGTACGAGGTGCTCGTCGAGCACAAGGTCGCGGCGCAGGCGCGCGAGCTGTTGGCCCAGCTGCCGGGAGCTACGCCGCGACCCGTTCGCCTGATCTGCAGCACCCTCCCGGCCACCGGCGGCGGGTTCACGAACGCGTGCCGCGGCACCCGCTCTCCGAGCACGAGACGCGGCGAGGACCGGAGCAGGCCGCGGGCCGCGCCCTCGTCCACCACCAGGTCGGCCGACCTGAGGTGCCGGTCGGCGAGCAAGCGGCGGACCAGCGCGTTGACGCCGGCGTACGGCGGGTTGGCGACGACCCGGTAGGGCCGTCCGGGCAGGGTGAAGTCGCGCAGGTCGAGCTCGAGGACCGCGACGCGGCTACCGGCGTACTGCTGTCTGAGCGCGGCAGCGCGGCGCGGGTGCAGCTCGACCGCGATCACCCGCGCGCCGGTGGCGGCGAGCGGTCGGGTCAGCGCGCCGAGACCGGCGCCGAGGTCGAGGACGACGTCGTGCCGGGTGACCGGGGACCCGGCCACGAGACGCTCGGCCCAGTCAGCACGGAGCGGATGCCATCCCCAGAGCGGTCGTCCGCCCGGTCGCCCGGACACGACGCACCATCACCATGTACATCACCATGGTCCGCACCGTAGGCACCCGGCGGTGGCAACCGCCAGCGGATTACTCGACCTCGATCACCGACATGACATTGCCGGCGGGGTCGGTGAACCAGGCGATGAGCGGACCGCCGCCACGGAAGACGCCCTTCGCGTCGGTCTCGGTGGGCGTGCCCTCGTACTTCTCGAACGTCACGCCCTTCGCCGTCAGGTCGTCGACGGCAGCCTCGACGTCGGGGACGGGGAAGTTGAGGATCGTGTACGACGCCGGCTCGTGGTTCGGCTTGGGGTAGACCAGCGTCTTCGGGCCGCTGCCCAGGGACAGCTGCAGCATGCCGTTCTCCTCGGTCACCTCGAGGCCGAGCACGTCGGCGTAGAAGGCGCGGGCGGCCGTCGATGTCGGGCACCGCGAAGCCGTGGAAGGCCTGGGTCGGGTCGATCATGGGAGTGCTCCTGTTCCTAGAGGACGAGTCGTGCGTCGTGCAGCCGCTCGTACGCCGGGCGGCAGGCCGCCGCGACCGCGCTCGCCGTCGGCGTCCAGGTGGACGTCGCGGGGTCGGTACGGCTCGAAGCCGGTCGACGCCCACACGGCGTCGTACCAGTGCGGTGCCCACACCCCGTCGCTGTCGCGCGGCCCCGGGGGCCACGCCAGCATCCGGTCGGTGAACCCGATCCCGAGCCAGTCGCAGAGCCATCTCAGGTACGACTCGGGATCGCGCAGGAAATCAGCGGCGTCCACGATCGGGGTGTCGTCGAGCACCTCGAGCAGCCGGACCTGCTGCAGCAGGCCGATGTCGTCGGGCTCGCAGACCTCGCGCGAGCGGAGGTAGGACGCGACCACCTCGTCGGGCCGGCGGATCAGCAGCACGTTGCGGTAGGCGCCGACCCAGGTCAGGTCGTCCTCGGGCAGGAGGTGGTGGGTCATGTGCTTGACGTACTGCACCGGTCGACCGTCCGGCAGCGGCGCGAGCAGGGCCTCGACCACCTCGGCGGGCTCGGTCGGCTGCGAGGCGATCACCTCGTCGCGGCCGGGGTGGTCCGAGCCCGTCCGAGCGAGGTACGCCGCGTAGAACGGCTCGTCGACGACCACCGTGTCCGGGCGGTTCTCCCACGCCCGCATCATCGCGGTGGAGATGTTGCGCGGGCCCGACCACATCGCGACCCGGGTCACGAGCGGGACCGTACGTCGGCCGCGACCAGCTCGCCGTAC
The DNA here is from genome assembly GCA_963839565.1 of uncultured Actinomycetota bacterium. Lineage (GTDB taxonomy): Bacteria > Actinomycetota > Actinomycetes > Propionibacteriales > Nocardioidaceae > Nocardioides. The sequence goes on along the minus strand of CAWIVR010000017.1, from coordinate 120,595 downwards.
AGGCCCTGGAGGCGTTCGACGACGGGTCCGCGCGCGCCGGTGCCGATGGTGCGACCGTCGACCGAGCGCACCGGCACGACGCCGGCGAAGGTGCCGGTCACGAACGCCTCGGAGGCGGAGTACACGTCGGTGAGGCTGAACGTCGTCTCGCGGGCGGTGATGCCGGCGTCGCGACAGACGCGGAGCACGTTGCCGCGGGTGATGCCCGCGAGGCAGAACCGGCCGTCCGAGGTCCACACCTCGGGACCCTGGTCCCGTTCCACGACGCAGAAGAAGTGCGTGCTGTTGCACGTCGCCACGAAGCCGTGCGGGTCGAGCATCAGCGCCTCGTCGGCGCCGGCCGTGTAGGCCTGGATGCAGGCCTGGATGTCGTTGAGCTTGGAGTGCGCGTTGAGCTTGGGGTCGAGGGTGTCGGGGGTCGCGCGACGCACGTGGGTGGTGAAGAGCGTGATGCCGTCGGTGACGGTGGAGGGCATCGGCTCCTTGTGCTCGGCGATGATCACCACGGTGGCCGGGCCGATCGTCATCCGCGGGTCCTGGTACGGCGTCGACTTCACGCCGCGCGTCACCATCAGCCGGATGTGCACGCCGTCGCTCATGTCGTTGCCGCGGATCGTGTCGTAGATCGCCGCGGTCAGGGCGTCGCGGCTCATCCCGAGGTCGAGCATGATCGCCTTCGCCCCCTCCCAGAGCCGGTCGAGGTGGCGCTCGAGGAAGACCGGGTGCCCGCCGGAGACGCGGATGCCCTCCCAGACGCCGTCGCCCAGCACGAACCCGGAGTCGAAGACCGAGACGACGGCCTCCGCACGCGGTCTGAGCTCGCCGTTGACCCAGATCAGGATCTCGTCGTTGCGGGGGTCGGCGGGGTGGTCGTGGGTGCCGGTGGCCATGAGCCCAATCTGTCAGACCAGTCCGGCGACCGCCTCGACCGCCGCGTCCACCTGCTCGGGCGTGGTGACGATGCTGGGACCGAGGCGGAGGTACGACTTCTGGTACGGCGTCGCGCTCGCCACGATGCCCTGCTGACGGAGCTCGTACACGCCGTTGCCCGGCGGCAGGCCCTCGACGTCGAGGCACACGATCCCGGCCGAGACCTCCGGGTCCGCCGGCGTCACCACGCGGATGCCCTTCGCCCCGGCCAGCCCTTCCTTGAGCTGCGAGGCCTGCTCGACGGTGCGCTGGACGGCGGCCGCGCGGCCCACCTTCTGGTGGAACGCGAAGCCCTGGTCGAGGGCCCAGCGGTGCTCGAAGGCGTGGTAGCCGCCGGGGGAGAGCCGGGCGCCCTCATCGGGACCCGAGAACGACGGGATGAGCTCGGTGAGCGGTTGCCAGTCGCGGCCCCACAGGATGCCGGTGCCCCGGGGCCCGAACAGCCACTTGTGGGTGCCGGCGGACAGGAAGTCGCAGCCGAGGTCGGGCAGGTCGACGTCGACCGCCGCGAAGCCGTGCACGCCGTCGACGCAGAGCAGCGCCCGGCCGTCGATCGCCTCGCTGATCTCCTTGATGGGCAGCCGGACACCGGTCGAGGAGTGCACCCAGGTCACCGCCACGACCTTGGTGCGCAGGGTGAGCCCGGCGACCAGCCGGGAGACCATCTCGTCGACGCTCGCCTGCCACGGCTGGTCGTAGAGCGTGACCCGCCTGACCGGGGCTCCGGTGCGCTTGGTCAGCAGCCGCAGGGAGTCCTCGGTCGAGAAGAAGTCATGCGTGGTCGACAGCACCTCGTCGTCCGCGGACAGCGCGAGGCCGCCGTACATGGTGGCGATCCCCATCGTCGTCGAGTCCGTCAGGGCGTACTGCCCGGGCGTCCCGCCGGAGTGGTCGGCTGCGGCCCGGCGCACCGCGTTCTCGAGCTCGAACCCCTCGAGCAGGGTGCCCTCCGTGTCGAGGGCGAGCCGGCCGCGGTGGAAGTCGATCGCGGCGTCCACCTGGGCGGTGTGCGGCGAGAGCACGAAGGCCGCGAACTGAGCCATCGCCGGGTCGAGCGGGAACTGCGCCCGCACCGACTCCCAGTCGGTCTCGTCGAAGTCCGGGATCGTCGGGGCCGTCGCTGCCGCCGAGGCAGTGGGCGACGCCGAGTCCGTGGCGACCGCCCCGGAGGGGGTGGACGACGGTGTCGGGTCGGCGGCCGGGGCCTCGGCGTCGCAGGCGGTCAGTCCGGCGGCGACGGAGACGGACGCGAGGCCGGCGCCGAGGAGCGTACGACGGGTGGGTGCGGGCACCGCGTCATGGTCACATGTCGCGCAGCACGCGGTCGACGACCGCGTCGACGGCGGTGGCCTGGGTGTCGAGGCGGACGACCAGGTCGGCGTGCGGCGCGAGGCGGCGCTCGATGTGGGCGGCCAGGTCGTCCTGGAGGTGGCGGACCGGCGCGCGAAGCGGGTCGTCCTCCACGGTCTCCAGCGTCCAGGCGGGCAGGAAGATCGCGGCGTACGTCGCCAGGTAGTGCTCGGCGAACGCGTCCATGGCCCGGCGCATGGCGAGGTCCGACGGGTCGGAGTCCGGGGGCAGCAGGTCGGTGTAGGCGAGGATGTCGACCAGCGAGCGGTCGCACACCACGACGGCGCTGGACCGGGCCACCTCGAGCTCGACGACCACGGTGCGGGCGAACAGGTCCAGCTGGGTGGTGACCCCGCGTCGACCCTCAGCCAGCGCGACGCTGCGGCGGGACTGCTCGTCGACCATCTGGGCGTCCACACCCTGCGCGCGGAGGCGGGCGGTCACCGCATGACAGATCGTGGTCTTGCCGGTGTGGTCGCGCCCGGAGATCGCGTAGCGGCGGGCGGCTGACACGCACGCAGCGTTTCACACGGCACGGGGGACCGGCTGTAAGGTGACGCCCGATCGACATCCTTTAACGAGCCGTCCCGTGAGGCGGAGAAGGAGGTCAGGCCGCACGTGTGCGCCCAGCCTGCAGCAAGTACCGGAGAGACGGACCACTCCCGCACCGTCCTCGACGCCCGTGACATCACCCGGGCCCTCACCCGCATCTCGCACGAGATCCTCGAGCGCAACCGCGGTGCCGACGACCTCGTGCTGCTCGGGATCCCGTCACGCGGCGTCCCGCTCGCCGAGCGCATCGCCGAACGGATGGCCGCTGTCGAGGGCGTCTCGGTCCCGGTCGGGTCGCTCGACGTGACGATGTACCGCGACGACCTGCGCCTCAAGCCGGCCCGGACCCTGATGCCGACCGACATCCCGCCCGGGGGCATCGACGGCAAGACCGTGGTGCTGGTCGACGACGTGCTCTACTCCGGCCGTACGATCCGGGCCGCGCTCGACGCGCTGACCGAGGTGGGCCGCCCCCAGGGCGTCCAGCTCGCCGTGCTGGTCGACCGCGGCCACCGCGAGCTGCCGATCCGCGCCGACTTCGTCGGCAAGAACCTCCCGACCTCGCTCGCCGAGCGGGTCCGGGTCAGCCTCGAAGCCATCGACGGGGTCGACTCCGTCTCCATCCTGGACGGAGCCCGATGAAGCGCCACCTGCTCAGCGCCGCCGACCTGACCCGCGAGGACGCCGAGCTCGTGCTCGCCACCGCCGACGAGATGCGCTCGCTGGCCGACCGGCCGATCAAGAAGCTGCCGGCCCTGCGCGGCCGGACCGTGGTCAACCTCTTCTTCGAGGACTCCACGCGCACCCGCATCTCCTTCGAGGCCGCGGCCAAGCGGCTCTCGGCCGACGTCATCAACTTCTCGGCCAAGGGCTCCTCGCTCTCCAAGGGCGAGTCGCTCAAGGACACCGCGCTGACGCTCGAGGCGATGGGCGCGGACGCCGTGGTCATCCGCCACGGCGCCAGCGGCGCCCCGCACCGGCTGGCCCACTCCGGCTGGGTGCGCTCGTCGGTGGTCAACGCCGGCGACGGCACCCACGAGCACCCGACCCAGGCGCTGCTCGACGCGTTCACGATGTGGCGCCACCTCGGGCCGCGCAACGGCGGCACCCTCGACGGGCAGCGGATCGCCATCGTCGGCGACGTCCTGCACTCGCGGGTGGCCCGCTCCAACGCGCTGCTCCTGCAGACGCTCGGCGCCGAGGTCACCCTGGTCGCGCCGCCGACCCTGCTGCCCGTGGGCGTGGACACCTGGGGCGTGGAGACGTCGTACGACCTCGACGGCGTGATCCCGAAGGCCGACGCGGTGATGATGCTGCGCGTCCAGCGTGAGCGGATGAACGGCGGCTTCTTCCCGACCGCACGCGAGTACTCGCGTCGTTACGGGCTCGACGGTCGCCGGATGGCGACCCTCCAGGACCACACCATCGTGATGCACCCCGGCCCGATGGTCCGGGGCATGGAGATCACCGCCGACGTCGCCGACAGCGACCGGTCGGTGATCGTGGAGCAGGTGACCAACGGCGTCGCCGTCCGGATGGCGGTGCTGTACCTGCTGCTGTCGGGGTCCGAGCACGAGACCGCCGACGACACCGCCACGACCGAAGGAGCCGACGCGTGACCACGTACCTCATCCAGGGGGCCGCGGTCCTCGGCGGCGAGCCCAGCGACTTCCTGCTCCGCGACGGCGTCGTCGTGACGGCGTACGACGCGGACGCTGCCGCCGGCGCCGAGGTGATCGACGCGACCGGCCTGATCGCCCTGCCCGGCCTGGTCGACCTGCACACCCACCTCCGCGAGCCGGGCCGCGAGGACGCCGAGACCGTCGAGACCGGCACCCACGCCGCGGCGCTGGGCGGCTTCACCGCCGTGCACGCGATGGCCAACACCGAGCCCGTCGCCGACACCGCCGGCGTGGTCGAGCAGGTCTGGCGGCTCGGGCGCGAGGCCGGGTACGCCGACGTGTTCCCGGTCGGCGCGGTCACCGTCGGCCTGGCCGGCGAGCGGATCGCCGAGCTCGGCGCGATGGCCGACTCGGCCGCGCGGGTGCGGGTGTTCTCCGACGACGGCAAGTGCGTCAGCGACCCGCTCCTGATGCGGCGCGCGCTGGAGTACGTCAAGGCGTTCGACGGCGTGATCGCCCAGCACTCGCAGGAGCCGCGGCTCACCGAGAACGCCCAGATGAACGAGGGCGAGCTCTCCGGCCGCCTCGGTCTGGCCGGCTGGCCCGCCGTCGCCGAGGAGGCGATCATCGCCCGCGACTGCCTGCTGGCCGCTCATGTGGGCTCCCGGCTGCACGTGTGCCACGTCTCCACGGCGGGTTCGGTCGAGATCGTGCGCCAGGCGAAGTCGCGCGGCTGGAACGTCACCGCCGAGGTCACCCCGCACCACCTCCTGCTCACCGACGAGCTCGCGGCGACCTACGACCCGGTCTACAAGGTCAACCCGCCGCTGCGCTCGGCGGCCGACGTCGAGGCGCTGCGGGCCGGCCTGGCCGACGGCACCATCGACATCGTCGCCACCGACCACGCGCCCCACCCGCACGAGGACAAGGACTGCGAGTGGGCGGCCGCCGCCTTCGGCATGCTCGGCCTCGAGACCGCCCTCTCGGTCGTCCAGCAGACGATGGTGGACACCGGCCTGCTCGACTGGGCGGGCGTCGCCGAGCGGATGTCCGCCGCCCCGGCGCGCATCGGCCGGCTCACCGACCACGGCCGCCCGCTCGAGGACGGCGCCCCGGCCAACGTGGTCCTCTACGACCCCGCCGCCACCCACGTGGTCGACGCGGCCGAGACCGCCTCGCTCTCCCGCAACACCCCGTACGCCGGCCGCGAGCTCCCCGGTCGCGTCGTCGCCACCTTCCTCCGCGGCAAGGCCACCGTCCTCGACGGCAAGCTCCAGTAGCCCCGTCGTTGAGTTGCGCCTCGTGACGCGCCGAGTTGCGCACTCGGGTACGCAACTGAGCGTCACCGGAGGCGCAACTCGACCATGGATTCGGCCGACGGCGTCATTACTCACGTACCCTGGTCGCATCATGTGGATGCACTGCCTGACCCGACTCGCGCCCGCGGCTGACGCCCGGCGAGTCATCGGTACCACCGTCAGGACTGCCGCATGTCTGCGCTCAAGCCCGTCGTCCTCCGCGACCTCTCCGTCTCGTTCCGTGACCGCACCGCCCTGACCGGCGTCGACCTGGTCGCCCAGCCGGGGCGGCGGATCGGCCTGGTCGGGGAGAACGGCACCGGCAAGTCGACCCTGCTGAGGGCGGTCGCGGGCCGACTGCCCTCATCCGCCCGCGTCACCGGCACGCTCGAGGCGCCGACCGACCTGGTGCTCCTCGGCCAGGAGCCGCCGTTCCGCGACGACCGCACCGTCGGCGAGGTGCTCGCGGCGACGCTGCGGCCGCTGCGCGAGGCCGTGCGGCGCGTCGAGGAGCTCGCCGGTGACGTCCACGACGACGCCGGCCAGGCGGCGTACGCCGCGGCCCTCGAGCACGCGGTCGACCACGACGCCTGGGACGCCGACCGCCGCGCGGAGGTGGCCGCCCACGAGCTCGGACTCGGCACCCTCGACCCCGCGCGTGAGGTCGGCACCCTGTCCGGCGGGCAACGTACGCGGCTGGCGATCGCGACCGTGATGACCACCCGGCCCGCCTGCCTGCTGCTCGACGAGCCGACCAACCACCTCGACGACGACGCCATCGAGGTGCTGACCCGGTTCCTGCTCGACCTGCCCGGGGTGGTGCTGCTCGCCAGCCACGACCGGGTGCTGCTCGACGACGTGTGCACCGACCTGGTCGACCTCGACCCGACGGCGTTCGGGACCGACGGGCAGGGCGGTCGGCGGTTCGGTGGCGGCTGGAGCGACTACGTCGCCTCCCGCGAGGACGCCCGTCGGCGCTGGGAGGAGACGTACGCCGACCAGCAGGACGAGCTGGACCGGCTCCGGGCGGCCACCAAGATCGGCACGGCGCAGATCGCCCACAACCGCGGCCCCACCGACAACGACAAGTTCATCTACAAGGCCAAGGGCGCCAAGGTCGAGAGCACGCTGTCCCGACGCAAGCGCGACGCCCGGCGGCGCCTCGACAGCGCTGAGCGCGACCAGGTGCGCAAGCCCCCGAAGCCGCTCGTGTTCCGGCACCGGCTGGCCGAGGAGACCGACAGCGGACGGCTCGTGCAGGTCCGCGACCTCGTGGTCGCGGGGCGGCTGTGCCTGGACCGCCTCGACGTCGAGGCGGGCGAGCACCTGCTCGTGACCGGCGCCAACGGCTCCGGGAAGTCGACGCTGCTCGGCGTGCTGGCCGGCCGGCTGACCCCGACGGTCGGCTCGGTGTCGGTCGGTGGCCGCGTCGCCGAGCTCGCCCAGGACGTCACCTTCCCGGACCGGGCCAGGCGAGCGGCCGACGTGTACGCCGACGCGGTGGCCGGCCTCGAGGACGCGCCCGCCCTCCGTGACCTCGGGCTGGTCCACCCGCGCGACCACCACCGTCCCGTCGGGCTGCTCTCGGTCGGCCAGCGTCGGCGGCTCGGCCTGGCCGTGGCCGTGGCCCAGGGCCCCGACCTGATGCTGCTCGACGAGCCCACCAACCACCTGTCCCCGGCGCTGGCCGGCGAGATCGAGGAGGCGCTCGGCCGCAGTCCGGGCGCCGTCGTCGTCGCGTCGCACGACCGCTGGCTGCGCCGGCGCTGGGAGGGATCCGTCCGCGCGCTGGGGTGAGCCGTCGACGTACCCGGCAGGACTAGCGTCGGCTGACGTGGCTGACATCACCGACTGGCTCCTCACGACGGCCGAGCGCGACAACGACGCCACCCGCCTCGACGACGACGGCCCCTGGTCGGAGGGCAACCTCGCGAGGCCGCTCATCGACGGCGTGACGTACTTCCGCGAGCTGCACGAGCGCCTCCAGGCGACCCGCGACGGCGACCTGGTGCTGTTCACCGACTGGCAGGGCGACGCCGACGAGCTGCTCGTGGCCGACGACCCCGACAGCGCCGTCGTCGACGTGCTGGCCCGCGCCGACGAGCGCGGTGTCGACGTCCGCGGGCTGATCTGGCGCTCCCACTGGGACAAGGTCGGGTTCTTCTCCCGCGAGAACCGCACCCTGGGCGAGGAGCTGCAACAACGCGGCGCGGAGGCGCTGCTCGACATGCGGGTGCGCAACGGCGGGTCCCACCACCAGAAGTTCGTGGTCATCCGGCACCGCGACGACCCGGCCCGCGACATCGCCTACGTCGGCGGCATCGACCTGGCGCACTCGCGTCGCGACGACCACCGACACCTCGGCGACCCGCAGCCGCAGCCGCTGAGCGAGGAGTACGGCGACCGCCCGCCCTGGCACGACGCGATGGTGGCCATCTCCGGCCCCGCCGTGCACGACGTGGAGACCACCTTCCGGGAGCGTTGGGAGGACCCCGCGCCCCTCAGCCGGAGGCCGGACTACTGGCTCGCCGACAAGATCCGCGGCCTCGATCGCAGCCCCGACCCGCTGCCGCCTCAACAGCCACCGCCGCCGCCCGTCGAGGGCGGGACGCACGTCGTCCAGCTGCTGCGCACCTACCCGAACCTGCGGCAGGCGCGCGACTACCCGTTCGCCCCGGGCGGCGAGCGCAGCGTGGCGCTGGGCTACTCGAAGGCGGCGAAGCGGGCGCGGCGGCTGATCTACGTCGAGGACCAGTACTTCTGGGGCAACGAGATCGCCTCCACCTTCCTCGACTCGCTGGTCGAGAACACCGGCCTCCACCTGGTGTGCGTGCTGCCGCTCTACCCCGACCTCGAGGGCAGCTCCCGCACGCCGCAGCTCCTCGGCCGGCAACGCGCCATCCGCGACCTGATGGAGGCGGCGCCCGGGAGGGTGGCGGCGTACGGACTGGAGAACGAGCAGGGCACGCCGATCTACGTGCACGCCAAGCTCTGCGTCGTCGACGACGCCTGGGCCACGACGGGCTCCGACAACTTCAACCGCCGGTCGTGGACGCACGACTCCGAGCTGACGGCCGCGATCGTGGACCGGGCCGACGGCGACAAGAGCCCGTACGCGCAGTCCCTGCGGCTGCGACTGGCGGCCGAGCACCTGGGCCGCCTCGACGCGCTGGAGGGCGCCGACGAGGCGACCTGGCGCGAGGTGATGGCCGACTGCCTCGAGCCGGAGGACATGGTCAGGACGTACGCCGCCAGCGCCGACGCGCTGGACGCCTGGCACGTGGGCGGCCGGGTCGGTGACCGGCCACCGGGGCGGCTGCGCAAGCAGGACGTCCCGGACCTGCCGCCGCGCACCCGGTTCTGGGCCCGGCTCCCGCTCCGGGTGCTGCAGGACCCCGACGGGCGGCCGTTCGGGTACCGCAAGCGACGCCGCTTCTAGCCGTGCCGGGGGCGCGACGACGGCAAAGGATCCGGCCCTGGCCTCGATCGGCCGGAGGGACTCGGGTTAGGTTGCTCGGCGTGAGAAATCCTGTGACGACCCGCAGCGCCCTCGCCCTGATCGCCGTGACGGCCACCGCCGCAACCGGCACCCTGCTCCTGGCTCCCGCCACCAGCGCGAAGCCGACCACCGGCAAGGACACCGGCATCGCCCAGGTGTTCATGGTGAACCCGGTGCAGTCGAGCAACGACCAGACGTTGACCGACGACAAGGACGCCGCGTCCGCGGTGCCGTCGTCCGCCTACGCCCTCGCCCCGCTGCGCAACCTGGACGGCTCCGGTTACCTGCGCGGCAAGTGGGTCACGGTCGAGTCGGGGACCGGCACGCCGGCGTACTCGCGGACCGGTGAGTACATCTACACGCGCGACCAGGACCAGTTCGAGCAGGTGATGGGCTACTTCTGGGTCAACCAGGCGCAGGAGTACCTGCAGTCGCTCGGCTTCGGCTCCACCCTCCCCGGCATCATCAAGGAGCCCTTCTCGGTCAAGATCAACCAGTACGGCGGCGACAACAGCTACCAGACCGACAAGCCGTACCGGATCCGGCTCGGCAAGGGTGGCGTCGACGACGCCGAGGACGCCGAGGTGATCGTCCACGAGTACGGGCACGCGGTGCACCAGTCGCAGGTCCCCGGGTACGGCCAGAGCGCCGACGCCGGCGCCATCGGCGAGTCGTTCGGTGACTACCTGGCCGTGACGGTCGGGCTGGCCGCCGCCGCCCAGTACAGCTGGCCGGTCCTGGCGAACCCGGCCTGCCCGATGGACTGGGACAGCACGTCGTACACGGATGCGCCGCACTGCATCCGCAGCTTCGCGGCCAACCTGCAGGCGACGGCCGTGGGCGGCGTCCACTACCGCAGCCAGGTCTGGAGCCAGGCGCTCTGGGAGATCCGGGGCGACTACCTCAAGCTGGGCAAGACCGCGGCCGCGTGGGACACGACGCTGATCGACTCGCAGTTCGACTACGCGGTCGACACGTCGTTCTCGGCGGCCGCCAAGGCGACGTACGACGCGGCCCTGGCGCGCGACGGGCAGCCGGCGGCGAACGCGGTCAAGGCCCGGTTCGCGGCGCGCGGCATCACGTTCTGAGCCGTCGCAAGACATCGCCGTGAGCACGATCGTCGTCACCGGCGCGAGCGCCGGGATCGGGCTGGAGTCAGCACTCCAGCTCGGGGCCGACGGGCACCACCTGGTGCTCGTCGGCCGCCACGAGGTGCGCCTCGCCGACGCGGCCGAGGCCGTCCGGGCAGCCGGAGCCACCCACGTGGACACCTTCACTGCGGACTTCGCCTCGCTGGACTCGGTCCGTACCTTGGGCCGCGACCTGCTCGAGCGGCTGGAACGGATCGACGTCCTGGTCGACAACGCCGGCACCGTCTTCGCGCGGCGCACCGTCACCGACGACGGGCTCGAGGCGACCTTCGCGGTCAACCACGTGGCCGGGTTCCTGCTCACCGAGCTGCTGAAGGAGCGGCTCATCGTGTCGGCGCCCGCGCGGATCGTGATCACCTCGTCGGTGGGGCACTACAACGGCGCCCTGGACCTCGACGACCTCGGTCACGAGCACGGGTACTCGATCATGCGCGCGTACTCGCGCTCCAAGCTCGCCAACGTGCTGTACGCCCGGTCGCTCGCGACCGAGCTGGCTCCGTTCGGGGTGACCGTCAACGCCGTGCACCCCGGCAGCGTCGCGACCGACATCTGGTCGCGTGCGCCGTGGTACGCGCGGCCGTTCCTGGCGGTCGCCAAGCGACGGATGCTCTCGCCGGAGGAGGGTGGCCGCGCGCTGACGTACCTCGCGGTCTCCCCGGACGTCGAGGGGGTGACGGGGGAGTACTTCGACCGCTTCGAGCCGCGACCCCCGTCCGAGCTCGCCCAGGACGACAAGCTGGGCCTCCGGTTGCGCGAGGAGAGCGCGCGGCTGGTCGGGCTGCCCGTCAGCTGACCGGCCAGCGGAGCTCGTCCACCGGGCGACGGGGCTGACGCGAGGCGGACTCGTCCACGGGCAGGGGGCGGCCGACGGCCGTCATGCTGACCAGCTCCCAGCCCTGCCCGACGTCGAACTCGACCTCGAGGGCCTCCTTGTCGAAGGCCCGGAACTGGCGGCTCGCCAGCCCCATCGCCTGCGCCTGGATGGTCAGGTGGGCGACGGCCTGCCCGAGGTCGTAGAACGCGAACTCGGAGTACTCCAGGTCGCTGTCGTCGACCCAGCGGTGCGCCACGTTGAGCACGAGCAAGGACGCCGTCGGCGCCCACGACGCGGTGCTCCGGGCGAGGTGTCCGGCGACCCGCTCGTGGACGGGCTCGTGGCGGCGGGCGGTCACGAACGCCCAGGGCTGCGAGTTCCCGGCGCTCGGCGCCCAGCGGGCCGCCTCGAGCAGCAGGTCGACCTCGGCCTCGGCCAGGACGTGGTCGGGGTCGAAGGCGCGCGGGCTCCACCGCTGCCGCAGCAGCGGGTGCAGCCCGGTCGCGGGCACCACGTCGGTCATGCCAGTACGAACGCCCGCTGGTCGGCCGCCCATTCCGCGCGCCTTGTCGCCGAGTCGCGCCTCCGGTACCTCCGACTTGCGTACCCGGTACGCAACTGGGCGGTACCGGAGACGCAACTCGGCCTAGAGGGCGGCGACGACGCGGCGGACGGCGGCCACGGTGGCGGCCACGTCGGCCTCGGAGGTCGACCAGTTGGAGACCGAGCAGCGCTGGACGGCGCGGCCGTCCCAGACGGCGGGGGTCACGACGCACGTCCCGTCGGCGAGCAGGCGGCGGCCGAGCTCGGCGGTGCGCTCGTCCGACGACAGCCGGAACATCACCTGGGTGGAGACGACGTCGTTGACGATCTCGATCTCGCCGATCTGCTCGAGGCCCTGGGCGAGCATCGATGCCGTCGCACAGAGGTGGTCGACCAGCACGGCAAGCCCGTCGCGGCCCAGCGACCGCAGCGCGGCCCAGACGGCGAACCCGCGAGCGCGCCGCGAGAACTCCGGCACCCGCTCGACGGGGTCTGCGATGCCCGCCGATCAGGTAGTCGGCGTGCACCCCGAACGCCCCTGCCAGCGCGGCGGGGTCGCGGACGATCGCCAGCCCGCTGTCGTAGGGCACGTTCAGCGTCTTGTGGGCGTCGGTGGCCCAGGAGTCGGCGTCGGCCAGGCCGAGCGTCAGGTGCCGGTGCGTCGGGCTGGCCGCGGCCCACAGCCCGAACGCACCGTCGACGTGCACCCACGCGCCATACCTCCGGGCGACCGGAATCGCGGCCGCGAAGTCGTCGAAGGCCCCGGTGTGCACCTCGCCTCCCTGGAGGCAGACGATCACCGGGCCCTCGCCGTCGGCGAGCACCCGGGCCAGGTCGTCGACGTCGATCCTGCCCTGGTCGTCGGAGTCCACCTCGACCAGCGCGTCCTGGCCGAAGCCGAGGTAGCGGACCGCTCGGTCGATGGTGTCGTGGCGGTGGTGGCCGACGACGATCCGCACGCGAGGGGCGTCGAAGAGCCCCCGCTCGGCCACGTCCCAGCCCGCGCGGGCCAGGACGACATGCCGGGCTGCGGCGAGGCACGAGTAGTTCGCCATCATCCCGCCGGTGACGAACCCGACCGATGACCCGGCGGGCAGCCCCAGCGCGTCGACCAGCCAGCGGCCGGCCACCACCTCGACGGCGGCGGCGGCGGGGGCGAGAGAGTTGAGACCGGCGTTCTGGTCCCACGTGGACGTGAGCCAGTCGGCACCCACGGCGACGGGGAGGTGCCCGCCGACCACGAACCCGAAGAACCGCGGCCCGGCGTTGCCGGTCAGCCCGGTGTCGGCGGTGACAGCGAGCTCGTCGAGGACGGCCACGGGGTCGAGCCCCTCGTCGGGCAGCGGCCCGTCGAAGGCAGCCAGCATCTCCTCGAAGCCCGCCCGCGGCCAGACCGGTCGCTCGTCGAGGCCATCGAGGAAGTCCTGGGCCAGCCCGTGCGCCCGCGCCAACACCCGTCCCGCGTCGTCCATGGCGTGACGATAGCCAGGACGGGCGCTGATATGGTCGGCCGCGATCGACATCCTTTAACGAACCGTCCCGTGAGGCGGAGAAGGAGGTCCGGCACTCGTGCCTGCTCCCGCCCAGTCAAGGGCAATGCTCGTCCTCGAGGACGGCCGCACCTTCCACGGCGACTCCTACGGCGCCCCCGGCGAGACCTTCGGCGAAGCCGTCTTCTCGACCGGCATGAGCGGCTACCAGGAGACGCTCACCGACCCGTCGTACCACCGCCAGGTCGTGGTGATGACCGCCCCGCACGTCGGCAACACCGGCATGAACGACGAGGACCCCGAGTCCTCGAAGATCTGGGTGAGCGGGTACGTCGTCCGCGACCCGGCCCGCCGCCCGTCCTCGTGGCGGTCGCAGCGGTCCCTCGACGACGCGCTCCGCGACCAGGGCGTCGTCGGCATCAGCGGCATCGACACCCGGGCCCTGACCCGGCACCTGCGCGAGCGCGGCGCCATGCGCGTCGGCATCTCCTCGACCGAGACCTCGTCCGAGGCGCTGCTGGAGCGGGTGCGCGGCTCGGCCGAGATGTCGGGCGCCAACCTCTCCGCCGAGGTCAGCACGAGCGAGCCGTACGTCGTCCCGGCCGCGGGCGAGAAGCGGTTCACCGTCGCCGCCCTCGACCTCGGCATCAAGGCCAACACCCCGCGGATGCTGAGCGAGCGCGGCATCGAGACGCACGTGCTGCCCGCCACCGCCTCGCTCGACGACGTGCTCGCGGTGCAGCCGGACGGGCTGTTCTTCTCCAACGGCCCCGGCGACCCGGCCGCCACCACCGGCCAGGTCGAGCTGCTGCGCGCCGCGCTCGAGCGCGGCATCCCGTACTTCGGCATCTGCTTCGGCAACCAGCTCTTCGGCCGGGCGCTCGGCTTCGGGACGTACAAGCTGACCTACGGCCACCGCGGCATCAACCAGCCGGTGATGGACCGCACGACCGGCAAGGTCGAGGTGACGGCACACAACCACGGGTTCGCCGTTCAATGGCCAGCCGCGTCGCTGGATGTGCCAGTTGAGACAACGTACGGCGTGGTCACCGTCTCGCACGTCTGCCTCAACGACGACGTGGTCGAGGGCCTCGAGCTGCGGTCACCCGACGGGGAGCTCAGGTCGTTCTCGGTCCAGTACCACCCGGAGGCGGCCGCCGGGCCGCACGATGCGGCGTACCTCTTCGACCGGTTCGTCGACCTGATGGGCGGTGAGCTCTGATGCCGAAGCGCGAGGACATCACGAGCGTCCTGGTCATCGGGTCCGGCCCGATCGTGATCGGTCAGGCCTGCGAGTTCGACTACTCCGGCACCCAGGCGTGCCGGGTGCTGCGGGCGGAGGGCATCCGGGTGGTGCTGGTGAACAGCAACCCGGCGACGATCATGACCGACCCGGAGTTCGCCGACGCGACGTACGTCGAGCCGATCACCCCGGAGTTCGTCGAGCAGGTGATCGCCAAGGAGCGGCCCGACGCGCTGCTGGCCACCCTCGGCGGCCAGACCGCGCTCAACTGCGCGGTCGCGCTCGCCGAGCGGGGCGTGCTGGAGAAGTACGGCGTCGAGCTGATCGGCGCGTCCATCGAGGCCATCGACCGGGGCGAGAACCGCCAGACGTTCAAGCGGATCGTCGAGGACCTCGGCGGCACCGTCGCGAAGTCCGTCATCTGCCACACGCTCGAGGACTGCCTCGGCGCGGCCGGCGAGCTCGGCTACCCCATGGTCGTCCGCCCGAGCTTCACGATGGGCGGCGTCGGCTCCGGGATGGCCTACGACGAGGAGGGGCTGCGCCGGATCGCCGGCGCCGGCCTGGCCGCGAGCCCGACCACCGAGGTGCTCCTGGAGGAGTCGATCATCGGCTGGAAGGAGTACGAGCTCGAGGTGATGCGCGACACCAAGGACAACGTGGTGATCGTCTGCTCGATCGAGAACCTCGACCCGATGGGCGTGCACACCGGCGACTCGATCACCGTGGCGCCGGCGATGACGCTCACCGACCGCGAGTACCAGCACCTGCGCGACCTCTCCATCGGCATCATCCGTGCGGTCGGCGTGGACACCGGCGGCTGCAACATCCAGTTCGCCGTCAACCCGCGCGACGGCCGCGTGGTCGTGATCGAGATGAACCCGCGCGTCTCGCGCTCCAGCGCCCTGGCCTCGAAGGCCACCGGCTTCCCGATCGCCAAGATCGCGGCGAAGGTGGCGATCGGCTACACGCTCGACGAGATCCCCAACGACATCACGACCGAGAAACGGGCAGACCCCGGCCAGCTTCGAGCCGACGCTCGACTACGTCGTGGTGAAGGTGCCGCGGTTCGCGTTCGAGAAGTTCCCGGCCGCCGACCCCACGCTGACCACCCACATGAAGTCCGTCGGCGAGGCGATGGCGATCGGCCGCAACTTCACCGAGGCGTTGCAGAAGGCCCTGCGCTCCCTGGAGAGCAAGGACGCGCCGTTCGACTGGCACCAGGAGTGGGTGGAGCTCGACAAGGAGTCGCTGCTCGAGAAGGCCCGCGTCCCGCACGACGGCCGGCTCAAGGACGTGATGGACGCGATCCGCGCCGGCGCCACGCCCGACGAGGTCTTCGAGGCCACCGCGATCGACCCCTGGTTCGTCGACCAGCTGATGCTGATCAACGAGGTGGCCGCCGAGGTCACGGCCGCGGCCGAGCTGACGCCGGAGCTGCTGCGGCTGGCCAAGCGGCACGGCTTCTCCGACCTCCAGATCGGCAAGATCCGCGGGATGAGTGCCGACGTCGTCCGCGGCGTCCGGCACGCGCTGGGCATCCGGCCGGTCTACAAGACCGTGGACACGTGCGCGGCCGAGTTCGCCGCCACGACGCCGTACCACTACTCGTCCTACGACGAGGAGACCGAGGTGGCGCCGCGGACCAAGCCGGCGGTGATCATCCTCGGCAGCGGCCCCAACCGGATCGGCCAGGGCATCGAGTTCGACTACTCCTGCGTGCACGCCTCGCTGGCCCTGGGGTCCGAGGGCGCCGGGTACGAGACGGTGATGGTCAACTGCAACCCCGAGACGGTGTCCACCGACTACGACACCTCCGACCGCCTGTACTTCGAGCCGCTGACGCTCGAGGACGTGCTCGAGGTCGTGCACGCCGAGCGGCAGGCCGGCCCGCTGGCCGGCGTCATCTGCCAGCTCGGCGGGCAGACGCCGCTCGGCCTGGCCCAGGGCCTCGCCGACGCGGGCGTACCCATCGTCGGCACCCCGCCCGAGGCGATCCACCTGGCCGAGGAGCGCGGCGCGTTCGGGCGGGTCCTGGCCGAGGCGGGCCTGCCGGCGCCCAAGCACGGGATGGCGTCGTCGTACGACGAGGCAGCGGCCATCGCGGCCGAGATCGGGTACCCCGTCCTCGTCCGCCCGTCGTACGTGCTCGGCGGCCGCGGCATGGAGATCGTCTACGACGACGAGGCGCTGGAGGGCTACATCGCCCGGGCCACGGCCATCAGTCCGGAGCACCCGGTGCTGGTCGACCGGTTCATCGACGACGCCGTCGAGATCGACGTGGACGCCCTGTTCGACGGGCACGACCTGTTCCTCGGCGGCGTGATGGAGCACATCGAGGAGGCCGGGATCCACTCCGGCGACTCGGCGTGCGCGCTGCCGCCGATCACGCTCGGGGCGCGCGAGATCGAACGGATCCGCGAGGCCACCGAGGCCATCGCCCGGGGCGTCGGCGTGCTGGGCCTGATCAACATCCAGTTCGCGCTCGGCTCCGACGTGCTCTACGTCCTGGAGGCCAACCCGCGGGCCTCGCGCACGGTGCCGTTCGTCTCGAAGGCCACCGCGACGCCCCTGGCCAAGGCCGCGGCGCGGGTGATGATGGGCGACTCGATCAAGTCGCTGCGCGACGAGGGCATGCTCCCGGCCGAGGGCGACGGCGGCAACCTGCCGGCCGACGCGCCGATCGCGGTCAAGGAGGCGGTGATGCCGTTCAACCGGTTCCGCCGGCCCGACGGCAAGAGCGTCGACACCGTGCTCGGCCCCGAGATGCGCTCGACCGGCGAGGTGATGGGTCTCGACGCCGACTTCGGGACGGCGTTCAGCAAGGCCCAGACCGCGGCCTTCGGCTCGCTGCCCACCAGCGGGCGGGTGTTCGTGTCGATGGCCAACCGCGACAAGCGCTCGATGATCTTCCCGGTGAAGGTGCTCGCCGACCTCGGCTTCGAGATCCTCGCCACCCAGGGCACCGCCGAGGTGCTGCGCCGCAACGGGGTGCACGCGGGAGTGGTGCGCAAGCACTTCGACGGCCCCGGCCCGAACGGCGAGAAGACGACCGTCCAGATGATCCAGGACGGCGAGATCGACCTGGTCATCAACACCCCGCACGGCTCGTCGGGCGCCGGTGGGTCCGTCCGCGTCGACGGGTACGAGATCCGCACCGCCTCGGTCGGTGCCGACATCCCCTGCATCACGACCGTGCAGGGACTCGGCGCGGCCGTGCAGGGCATCGAGGCCCTCATCCGCGGTGACATCGGGGTGCGGTCGCTCCAGGACTGGGCGCGCGGGCTGGGTCGCTGATGCAACGTCATACGAATGGTGGCCCAGAGACCTCGGAACGTATGACGTCCCGGGCGTACGACGCGCTGTTCGAGCACGTCCTGACCCGGGTCGACCCGGAGCGGGCGCACCGCCTGGGGTTCGCGGGCATCCGCGCGGCCAGGATCGCCACCCGGATGTACCCCGGCCCGGCGACCCGGCCCGTCACCGCCATGGGCCTGACGTTTCCCTCCGCGCTCGGGCTCGCGGCCGGGTTCGACAAGAACGCCGTCGGCATCGACGCCCTGGCCGCGCTGGGGTTCGGGCACGTCGAGGTGGGCACGGTCACCGGCGAGCCGCAGCCCGGCAACCCGAGGCCCCGGCTGTTCCGGCTGCCCGCCGACCGCGCGATCGTCAACCGGATGGGCTTCAACAACGACGGCGCCGAGGCGGTGTCGGCCAGGCTCACGCAACGAGCGAAGCGTCGCCATCAACCCGTGGTCCTGGGCGTGAACATCGGCAAGACCAAGGTCGTCCCCGAGGACGACGAGGCCGCGGTGCTCGCCGACTACACCAAGTCGGCCCGGCTGCTCGCGCCACTGGCCGACTACCTGGTCGTCAACGTCAGCTCGCCCAACACCCCCGGCCTGCGCAGCCTCCAGGCCGTGGACCGGCTGGGGCCGCTGCTCGAGGCCGTACGCCGCGTGGCCGACGTACCCCTCCTCGTCAAGATCGCTCCCGACCTCGCCGACGACGACGTGGTGGACGTCGCTCGGCTCGCCCTGGAGCTCCGGCTCGACGGGGTCATCGCCACCAACACCACCATCAGCCGCGCGGGCCTCAGCACCCCGGCCGCGGAGGTCGAGGCGGTCGGCGCCGGCGGGCTCTCCGGAGCACCGGTCGCGGAGCGGTCGCTGGAGGTCCTCCGGCTGCTGCACCAGACGGTCGGGCACGACCTCACCCTGATCTCGGTCGGCGGGATCTCCACCGGGGAGCGATGCCCGCGCCCGGCTCGAGGCCGGTGCCACCCTGGTGCAGGCCTACACCGGGTTCGTGTACGGCGGGCCGTGGTGGCCACGCCGGATCGCTCAGGCCCTCGCCCACGAAGGAGTCCCCGCATGACCTTCGGAGCCCGCGTCCACGCCGCCGTCCGCGCCCGCGGCCCGCTCTGCGCCGGCATCGACCCGCACGCGGCGCTGCTGCACGAGTGGGGCCTCGACGACTCGGTCGCGGGGCTGGAGCGGTTCGCCCTGGCCGCCACCGAGGCGCTGGCCGCCGAGTGCGCGGTCGTGAAGCCGCAGTCGGCGTTCTACGAGCGGTTCGGCAGCCGCGGCGTGGCCGTCCTCGAGCGGGTCATCACCACCGCCCGGGACGCCGGCGCCCTGGTGCTGCTCGACGTCAAGCGCGGGGACATCGGGTCGACGAGCGAGGCGTACGCCGAGGCGTACCTCGACCCGTCCAGCCCGATCTCCGCCGACGCGATCACCGTCAGCCCGTTCCTCGGCTTCGGCTCGCTGGACCCGTTCGTCGATGTGGCCCGCAAGCACGACGCCGGCCTCTTCGTGCTCGCCCGTACCTCCAACAAGGAGGCCCCGGAGGTCCAGGCGGCCCGCACCGACGACGGCGTCTCGGTGACCGGCACGATCCTCGACCACCTCCGCGCCCTCAACGCCGGCGCCGAGCCCCTCGGCTCGTTCGGCGCCGTCGTCGGCGCGACCATCGGCGACACCGGGGAGGACTTCGCGTTCAACGGGCCGATCCTCGCTCCCGGGTACGGCGCCCAGGGCGGCACCGCCGCCGACCTGCCGCGGATCTTCGGCGCGGCCCTCTCGGCCGTGCTGCCCAGCTCGTCGCGCGAGCTGCTCCGGGTCGGTCCGGACGCCGCGGCCATGCGCGACGCCGCCCGGCGGACGAACGACGAGCTGCGCGCCTTGCTCGCGTGAGGCTCGCCGCCGCCCTGCTGCTCGCGGCCACGCTGCTGACCGGTTGTGGCGGCGACGACTACTGCGGCGCGGTGGAGGAGCACCAGGCCGAGCTCACCGACGTGACCGCGTCCGGGTCGCCGGCGGCGCTGCTCGAGGCGCTGCCGATCTTCCACGACCTCCAGGAGCAGGCGCCCGAGGACATCCGGGACGACTGGAAGGCATTCCTGGACCCGTTGACCGAGCTCGACGACGCGCTCCGGGCCGCGGACGTCGACCCCGCGGCGTACGACCCGAAGAACCTCCCCGCGGACCTGAGCGACGAGGAGCGCGAGCGCATCGAGGCCGCGGGCGCCGCGCTGGCCGACCCCGCGGTGGTCGCGGCGTTCGACGGCGTGCAGCAGCAGGCCAAGGACGTCTGCCACACACCGATGAGCATCTGAGGCCTCGTTGCTGTCGCGCGGCGAACGTGACTAGATTGGCCCGATCCTCCGTTCACCCGAGACGCTCATCGAGAAGGCAACCGTGGCTCTCCCTCCCTTGACTCCCGAACAGCGTCAGGCCGCTCTCGACAAGGCGGCCGCGTCGCGGCGGGAGCGGGCCGAGGTGAAGAACCGGCTGAAGAACTCCGGGGCCTCGATCGTCGACGTGCTGCACGAGGGTCACCGCAACGAGGTGATCGGCAAGATGCGCGTCGTCGACCTGCTGCAGTCGATGCCCGGGCTGGGCAAGGTCCGGGCCCGCCAGATGATGGAGCGCCTCGGGATCGCCGAGAGCCGCCGGGTGCGCGGGCTGGGCGTCAACCAGGTCGCCGCGCTCGAGCGCGAGTTCGCGCCCCATGACTGAACCCCTCCAGCGACCAGCCGCGTGACCCGTTCCCGTCTCGCCGTCCTCGCCGGACCCACCGCCGTCGGCAAGGGCACCGTCGCGGCCGACGTACGCCGCCACCACCCGGAGATCTGGATCTCCGTGTCCGCGACCACCCGCGCGCCGAGGCCGGGGGAGCAGGACGGCGTGCACTACTGGTTCGTCTCCGACGAGGAGTTCGACCGGATGGTCGCCGAGGACGAGTTCCTCGAGTGGGCGGTCGTGCACCAGGCCGCCCGCTACGGCACGCCGCGCAAGCCGGTGGAGCAGGCGCTCGCCGACGGAAGACCCGCGCTGCTGGAGATCGACCTCCAGGGTGCGCGCCAGGTGCGGGAGACGATGCCCGAGGCCCTCTTCGTGTTCCTGATGCCGCCCAGCTGGGACGAGCTGGTCCGCCGGCTGGTCGGTCGGGGGACCGAGGCCGAGGAGGAACGGGAGCGCCGGCTGGCGACCGCACGGGGTGAGCTGGCCGCCGAGGCGGAGTTCGACGTGACGATCGTCAACCACGAAGTTCACGCTGCAGCCGAGGAGTTGGTAGCCTTGGTCTGTTCCGAGGTCGCCGACCGCTAGCAACCGCCAGCGCAGCGACCTCCTCTCTACCTTCTGTGAGGCTCCTGCGTGTCTGCACCCGACATCGCCGCTGAGGGCGTGACCAACCCCTCCATCGACGACCTGCTCACCAAGACCGACAGCAAGTACAAGCTGGTCCTGTACAGCGCCAAGCGCGCGCGCCAGATCAACGCCTACTACTCCCAGCTGGGCGAGGGCCTGCTCGAGTACGTCGGCCCGCTCGTGGACACCCACGTGCAGGAGAAGCCGCTGTCGATCGCCCTGCGTGAGATCAACGACGACCTCCTCACCTGCGAGGACGTCGACCCCGCCGAGCTCGCCGCCGAGGAGCAGGCCCGCGAGGCGGCCAGCCGCGACGCGGGCTTCGGCAACAAGAGCTGACAACGGTCAGATGACCACCGACGTGACGGCCGGGGCCCCGCCCCAGGGGTCCCGGCCTCACGTCGTCCTGGGGGTCTCCGGCGGCATCGCCGCCTACAAGGCCTGCGAGCTGCTGCGCCGGTTCACCGAGTCCGGCCACGACGTCACCGTCGTCCCGACGGCCGCGGCCCTGCGCTTCGTCGGGGCCGACACCTGGGCCGCACTGTCCGGCAAGCCCGTCTCGGCCGAGGTCTGGCACGACGTGCACCAGGTCCCGCACGTCCGCATCGGCCAGACCGCCGACCTCGTCGTGGTCGCCCCGGCCACGGCCGACCTGCTGGCCAAGGCGGCGCACGGGCTGGCCGACGACCTGCTCACCAACACCCTGCTGACGGCTCGGTGCCCGGTCGTGTTCGCCCCGGCCATGCACACCGAGATGTGGGAGCACGCCGCCACCGCCGCCAACGTGGCCACCCTGCGCAGCCGCGGCGCCCTGGTCATCGAGCCGGCCGAGGGCCGCCTCACCGGCGCCGACACCGGCAAGGGCCGGCTGCCCGACCCGCTCGAGATCTTCGAGGTGTGCCGCGAGGTGCTGTCGCGCGGTGTGGCCGCTCCCGACCTGGCCGGTCGCACGGTCGTGGTCAGCGCCGGCGGCACCCGCGAGTACCTCGACCCCGTCCGCTTCCTCGGCAACCGGTCCTCCGGCCTGCAGGGCTACGCCCTGGCGCGTACGGCGGCCTCGCGCGGCGCCGAGGTCACGCTGGTGGCCGCCAACGTCTCGCTGCCCGACCCGGCCGGCGTCAAGGTGGTCAGGGTCGAGACGACCGCCGAGCTCCGCGACGCCGTCGTCGGCGCAGCGGCCGGCGCCGACGCCGTGGTGATGGCCGCGGCGCCCGCCGACTTCCGGCCGGTCGCGACCTCGGGGACCAAGATCAAGAAGGCCTCCGACGGCAGCGCGCCGGCCCTCGAGCTCACCCAGAACCCCGACATCCTCCACGAGCTGTCGACCGACCGGGTCCGCCCCGGTGCGGTCATCGTCGGCTTCGCCGCCGAGACCGGCGACGACACCGGGTCGGTGCTCGACCTCGGCCGCGCCAAGCTCGCGCGCAAGGGCTGCGACCTGCTCGTCGTCAACGACGTCACCGGGGGCGCGGTCTTCGGGGCGCCCGACAACCAGGCCGTGATCCTGGCCGCCGACGGTGCGGCGGTCGACGTACCTCTCGGCTCCAAGGCAGCCCTGGCCCACGCCATCTGGGACCAGGTAGTGGCCCGGATGCCTTGAGAGGCAAATCCTGCGGCTAGGGTCTCCTGCGACCAACGACCAGCAACACAGGAGTGAGCACACCGTGGCCGGACGCCTTTTCACCTCCGAGTCGGTGACCGAGGGTCACCCCGACAAGATCGCCGACCAGATCAGCGACTCGGTGCTCGACGCGATGCTCGAGCAGGACCCCCACAGCCGGGTCGCGGTCGAGACCCTGCTCACCACCGGACTGGTGGTGGTGGCCGGTGAGGTCACCACGACGGGCTACGTCGACATCAAGCAGAAGGTCCGCGACCGGATCCTGGAGATCGGCTACGACTCCTCGGAGAAGGGCTTCGACGGCCACTCCTGCGGCGTCATGGTCGCCATCGGCGGCCAGTCCGGCGACATCGCCCAGGGCGTCGACACCGGCCACGAGAGCCGCACCGGCTCCGTGGACGCCATGGACAAGCAGGGCGCCGGCGACCAGGGCCTGATGTTCGGCTACGCCTGTGACGACACCGACGTGCTGATGCCGCTGCCGATCGTGATCGCCCAGCGCCTCGCCGAGCAGCTCACCGCGGTCCGCAAGGACGGCACGCTGCCGTACCTGCGCCCCGACGGGAAGACGCAGGTCACCATCGAGTACGACGCCGACAACCGGCCCGTGCGCGTCGACACGGTCGTGCTGTCCTCGCAGCACTCCGAGGATGTCGAGCTCGACACCCTCGAGAGCGACGTCAAGAAGCACGTCATCGACCCGATCCTGGCCGAGTTCGCGCTCCCGTCCGACGGGCTACCGCCTGCTCGTGAACCCGACCGGCCGCTTCGTGGTCGGTGGCCCGATGGGCGACGCCGGGCTCACCGGCCGCAAGATCATCGTCGACACCTACGGCGGCATGGCCCGCCACGGCGGCGGCGCCTTCTCCGGCAAGGACCCGTCGAAGGTCGACCGCTCCGCGGCGTACGCGATGCGCTGGGTGGCCAAGAACGTCGTGGCCGCCGGGCTCGCCCGCCGCTGCGAGGTCCAGGTCGCCTACGCCATCGGCAAGGCGCAGCCGGTCGGCGTGTTCATCGAGACGTTCGGCACCGGCGTGATCCCGGACGAGAAGATCCAGGAGGCCGTGCTCCACGTCTTCGACCTGCGCCCGGCCGCGATCATCGCCGACCTCGACCTGCTCCGCCCGATCTACGCCAAGACCGCGGCGTACGGGCACTTCGGCCGCGAGCTGCCCGAGTTCACCTGGGAGCGCACCGACCGCGCCGACGAGCTGAAGGCCGCCGCGGGCATCTGACCGACCGGTCACTCCTTGGTCGAACCCGGGACGCGGTCCGGGGACCCCGCTTAACCTGCGTGCAGCAGTCGAGGAAACGGGGTCCCATGCGTCATCCCACGCGTCGTTCCAGGGCGCTCAGTGCGGTCGTCCTGGCCGGTGTCGTGCTGGTCGGTGTCCAGCCGGTCCTGGAGTCCACCGCGGCACCGGTCGACCTCGCCGTCGCCACCGACCGGCTGGTCGCGGACGCGACCGGCGAGGTGCACGTCACCCGCGGGACCGACGGGGTGGTGGACTTCGTGGGCGTCGCGGCCGGCGCCGAGGTCACCAACCCGGCGGTCTCGGAGACCATGTCGGTGCGCGCGGCCGCGGACGCGCACCTGGCGCGCTACGGAGCGGCGTTCGGCCTCGAGCGGCCCGGCACGACGCTTGGCGTACGCCGGCCGCTCGGCCACCGCGTCGCACCAGGACCTCGTGCGGTACGACCAGGCGCGTCGGCGGCGTGCCCGTGATCGGCGGCCAGGTCGTGGTCACGGTCCGCCGCGACCGGCAGCCGGCCTCGGTGCTGGCCACGCTCAGCGACGCGACGCACGGTCCCGTCCGCCACCGTCTCCGAGGCGGACGCCGCAGAGGCGGCCGTGTCGGTGGTGGCTCGCACGACCGGGCTGGACGTCGCCGACCTCCCGGTCGCGGCTGAGGGCCGGTGGGTGTGGGACCCCGCCGTGCTCGGTGCGCTCGACTCTCCCGGAGCCCGCGGGACCTGGCGGTTCCGGGTGGGAGACGGTGAGACGGCGCTCCACACCGTCCTCGTCGACGACCGCACCCGGGGCGTCCTCGTGGACGTCGATGAGCGCCAAGGTGTGCTGGACCGGGTCGTGTGCGACCGGCTGAACGTGCCAGGCGACGACACCCCCTGCACGTCCGGCTTCGCGCGGACCGAGGCCAGCGGCCCCTCCGCGATCGCCGACGTCGACAACGCCTTCGTGCACGCCGGAGAGGTAGCGGACTTCTACCAGCAGGTGGGCGGTGTGGACCTCACCCAGCTGCTCGGCGTCAACGTGGGCGGGGTGAAGAAGCTCGCCGCCTCGGTCCGCTACTGCGACCCGGCTGAGGACTGCCCGTACGCCAACGCGTTCTGGAACGGCGTCCAGATGTTCTACGGCGCCGGGTACGCCGGAGCCGACGACGTGGTCGGTCACGAGATGACCCACGGGGTGATCGACCGCAGCTCCGACCTCTTCTACTGGGGCCAGTCCGGCGCCATCAACGAGTCGCTGGCCGACGTGATGGGCGAGATCGTGGACCACCGCAACACCCTGGTGACCGGTGACGCCACGTGGCCCCTCGGGGAGGACATCCCGGGCGGGCCCGTTCGCAACATGAGCAACCCACCGGCGATGAGCGACCCCGACCGCATGACGAGTCCCGCTCTACTTCAACGCCGGGAACGCTGACCGCGGCGGCGTGCACTTCAACAGCGGCGTCGGCAACAAGACGGCGTACCTGATCTCCCAGGGTGGCTCGTTCAACGGCCAGACGATCACCGGTATCGACGTCGGGGACCCCACGCTGGCCAAGACCGCCGCGCTCTACTACGACGTGATGACCCGGCTCACGTCCGGCAGCGACTACGCGAACCTCGCCGACGTCCTCGAGCAGACCTGCCAGGACTTCTTCGCCGGTGGCCTGCATGGCTTCACCGCCGCCAACTGCACGAGCGTGGGGAAGGCCGTGCTCGCGACCCAGCTGCGCACCACGCCGAGCAACGCGGCGCAACCTGCCGATGCCCCGAAGGTCTGCCCCACCGGCAGCTTCCGCCTGCTCTTCGACAGCGAGAGCGGTACCCCGTCGACGGCGTTCGCGGCCGGCCCGACGTGGCTCCGCGGCTCCAGCCCGATCTGGGGCAGCAACGCGGTCTCCGGACACGACTCGTGGTACTCCTCCGACCCCTCGAGCACGACCACCAGCCCGCTCACGCTCTCGTCGCCGATCAGCCTGCCCGCCGGACAACCGAGCTTCCTGTGGTTCCAGCAGTGGCGGGTGCTCGACTACGAGGGCGCGACGAGCTACGACGGTGGCACCGTGGAGGTCGACAACGCCGCCGACCCGGCCGGTCCGGTGGACGCCTCGGGTCAGGCGTGGGTCAACGGGCCGGTCGACACCCTGCAGGCACCCAACACCGGTCGGAAGGCCTTCGGCCGCGACAGCCTCGGGTGGGTCGCCAGCCGGCTCGACCTGTCCGCGTGGGCCGGTGCACCCGTGCGCCCGCAGTTCACGATGCGTACCGACGTGGTCATCGGCTACGTGGGCTGGTGGCTGGACGACATCGCGATCTACACGTGCGACGGCGGGACGATCGTGACCCCGCCCGCCACCCCCACGCCCACTCCCACGCCCACCCCCAGCCTCCGACCCCCACCCAGTCCCCGACCTTCCCGAAGCCGTCCGTCCCCAGCGCGCTCAAGGCCCGTGGTGGCCTGGGTCGGGCCGTCGTGTCCTGGCAGCCGCCGACGACCAACGCCGCCCAGGTGATCGGCTACCAGGTGACGTCCGGGGACACGACGATCGGCGCCGACGCCACTGGCCGCAAGGCCGTCTTCAAGGGGCTCCAGAACGGGAAGACGTACACGTTCGCAGTGGTCGCTTTCGGCGTCGGCGGGTACGTGACCCCAGC
Source organism: uncultured Actinomycetota bacterium (assembly GCA_963839565.1). Lineage (GTDB taxonomy): Bacteria > Actinomycetota > Actinomycetes > Propionibacteriales > Nocardioidaceae > Nocardioides. Next base: position 93,938 of record CAWIVR010000017.1, on the reverse strand, counting down.
GGCGACCGTGACCGCCAACGGGACGGCGGTCACGCTCCGCGTCGCGAAGTCCGGCGGGAAGACCCGGCTGACGGGAGCCCTGAAGATGGGGCCGACCGGGGTCGACGGCCAGGTGGTCAAGGTGCTCGCCAAGCAGGGCAGCAGGTGGGTGAAGGTCGGCAAGGCGACGACGGGCGCCGGTGGGAAGTACTCGCTGCGCCTGAAGGGCACCACGAAGCGGAAGTACCGCGTCGTGTTCCTCGGTGGCGCGAACCTCATGGGCAGCCAGTCACCGCAGCGCCACCTGTGAACTCCCCACGGGGGTGGGGTCGGCCGCTGGTAGACATGCGCGGGTGAGCGAGCCCGACGAGCCGGAGGCGCTGCCCGGGCTCCGGCAGACCGTCCGGGCCTCCCGGGCGGTGTCGGCGAAGCGCAAGGCGGTCAAGACCGCCGCTGCGGCACCCGCCGCCGTCGACCCGGTGGCGCGGGTGCTGGTGGACGTGCCGCTGGCTCATCTCGACCGGCCGTTCGACTACCTGGTGCCGGCGGCGATGGCCGACGACGCACTGCCGGGGACCCGGGTGAAGGTCCGGTTCGCCGGGCAGGAGGTGGGCGGCTACCTGCTCGCTCGCGCCAGCGAGTCCGACCACCCCGGGCGGCTCACCCCGCTGCGCCGGGTCGTCAGCGCCGAACCGGTGCTCACGCCCGAGGTGGCGGCGCTGGCCGGCGACGTGGCCGCCCGCTACGCCGGCTCGCGCAGCGACGTGCTTCGTCTCGCCGTGCCACCGCGGCACGCCGGCACCGAGCGTGCCGAGCCGGTCCCGGCCGCCGACCCTCCGCCGTACGACGCGGACTCCGCGGCCGCCGCGTGGGGCGAGCACCCGCAGGCCGGGGCGTACCTGCGCCGGCTGGCCGCGGGGGAGTCGCCGAGGGCCGTCTGGGCGACGCCACCGGGGACGGACTGGCCGACGCTGCTCGCCCACGCGGCCGCGGCGACGTACGCCGGCTCGGGACGTGGCGTCCTGCTGTGCGTGCCCGACGCCAAGGACGTGGCCCGCGTCGACGCCGCGCTGACCGACGTGCTCGGGACGGGCCAGCACGTGACCCTGACGGCGCAGCCGGGCCCCGCCCGGAGGTACCGCGACTTCCTGGCCGTCTCGCGCGGCGCGCGCCGGGTCGTGGTCGGCACCCGGGCGGCGGCCTTCGCGCCCGTGCACGATCTGGGACTGGTGGTGATCTGGGACGACGGTGACGACCTGCACGCCGAGCCCCGGGCGCCGTACCCCCACACCCGCGAGACGCTGTTGCTGCGCGCCGAGCGTGAGGGCAGCGCGGCGATCGTGGGCGGGTTCGCGCGCTCGGTCGAGGCCGACCACCTGGTCGGCACCGGCTGGGCGCACGAGCTGGCCGTGCCCCGGGAGCGGCTGCGCGACCGGGTGACCGTGCGGGTCGCGGGAGCCAGTGACGCGGAGCTGGCGCGCGACCCGTTCGCCCGCGGCGCCCGGATGCCCACCCTGGTGCACGACGTGGTGGGGGAGGCGCTCAAGACCGGTCCGGTGCTCGTGCAGACGCCGCGGCTGGGGTACGCCGCGGCGCTGGCGTGCGAGCGCTGCCGCACCGCCGCCCGCTGCTCGGTCTGCCAGGGCCCGCTGGCCATCCCGCGGGCCGCCGCGCCGCCGCGCTGCGGGTGGTGCGGCACCGACCACCCGGGCTGGGCGTGCCCGGTGTGCGGACACCGCGGGCTGCGCGCCCCGGTCGTCGGCGACCTGCGGACCTCCGAGGAGCTGGGCCGGACCTTCCCGTCGACGCCGGTACGGACGTCGTCCTCGGGGCAGACGGTCCTGGCCGAGGTCGGCCCGCAGCCGGCCATCGTGGTGGCCACGCCGGGGGCCGAGCCGGTCGCCGAGGGCGGGTACGCCGCCGTCGTGCTGCTCGACGCCTGGCTGATGCTGGCGCGACCCGACCTGCGGACGGGTGAGGAGGCCGTCCGCCGGTGGGCCAACGCGATCGGGCTGGTGCGGCCCGGCGGCCGGGCCGTGGCCGTGGGCGACCCGGCGTACCCCGGCCTGCAGGCGCTGGTCCGGTGGGACCTCAGCGGTTTCGCGGCCCGCGAGTCGGCCGAGCGCGCCTCGGCGCACCTGCCGCCGGCGTCCCGCCTGGCGACCATCACCGGCGAGCCGGGTGCCGTGGACGACGCGCTGACGCTGCTCGCGCCGCCCGAGGCGGCCGAGGTGCTCGGCCCCGTGCCGGTGGCCGACGACGAGGTCCGGGTCGTGGTGCGGGTGCCCCGCGCCCAGGGGCCGGCGCTCTCGGCGGCCCTGCTGGAGCTGCAGCAGGTGCGGTCGGCCCGCAAGCTCGACGCGGTCCGCGTCCAGGTGGATCCCTGAGCCTCTAGCCGCTCTCTAGACTTCGGGCGTGGCGATCCAACCCATCCGGCTCTTCGGCGACCCGATCCTCCGGCAGCAGGCCGTCGAGGTCGTCGACTTCGACAAGGAGCTGCGTCGGCTGGTCGAGGACCTCACCGACACCATGCTCGGCGCCCCCGGTGCCGGCCTGGCCGCGCCGCAGATCGGCGTCGGGCTGCGGGTCTTCACCTGGAACGTCGAGGGCGAGGTCGGGCACCTGGTCAACCCGGTGCTGGACCTGTCCGACGACACCCAGGACGGCTCGGAGGGCTGCCTGTCGATCCCGGGGCTGTCCATCGACTGCCGGCGGGCCCTCTCGGTGGTCGCGCGGGGGTTCTCCATGCACGGGGAGCCGGTGACGATCGAGGGCTCGGAGCTGCTCGCCCGCGCCATCCAGCACGAGACCGACCACCTCGACGGCGTGCTCTTCCTCGACCGGCTCGACGCCGCCAACCGCAAGCTGGCGATGAAGGCGATCCGCGAGTCGGAGTGGTTCGGCCTGGAGCAGCCGACGGTGAAGGTGTCGCCGCACGCGACGTTCGGACTCGGCCTCTAGTGCGAGTCGTCTTCGCCGGGACGCCGGAGCCTGCCCTCCCGTCCCTCGACGCGATCGCGGCGTCGCCGCACGAGCTCGTCGGCGTGGTGACCCGGCCGGACGCGCCGGCCGGCCGCGGACGCCGGCTCACGCCGTCGCCGGTCGCTGAGCGCGCCGCCGAGCTCGGCGTCCCCGTCCTCAAGCCCGACCACCCGCGCGACCCGGAGTTCCAGGAGGCGCTGCGAGCGCTGGCGCCGGACTGCTGCCCGGTGGTCGCGTACGGCGCCCTGCTCCCGCAGTCCGCGCTCGACATCCCCACCCACGGCTGGGTGAACCTGCACTTCTCCGTGCTGCCCGCCTGGCGCGGCGCCGCCCCCGTCCAGCACGCCCTGTGGGCCGGCGACGAGGTCACCGGCGCGACGACGTTCCGGATCGTCCGGGAGCTGGACGCCGGGCCGACGTACGGGCTGATGACCGAGCGGGTGCGCCCCGGCGACACCGCCGGCTCGCTGCTGGAGCGGCTCGCCGAGGGCGGCGCCGGCCTGCTCGTGGCCACCCTCGACGGTCTCGAGATCGGCTCGCTCGAGGCCCGCGAGCAGCCCGAGGACGGCATCAGCTTCGCCCCCAAGATCACCGTCGAGGACGCCCACGTCGACTGGACCGAGCCGGCGATGGCGGTGGACCGCCGGATCCGGGCCTGCACCCCCGCGCCGGGAGCCTGGACGACGTACGAGGGCGAGCGGGTGAAGCTCGGCCCCGTCACGCCGGCCGACGGTGCGCTGCCGCCCGGTGAGCTGCTCGTCGGCAAGAACGCCGTCGCGGTCGGCACCGGCACGGGTGCGCTCAAGCTCGGGCTGGTCAAGGCGTTCGGCAAGAAGGAGATGCCGGCGGCCGACTGGGCCCGCGGGATCCGGGTCGAACCGGGCGCCCGCTTCGGTGACTAGGGTCAGCAGCATGGCCTCGCTCGCGGAAGGCGCGTCCCGAGGACGTCGACGAGATCTGTGGCGCCCTCCCGGAGACCGAGCTCGGCATCTCGTGGGGCGACCGGCCCACGTGGAAGGTCCCCCGCGGGCCGAAGGGCAAGGGCTTCCTGCTCTACCGGGCGCCGGGCCAGAACGCCATCGACCCGGCGACCGGGGAGATGTACGACGACCTGATCGTGATCACCACCCCGACCGAGGTCGAGAAGCGCGCCCTGGTCGAGGACGACGGCACGCCGTTCTTCACGATCCCGCACTTCGACGGCTACAGCGCCGTGCTCGTGCAGCAGTCGCGGCTCGGCGAGCTGTCCCGCCAGGAGCTCGAGGAGATCATCACCGACGCGTGGGCGACCAAGGCGCCCAAGAAGCTGGTGAAGGAACACCTTGGCTGACCCGGCTCGCACCGCCGCGCTGGAGGTGCTCCGCGCCGTCCGTGCCGCCGACGCCTACACGAACCTCGCGCTGCCCGCGGCCCTGAAGAAGCACGGGCTGAGCGGGCGCGACGCGGCCTTCGCGACCGAGCTGACGTCCGGGACCGTACGGCGCCAGGGTCTGTACGACGCCGTGCTCGCGGCCTGCGTCGACCGGCCGCTGGCGAAGGTGCAGGCGCGGGTCCTCGATGCGCTCCGTCTGGGTACGCATCAGCTGCTGGCCATGCGGGTGCCCGCGCACGCCGCGATCAGCACCACCGTCGCGCTGGTGCGCTCCGACGTCGGGCCGGGGGCCGCCGGCTTCGCGAACGCGGTGCTGCGTCGGGTCTCCGAGCACGACGAGCAGGCGTGGATCGAGCGGGTCGCGCCGGCGCGGGGCGACGACCCGGTCGGGTACCTGAGCGTGGCGCACGCCCACCCGCGGTGGGTGGTGGAGGCGCTCGCCGAGGCCGTCGGGGAGGGCGAGATCGAGGCGTTGCTGGTCGCCGACAACGAGGCGCCCGGCGTGACGCTGGTGGCCCGTCCCGGGCGCTCGACCCGCGAGGAGCTGCCGGGCGAGCCCACGCGCTGGTCGCCGTACGGCGTGCACCTGGCCTCCGGCGACCCGGGTGCCGTCGCGGCCGTGGCGGAGGGCCGGGCGGGCGTGCAGGACGAGGGGTCGCAGCTGGTCGCGCTCGCCCTGGCCTCGGCGCCGCTCGACGGGCCCGACCTCCGCTGGCTGGACCTCTGTGCCGGACCCGGCGGCAAGGCCGCGCTGCTGGCTGCGCTGGCGGCCGGCCGTGGGGCCGGGGTGTTGGCGAACGAGCGGCTGCCGCACCGCGCGGACCTGGTCCGGCGCACGCTCCGCGGTGCCGACGGCGTGCTGGGCGTGGTCACCGGCGACGGGACCCGCCCTCCGTGGCCGGCCGGCTCGTTCGACCGGGTGCTCGTGGACGCGCCCTGCACCGGCCTCGGCGCCCTCCGACGGCGTCCCGAGGCGCGTTGGCGCCGGCAGCCCACCGACCTCGACGCGCTCGTACCCCTCCAGCAGGCCCTCCTGTCGGCGGCCCTCGACTCGGTGCGGCCGGGCGGCGTCGTCCTCTACGCGACCTGCTCCCCGGTGCTGGCCGAGACGTCCGGGGTCGTGTCCGCCGTGCTCGCGAGCCGATCGGACGCGGAGCTCGAGGATGCGGCGGCGCTGCTGCCCGACGTACCGGACTGTGCCGGTCCGCTGCCCGGCACGTTCCAGCTCTGGCCGCACCGCCACGGCACGGACGCGATGTTCGGGGCGCTGCTGCGGAGGGTCGCGGGATGACCGACGGCCTGACCGTCGCCGACCTGGTGCGCGCCGACGTCGACGACCTGGCGACGGCGTTCGAGGACTGGCCCAAGCCGCGCTCGACGTTCGAGAAGTACGCCGACGAGGCCGAGGCCGGGCTCCGCGACGTCCTGGTCGCTCGGCTCGACGGCGAGCTCGCGGGCTACGTGACCGTCTGGTGGAGCCCCAAGTACCCGCTCTTCGCAGCCCAGGGGATCCCGGAGATCCGCGACTTCAACGTGCTGCACGCGTTCCAGCGCCGCGGCGTCGGCACCGCCCTGATGGACGCGGCCGAGGAGCGCGTCGCCCAGCGGGGTGGCCGGGTCGTCGGCATCGGCGTGGGGCTGTACGGCGGCGACGGGTACGGCTACGGCTCCGCCCAGCGCATGTACGCCAAGCGGGGGTACGTGCCCGACGGAGCCGGCATGGTCATCGACGGGGTGCAGGTGGAACCGGGGACGAACGTCTACCTCGACGACTCACCGCTCCTGATGTTCACCAAGGAGCTCGACTGAGGGCCGAGTTGTCGGTTCAGTCGTCGCGCGACGGCTGGATGGTCAGCGGCCACTGCCTGGGGTCCAAGGCGGCGTCGGGCGACAGGTCCACCCGGACGACGGGCGGCTGGTCGAAGTCCACGCGGTCAGGCGCTCAGCTCGAGGCGGTAGACCACGCGACGCGGTCCGCGGCCGCGCTCGGTGAAGCCGGCCGCGACGTACAACGACTCCGGGCCCGTCCACACCTCCTCGGCCTCGTGCCCGGTGCCGTGCAGCGGGTACCCCTCGACCGCACTGGCGCCGCGTGCCCGGATGTCGTCGATCGCCGCCGCGAAGATCCGGCGGGCCAGGCCCTGTCCCCGGTACGGCGCCAGCACCATGAAGCAGCTGATCGCCCACGCGTCCGGGTCCGGCGCGAGCGAGAAGGTCTCGGCGATCTTCGGCAGGTCGTCGCGCGGGCCCGCCTGCACCCAGCCGACGGCCGCACCGTCGACGTACGCGAGGTAGCCGTCGTGGACGTCGCGCGCGAAGAGGTCGTCGCGGACCTGGTGGTGCTGGGCCGGGGACTGGGCGACGTACTCGTCCCACGTGGGCACCCACCACGCCACGCACCAGCACTGGCCGCCGTGCTCGTCGCGCGCCATCAGGGCCAGGAAGTCGGCCTCACGGTCCTTCGTGAGGCGCTCGAGTCGGAGGTCCACCCGCTCAGTATGGGCGGCTACGTTGGGGTCGTGGCCAGCCCTTTCGTCGAGATCGAGGTGGACGACCGCGTCGTCAAGGTGACCAACCCCGACCGCGTGTACTTCCCCGAGAGCGGCGCCACCAAGCTCGACCTGGTCGAGTACTACCTCGCGGTCGGGCCCGGCATCGTCAACGCGCTCTTCGAGCGGCCGACCATGCTGCACCGCTTCCCGAAGGGGCTCTCCGGCGACAAGGTGCACCAGAAGCGGGTGCCGGCCGGTGCGCCGCCCGTGGATCGAGACGGTCCGGCTGCACTTCCCGCGGTGGAACCGCACCGCCGACGAGCTCTGCGTGACCGAGCTCGGCGCGGTGATCTGGGCCGTGCAGATGTCGACCGTGGAGTTCCATCCCTGGAACAGCCGCCGCGACGACCCCGAGAAGCCCGACGAGTGGCGCATCGACCTCGACCCGGGGCCGCTGTCGGACTACGCGCAGGTACGCCGCGTGGCCCACGTGGTGCACGAGGTCCTGGACGAGCTCGGCGCGGTCGGCTTCCCCAAGACCACCGGCAGCAAGGGCATGCACGTCTACGTCCGGATCGAGCCGGACCACGGCCACAAGGTCGTCCGCCGCGCGGCGCTGGCCTTCGCCCGCGAGGTCGAGCGCCGTACGCCCGACGACGTGACCACCCAGTGGTGGCGCAAGGACCGCGACCCGCACCACCTCTTCGTCGACTACAACCAGAACGCCCGCGACCACACCATCGCCGCGGCGTACTCGGTCCGCGGCCTGCCCGACGCCCGCGTCTCCACCCCGGTCCGGTGGGACGAGGTCGACGACGCCGACCCCCACGACTTCACGATCTTCACGGTCCCCGAGCGGTTCAAGCGGCTCGGCGACCTGCACGCGGACATCGACGACCACGTCTGGGACATCGCGCCGCTGCTGGAGTGGGCCGACCGCGACGAGGCCGAGGGCAAGGAGACGCCCGAGGAGCCCGATCCGGACGAGTAACCACCCGTTCGACCCACTGGTACCCCGCTCGAGCGGGTCACCAGTGGGTGCACGGGGTGGTTACTCAGCGAGACCTCCTACGCTGACGGGCATGCCCGTCGTCGACCTGCACGAGAAGCTGAGCCAGTTCTCCGACCACTGGTCGCCCAAGGTGGTGGCCCGGATGAACGACTACGAGGTCAAGGTGGTCAAGCTCCAGGGCGAGTTCACCTGGCACACCCACGAGGACACCGACGAGCTGTTCCTGGTGGTCGACGGCGAGCTGACCATCCAGCTCCGCGACGGCGACGTCACGCTCACCGCCGGTCAGCTGTACGTCGTGCCGCGCGGCGTCGAGCACTGCCCGGTCGCGGAGGGTGAGGTGAGCGCGGTGCTCATCGAGCCGGCCGGTGTGGTCAACACCGGCGACGCGGGCGGCGCACTGACGGCGGGGTACGACGACAGCCTGCTCGACTGACCGGCACCGGTCACGGGCGGCCGGGCCGGGAGTCGCCGTGGTAGCGCGTCTCGTGCTGGGCCACGCGGTCGAGGGTCTCCTCGGCGGACCGGCGGAGCTGGATCCCGCCGGACTCGGAAGTGTCGGCCGGTCCGGACCCGTTCCGGACGGGTGGCGGGAAGCCGCTGGGCGTGCTGGCCGAGGGCTGGGATCGAGGCGCCGGCTGGTCGGTCACCGTGCTCTGCGCGCCGCACGCGGTCGCCAGCCCGAGGAACGCGAGCGCGGCGAGGCTCGAGGCGAGCCGGGACCGGGCCCGGGTCGTGGTGGTCGTGGTCATGGACTTCTCCTCTCGATGGGTGGGCAAGGCTCGAGGCCTCGGGAAAAGGAGAAGTCAGCCGGCCGACAGATACGGGCCTGCGCCGGCGCCGGCCGATCGGTGCCTAGGATCCGAGGGTGGGCATCCAGATCACGCCGAGCATCCTGAACGCCGACTTCGCGAACCTCGGCGCGGAGGTCGCGCGCATCCCCGGCGCCGACTGGGTGCACGTGGACGTGATGGACAACCACTTCGTGCCGAACCTGACGTTCGGCCCGACGATGGTCGAGGCGCTCGTCCGGGCCAGCGAGCGACCCGTCGACGCGCACCTGATGATCACCGACGCCGACCGGCACGCGGCGGAGTACGTCGAGGCGGGTGCCGGGAGCGTCACGTTCCACGTCGAGGCGGCCGCCGCTCCGGTGCGGCTGGCCCGCGAGATCCGCAAGCAGGGCGCCCGGGCGAGCATGGCGCTGAAGCCGGCCACGCCGATCGAGCCCTACGAGGACCTGCTGGCCGAGCTCGACATGGTGCTGATCATGACCGTGGAGCCGGGGTTCGGCGGGCAGTCGTTCCTCGACCTGTGCCTGCCGAAGATCCGCACGGCCCGCGCCCTCATGGACAAGCACGGCCTCGAGACCTGGCTCCAGGTCGACGGCGGGGTCTCCCTGGAGACCATCGAACGGTGCGCCGAGGCCGGGGCCGACGTCTTCGTGGCCGGGTCGGCGGTGTTCTCCGCCGACGACCCCGACGCCATGGTCGCCGCGCTCCGCGCCAAGGCCGAAGGCGTCGGCAGTCAGTCGCTGTAGGGCATCGGCTTCCAGAACGGCTTCAGCATGCCCCACTCCGCGATGTCGCTGCCGTCACCGTCGGTCGCGTCATCGTCGGTCCACAGCCGGACCGCGCCCGTGATGTCGACCGCGACGATCGCGCCGTACGTGTGCCCGTTCTTCGGGTTCAGGCACGACGCCATCCGCCCGGTGGCGCGGAAGTCCCACCAGCCGCTGTCGACCAGCACCCGGCGGGCGTACGTCGTGGGTTCGTCCCTCGGGATCGCGAACTCGAGCAGGGCGCCCGTGTCGGCGTCGGTCGCCAGGAACACGTCGATGCGCGCGCCGAGGGCGGTGATCGTGCGCGAGTACCCGAACGTGCCGATGGTGCCGAACCCGGTGCCGACGACCTGGTCGTACCTCGCGGCCGTCTCGCCGTCCTTCCCTCGCAGCCGGTAGCGCACGAGCTGGTCGGTGTTGGTGAGCACGTAGAGGTACGCGCGGTTGCGTCCGATCGAGATCTGGCGAGCACCTTCCCAGTGCTTGCCGACGACGCGGGTGTGGTAGTCCGAGGAGACCAGGTTGCCCTGCGCGTCGCGACGGTCGATCTCGGTCACCTCGCGCAGCTGGGAGCCCGACAGGGTGAACCAGTAGCTCTTCGGGGTGGCGGCCAGCCCGTCGGCGTGGTGGGGGAAGGCGACGTCCCGGGGTTGGTAGCCGAGGCGGCCCGGCCCGCGCTTGATCGTGGAGGCCGAACCGCCCTCGTAGTGGAAGGTGGCCGGCACTCCGCGGGCCGTCATGCCCGGCACTTCCGCGAAGCACTCCAGCGTCACGCCGGCCTCCGCGGGCCCGACCAGGCCCAGCAATGCGACAGCCAGGACGCTCGTCGTCGCGGCGCGGAGCGTGGAACGCATGGACAAAACGTCCCACATCCGTGTGGCGAACGCCTCGGTGAACCGGTCGTGTCCCTGTGCCACACTGGAGACGTACGAGCGACAGCTCACGTGCTCTGGGGTCGGTGAAAATCCGAGCCGGCGGTGAAAGTCCGCGACCCGACTGCAGCCAGCAGCCGGTTGACCAGGTGGAACTCCTGGACCGACGGTCAAAGTCCGGATGGGAAGAAGCACGAGGGACGGTCTTGTTGAGCACACCGTGAGGTGGTGCGCAGCGACCGGCCGCACGCCCCGGGGTCCGTGGATCCGACCGGAGGCGACACCTTGAGCACCAGCCCTCTCGAGCACGCGGCGATGCTGCGCGCGCTCGCGCTGGCCGCGTCGCCCGGCGTCCCGACCGGCCCCAACCCACGGGTCGGCTGCGTCCTGCTCGACGACGCGGGCAACACCGTCGCCGAAGGGTGGCACCGGGGCGCCGGCTCGCCGCACGCCGAGGCCGACGCGTTGCGCCAGGCCGGCGCGGCCGCCCGCGGCACGACCGCCGTCGTCACCCTCGAGCCCTGCAACCACACCGGCCGCACCGGCCCGTGCGCCCGGGCGCTGCTCGAGGCCGGCGTACGTCGCGTGGTCTTCGCCCAGCGCGACCCGAACCCCGTGGCCGCCGGGGGAGCGGCCACCCTGCGCGCCGCCGGGGTCGAGGTCGAGGGTGGGCTGCTCGAGGGCGAGGCCCGCCGCGTCAACCGGGAGTGGACCTTCGCCATGGACCGCGGCCGTCCGTTCGTGACGTGGAAGTTCGCCACCACGCTCGACGGCCGCAGCGCCGCAGCCGACGGCACCAGCCGCTGGGTCTCCTCGCGGGCCGCCCGCGTCGACACCCACCGGCTACGGGCGCTCTGCGACACGATGCTCGTCGGCGCCAACACCGTGGCGGTCGACGACCCGCTGCTGACCGTCCGCGACGCCGACGACCGACCGCTCGACGTCCAGCCCCTGCGGGCCGTGATGGGGCTGCGCGACCTGCCCGCGGACCGGCGGGTCTTCGACGACACCGCCCGCACCGTCCACCTGCGCACCCGCGACCCGCACGAGGCGCTCAAGGAGCTGTTCGAGCTCGACCGGCAGCACGTCTTCCTCGAGGGCGGGCCCACGCTGGCCGCGGCGTTCTGGGCGGCCGGGCTCGTCGACGAGGTCGTCACGTACGTCGCCCCCATGCTGCTCGGCGCCGGCCGCCCGGCCGTCGCCGACCTGGGCATCGGCACGATCGCCGACGCCGCCCACCTGACCGTCACCGACGTCACCGTCCTCGAGCCCGCCGGCCCGGACGACGACGTCAACGTCCGCATCATGATGCAACCCCAGGAGCGCCCCTGATGTTCACCGGCATCGTCGAAGAGCTCGGCACCGTCGCCGCGATCGAGGACCAGGGCGATGCCCTGCGCCTGACCGTGCGCGCGACCACCGCGCTCGACGGCACCATCCTCGGCGACTCGATCGCGGTCAACGGCTGCTGCCTGACCGTCGCGGCAACGGACGGCGACACCTGGACCGCCGACGTCATGCAGCAGACCCTCGACATGACGTCGCTGGCCGGCGTCGCCCCCGGTGACCGCGTCAACCTCGAGCGGGCCGTGACCGCCGACAAGCGCCTGGGCGGGCACCTCGTGCAGGGCCACGTCGACGGCGTCGGGACCGTCGTCCGCCGATCGCCCAGCGAGCACTGGGACGTCGTCGAGGTGTCCCTGCCGGCCGACCTGGCCAGGTACGTCGTCCCCAAGGGCTCGATCTGCGTCGACGGCGTCTCCCTGACCGTGGTCGACGTCGGCGCCGACTCGTTCACCGTCAGCCTGATCCCCGAGACCCTGGCCCGCACCACCCTCGGCACCCGTCAGCCGGGCGACCGCGTCAACCTCGAGACGGACGTGATCGCCCGCCACGTCGAGAAGCTCATCACCGCCTACCTCCCAGGAGCGACCACATGACCGTCCGCCTCGACAGCATCGAGCGCGCCATCGCCGACATCGCGGCCGGCAAGGCCGTGGTCGTCGTCGACGACGAGGACCGCGAGAACGAGGGCGACCTGATCTTCGCGGCCTCCCGGGCGACGCCGGAGCTGATGGCCTTCACGATCCGGCACAGCAGCGGGGTGATCTGCGTGCCGATGCCGGGCGCCATGCTCGACCGGCTGGAGATCCCCCTGATGACCCCGCACAACCGCGACAAGATGCGGACGGCCTACACCCTGTCCGTCGACGCCCGCGACGGCGTCAGCACCGGCATCTCGGCCGCCGACCGCTCGCACACCGCGCGCGTGCTCGCCGACTCCGCGACCGAGCCGTGGGAGCTGACCCGGCCGGGCCACGTCTTCCCGCTGCGCTACCGCGAGGGTGGGGTGCTGGTGCGCCGCGGGCACACCGAGGCGGCGGTCGACCTCGCCCGGATGGCCGGACTGACGCCGGCGGGCGTGCTGGTCGAGGTCGTCAACGACGACGGCACCATGAAGCGAGCCCCCGAGCTCCGGGAGTTCTGCGACGAGCACGACCTGGCGATGATCTCCATCGAGGACCTGGTGCGGTACCGCCAGCGCACCGAGGTGCTCGTCGAGCGGGTGGCGGTGACCGCACTGCCGACCGAGCACGGCGAGTTCACGGCGTACGGCTACCGCATCGGCTTCGACCAGACCGAGCACATCGCGCTGGCGTACGGCGACCTCTCCGGCCACGAGCCGGTGCTGACGCGCGTGCACTCCGAGTGCCTGACCGGCGACGTGTTCGGGAGCGAGCGCTGCGACTGCGGGCCGCAGCTCGACGAGGCCCTGGCGCGGATCGTGCAGGAGGGGCGCGGCGTCGTCGTGTACCTCCGCGGGCACGAGGGACGTGGCATCGGCCTGGTGGCCAAGCTGCAGGCGTACGCGCTGCAGGACGCCGGCCGCGACACCGTCGACGCGAACCTCGACCTCGGCTTGCCGGCCGACGCGCGGCACTACGGTGCTGCCACGCAGATCCTGCGCGACCTCGAGGTCGAGAGCGTGCGGCTGCTCACCAACAACCCCGAGAAGACCCGGGCCCTGGAGGAGTACGGCGTGCCGGTCAAGGAGCAGGTGCCGCTGACGACGCGGCCCAACGACCACAACCTCGCGTACCTGATGACCAAGCGGGACCGGATGGGCCACGACCTCCCGGGCCTGGGCATCGTCGCCGGCCGCGAGATCGACGAGGAGGTCTGACGTGGCCGGACACGGAGCCCCCGACCAGCGCCCGGTCGACTGCCACGACCTGCGGGTCGCGGTCGTCGCGGCCAGCTGGCACGAGCAGGTGATGGACGGCCTGGTCGACGGCGCGCTCCGGGCGTTGAAGGACTACCGGGTCGAGGAGCCGAAGGTCGTGCGCGTGCCCGGCACGTTCGAGCTGGCGGTGGTCGCCGACGCCCTCGCGCGTCAGGGGTACGACGCCGTGGTCGCGCTCGGGGTCGTCATCCGCGGAGGCACGCCGCACTTCGAGTACGTCTGCTCCGCGGCCACCGACGGCCTCAACCGCGTCGCCCTCGACCACCAGACGGCGATCGGCTTCGGCGTGCTGACGTGCGACACCGAGGAGCAGGCGCTCGACCGCGCCGGCCTCGCCCACTCGGTCGAGGACAAGGGCTACGAGGCGGCCGCGGCCGCGCTGGTCACGGCGCAGACCCTGCGCCACGTCCGTCGCGTCTACCTCGACTGAGGCGGTCCGCGCCCGGACGCCGGGCGAGGCCCGCGCGCCGGCGGCACTACCCTTGACCGTTGTGAAGACGTTCGACGGCCTGTGGGCGGAGCTGGCCGAGAAGGCCCAGACGCGCCCCGCGGGGTCGGGCACCGTCGCGGCGCTCGACGCCGGGGTCCATGCCATCGGCAAGAAGCTCCTCGAGGAGGCCGCCGAGTCCTGGATGGCGGCCGAGCACGAGGGGCCGGAGCGGACGGCCGAGGAGATCAGCCAGCTGCTCTACCACGCGCAGGTCCTGATGCTGGCGACCGGCATCACCCCCGACGACGTCTACGCACACCTGTAGGGAACCCCGATGACGCTCCAACCGAACGGCGGCACCTTGCGGATCGCCGTGCCCAACAAGGGCTCGCTGTCGCAGGCGGCCACCGAGATGCTCCGCGAGTCCGGTTACCGCCAACGCCAGGACGCCAAGGAGCTCACGCTCGTCGACGCCGAGAACGGCGTGGAGTTCTACTACCTGCGCCCGCGCGACATCGCGCTGTACGTCGGTGAGGGCACCCTCGACATCGGCATCACCGGCCGCGACCTGCTGCTCGACTCCGGCGCCAAGGCCGAGGAGGTGCTCACCCTCGGCTTCGGCCGCAGCCGCTTCCAGTTCGCCGGGCCGGTGGGGGAGTTCACCGAGCTCGCCCAGCTGGCCGGCCGCCGGATCGCCACGTCGTACGTCGGCGTGGTCCGTACCTTCCTCGAGGACCGGGGCATCGACGCCAGCGTGGTCCGCCTCGACGGCGCGGTCGAGACCAGCGTCCGGCTCGGGGTCGCCGACGTCATCGCCGACGTGGTCGAGACCGGCTCCACGCTGCGGCAGGCGGGCCTCGAGGTCTTCGGCGAGACGATCCTCGACTCCGAGGCCGTGCTGATCACCCGCGGCGGCGAGGCGCCGGCCGGGCTCGAGGTCTTCAAGCGGCGGCTGGAGGGCGTCCTGGTCGCCCGGACGTACGTGATGATGGACTACGACATCGCGACGGCTCACGTCGACGCCGCGGTCACCCTGACGCCGGGCATCGAGGGCCCGACCATCTCGCCGTTGCATCGGGACGGCTGGGTCGCGGTGCGGGCGATGGTCCCGCGCGCCGGCGCCCAGCGGCTGATGGACGAGCTGTACGACCTCGGCGCTCGGGGCATCCTGCTCACCGACATCCATGCCTGCCGGCTCTAGCCACGACGCGGGACCCGTGTCCCTGCCGCACACGTGGCGCCCGCTCGGCGTACGCATCGCTGCCACCGGCCTGTTCAGCATGCTCGCGGTGGTCGTGGGCTTCGCCTGGTTCTCCTTCGACGCCGAGACCCGGGCGGCCTTCACCGCCTTCCAGATCGCCACGCTGATCGCGCTCGGGCTGCTGGCCGTGTCGCTGGGGTTCGCCCTGGCCCGGTCGCGCGTCGTCGCCGAGCCGGACAAGCTGGTCGTGGTCAACGGCTACCGGCGGCGCGAGTACGACTACGCCGCCGTCGTCGACGCCTCCCTGGCTCCCGGCGCCCCCTGGGTCACCCTCGACCTCGACGACGGCACCACCGTCTCGGCGATGGGCATCCAGGGCTCCGACGGCGCCCGCGCCCAGACCGCCCTCCGGGAGCTACGTGCGGTGCTGGCCTCTGCGTCCGCGGCGGGGTAGTCCCGTGCGGTTCCGGGGTTTCGGAGCCCGTTCGACCCCGGAACTGCACGGGACTACCGCGAAAACGCGGACTCAGCCAAGCGAACGGATGCCCCAGGAACCGGAGAACTCGTCGCCGTCCGTACCTGCGGGCGCGAGGACCACGAGGTCGGTGCCGGAGCGGAAGGCGTCCGGGGGAGAGGTCATCGGCTCGACGGCGATCGCCCGTCGGGGAGTGGCGTCCTTCTCGGCGGTGTAGACCTGGATCCAGTCGTGCCGGTCGTCCATCCACAGGGCGACGCCGTCGCCGGTGGCGGGGTCGCGCACGACGACGGTGGCCGCGCCGTACTCGTCCCGGTCGAGGTCCCCGAACGCGTGGTCGATGACGGTGTCGCGGACGGGCCGGGAGATGCGGAAGTCGTACGCCGTCCCGTCCACCGGCTCCGAGCCCACCGGGATCAGCTGGTCGTCGACGACCAGCCGCGACGAGGCGGGCACGGTCAGCTCCCAGTCGTCGGCACCGCCGGAGCCCACGCGCAGGTAGGGGTGCGCCCCGGACGCGTACGGCGCGGGCGAGGTGGACAGGTTGGTCGCGGTCTGCGTCACGGTGAGGCCGTCGGCCGAGAGGTCGTAGAGGACGTGCAGGTCGACGGTCCAGGGGTACCCGCTCTGCGCCATCAGCCGGTAGGTCAGCGACACCGACGCCGACGACAGCTCCTCCAGCGTCCAGGCCGCCCACCGCACCAGGCCGTGCGAGGCGTTGCCCAGCGACGGTTCCGTCAGGCCCAGCTGGAGCGACCGACCCTCGAAGGAGTACGCGCCGTCGCGGATCCGGTTCGGCCAGGGCATCAGCAGCTGGCCGCGGCCCACGGCCGGCATCGCGTCCTCGGCGAAGCCGTCCACCACGGGCCGGCCGTCGTGCTCGAGCAGCCGCAGCGTCGCGCCGCCCTCGGTCACGACCGCGCGATAGCCGCCGGCACTGATCTCGAACTGCTCACCCGTCGGCCCGACCACCCGACCAACCTAGTGCCGCGTCAGGACCGCAGCTCCGGGAAGTCCTCGTAGCGATACTCGGCGTCGCGTCGCACGCCCTCCGACGCGGCGTCGTCCTCCAGCCCGCGCAGCTCGACCCGGCGGATCTTGCCGGAGATCGTCTTCGGCAGCACGGCGAACTCGAGGCGCCGGATCCGCAGGTACGGCGCGAGGTTGTCACGGGCGAACGCCAGGATCTGCTGCGCCAGCTCGGGGCTCGGCTCGTGCCCGGCGGCCAGCGAGACGTACGCCTTGGGCACGGCCAGCCGTACCTCGTCGGGCGCCGGCACGATGGCCGCCTCCGCGACGGCCGGGTGCTCGATCAGCACCGACTCCAGCTCGAACGGGCTGATCTTGTAGTCGCTGGCCTTGAACACGTCGTCGGTGCGGCCGACGTAGGTGATGTAGCCGTCCGCGTCCCGCGCCGCGAGGTCGCCGGTGTGGTAGCAACCGCCGGCCATCGCCTCGGCGTCGCGCTCCGGGTCTCCCTGGTACGCCGTCATCAGCGGCAGCGGTCGGCCGAGCGGTCCCTCGAGGTCCAGGCAGATCTCGCCCTCGCCCTCGCCGTCCACCCGCGAGCCCGACACGGGGTCGACCAGCACGACGGGGATCCCGGGCAGCGGGCGCCCCATCGAGCCGGGCTTCACGAGCGACCCCGGCGTGTTCCCGATCGCGGCGGTCATCTCGGTCTGGCCGTAGCCGTCGCGCAGCGTCATGCCCCAGTGCTGCTGGACCTGGGCGATGACCTCGGGGTTCAGCGGCTCGCCGGCACCGATCAGCTCGCGCAACGAGCCGGAGCCGCCGGACAGGTCGGACTTGATGAGCATCCGCCACACGGTGGGCGGCGCGCAGAACGTCGTCACCTCCTGCTCCCGCAGCTGCCGCAGCAGGGTCTGCGGGTCGAAGCGCGCGTAGTTGAGCACCACGATCGTGGCCTCGGCGATCCACGGCGCGAAGAAGCACGACCACGCGTGCTTGGCCCAGCCGGCCGAGGAGATGTTGAGGTGCACGTCGCCGGGCCTCACGCCCAGCCAGAACATCGTCGACAGGTGGCCCACGGGATAGGAGACCTGGGTGTGCTCGACCAGCTTGGGGCGGCTGGTGGTGCCGGACGTGAAGTAGAGCAGCAGGCGGTCCTCGGGCGCAGTGCCCGGGTGCCCGACAGCCGACCCGTCGGCGTCGTACCCGTCCGCGAACGTGTGCCACGCCTCCGATGGCACCGCCCCCACGCTGACGCGCGTGTAGTCACCGGGGACGTCGTCGAACTTGTCCACGTCGGCGGCGTCGACGATCACGTGCCGGGCGTCGCCCCGCTCGATCCGGTCGACCAGCTCGGCGGGCCCGACGGCGGTCGTGGTCGGCATCACCACGGCACCCAGCCGCATGATCGCCAGCATCGACTCCCACAGCTCGACCCGGTTGCCGAGCATCACGATCACCGAGTCGCCCCTGCGGACGCCCAGGCCGGCGAGCCACGCCGACACCGCCCGCGAGCGCTCCCGCAGCTCCGCGAACGTGTGCGAGGTGGACGACCCGTCCTCCTCGACGACCACGAGCGCCCGCGCGTCGTTCCCGTCGGCGACCTCGTCGAACCAGTCGCACACCCAGTTGAACGGCGACGGCATCTCGGGGAACCGGAAGCCGTCGACGGCGGCCCCGTGGTCGCCGTACCAGTCCAGGAGCTGGTCCCGGCTCGCCCGGAACAGGTCGGTGGCCTCGCTCATCTCGTCCCTCTCGTCAGGTCTGCAGGAGCTGTTCCAACAATGATGCGACGCCGTCGACCGACGCCACCTCACCGATCCGGGCGGCGCTCTCCCGAGCGAGCCGGTGGGCCTCGTCGGCATCGTCCGCCGGGGCCAGGATCACCAGCTCCTCGAGGGCGCGGGCCGAGGGCACCGGGTCGATGTCGTCGGTGCACCGGCAGTCGGAGAGCAGCACGGTCACCTTGCGCGCCGCCCGCGAGCGGGCGAGCTCGCTGCGCGCCTCGGCGAGCGCCTCGCTGACCGACGTCATGCCGTGGCCGCGCAGGCCGAGCACGTCGGTCACCACGCGTTCGGGGTCGCGGGGTACGCCGAGGGGAGCGAGCACCTCCGCGTGGCGGGCGAACGTGACGACGGCGGTGTCGCCCGGCGCCCGCACCAGGCAGGCCGCCGCGGTGACAGCGGCCGTCGCGAGCCGGGTCCCGTTCATCGATCCCGACCGGTCGACGACCAGGCACATCGCCATCTCCGGCCGGCCCCACTCACGTGCCCGGAGCTCGTCGAGCGCCGGCGGACGTCCCTCGGCGCGGGCGGCGGCGATCGCCTCCATCGAGGCGTCCAGGTCGAGCTCGCCACCGACGTCGGCGGGCACCAACCGTGGCCGTCCGATGCCGCGCCGCCGGATCGCCCCGGTCCGCACCCGGTCCAGGATCAGCCGGGGCGCGAGGGCGCGGACCAGCCTCCTCAGCTGCTCGTCGGTCGCGGTCGACATGGTGACCAGCAGGGCCAGGGTGTCGTCGGCGTCCTCGGCCAGGGCCCGCTCCACGGCCTCGAGGTCGAGCTCGCCGACCTCGGGCGACAGCTCGGCGAACTTCGGGTGCCGGCCGAGCTGTCCACGCCCGGTCGTCGGGTCGCCGCGCGGCCGCGACTTCGGCTCGGGATCGCTCGAGGGGGAGCCGCCCGCCCCAGGGGGCGGGCTCAGCGTTCCCCCGGCGACCCCTCCGTCGTCCGACATCAGGTCGGGGTCGGTCCCGAAGACCTTCTCGTACAGCTCGGTCACGACCTCCTCGGGCGTGCGGCTGCTGGACTCGTGCAGCCGGATCCGCCCGGTCAGCGCGGCCTTGGCCGCCACCAGCCCGACCTTCCAGTCCGTGACGGGTACGCCGCGAAGGCCGGCGAGCTCGACGGCCAGGCCGATCCCGTCGATCGCGCCGCGCACCGACGAGCCGACCCGGATGTCGGGGTGCTCGCGGGTGTCGCGCACCAGGCGGACCATCCGGTCGCGCCACTCGGGGTCGGGGTCGGGGCTGCGGGTCGCGACGATCTGCTGCTCGGCGTTCTCGGACTGGTAGCCCATCGCGATCCGGCACGTCCGGTCGTAGAGGGCCGAGGAGATGCGCGCGGTGCCGACGGCGTCGTACGGGTTCATCGCGGCGACCAGCGAGAAGCCGGGAGCCGCCGGCACCCGGCCCAGCCGCGGGACCGCGATCTCGCCCTCGGACATCACCGTCAGCAGCACGTTGAGCGTCTCCTCGGGCACCCGGTTGAGCTCCTCGACGTAGAGCAGCCCGCCCGAGCGCATCGCCTCGATGAGGGGTCCGTCGACGAACACGTCGGGCTGGTAGCCCTTCGACAGCACCAGGGCGGGGTCGAAGTGCCCGACCAACCGCGCCGGCGTGAGCTCGGCGTTGCCCTCGACGAGCACGAACGGGACGTGCCGGGTGCTGGAGACCTGCCGCAGCAAGGTGGACTTGCCCGTGCCGGGAGGCCCCTCGAGGACGACGTGCGCACCGCTGCGCAGGGCCGCCTCGAGGAGCTCGGCCTCCAGCTCCCGGTCGATGACCCGCATCAGTGCTCGTGCACCACCACGCCGCGCACGTTCTTGCCGGCGAGCAGGTCGTCGTACCCCTCGTTCACCTCGTCCAGCGTGTAGGTGCGGGTGATGATCTCGTCGAGCTTGAGGTCGCCCGACTGGTAGAGCCCGAGGATCTTCGGGATGTCGGTCGTCGGGTTGCAGTCGCCGAACAGGCTGCCCTTGATGGACTTGCGGAACAGCGTGAGGATCGTGCCCGGCAGCTGGATGTTGGGCTCCATCAGCTTGTTGAGCCCGGTCAGCACGACGGTGCCGCCCTTGCCCACGGCGTTGAAGCCGTCGCCCACGATCTCGGCCGTCATCAGGTCGGGCGTGAGGATCGCGGAGTCCGCCATCTGGCCACGGGTCAGGTCGGTGATGGCGGCGATCGCCTCGCCGGCGGTGGCGAAGGCGTGCGTGGCGCCGAGCTCCATGGCCTTCTCCCGCTTGTTCTCCAGCGGGTCGACCGCGACGACGTACTTCGCGCCGGCGTACCGAGCGCCCTGGACCGCGTTGATGCCGATGCCGCCGACGCCGCTGACCATCACCGTGTCACCCGCGCGGACGGCGGCGGTGTTCACCGCCGAGCCCCAGCCGGTCGGCACGCCGCAGCCCACGAGCACGGCCTTGTCGAGCGGCAGGTCGTCGTCGACCTTGACCGCGGAGTTCTGGTGGATGGTGCCGTACTGGCTGAACGTGCCGAGCATGCACATCGCGCCGTACTGCCCGCGGGGCCCGGTGATCGGGAACCGCTCGCCGGGCAGGTACCCCTCGAGGATGGTCGCCCCCATGTCGCAGATCGACTGGCGGCCGGTGGCGCAGTAGCGGCACGAGCCGCAGTTGGGGATGAACGAGCAGACGACGTGGTCGCCCACCTTGACCCGGGTGACGCCCGGCCCGACCTCCTCGATGATCCCCGCGCCCTCGTGGCCGAGCACCATCGGCAGCCGGGCCTCGAGGTCGCCGTGCGCGACGTGGATGTCGGAGTGGCACAGGCCCGCGTGGGTGTAGCGGATGAGGACCTCGCCCTCCTTGGGGTCCGTCGAGGTCGAGCTCCTCGATCTCGATCCGCTTGCCGGCCTCGACGACGACCGCTGCCTTGGTCTTCATGCTGCCTCCTGTGCTGGGTCCTGCTGGTGTTCGGGGCACCCAACGTGACACCGCCCGGGTGTGCGAAGTGTTCAGGAGTTGGACATTCCGAGTCGAGGGGGCCGCGGATAGTGTGGTGACTGCGGTCACAGGACCGCCTGAGTGGGGGACCCCGTGGACACCGAGCTGCGACCGGCGATCGCACAGTCCTGGCAGCGCTCCGACGTCGTCGGGCTGCCGCCCGACAGCACGCTCGACCACCTCGTCCCGGTCGACGTCGACCCGCAGAGCTCGCTGCTGGCCGCCGCCAGCCCGGTGCTCGAGGAGCTCGACGAGCAGCTGCGGGAGACCAGGTACGGGACCCTGCTCGTGGACCGCGAGTGCCGCGTCGTGCGCCGCGCCTTCGACGACTCCCGCCTCATGGACGCGCTCGACGACCTGCGGATCGGCCTCGGCACCAGCCTGGCCGAGGAGGACGCCGGCACCAACGCCCTGGGCACCGCGATGGAGATCCGCGAGGGCATCGTCATCAACGGCGAGGAGCACTACGTCGAGCTCTTCAAGCGGTTCTCCTGCTACGGCCAGCCGATCCGGCACCCCTTGTCGCGGCGCATCGAAGGCGTCCTCGACATCACCGCGATCTGCGACGACGCGAACCCGCTGCTGCCGGCCCTCGTCGCGCGGGCGGTGGCCGACATCGAGCGCCGCCTGCTCGACGGCAGCCGCGCCTCCGAGCGCCGGTTGCTCGACGCCTTCCAGGCCGCGTCCTCCGTACGTCAGCGGGCCGTGGTGGCCGCGGGGGAGGACCTCGTGCTCTCCAACCAGGCCGCCCTCGACCTGCTGAGCCCGACCGACGTCGCGATGCTGCGCGGCCTCGCGGCCGACGCGCCGGTCGCCCGGGCCGGCGGCTCCAGCACGCTCGACCTGGTGCTCGACTCCGGGCAGCACGTCCGGGTGGCGGTGACCGCGGTGTCGGGCGCCCGGCGCGGCGCGCTGCTCCAGGTGGAGCCCCGCGACGAGCCGTCGGCGACCCGCACGTACCCGCGGGCCTTCGTGCCGGCGCCGGTGCTGGTCTCGGGTCCACCGGGTTCGGGCCGCACCACCCGGGCGCGCCAGCTGGTCGTGCGCGAGCCGCTCACGGTGCTCGAGGCGACCGCGGTGGTGCTCGAGGGCGAGCCGGCGTGGGCGCAGCGGTTCGAGCAGGCCGTCAGCCGCCGCAGCGGCACCAGCGTGGTCGACGGACAGTTCGTCGTGAACGGGACCGTGCTCGTCGAGGGCATCGACCTGCTGCCCGACGTGCTGCTCGACATCGTGCTGGCCCGCGCGCGGTCGACCGACCGCTGCCAGCTCGTGCTCACCTCGGCGCCGTTGTCCGAGCTCTCGGGCCGCGCCGCCGCGCTGGCCGGCACCGCCACCCGCCGCGAGGAGATGCTGTCGCTGGCCAGCCGCCGCGAGGAGATCCCGGCCGTGGCGGCCACGATGCTGGCCGACATCGAGCCCGACCAGCACGTACGGCTGATGCCCAGCACCATCGCCGCCCTCGCCGCCCAGGCCTGGCCGGGCAACATGCACGAGCTGCGCGCCGTCCTCGAGCACGCCGTCCAGCGACGCTGGGGCGACGCGATCGGCGTCAAGGACCTCCCCGACGGCTACCGCTCCGACGTGCCCGAGCGGCCGACGGCGCCGCTCGAGGCCGTCCAGCGCGACGTCATCGTGGCCACGCTGCGCCGGTGCGACGGCAACAAGGTCAAGGCGGCCCGCGAGCTCGGACTCTCGCGGACCACCCTGTACGCCCGGATGCGCGCGCTGCGCATCACGACGTACTAGCCGATGTCCTAGGCGGCCGGGCCCTTCGCGCGCACGTCGGCGACCGACTCCATGGCGGTGCGGAGCTCGGCCAGCCAGTCGTCCTCGTGCTGGCCCACCAGGCGTACGCACCAGGCGAGCGCGTCGGCGCGTGACCGCGCGACCCCGGCGTCGACGAGGGTGTCGAGCACCTGGCGCTGCGGCTGCCGCAGCCGCGTCATCACGGGCGCAGCCACGTGGGTGAACAGCGCGGTCTGGTCGGGGATGCCGTCCAGCCGGACGCCCCACGAGACCTTGCGCTCGAACCGGTGCTGGGCCTCGTCGGCGATGGACATCCGCTGGTGGCGGGTGTCCTCGCGGAACGCGCTCGCCCGCCCGACCCGCGCCTCGTCGCGTTCCGCCTCGGACGCGTCGTCGGCGGCGTCCACGTCGGCGATCGTCAGGATCACCGTGATCTCCTCGCGGTCGACGCTCACCTCGGGCGCCGCCACCTTCCACTCCTCCGGCAGGCGGCCGGTGAACCAGCCACGCACCCGTTCCAGGTCTTCGTTGGTCATCATGATTACATGATTACACCGTTGCAGACCGGACTCAAGGACGCCCGCCCGCACCCCGGGTGCCGTCGATGACCAGGTCGGCCCGCGCCCGGGTGCCCTCCCGGGCGAAGTACGCCTCCTCGGCCACCGACCAGGCCGGCAGGTGCTCGTCGAGGTGCACGCCGTCGCGCGCGAGGCCGCGCTCCAGCCGCAGGTCGGCGGGTACCTCGACCCACGCCAGCACCGTGATCAGCGCTGCCGTGGTCCGGGACCCGGAGCCCACCCCCTCGAGCACCAGCAGGGGCGCGGGCGGGATCACCACGACCTCGGCCCAGCGGTCGGCGTACCAGTCCCAGCGCCGGTAGCTGCCCGGCCGGTTCCGCGACAGCGGGAGCAGGAGGCGCTCGAGCTGCTGGCCCACCCGCGGCAGCCCGTCCCAGCCCTCGTAGAGGTTGTCCATGTGCACCACCGGCGCGCCCGTGATCGCCCGGATCTCGTCGGCCAGGGTGGTCTTGCCCGAGCCGGCCGGACCGTCCACGCACAGGAGGCGGCCGCGCCCCAGGGTCGGCGGACGCTGGTCGACGAGCTCGAGCACGCGCTCGGCGTTCGTCCCGGTCAGGAGATGCCGCGCCGCTTGAGGATCTCGGCGATCTCGTCGTCGATGCCGTCGTCGGCGAGCGGCCCGGGCGGCTGCTTCGCCTTCGGGAGGGCGCGCGGCTCCGGCTTCGTCTGGGTGTCCGACGACGTACGGCGCGGGGTGCCGCCGCCGACCCCACGGTCACGCAGCTTGCCCGAGATCACGAACAGGACGACCGACAGCACGGCCAGGATCACCCCGAGCCAGACCTTCGGGCTGAAGACGAGGTGGACGGCCCAGTCGGTGACCGCGTCGGCGATCTCGGTGAAGAGTCGAAGAGTTCCCGTCAGCCACGCCGCCGCGGGCAGGAGCGTGATGGCGAGGCCGCGGATCGCCGGCGTCATCCCGCGGGTCTTGTAGGCCCACCACGTGTAGAAGCCGCCGATCGCGGTCAGCGTCAGGGTGAGGGCACCCCAGGTGACGTCGTCCACGGTTCCAGCGTGGCACATCGACGGGCATCGCCCCAGGGTCTGACGCCCTGGACTGACCCCGGTCGGCCCCTGGGTGCGAGGATCGCCCGATGGACGGCCGCAGCATCCCGGACCCCGGGTTCGCCGGCGACCACGGCGAGCCGGGTGCGGCCCTCGCCGCGGCCCTGGCGGCGTACGTCGCGGGGAGCGGCTCGCAGGTCGACGCGCTCGCCGCGGTGCGGGAGTCGCGGCTCCTCGTGCCGGTCGTGGCGGTGCTCGGCGAGGTCGAGGTGGACGAGCGGGGGCTCGCGCACGACAAGACCAGCGACATGGCGACCGTGCTGCTGCAGGGCGCCGACGGCCGGATGGCGCTGCTGGCGTTCAGCGGGATGCCGGCCCTCCAGGCGTGGGACGCCGAGGCCCGGCCGGTGCCCGTCACGGCCCGGACCGCGGCCCAGGCGGCCCTCCAGGACGGGGCCGCGGCGATCGTGGTCGACGTGGCCGGCCCGGCTACGTTCGTGGTCGAGGGTCAGGACCTCGAGGGGCTGGCGCAGGGTTGGACGCTGGCGCGGGTCGGCGGCCGCTCCGCGTGGGTCACCCCTGGGGAATAGGCACGCACCCGGAAGCCTTGTTACCCTTGCCAGCGACCGATCCGGCCTGCCCATCCCAGGATGAGTGGTCCGGGTCCGACAAGTGGAGGCTCACTCCCACCCGTACGACCGCAGCAGCACCAGGTCGTCGGGTCCGGTCCGCGCCAGGCGTGGCGTCCCAGGTATTTCCCGGGGACGAACTTCCTGGGGTGAACTATCGAGCCTCCGTGCGTCGCACGGGGGCTCTCAGCCATTTACTTGGTCATTCAGAGGGTCCCTCGGGTCGGCCAACCGAACGAGGAGGACACATCAGCACCGAGCTGCGCATCAACGACCGGATCCGGGTACCCGAGGTCCGGCTCGTCGGACCCAACGGTGAGACCGTCGGCATCGTCCCCACGGGCGAAGCCCTCAAGCTCGCCCAGGAAGCCGATCTCGACCTGGTCGAGGTCGCCCCGATGGCACGTCCGCCGGTCTGCAAGCTCATGGACTACGGGAAGTTCAAGTACGAGAACGCCCAGAAGGCCCGTGAGGCGCGCCGGAACCAGACGAACGTGATCATCAAGGAGATGAAGCTTCGTCCCAAGATCGACGCGCACGACTACGAGACCAAGAAGGGTCACGTCGTGCGGTTCCTGAGGGCCGGCGACAAGGTCAAGATCACCATCATGTTCCGCGGCCGCGAGCAGCACCGCCCCGAGCTGGGCTTCCGGCTGCTGCAGCGACTGGCCGAGGACGTCACGGAGCTGGGCTTCGTGGAGTCGGCCCCCAAGCAGGACGGCCGCAACATGATCATGGTGCTCGGACCGCACCGCAAGAAGGCCGAGGCCAAGGTCGAGCTCGCCGCCGAGAAGCAGACCCGGATGGCCGAGCGCGCCGCCGACGAGGCCGCGGAGCGCGAGGAGCGTACGGCCCACAACGCCGGCCACGCGGTGGCGCAGAAGAAGGAACGCGGTCGCTCGGAGAACCTCGACCCAGAGATCGAAGCCTGAGCGGCGCCCCAGACCACACGAAGTAGAGGAAGGCTCACCCCATGCCCAAGATGAAGACGCACTCGGGTGCGAAGAAGCGGTTCAAGCTGACCGGCACCGGCAAGCTGCGCCGCATGCAGGCCAACCGCAAGTCCGGCGCCGCGTTCGCGTCCGCGCCGACGACCGGCAGCCGCCGGAAGCACAACCAGAAGAGCGCGATGGTCGACGTCGCGAAGGCGGACCAGAAGGCCGCCAAGAAGCTCCTCGGCCTCTGAGCCGTCCGACCCTTTCGCACTCACAAGGAGAACCACCATGGCACGCGTCAAGCGGGCAGTGAACGCCCACAAGAAGCGTCGTACCACCCTCGAGCGCGCCAGCGGTTACCGCGGCCAGCGCTCGCGCCTGTACCGCAAGGCCAAGGAGCAGGTCACCCACTCGCTGGTCTACAGCTACCGCGACCGCAAGGCGCGCAAGGGCGACTTCCGCAAGCTCTGGATCCAGCGCATCAACGCCGCGGCCCGCGCCAACGGCATGACCTACAACCGCTTCATCCAGGGCCTGCACCTGGCCGGCGTCGAGGTCGACCGCAAGATCCTGGCCGACCTGGCCGTCAACGACGCGCCCGCCTTCGCCGTGCTCGTCGAGACCGCCAAGGCCGCCCTGCCCGAGGACGTCAACGCGCCTCGCGAGGACAAGGTCTCCGCCTGACGACTCCCGTCGTCCCCCTGACGTCGGGCAACGCCCGCGTCAAGGAGGCCCGGAAGCTCAGCCGCCGCTCGGTACGTTCCGAGCGGCGGCTCTTCCTTGCCGACGGTCCGAAGTCCGTCGAGGCCGCCCTGGCCGTCGACGGCTGTGTCGTCGAGGTGTTCGCGACGGTCGAGGCGACCGAGCGGTACGCCGCGTGGCGCGACGCCGCCCCGGCGTGGGCCGTCGTCGACGACCGCGCCCTCGCGTCCCTGTCCGACTCGGTGACCCCGGCCGGCGTGGTCGCGGTCTGCCGCTTCCTCGACGTCCGTGGCCGCTCGCTGGTCGAGGAGCGAGCGGAGCGAGTCTCGAAACCGGCCATCAGCTGGTCGCCATCTGCGCCGACGTCCGCGACCCCGGCAACGCCGGCACCGTGATCCGGACGGCCGACGCGGCCGGCGCCGACGCCGTCGTGCTGGCGGGTTCGTCCGTCGACGCCTACAACCCCAAGACCGTCCGGGCCAGCGTCGGCAGCCTGTTCCACCTGCCGGTCGTCGTCGAGCCGGACGTCGCGGCGGCCGTGGCCGCCGCCCGCGCGGCCGGGCTGACCGTGCTCGCCGCCGACGGCGACGGCGAGACCTCCCTGGACGACGCCGGCGACCTGCTGGGGCGGCGTACCGCCTGGTTGTTCGGCAACGAGGCCTGGGGCCTCCCAGCCGAGGTCGCAGCCCTGGCCGACCACCGCATCCGCATCCCGATCCACGGCCGCGCCGAGAGCCTCAACCTCTCCACCGCCGCCGCCCTCTGCCTCTACGCCTCCGCCTCCGCTCACCGTTCGCGTTGACGTTGCGCCTCCGGTACGTGCGAGTCGCGCCTCCGGTACCGGCACGACGCACACGAGGCGCAACTCGACGGTGCAGGAGGCGCAACTCGGCGGTGCACGAGGCGCAACTCGGCATAGGGTGCCGATCGTGGAGTGGGAGAGCGGTGAGGCGGTCGACGTCCTGGCCGACGGCGTCGTCATCTTCGACCGCAACGAGACCGTGGTGCTGGTCAACCGGGCCGCGGAACAGCTGTTCGGCGTCGACCGCTCGAAGGTGGTCGGGGCGCAGTTCGTCGACGTGTTCTCGCTGACCAGCAACGACGGGCGTACGTGGCTGGAGTACAACGCGCCGTTCGAGGGCCCCAGCACCCGCACCGGTGTCCCCGAGCAGTCGTGGGTGCTGCCCGACGGCAACGAGTGCCTGGTCACGGCGCGGATCATGCGCGACGAGCCGCTGGGTCCGCCCACGGGTGTGGCCGTCTCCGTCCGCTCCGGTCGCGGTCGGGCCCGGCTCGACCGCGAGCGGTCCGACCTGGTCGCCGCGGTGGCCCACGAGCTGCGGTCGCCGCTGACCGGTGTGAAGGGCTTCGTCCAGGCCATGCTCAGCCGCTGGACCCGGCTCAACGACGAGCAGAAGCTCCTCATGCTGACCACCGTCCACGCCGACGCCGACCGGCTCAGCCGCCTGATCACCGAGCTCCTCGACGTGGCCCGCCTCGACACCGGCCGGCTCAGCCTGGCCCGCCGGGGGTCCGACGTGCGCGTCCTGCTCGAGCGGATCATCACCAACGTGCAGGCCGGCGCGCCCCACGACATCGAGCTGGAGGCGCCGTCCCAGCTCCCCGAGGTCTACATCGACCCCGACAAGTTCACCCAGGTCGTCACGAACGTCGTCGAGAACGCCATCCGTCACGGTGGCGGCACGGTGCGGGTCAAGGCCGAGCCGTGGTTCAACGAGGGATGGACCACCGACGGCGTCCGGCTCACCATCGACGACGAGGGCGAGGGCATCCCCATCGAGATGCGCCGCCGCGTGTTCACCAAGTTCTGGACCGGCCACGGCGCCCGCGGCGGCACCGGCCTCGGCCTGTACCTCGTCAACGGCATCGCCCGCGCCCACGGCGGCCAGGTCACCATCCTCGACGCACCCGGCGGCGGCGCCCGGATCGTCATGGACTGGCCCGGCCAGCCCGACTTCTGATTGCTGATCTCTACACAACCTTCACGAGTCACGCCCCCGTCGGGCACGCGTTCGCTCCTACGCTCGCAGCATGGGATCCCCGCGCGTGCTCGTCGTCGAGGACGAGCCCGTCATCAACGAGGCGGTGGCGGACCGGCTGCGGGCCGAGGGGTTCAGCGTCGAGCAGGCGTACGACGGCCCCGGCGCGGTCGAGCGGTACGCCGCCACGCGGCCCGACCTCGTCGTCCTCGACGTGATGCTCCCGGGCTTCGACGGCCTCGAGGTGTGCCGGCGGATCCAGGCGCAGGCCCCGGTTCCGGTGCTGATGCTGACCGCCCGCGACGACGAGGCCGACATCCTGGTCGGCCTTGCGGTGGGGGCCGACGACTACCTGACCAAGCCCTTCCGGATGCGCGAGCTGGTCGCCCGGGTGCGCGCCCTGCTGCGGCGCGTCGAGCGGGCCGCCGAGCTCGCCGCCCGCCCGGCGGCTCGTCTCGTCGTCGGCGACCTGGTCGTCGACACGGGGGCGCGACGGGTCGTCGCAGCGGGGGAGGAGGTGCACCTCACGCCGACCGAGTTCGACCTGCTCGCCCGGCTGGCGACCGCTCCCGGTGACGTCCTCACCCGCGAACGCCTCCTCGCCGACGTCTGGGACTGGGCGGAGGCCTCCGGCACCCGGACCGTCGACAGCCACGTGAAGGCGCTGCGCGCCAAGATCGGCGCCGACCGGGTCCGTACGGTCCACGGGGTGGGGTACGCGCTCGAGGTCCCCGCGCGATGAGCACCCCACTCGCCACCGTCGGCTCCATCAAGGTCAAGCTCGGTCTGCTCGTCGCCGCCAGCGTCGTCGTGGCGATGGTGGTCAGCAACGCGGCCTACCACTCGGGCGTCCCGCTGCTGCTCGCCTTCCCGGTCACGCTCGCGCTCGCCCTGGGCGTCACCCAGCTGCTCGCCGTCGGCATGACCTCGCCCCTGCGCGAGATGACGGAGGCGGCGCGGCGGATGGCGCGCGGTGACTACCGCGGCCGGGTGCGGGCCGAGTCGGCCGACGAGGTGGGCGAGCTGGCCCGCGCGTTCAACCAGATGGCCACCGAGCTCGACACCGTCGACCAGGAGCAGCGCGCGCTGGTCGCCACGGTGTCCCACGAGCTGCGTACGCCTCTCGCCGGGCTGACCGCGGTCCTGGAGAACCTGGCCGACGGTGTCGTCCCGGCCGACGAGGCCCACCTCGAGGCGGCGATGGGCCAGGCCCGGAGGCTGAGCGACCTGGTCGGCGACCTCCTCGAGCTGTCGCGGGTCGACGCCGGCGTCGCGCCGCTGCGGCTGGCCGACGTCGACGTGGCCGCGTTGCTGGACGAGACCGTCGCCGAGATCGTGCCCACCGGCCGGGCGGTCAGCTTCGCCGTCGACGTCGCCGATGGGCTGACCGTGCGGGCCGACCGCGCCCGGCTGCGCCAGCTGGTCGTCAACCTGCTCGACAACGCCGTCCGTCACGGACCCGACCACGGCACGGTCCGGGTGCGCGCGACCACGGACGACGGGCGCTGGCGGCTCGAGATCGCCGACGACGGTCCTGGCGTGCCGTCCGGCGACCGCGAGCGCGCGTTCGAGCGGTTCGGCACCCTCGCCCACGACCCGAGCAGCACGGCCGCCGGCGGTACCGGCCTCGGGCTCGCCATCGCCCGCTGGGTGGCCACCCTGCACGGCGGCACCGTCCGCTTCGTCGACCCACCGGCCGGGACGACCGGGGCCGTGCTCCGCCTCGACCTCCCGGTCGACCCGCCCGAGCGCCCGGCCGTCGTCCCGGTCCCGGTGCCCGTCCCCGTCTCGGAGGTCGCCATGTCCGCACCCGTACCCGCCCCGGCGCCGACCGCCGTCGACGTACCGCCCGTGGTCGACCCGCTCTTCGGCCGGTACTGGCCCGACGTACCCGGCTCGGGCCGGCCCGTGGTCCTGGCCGCGCTCGGCGTGGGCGTGCTGGCCGGGCTGCTGATCCCGTACCGCGACCTCGGCCTCGCGTTCTTCCTCGTGCTGCTCGCGGCCGGGGGGACCGTGTGGTGGGCGGCGAAGCGCCGGGCCGACCCGTTCACGGTCACCTGCCTGACGCTGGCGGCCCTGTGCACGTTGCCGGTCGTGCTGCTGGACGCCGAGTGGATCGTCGCCCTGTGCCTGCTCGCCGGCACGGCCAGCCTGGTGGCCGGCGTGACCGGCGGGCGCCGGCTGGTCGAGTTCGTGGTCGCCGGGGTCGCGTGGCCGCTCTCCGCGCTGCGCGGCCAGCCGTGGCTCGCCCGCAGCGTCCGCGGTGTCCTCGGGTCGGGTCGCGCTCCTCGCGTGCTCCTGACAGCACTGTGGTCGGTGGCGGCTGTGCTGGTGTTCGGTCTCCTGTTCGCGTCCGCGGACGCGGTCGTCGCCGGCTGGCTGGACGCCCTCGTCCCGGACGTCACGGTGACGTCGTTCGTGCAGCGAGCCTTCACCGGGGTCTTCGTCGGCGGCGCGACGCTGGCCGCGGCGTACCTCGCCCTCAACCCCCCGGACGTGTCCGCCGTCCCCGGCGGTCGCGCGTCCGCGGCCGCGCACCGCTTCGAGTGGCTGGTGCCGGTGCTGCTCGTCGACCTGGTGTTCGCGGTGTTCGTGGCCGCCCAGGCGGCGGTGCTGTTCGGCGGTCACGACTACGTCCAGCGCACCACCGGCCTCACGTACGCCGAGTACGTGCACCAGGGCTTCGGCCAGCTCACCGTCGCCACCCTGCTCATGTTCCTGGTGGTCTGGGCGGCCTCCCGCCGGGCCGGCCCCGAGCCGGAGGACGTCCTCTGGCTCCGCATCTCGCTCGGGCTGCTCTGCGCGCTCACGCTGGTGGTGGTCGTCTCGGCCCTGCACCGGATGCAGCTCTACCAGGAGGCGTACGGCTTCACCCAGGCCCGGCTGGTGGTCGACGTGTTCGAGGGCTGGCTCGGGGTCGTCGTGCTCGCCGTGGCCCTCTCCGGCGTCGTCCGCTGGGGCGCCTGGGTGCCGCGGTTCGCCCTGATCAGTGGGGTGGTCGGGCTGCTCGGCATCGCGGCGGTCAACCCCGACGACCTGATCGCCCGCCACAACATCGAGCGGTACGAGCAGACCGGCAAGATCGACGTGGAGTTCCTCGCGACCCTGTCCGACGACGCCGTCCCCGCCTTGATGTCCCTCCCGGAGCCGCAGCGGACGCAGGCCCTCGGCACCCGCGAACCGTCCGACGACGACTGGCTCGCCTGGAACCTCGGCCGCTGGCGTGCCGCCGAGTACCTGGTGATGGACTAACCGGTTCGCCGAGGTCGCGGCCCCCTTCCTAGACTGCGGGGCATGTCCGGCCCCAACACGTCCTACGACCCCGTCGAGGTCACGCCCCTGCGGGCTGACCAGGTCGAGGAGATGCGCGACCAGGCCTTTGCGGCCATCGCGGGGGCCGGGGACCTGGCCGAGCTCAAGCAGGTGCGCATCGACCACACCGGCGACCGGTCGCCGCTGGCGCTCGCCAACCGCGAGATCGGCGCGCTGCCGCCGCAGGCCCGCAAGGACGCCGGCCAGCGGGTCGGCCAGGCCCGGGGAGCCGTCAACCAGGCGTTCGCCGCCCGGCAGGCCGAGCTCGAGGCCGAGCACGAGGAGCGGATGCTCGTCGAGGAGACCGTCGACGTCACCCTGCCGACCGCGCGCCGTCCGGCCGGCTCGCGGCACCCGCTGACCATGCTCGCCGAGGACATCGCCGACGTGTTCCTGGCGCTGGGCTGGGAGGTCGCCGAGGGCCCGGTCGTGGAGGCCGAGTGGCTGAACTTCGACGCCCTCAACCTCGGCCCCGACCACCCGGCGCGCACCATGCAGGACACGTTCTGGACCGAGCCCGCCGACCACCACGTCGTCCTGCGCACCCACACCTCGCCGGTGCAGGCGCGCACCATGCTGACCCGCAAGCCGCCGATCTACGTCGTCTGCCCCGGTCGCGTCTACCGCACCGACGAGTACGACGCCACGCACTCGCCCGTCTTCCACCAGGTCGAGGGCCTCGTCGTCGACGAGGGCATCACCATGGCCCACCTCAAGGGCACCCTCGACCACTTCGCCGCGTCGATGTTCGGCGACGGGATCACCACGCGGTTCCGGCCGTCGTACTTCCCCTTCACCGAGCCCAGCGCCGAGGTCGATCTCGTGTGCTTCGTGTGTCGTGGCGTCGACTCGGAGTCCTGCCGCACCTGCCGCGGCGAGGGCTGGATCGAGTGGGGCGGCTGCGGCGTGGTGAACCCGCGCGTGCTCACCGCGTGCGGGGTCGACCCCGAGCGCTACACGGGGTTCGCGTTCGGCATGGGCATCGACCGGACGCTGATGTTCCGGCACGGCGTGGAGGACCTGCGCGACCTGTTCGAGGGCGACGTCCGCTTCTCGTCCGCCTTCGGAACGGAGCTCTGACCCCGCGATGCGTACCCCTGTTTCGTGGATCCGTGCTGTCGTCCCGGACCTTCCCGACGTCTCCACCGAGGAGCTCGCCGCCCGCCTGACGGCCCTCGGCCTCAAGCTCGAGGCGATCGAGCGACCCGGGCACGACATCACCGGCCCGCTCGTCGTCGGCCGGGTGCTGTCGTTCGAGGACGAGCCGCAGAGCAACGGCAAGACCATCCGCTGGTGCTCCGTCGACGTCGGCGCGACGCCAACGGCACGGGCGAGCCGCAGGGCATCGTCTGTGGCGCCCACAACTTCGCCGTCGGCGACCTGGTGCCGGTGATCCTGCCCGGCGGCGTGCTGCCCGGCGACTTCGCGATCTCCGCGCGCAAGACCTACGGCCACGTGTCCGCCGGGATGATCTGCTCCGCCAAGGAGCTCGGCCTCGGCGACGACCACGACGGCATCATCGTGCTGCCCGCCGATGCCGGCGAGCCGGGCGACGACGTCTTCGACGTGCTGCCGCTGCGCGACGAGGTCATCGAGTTCGAGATCAACCCCGACCGCGCGTACGCCCTGTCGCTGCGCGGTGTCGGCCGCGAGGCCGCGCTGGCCTACGGCCTCGACTTCACCGACCCGGCCGACCGGCCGGTGCCGTCCTCGTCCGAGGTCGCGTACGAGGTCGTGGTCGAGGACCCGGTCGGCTGCCCGGTCTTCACCGGCCGGTCGGTGACCGGCTTCGACCCGGCCGCGCCGACTCCCGCGTGGATGGCCCGGCGCATCCAGCTGGCCGGCATGCGGCCGATCTCGCTGGCGGTCGACGTGACCAACTACGTGATGCTCGAGCTCGGCCAGCCCATCCACGGCTTCGACCGCGACAAGCTCGCCGGCCCGATCGTCGTACGTCGTGCCCGTGCGGGCGAGCGGGTGACCACCCTCGACGGCGCCGACCGCGAGCTCTCCACCGAGGACCTGCTGATCACCGACGACTCCGGCCCGATCGGGCTCGCGGGCGTGATGGGCGGCGAGACGACCGAGCTGTCGACGACGACGACCAACATCTTCATCGAGGCCGCGCACTGGGACCCGGTCGCGATCTTCCGGACCCAGCGGCGCCACAAGCTGCCGTCCGAGGCGTCCAAGCGCTTCGAGCGCGGCACCGACCCGACCATCCCGCTCGTCGCCGCGGACCGGGTCGCCGAGCTGCTGACGACGTACGGCGGCGGCACCATCGAGGCGGGCGTGACGTACGTCGGGGCGGCGCCGTCCGCGTCCCCCATCACGATCGACGCGGGCCTGCCCGCGCGGGTGACCGGCATGGACATCTCCGCGGAGACGACGGTCGCCAACCTGCGCGCCGTCGGCTGCCTCGTCGAGGAGTCGGGCTCGTCGCTGTCGGTGACCCCGCCGCCGTGGCGCGGCGACGTCACCGACCCCTTCGACCTGGTCGAGGAGGTCGCCCGGATCGTCGGCTACGCCAACGTCCCGTCCGTGCTCCCACCCGCGGCCCACGGGCGCGGGCTGACGCGGAGCCAGCAGCTGCGCCGGCGCGTCGGTCGCACGCTGGCGGGCGAGGGGTTCGTCGAGGTGGTGAGCTTCCCGTTCATCGGGACGCGCGACCTCGACGCGCTGGCGCTGCCGGACGAGGACCTGCGCCGGCACGTGCTGCGGCTGGCCAACCCGCTGTCGTCGGAGGAACCGGCGATGACCACCACGCTGCTGCCCGGCCTGCTGAAGGCGGTCGCCCGCAACGCCGGTCGCGGCAACACCGACCTGGCCCTGTTCGAGGCGGCCACCGTCACCTTGCCGCGGGCCACGGGTCCGGCCCCGATCTTCGGCGTGGACACGCGCCCGACCGAGGGCCAGCTCGACGAGCTCGACAAGGCCCTGCCGGACCAGCCCCTGCACCTCGGGCTCGTCGTCTCCGGCGACCGCGAACGCGCCGGCTGGTGGGGCGAAGGCCGTCAGGCCACCTGGGCCGACGCGGTCGACGGCGTACGCCGCACGGCCGAGGCCCTCGGTGTCCCGGTCACCGTCCGCCCCGCGTCACGGGCACCCTGGCACCCCGGCCGCTGCGCGGAGATCCTCGTCGGCGACGCCGTCCTCGGTCACGCCGGCGAGCTGCACCCGCGGGTGTGTGAGTCGTACGGCGTCCCGGCCCGGACCGCCGCCGCCGAGATCGACCTGACCCGCCTGCTCGAGCACGCCGTGATGATCGTCGGCGCCCCGGAGTTCTCGGACTTCCCGGTGGCCAAGGAGGACGTCGCGCTCGTCGTCGACGACTCGGTCGCAGCCGCGGACGTCGAGGCGGCCCTGCGCGAGGGCGCGGGGGAGTACCTCGAGTCGGTCCGGCTCTTCGACGTGTACACCGGGCCGCAGGTCGGCGAGGGCAAGAAGTCGCTGGCGTTCGCCCTGCGCTTCCGCGCCCCCGACCGCACGCTCACCGAGCACGAGGCGGGTGCCGCCCGCGACGCCGCCGTGGCACTCGCGGCCGAGAGGTGCGGCGCCGTCCAGAGATAGCCGAGTCGGCGTATCTGCAGCCCGAAAACACGTCGAGTCGGCGCATCTGCACGTCACGACCGCACCGACTCGGCGCGCATGCAGGCGGCAGACGTGCAGATGCGCCGACTCGACGCGCTGGCGGCCTGCAGATACGCCGACTCGGCTAGTTGATGGGCTGGTGGATGACGCGGCGGAAGTGGTCGACGATCATCAGGTCGCCGGCGAGGTGGATCGAGTCGCCGTCGCCGCGCCGCCACAGGCGGGCATCCATCACGCCGGCGGGCGCGGAGATCACCGCGTCCGGCTCGACGCCCGGGGCGGCCACCACGTGGATGTCGTCCTCGTCGTAGTGGGTGCCGTCGGACGGGTCGGTCCCGCTGAACCGCCCCAGCTGCACCCACACGTCCTCGCCGGTGTCGGTGAGCTCGACGCGGATGTAGTGCGGCAGCGGCGAGAACTCGCCCCACTCCGGCAGCCCGCCGAACATCACGTCGAGGACCTCCTCGACACCGTCGGACGCCAGCGCCGGGTCGAGCTCACCGATCTTCCCGACCGCGGCCAGCTCGGCGTCGAGCCGGTGGATCAGCGCCTCGTGCGCCTGTCGTCGCAGGATGAAGCCGACGGTCTGTTCCTTCGACCAGGTCCAGGCCGGGTCGGCGGGATCGGCGTCGCGCAGTGCGGCGACCAGCCCGGACGAGGCCTCGTCGAAGGCGGTGAGAGCGTCGGCGTACGACGTGGGCGACGGCCCGCTGTCGGGTCGCTCCTCGGGGTTCTTGGGCCGGTTCCCCACGACCCAGGCCCAATGAGCCTGCGTCTCGGCGAGGTGGTTCGCGAGGTCGAGGGCCGTCCAGGCCGGGCACGTCGGCACCGGAGCGGCGGGGTCCGCGTCGGCCAGCACCTCGCGGAAGCGGGCCGACTCGGACTCGATGGCGGACAGGTACCGGGAAGCACTCAACCGACTCATGGAACGACGGTAGTCCGCGCGACCGACATCGTCACGGGGTGGGAACCGATATGCATGAATATGCAGTAGATAGGTATAGTCATGCGCATGACGAAGGTGCGGGTCGCGGTCGCGGGAGCCAGTGGGTACGCCGGCGGCGAGCTGCTGCGACTCCTCCTGGGTCACCCGGAGGTCGAGATCGGTGCCCTCACCGGCGCGTCCAACGCGGGGGAGGTCCTCGGGGTCCTCCAGCCCCACCTGACCCCGCTGGCCGAGCGGGTCCTGGAGGCGACGAGTCCCGACGTGCTGGCCGGTCACGACGTCGTCTTCCTCGCCCTTCCGCATGGTGCGTCGGCCGCCGTCGCCGAGGCGCTCGGCGACGAGGTGCTCGTCGTCGACTGCGGTGCGGACTTCCGGCTCGCCGACCCCGAGGCCTGGCTGCGGTTCTACGGGTCCGAGCACGCCGGCACCTGGCCGTACGGCCTCCCCGAGCTGCCGGGCGCCCGCGACGCCCTGCGCGGCACCAAGCGGGTCGCCGTCCCGGGCTGCTACCCGACCATCTCGTCGTTGTCGCTCGTCCCCGCCCTGGCCGCGGGCCTGGTCGAGCCCGACGTCGTCGTGGTCGCGGCGTCCGGCACCAGCGGCGCCGGCAAGGCGGCCAAGACCAACCTCCTCGGCTCCGAGGTGATGGGCAACGTCAGCGCCTACGGCGTCGGCGGCGTGCACCGGCACACCCCCGAGATCGAGCAGAACCTCGGAGCCGTCGCCGGCGGACCGGTCACCGTGTCCTTCACCCCGGTCCTCGTGCCGATGCCCCGCGGCATCCTCGCCACCTGCTCCGCCCGGCTCAAGCCGGGCGTCACCGCCGACGACGCGCGGGCGGCGTACGTCAAGGCGTACGCCGACGAGCCCTTCGTGCACCTCCTGCCACCCGGGCAGTGGCCGCAGACCCAGGCGGTGCTCGGCTCGAACGCCGTCCACCTCCAGGTCACCGTCGACGAGCGCGCCGGCCGCCTGGTCGCCGTCGGCGCGGTCGACAACCTCACCAAGGGCACCGCCGGCGCGGCCGTCCAGTGCATGAACCTCGCCCTCGGGCTCGACGAGACCGTCGGCCTCACCACCGTGGGGCTCGCCCCGTGAGCGTCACGCACCCGCGGGGCTTCGTGGCGGCCGGCGTCGAGGCGGGCCTCAAGAACAGCGGCGGCAAGGACGTCGCCCTCGTCGTCAACCAGGGCCCGGCCTTCTCCGCCGCGGCCGTGTTCACCGCCAACCGCTGCAAGGCCAACCCCGTGCTGTGGAGCGAGCAGGTCGTGCAGGACGGCGTCGTGAAGGCGGTGTTCCTCAACTCGGGCGGCGCCAACTGCTACACCGGCCCCGACGGCTTCCAGACCACCCACGCCGTCGCCGAGCGGGTCGCCGACCAGGCGGGCATCGGCGCGATCGACGTCCTCGTCTGCTCCACCGGGCTGATCGGCCTGGCCAACCCGCGCGAGCAGGTGCTGGCCGGGGCCGATGCGGCGTACGCCGCCCTGGCCGGCGGCGGGGGCGACGACGCCGCGCACGCGATCATGACCACCGACCACGTCAGCAAGCAGGTCGTCGTCGAGGGCGCCGGCTGGTCCGTGGGCGGGATGGCCAAGGGCGCGGGGATGCTCGCGCCGCAGCTGGCCACCATGCTCGTCGTCCTCACGACCGACGCCGTCGCCGAGGCCGGCGACCTGGACCAGGCACTGCGGGCCGCCACGCGCGTCTCCTTCGACCGGCTCGACTCCGACGGCTGCATGTCGACCAACGACACCGTGGCCCTGCTGGCCAGCGGGGCCTCGGGCATCACGCCGTCGCTGCCGGACCTCACCGAGGCGGTCACCCGTGCCTGCACGGACCTGGCGATGCAGCTGCTCGCCGACGCCGAGGGGTCCGACCACGAGATCGCCATCACCGTCCAGGGTGCGGCCTCCGAGGACGACGCCCTCGAGGTCGGCCGCAGCATCGCGCGCAGCAACCTGTTCAAGGCGGCGGTGTTCGGCAACGACCCGAACTGGGGCCGCGTCCTCGCCTCGATCGGCACCACCAAGGCGGCGTTCGACCCCGCCGACCTCGACGTCGCCATGAACGGCGTGTGGGTCTGCCGGCAGTCCACGCCGGCCGCCGACCCGGCAACCGTGGACCTGACGGCGCGCGAGGTCAGCGTCACCGTCGACCTCAAGTCCGGCGACCACCGGGCGACCATCTGGACCAACGACCTCACGCACGCCTACGTCCACGAGAACAGCGCGTACTCCTCATGACGACTGACCAGAGACCCGCCGTCGAGCCCGCCAAGGCCGCCGTCCTGGCCGCCGCCCTGCCGTGGTTGAAGCGCTACCACGGGAAGATCGTGGTGGTGAAGTACGGCGGCAACGCGATGACCGACGACAAGCTCAAGCGCGCCTTCGCCGAGGACGTCGCGTTCCTGCGGTTCGCCGGCTTCAAGCCGGTCGTGGTGCACGGCGGCGGGCCGCAGATCTCGGCGATGCTCGACCGTCTCGGCATCGACTCGGAGTTCAAGGGCGGCCTGCGGGTGACCACGCCGGAGGCGATGGACGTCGTCCGGATGGTGCTCGTCGGTCAGGTGCAGCGCGAGCTCGTCGGGCTGATCAACGAGCACGGACCGCTGGCGGTGGGGTTGTCCGGCGAGGACGCCGGCCTGTTCACGGCCCAGCGCACCAACACCATCGTCGACGGCGAGGAGGTCGACCTCGGCCTGGTCGGCGAGGTCGCCAGCGTGCGGCCCGAGGCGGTGCTCGACCTCGTCGAGGCGGGCCGGATCCCGGTCATCTCGAGCGTCGCGCCGGATGCCGACGGCGTCGTCCACAACGTGAACGCCGACACGGCCGCCGCCGCCCTCGCGATCGCGCTGGGTGCCGAGAAGCTGCTCGTGCTCACCGACGTCGAGGGGCTCTACCGCGACTGGCCCGACAGCGACGACGTGATCGGCGAGATCGCTCCCGAGGCGCTGGCCGAGCTGATGCCCACCCTGGCCAGCGGGATGGTGCCGAAGATGGCCGCCTGCCTCCAGGCCGTGCAGGGCGGCGTCGCCCGCGCCACCGTCGTCGACGGGCGGGAGGACCACGCCGTCCTCCTCGAGCTGTTCACCGACGAGGGCGTCGGCACCCAGGTGCTGCCCGGCGTGGCCACCAAGGTCCGGAAGGCCAAGTCGTGACGAGCCAGCAGTGGCAGGAGCGCTACGCCGGCGCCGTGATGAACACCTTCGGGCCGCCGAAGCTGGTCCTCGCCCGAGGCGAGGGTGCGCACGTCTGGGACGCCGACGGCAAGGAGTACGTCGACCTCCTCGGCGGCATCGCCGTCAACGCCCTCGGCCACGCCCACCCCGCGCTGGTCGCGGCCGTCACCGAGCAGCTCACGACGCTCGGCCACGTCTCGAACTTCTTCACCAGCGCGCCCCAGGTCGAGCTGGCCGAACGGCTGCTGTCGCTCGTCGCTGCAGACGGACGGGTGTTCTTCACCAACTCCGGCACCGAGGCCAACGAGGCGGCCTTCAAGCTGACCCGGCGCACCGGCCGTACCCACCTGGTCGCCGCCGAGGGCTCCTTCCACGGCCGCACCATGGGCTCGCTCGCGCTGACGTCGAAGGAGGCGTACCGCGCGCCCTTCGAGCCGCTGCCGGGCGACGTCACCTTCGTGCCGTACGGCGACGAGGCCGCGCTCGCGAAGGCCGTCACCGACCAGACCGCCGCCGTGATCCTCGAACCGATCCAGGGTGAGGCGGGCGTGGTCGTCCCGCCCGCCGCGTACCTCGGCGCCGCCCGCGAGATCACCCGCGACAACGGCGCGCTGCTCTGGCTCGACGAGGTGCAGACCGGCATCGGCCGCACCGGCGAGTGGTTCGCCGGACCGGTGGCCGACGCGGACGTCGTCACCGTCGCCAAGGGGCTGGGCGGCGGCATCCCGATCGGCGCCTGCGTCGCCCTCGGCGAGGCGGCCACCCTCCTGCAGCCCGGCAACCACGGCACCACCTTCGGCGGGAACCCGGTGGCCTGTGCCGCCGCGCTCGCCGTCCTCGACACCATCGAGAAGGACGGTCTGCTCGAGCACGCCACCGCGATGGGCGAGCGTCTCCGGGCCGGGCTGGCCGCCGACGAGCGCGTGCCCGAGGTCCGTGGACGAGGCCTGCTCGTCGGCCTGGACCTGTCGCGTCCGCTCTCGGCCGAGGTCGCCGCCGCGGCGCTCGCCCACGGCTTCATCGTGAACAACCCGACTCCCGACCGTGTCCGCCTCGCTCCGCCCCTGGTCATCGGCCACGATGACGTCGACGCGTTCCTGGCCGCCTGGCCGGGGATCCTCGACGACGCCTACGGAGGCACCGGATGACTCGCTCCTTCCTCGCCGACGACGACCTCAGCCCGGCCGAGCAGGCCGCGGTGCTGGACCTGGCCGCCGAGCTGAAGCAGGCGCCGTACGCCGCGAAGCCGCTCGCCGGACCGCTCAGCGTCGCCACGATCTACGACAAGCCCACCCTGCGGACGCAGGTGTCCTTCGCCGCCGGGATCGCCGAGCTGGGCGGGCACGCGATGCTCGTCGACGGCGCGCTCGCGGGCATCGGCAAGCGCGAGTCGGTGGCCGACGTGGCGCGGGTGCTCGGCCGGCAGGCGGCGGTCATCGTCTGGCGGACCTACGGGCAGGACGCGATCGAGGAGATGGCGGCGTACTCCGGGGTGCCGGTCGTCAACGCGCTCACCGACGAGTACCACCCGTGCCAGCTGCTCGCCGACCTGCTGACGGTGAAGGAGCGCAAGGGCACGCTCGCCGGGCTGACCGTCGCGTTCGTCGGCGACGGCGCCTGCAACATGGGCAACTCCTGGCTGCTGGCCGGCGCCACCGCGGGGATGCACGTGCGCATCAGCGCGCCCGAGGGCCAGGAGCCCGAGCAGACCATGGTCGACCGGGCCAACGCCATCGGGGCAGCCTCCGGTGGCTCCGCGCTGCTCGAGCGCGACCCGGTCAAGGCCGTCGACGGCGCCGACGTGGTCGTCACCGACACGTGGGTCTCGATGGGCAAGGAGAGCGAGGCCGAGCAGCGGCTGCTGAAGTTCGCCGACTACACGGTCACCGCGGAGCTGGTCGCGCACGCCGCGCCCGATGCGATCGTGATGCACTGCCTGCCGGCGTACCGCGGCAAGGAGATCGACGCCGACGTGCTCGACGGCCCGCAGAGCGTGGTCTGGGACGAGGCCGAGAACCGGCGGCACGCCCAGAAGGCCATCATCACCTGGCTCCTGGAGCAGACGTGACCAAGTCCGCCCTCCGCCCTGCGACCAAGAGCGCCCGGCACCAGCAGATCATCGACCTCGTCGGCGCCCACGAGGTCCGCTCGCAGGCCGAGCTCGCCGAGCTGCTCGCCGCCACCGGCGTGCACGTGACGCAGGGGACGTTGTCGCGCGACCTCGTGGAGCTCGACGCCGTGCGCGTCCGCTCGGCCTCCGGCGCCCTCGTGTACGCCGTCCCCGGCGAGGGCGGTGACCGACGACCCGCGGCGCCGGGGGAGAGCGCCGCCTCCTCGCACCGGCTGGCCCGCCTCTGCGCCGAGCTCCTCGTGAGCGCCGAGGCGAGCGCCAACCTGGTCGTGCTGCGGACCCCGCCCGGTGCCGCCCAGTTCTTCGCCAGCGCCGTCGACAAGGCCGAGCTCGACTCCGTGCTCGGCACCATCGCCGGCGACGACACGGTGCTCGTGATGACCCGCGACCCCAAGGGCGGCGACGCCGTCGCCCGGCGGTTCCTCGCCCTCGCGGAGGAGCACACCACCACCAACGGAAGCGAT
Organism: uncultured Actinomycetota bacterium; assembly: GCA_963839565.1. GTDB lineage: Bacteria > Actinomycetota > Actinomycetes > Propionibacteriales > Nocardioidaceae > Nocardioides. The sequence goes on along the minus strand of CAWIVR010000017.1, from coordinate 51,386 downwards.
TGAATGTCCAAGGTCCTCACCACTCTCCCGAAGGGCGAGCGCGTCGGCATCGCGTTCTCCGGCGGCCTCGACACCTCCGTCGCCGTCGCGTGGATGCGCGACAAGGGCGCGATCCCCTGCACGTACACCGCCGACCTGGGCCAGTACGACGAGCCCGACATCGCCAGCGTCCCCGACCGCGCCGTCCTCTACGGCGCCGAGATCGCCCGGGCCGTCGACTGTCGTCGACCGCTCGTCGAGGAGGGGCTGGCCGCACTCGCCTGCGGCGCCTTCCACGTGCGCTCCGCCGGGCGCGCGTACTTCAACACCACACCGCTCGGCCGCGCCGTCACGGGCACCATGCTCGTGCGCGCCATGCACGAGGACGGCGTCGACATCTGGGGCGACGGCTCGACGTTCAAGGGCAACGACATCGAGCGGTTCTACCGCTACGGCCTGCTGACCAACCCCGACCTCCGGATCTACAAGCCCTGGCTGGACGCAGACTTCGTCCACGAGCTCGGAGGCCGGCACGAGATGAGCCAATGGCTGGTCGCGCACGACCTGCCCTACCGCGACAGCACCGAGAAGGCGTACTCCACCGACGCCAACATCTGGGGCGCCACCCACGAGGCCAAGACCCTCGAGCACCTCGACGTCTCGATGGAGTCCGTGCAGCCGATCATGGGCGTGCGCCACTGGGACCCCGACGTCGCGATCGAGCCCGAGGACGTCAACGTCCGGTTCCACAAGGGCCGGCCCGTGGCCGTGAACGGCACGACGTACGCCGACCCGGTCGCCCTGGTCCTGGCGGTCAACGAGATCGGCGGCAGGCACGGCCTCGGCATGTCCGACCAGATCGAGAACCGGATCATCGAGGCCAAGTCGCGCGGCATCTACGAGGCGCCGGGCATGGCGCTGCTGTGGGTCGTCTACGAGCGGCTCCTCAACGCGATCCACAACGAGGACACCCTCGCGACCTACTACGACCACGGCCGCCGGCTCGGCCGGATGCTCTACGAGGGCCGCTGGCTCGACCCGCAGGCGTTGATGCTGCGCGAGTCGGTGCAGCGCTGGATCGCCTCGCTGGTCACCGGCGAGGTGACGCTGCGGCTGCGGCGCGGAGAGGACTACACCGTCCTGCGCACCGACGGCCCTGCGTTCTCCTACCACCCGGACAAGCTGTCGATGGAGCGCGTGGAGTCCGCGGCGTTCGGGCCGACCGACCGGATCGGGCAGCTGACGATGCGCAACCTCGACATCGCCGACTCCCGGTCCAAGCTCGAGCTCTACGCCACCCAGCCGCTCGACGAGGGCCAGGTGCTGGTCGAGCACGGGCACCTGCTCGGTGCGCTGCCGGCCGGTGGCGCCGAGCGGATCGCCTCGAACCCGGCGTACGACGGCGACACGAGCGACGACGCCCTGGACAATGCCGCCATGGAGGTGGGCACGGACTGATGGAGCCGATCCCGCGCGTCACGGCTCGCGTCCTGCCCGTCAACCCGGACGGCGAGGTGCTGCTCCTCCAGGACCTCGACCCGGCCGTCCCGGACGTCCTGCGCTGGGGCACGATCGGCGGCGCCCTCGACCCGGGGGAGTCGCACCACGAGGCGGCCGTCCGGGAGATGTTCGAGGAGACCGGCCTGGTCATCGACCCGTCCGCGCTCACCCCGCCGGTGCACCGGAGCACCCGCGAGTTCAGCTGGGCCGGCGTGCACTACCGCAGCGAGAACACCTTCTTCGCGATGCCGATGGCCGCCGACGTCGAGGTCTCCTTCGACCACCTGGTGCCGGAGGAGGTCGGGTCGGTGCTGGCCTGGGGCTGGTGGACGCCGTCGGCTCTCGCGGCCGACGGAGGAGCGGTGGCCGAGGACCTGCCGGACATCCTGGCCCTGGGTGTCGAGGCGGTGCTGGGCCGATGAGCGGGACCAACGAAGGCGCCCTCTGGGGCGGCCGCTTCGCCTCGGGACCGTCACCCGAGCTCGAAGCGTTGTCGCGGTCGACGCACTTCGACTGGCGGCTCACGCCGTACGACCTCGCCGGCTCGCGCGCCCACGCCAACGCCCTGCACGCCGCCGGGCTGCTCACCGACGACGACCACGAGTCCCTGCTGGCCGGACTGCAGTCGTTGGGGGAGAGGTACGCCGACGGCTCGCTGCTGCCGGACCCCTCCGACGAGGACGTGCACGGCGCCCTCGAGCGGCTGCTGATCGCCGAGGTGGGTGAGGACGTCGGGGGCCGGCTGCGTGCCGGTCGTAGCCGCAACGACCAGGTCGCGACGCTGTTCAAGATGTTCCTGCGCGACCACGCGCACACCATCAGCGCGCTGCTCGTCGCCCTGGTCGACGCCCTCGCCGACCAGGCGCGCGGCCACCTCGACGTGGTGATGCCGGGGCGCACGCACCTGCAGCACGCCCAGCCCGTGCTGCTGTCCCACCACCTGCTGGCCCACGCCTGGCCGCTGCTGCGCGACGTCGAGCGCCTGCGCGACTGGGACCGACGGGTCGCCGCCGACTCGCCGTACGGCTCCGGAGCCCTGGCCGGCTCGAGCCTCGGCCTGGACCCGCACGCCGTCGCCCGCGAGCTCGGCTTCGACGACTCGACGCCCAACTCGATCGACGGCACGGCGTCGCGCGACTTCGTGGCGGAGCTGGCGTTCGTGGCGGCCCAGGTCGGCGTCGACCTCAGCCGGCTGGCGGAGGAGATCATCCTGTGGTCGACCAAGGAGTTCGGGTTCGTGACGCTGCACGACTCGTGGTCGACGGGGTCGAGCATCATGCCGCAGAAGAAGAACCCCGACATCGCCGAGCTGGCGCGGGGCAAGGCCGGCCGGCTCATCGGCAACCTGACCGGGCTGCTGGCCACGCTGAAGGCGCTGCCGCTGGCCTACAACCGCGACCTCCAGGAGGACAAGGAGCCGGTCTTCGACTCCGTCGACACCCTCGAGGTCCTGCTGCCCGCCATCACCGGACTGGTCGCGACGCTGACCTTCGACACCGCGCGGATGGCCGAGCTCGCGCCGCAGGGCTTCTCGCTCGCGACCGACGTCGCCGAGTGGCTGGTCCGTGAGGGCGTGCCGTTCCGGGTGGCGCACGAGGTGGCCGGCGCGTGCGTCCGCCGGTGCGAGGAGCTCGGCGTCGACCTGCCCGACCTCAGCGACGAGCAGTACGCCGAGATCTCGCCGTACCTGACCGCCGGCGTGCGTTCGGTGCTCACGGTCGAGGGTTCGGTGGCCTCGCGTCGCGGGCGGGGAGGTACGGCCCCGGACCGGGTACGTGAGCAGATCGCCGAGCTGACCGACCGTCTCGCCGGACACCGTGCCCGGCTTGCGTGACGTCCTCTCCGGGCCCGTCCTCGAGGTGGCGCCGCGCCTGCTGGGTGCCGTCCTGCGCCACGGGGACGTCGCCGTCCGCCTGACCGAGGTGGAGGCGTACGACGGGCCGGCCGATCCCGGCTCGCACGCCTACCGTGGCCGGACCGCCCGCAACGGAGTGATGTTCGGGCCTGCGGGGTTCCTCTACGTCTACTTCACCTACGGCATGCACCACTGTTGCAACGTGGTGACCGGACCGGAGGGGACGCCGAGCGCCGTGCTGCTCCGCGCCGGCGAGGTGGTCGCGGGCGTGGAGGTGGCCAGGTCGAGGCGGGTGCGCTCGACCGACCGCGACCTGGCGCGCGGACCGGCACGCCTGTGCCAGGCGCTCGGCATCGACCTGGCGGACAACGGCGCCGACCTGACGTCCGGACCGGTGACCCTCGAGCTGGGGGAGCCGGTCACCACGGTGTCCACGGGGCCGCGCGTCGGGCTCCGCGGCGCTCCCGACCGACCCTGGAGGTTCTGGGTCGCGGGCGACCCGACGGTGTCGCCGTACCGGCCGGCCAAGCCCCGCTGAACCTGTCGACCCCGGATTTGGCACGTCGCGGACCGGTTGCTAGGTTTCTCCGCGTCGCCTCCGGGCGGGCCAACAGGCCCCCGATGAGTGCGTCACGCGAGAGTCTCGCCGAGTTGCGCCGGAAGGTGCTGCTCCGGTAAGTTCTTGCAGGTTGCCCCCAGCACCGCCCGAGAGGGTACGGGCTGCGGCGCGTCTGATTTTTGAGAACTCAACAGTGTGTCATTTAGTCGACGAATTAGTTTGACATGCCCTGATCATTTTTTGGTTTGGGTTTGGTTTTTTACGGTTGACAATGATTCTGGCTTTATTGCTAGTTTCGTGTTGGCTGGGATATGTTTCTCTTCGGAGATTGAGTTTTTCGATGGAGAGTTTGATCCTGGCTCAGGACGAACGCTGGCGGCGTGCTTAACACATGCAAGTCGAGCGGAAAGGCTCCTTCGGGGGTACTCGAGCGGCGAACGGGTGAGTAACACGTGAGTAATCTGCCCTCCACTCTGGGATAACGTTCAGAAATGGGTGCTAATACCGGATGTACACAGGCTGACGCATGTTGGTGTGTGGAAAGGGTTTTTCTGGTGGGGGATGTGCTCGCGGCCTATCAGCTTGTTGGTGGGGTAATGGCCTACCAAGGCTTTGACGGGTAGCCGGCCTGAGAGGGTGACCGGCCACACTGGGACTGAGACACGGCCCAGACTCCTACGGGAGGCAGCAGTGGGGAATATTGGACAATGGGCGGAAGCCTGATCCAGCAACGCCGCGTGAGGGATGACGGCCTTCGGGTTGTAAACCTCTTTCACCATTGACGAAGCTGCATCTTTTTGGGTGTGGTGACGGTAGGTGGGGAAGAAGCACCGGCCAACTACGTGCCAGCAGCCGCGGTAATACGTAGGGTGCGAGCGTTGTCCGGAATTATTGGGCGTAAAGGGCTCGTAGGCGGTTTGTCGCGTCGGGAGTGAAAACCTTGGGCTTAACTCAGGGCTTGCTTTCGATACGGGCAGACTAGAGGTATGCAGGGGAGAACGGAATTCCTGGTGTAGCGGTGAAATGCGCAGATATCAGGAGGAACACCGGTGGCGAAGGCGGTTCTCTGGGCATGATCTGACGCTGAGGAGCGAAAGTGTGGGGAGCGAACAGGATTAGATACCCTGGTAGTCCACACCGTAAACGTTGGGCGCTAGGTGTGGGATCCATTCCACGGGTTCCGTGCCGCAGCTAACGCATTAAGCGCCCCGCCTGGGGAGTACGGCCGCAAGGCTAAAACTCAAAGGAATTGACGGGGGCCCGCACAAGCGGCGGAGCATGCGGATTAATTCGATGCAACGCGAAGAACCTTACCTGGGTTTGACATACGCCGGAAAGCATCAGAGATGGTGCCCCTTTTTGTCGGTGTACAGGTGGTGCATGGCTGTCGTCAGCTCGTGTCGTGAGATGTTGGGTTAAGTCCCGCAACGAGCGCAACCCTCGTTCCATGTTGCCAGCAGGCCCTTCGGGGTGCTGGGGACTCATGGGAGACTGCCGGGGTCAACTCGGAGGAAGGTGGGGATGACGTCAAGTCATCATGCCCCTTATGTCCAGGGCTTCACGCATGCTACAATGGCCGGTACAAAGGGCTGCGATGCCGCGAGGCGGAGCGAATCCCAAAAAGCCGGTCTCAGTTCGGATTGGGGTCTGCAACTCGACCCCATGAAGTCGGAGTCGCTAGTAATCGCAGATCAGCAACGCTGCGGTGAATACGTTCCCGGGCCTTGTACACACCGCCCGTCACGTCACGAAAGTCGGCAACACCCGAAGCCCATGGCCCAACCGCTTGCGGAGGGAGTGGTCGAAGGTGGGGCTGGCGATTGGGACGAAGTCGTAACAAGGTAGCCGTACCGGAAGGTGCGGCTGGATCACCTCCTTTCTAAGGAGCACACACCCGCGCGCGGCAGGCGTCTGTCCTGCCGGCATTGGGGTGCTCACTAGTGGAATCGTCGACATGTTGACTGCCGTCGCTGTTGCGACCGGTGTCTAGTACTACTCCCGGCTTGCTGGGGGTGTGGAACGGGCTGGTTGTGGTGGGGTCGGTGGCCGGCTCCTCGTATCTGTGCTTGCACGGGTGTGGGTGGGTTGGGTGGCACGCTGTTGGGCCCTGAGGAATCAGGCGCCAGCACCTGGATGGGTGTGTGGTTGCTGGTTTTTTTGTGGTTGTTTGGTTGTTGGATAGTGGACGCGAGCATCTTTGTAGCTGTTTTGCTCAGATCGACTTGTTGCCCTTGTCTGCAGGCTTTGTGTGCGGTGTGCGGGTTTTTGTTGGTCCTGTTTTTGTTGTGTTTGTGTGTGTGGCGACAAGCTATGAAGGGCGTATGGTGGATGCCTTGGCATCAAGAGCCGATGAAGGACGTAGGAGCCTGCGATAAGCCCTGGGGAGTTGGCAACCGAGCTGTGATCCGGGGGTGTCCGAATGGGGAAACCTGGCTGGAGTCATGTCCAGTCACCTGCACCTGAATGAAATAGGGTGTTGGAGGGAACGTGGGGAAGTGAAACATCTCAGTACCCACAGGAAGAGAAAACAAAAGTGATTCCGAGAGTAGTGGCGAGCGAAATCGGAGGAGGCTAAACCATGCACGTGTGATACCCGGCAGGGGTTGCGTGTGTGGGGTTGTGGGGTTTGTTTGACCAGTGCTGCCGTGCTGGTGCGGAGTGAGAAACCGTATGTGAAGTCGAGGATCGCTGGAAAGCGACGCCGAAGAGGGTGATAGCCCCGTAGACGTAAGCATGTGGCTCCGTTGAGCGAATACCCGAGTATCACGGAACTCGTGAAATTCCGTGTGAATCTGGCGGGACCACCCGTTAAGCCTAAATACTCCTTGATGACCGATAGCGGACAAGTACCGTGAGGGAAAGGTGAAAAGTACCCCTGGCGGGGAGTGAAATAGTACCTGAAACCATGCGCCTACAATCCGTCAGAGCCTTCGCACCTTCGGGGTGGGGGGTGATGGCGTGCCTTTTGAAGAATGAGCCTGCGAGTTTGCGTTGTGTTGCGAGGTTAACCCGTGTGGGGGAGCCGTAGCGAAAGCGAGTCCTAATAGGGCGTTTGAGTAGCACGATCAAGACCCGAAGCGGAGTGATCTATCCATGGGCAGGTTGAAGCGACGGTAAGACGTCGTGGAGGACCGAACCCACCTAGGTTGAAAACTGGGGGGATGACCTGTGGATAGGGGTGAAAGGCCAATCAAACTCCGTGATAGCTGGTTCTCCCCGAAATGCATTTAGGTGCAGCGTCACGTGTTTCTTGCCGGAGGTAGAGCACTGGATAGCCGATGGGCCCGACCAGGTTACTGACGTTAGCCAAACTCCGAATGCCGGTAAGTGAGAGCGTGGCAGTGAGACTGCGGGGGATAAGCTCCGTAGTCGAGAGGGAAACAGCCCAGACCATCAGCTAAGGCCCCTAAGCGGTGACTAAGTGGAAAAGGATGTGGAGTCGCAGTGACAACCAGGAGGTTGGCTTGGAAGCAGCCACCCTTGAAAGAGTGCGTAATAGCTCACTGGTCAAGTGATTCCGCGCCGACAATGTAGCGGGGCTCAAGTCATCCGCCGAAGCTATGGCATTCCCACGTGTAGCCCAGCCGCACCCTGCGGGGTGTGGTTCAGGTGTGGGGATGGGTAGGGGAGCGTCGTGTCGCCAGGGAAGGTCCGGAGTGATCCAGGGCTGGAGGCGACACGAGTGAGAATGCAGGCATGAGTAGCGAATCACGGGTGAGAAACCCGTGCGCCGAATGATCAAGGGTTCCAGGGTCAAGCTCATCTGCCCTGGGTAAGTCGGGACCTAAGGCGAGGCCGACAGGCGTAGTCGATGGACAACGGGTTGATATTCCCGTACCGGCAACATGACGCCCATGACGAACCCGGTGATGCTAACCACCCAAAACCATGTCCTAGCGCACCTTCGGGTGTTGCGGGGTGTGGCGGAGCGTGGGACCCGAACCGGTAGTAGTCAAGCGATGGGGTGACGCAGGAAGGTAACCGGACCGTGGCGATGGTTGTCCACGGCTAAGGATGTGGCACGAGTGGTAGGCAAATCCGCCGCTCACCAGTTCAGTCTGGAGTGTGAGGTCTGATGGGGACCCCGTAGGGGGGAAGCCGGCGATCCTATGCTGTCGAGAAAAACCTCTAGCGAGTCATGCGCCGCCCGTACCCCAAACCGACTCAGGTGATCAGGTAGAGAATACCAAGGCGATCGAGCGAACCATGGTTAAGGAACTCGGCAAAATGCCCCCGTAACTTCGGGAGAAGGGGGGCCCGATCCGTGAACCCACTAGCTGGGGGAAGCGGAGGAGGCCGCAGAGACCAGGCCCAAGCGACTGTTTACTAAAAACACAGGTCCGTGCGAAGTCGTAAGACGATGTATACGGACTGACTCCTGCCCGGTGCTGGAAGGTTAAGAGGACCTGTTAGGCGCAAGCCGAAGCGGAGAATTTAAGCCCCAGTAAACGGCGGTGGTAACTATAACCATCCTAAGGTAGCGAAATTCCTTGTCGGGTAAGTTCCGACCTGCACGAATGGAGTAACGACTTGGGCGCTGTCTCAACCATGGACTCGGCGAAATTGCAGTACGAGTAAAGATGCTCGTTACGCGCGGCAGGACGGAAAGACCCCGGGACCTTTACTATAGTTTGGTATTGGTGTTTGGCACGGCTTGTGTAGGATAGGTGGGAGACTGTGAAGTCGGTCACGCCAGTGATCGGTGGAGTCAACGTTGAAATACCACTCTGGTCGTACTAGATATCTAACCTAGGTCCGTGATCCGGATCAGGGACAGTGCCTGATGGGTAGTTTAACTGGGGCGGTTGCCTCCTAAAGAGTAACGGAGGCGCTCAAAGGTTCCCTCAGCCTGGTTGGCAATCAGGTGGCGAGTGTAAGTGCACAAGGGAGCTTGACTGTGAGACTGACATGTCGAGCAGGGACGAAAGTCGGAACTAGTGATCCGGCGCCCACGTGTGGAAGTGGCGTCGCTCAACGGATAAAAGGTACCCCGGGGATAACAGGCTGATCTTCCCCAAGAGTCCATATCGACGGGATGGTTTGGCACCTCGATGTCGGCTCGTCGCATCCTGGGGCTGGAGTAGGTCCCAAGGGTTGGGCTGTTCGCCCATTAAAGCGGCACGCGAGCTGGGTTTAGAACGTCGTGAGACAGTTCGGTCCCTATCCGCCGCGCGCGCAGGAAACTTGAGAAAAGCTGTCCCTAGTACGAGAGGACCGGGATGGACGAACCTCTGGTGTGCCAGTTGTCCCGCCAGGGGCACCGCTGGTTAGCTACGTCCGGACGTGATAACCGCTGAACGCATCTAAGCGGGAAGCACATTTCAAGATAAAGTTTCCCACAGGACAAACCTGGTAAGGCCCCCCACAGACTATGGGGTTGATAGGCCGGAGGTATACAGCAGCAATGCCCAGCCGACCGGTACTAATAGGCCGAGGGCTTGTCCCACACCCACACACCAACAAAAACACGTGTGAGTAAAGCGCACAGTAACAGAGCATGTCTCGCGTCCACTACCCAACACCAAACAACCAGGTGTACATACAACTAGATACGCCAACAACCCTGAATCAACCCAGACATACATGGGTTACCAGAGTTACGGCGGCCATAGCGACAGGGAAACACCCGGACCCATCCCGAACCCGGAAGTTAAGCCTGCCAGCGCCGATGGTACTGCCCCCGAGAGGTGGTGGGAGAGTAGGACGCCGCCGAACATCCTTTCGCGAAAGGGCCACCAGCAATGGTGGCCCTTTCGTCATTTCCGCGTGCCCCGGTGCCCGTTCTGCGTCCACAGCGGGTGCTCCCGCACCCCCTTTCCACAGGCCGGCGGCGCGCAGTCGGCATGTGTCGGCGCCGGACGCCACCGTGGGCCGCGGAGGTGATGGACGTGAAGACGGACAAGGTGTCTGAAGGGACCGAGCTGGCGTCGGTGGCGGTCAACGAGGTGCGGCTCGTCGGGAGGTTGTCCCGCGACCCGGAGATGCGGGTGCTCCCGAGCGGGGACCAGATGTGGACGTTCCGGGTGGTCGTGCCGCGGGCGCCGGGCGGCCGGACCAAGCAGAGCGTGGACGTGCTCGACTGCGCCGTCTGGGGCGGACGCGTGCGGGCGTCGGTGGCGTCGTGGTCGGCCGACGACGTGGTGGAGGTCGCCGGGCCGCTGCGCAAGCGGTTCTTCTCGAGCGGCGCAGGGCCGGCCTCGCGGGTCGAGGTCGAGGTGACCTCCGGCCGGTTGGTGAAGCGAGCCGTCACTCGTCGCGAAGAGACCGGATGAGCACCCCGATGCTCGGTTTCGGCTGGAACGACGTCGCCTTCTCGGGCAGCAGCCGTCCCGCCTGTGCCACCCGGACGACCAGGTCGAAGTCGGGCGCCGGCATCAGGATCGCGACGCCCGGTGCCGTGCGGAGCCGGCCGAGCGCCTCGTCGACCGAGTGGTGGAACCCGAGCCGCCGGTCGGTGAAACCCAGGGCCGGCAGCAGCTCGTCGTGCAGCACCTCGACGGCGGCCCGGTCCGGGGGCAGGGCCAGCTTGATGGTGGCCCAGTTCTCGCCGTCGGTGGCCACCAGGGTGTCTTGCGACAACGCGGCGTACGCGTCGGCCGCAGCGACCGGGGCGAACGTGGCGATGGGCGGGCAGGCGCGACCGAGCTCGTCGAGCGTGGTGCCCAGCAGCGTGCGGTGGATCGCTCCCAGGAACAGCGGGGTGACGGCCTGGTCGACCAGCATCGCCAGGCCACGGTCGTTGGCGCCTCCGGGCGCCTGCTGCTGCATCCGCAGGTACGCCGCGTACCTGTGGTGGCCGTCGGCGATCAGGGCGCGCGAGCCGGCCAGGCCTGCGTTGAGGTCGTCGAGATCGACGGGGTCGTGGATCGCCCAGACGCGGTGCCGCTGGTCGGCGCGGTCGACGAACTCGTGGATGGGGGCGTTGGTGAGCGCCCGGTCGACGAGCTCACGGACGGACCGGGGGCCGCGGTGCACGAGGAGGATGGGCGCGGGGTTGAGCTGCCAGGTGCTCATCCGGTCGGCGAGGTCATCGACCTGGTCCGGATGGATGCCTTCGTGCGGCACGACCGTGCGGTCGTCGGTCGACGTCGCTCGGTGGGAGATGTCGAGGGCGCCGACGAGGCCCCGCACGGTGAGTCCCGCGGCGGTGTACTCGTGCACGTAGACGGCCGGTTGGTGGTCCTCGAGCAGCTGTCCGGCCTCGCGCCAGCGGTCCAGCCGCTCCGCGACGTCGCGATAGGGTCGCGCGAACAGACGGGCGGTCGCCGGGTCGCCGATCCGGCCCGGAGTGAGTCGCCACCCGCGGAAGGGCAGCAGCCTCAGCGGCCGCCCCACCGCAGGTGGGACGACCACCAGGCTCGAGTCCATCGGAGCATCGTAGGGGGAGGGCACGGGTGGGCGACGGCCGGACTCTGGGGGCCTCCGAGGAGCCGCTGGCGGGTGCCTACGACCTCGCGATGCTCGATCTCGACGGGGTCGTCTACATCGGTGGAGAGGCCGTCCCGGGCGCCGCCGGCCACCTCGCCGACGCCCGGAAGGCGGGCATGCGGCTGGCCTTCGTCACCAACAACGCCTCGAGGCCGGCCGACGACGTCGCCTCGCACCTGCGGGACCTCGGGGTGGAGGCGGAGACCGACGACGTGGTCACCTCGGCCCAGGCGGCCGCGCGGGTGCTGCGCGACCGGTTCGGTGAGGGGGCCGCCGTGGCGTTGCTGGGCGGGCGTGGGCTCGAGACGGCCCTCCGGGCGGAGACCCTGGTCCCGGTCGCGGTCGGCGACGACGCCGTCGCCCTGGTGTCGGGGTACGGCCCCGACGTGCTGTGGCGCGACGTCATGCGAGCGGCGGTGCTGGTCCGCGACGGGCTGCCCTGGGTGGCCAGCAACACCGACCTGACCATCCCGACGCCGTACGGCACGGCGCCTGGCCATGGTGTCCTGGTCGGCCTGCTGAGCGAGTTCTCGGACGTGCAGCCGATCGTGGCGGGCAAGCCGGAGCGACCACTGCTGGACGAGACGATCCGGCGGGTGGGCGGTAGTCGTCCGTTGATGGTGGGCGACCGGCTGGACACCGACATCGACGGCGCGATCAACGCCGACTGCGAGAGCCTGCTCGTGATGACCGGCGTGACGGACCTGGTCCAGCTGGTGGCCGTGCCGGCCGGACGCCGACCGACGTACGTCGCGCCCGACCTGGGCGGTCTCCTCGAGGCGCACGCGTCCCCGAGCGTGACCGACGGCGTGGCCGAGCAGGGCGGCTGGCGAGCGCACGCCGACGGTGCGCGGCTGACCGTCGACGGGGACGGTACGCCGGGGGACTGGTGGCGGGTGGTGGCGGCCGCGGCGTGGGCCCGACTCGACGACGGCGGCGAGCCCGTGGACACGGCCGGACTCGAACCTCCGGAGGCCTGAGCGGGCCGCGCCGGCGGGTAGGGTTCGGCCCATGACCGAGGCGCCCGACGTGTACCCCGAGTTCCCGGACGACGACGCTGCCGAGTCCGACGACCAGGGTGTCGAGGGCCGCGTGCGCGCCGAGGACGACGCCGAGCAGGTGCGGACCGGCGACGCGCGGGTCGACGCCGTGCTGGCCTCGCTGGACGGGTTGGACGATCGGCCGGTGAGCGAGCACGCGGTGGTGTTCGAGCAGGCGCACGAGCAGCTGCGGGCGGCGCTCGAGCCCGACCGCGAGTCGGCCTGAGCGTCGACGAGCCGCGGCCCGAGGGCTGAGCGTGCCGCGCCGGCTCCGACTCGACGCCGAGCTGGTCCGACGTGGGCTGGCGCGCTCGCGGGAGCATGCCGCGGAGCTGATCGCGGCAGGCCGGGTGAGTGTGTCCGGCGCGGTCGCCGGCAAGCCGGCCACGGGCGTGACCACCGACGTGGCGATCGTGGTGCGCGAGGACCCGGACCGGCCGGACTACGTCTCCCGGGGCGGGCACAAGCTGGCCGGGGCGCTGGCGGCGTTCGAGCCCGCGGGCCTGGCGGTGGCCGGACGGCGCTGCCTCGACGCGGGGGCATCGACCGGGGGCTTCACCGACGTGCTGCTGCGGCACGGAGCGCGGCAGGTGGTGGCGGTGGACGTCGGCTACGGCCAGCTGGCGTGGCCCTTGCGGAGCGATGACCGGGTGGTCGTGCACGACCGGACGAACGTCCGCGAGCTGACCGCCGAGATGATCGGCGGGCCGGTGGACCTCGTGGTGGGCGACCTGTCGTTCATCAGCCTGGAGCTGGTGCTCGACCCGCTGATCGGCGTCACGGCGCCCGACGGCGACCTGGCCCTGATGGTCAAGCCGCAGTTCGAGGTGGGCAAGGGCCGGGTCGGCAAGGGCGGGGTGGTGCGCGAGCCGGAGCTGCGCGAGGAGGCGGTCCGGGCCGTGGCCGAGGCCTCGGACCGGCGGGGCTGGGGTGCCCGGGCGGTGACGGTCAGCCCGCTGCCGGGTCCGTCGGGCAACGTGGAGTTCTTCCTGTGGCTGCGCCGAGGGCCGAGCACGCTCGGCGAGGAGGACATCCACCGGACGGTGTGGGACGCCTCGGGTCCGGGGGTCCCGGGTGAGAAGGTGGAGCCATGACCGAGCAGCCCGAGGGACCCGCCGCCGTGCGCCGCGTCCTGCTGCTCGCCCACACCGGCCGCGAGGAGGCCCGTGAGGTCGCGCGGGCGTTCGTGAAGGCGCTCTCGAGCAACGACATCCGCGTCCGCGCCCTGCCCGAGGAGGCCGCCGACCTCGCGCTCGACCCCGACCTCCTGGAGATCGCGCATGACGAGACCCTGGCGGCCGCCGACTGCGAGCTGGCCCTCGTCCTCGGCGGCGACGGCACCATCCTGCGTGCCGCCGAGATCACCCACGGCCACGGGACGCCGCTGCTGGGGGTGAACCTCGGGCACGTCGGGTTCCTCGCGGAGGCCGAGCCCGATGCGGTGGAGTCGACCGTCGGGGCGATCGTCGAGCGGCGCTACACCGCCGAGCAGCGGCTCACCATCGACGTCACGGTGCACCGCGACGGCGAGCTGGTCGCGAGCACGTTCGCGCTCAACGAGGCCAGCGTCGAGAAGGCCGCACGCGAGCGGATGCTCGAGGTCGTGGTCGAGATCGACGGCCGTCCGCTGTCGCGGTTCGGCTGCGACGGGGTGGTCTGCGCGACGCCGACCGGCTCGACGGCCTACAACTTCTCCGCCGGGGGCCCGGTCGTCTGGCCGGGCGTCGAGGCGCTCCTGATGGTCCCGATCAGCGCCCACGCCCTGTTCGCCCGCCCGCTGGTGGTCGCACCCTCGTCGGTGCTGGCCGTCGAGGTGCTGGCGCGCACCGAGGGGGCCGGGGTGCTGTGGTGCGACGGCCGCCGGACGGTCGAGCTGCCGCCGGGTGCGCGGATCGAGGTACGCCGCGGAGCCAGGCCCGTCACGTTCGTGCGGCTGCACGAGGCACCGTTCACCGACCGGCTGGTCGCCAAGTTCGGCCTGCCGGTCCAGGGCTGGCGAGGTGCCGAGCGGGGCGAGGACGGCGATGCTTGAGGAGATCCGGATCACCTCGCTCGGGGTGATCGAGTCCTCGACGCTCGAGCTGGGTCCGGGTCTGACGGTCATCACCGGTGAGACCGGCGCCGGCAAGACGATGCTCGTCACCGCGCTCGGCCTGCTGCTCGGCGGCCGCGCCGACACGGGCACGGTGCGCACCGGCGCCAAGGCCGCCCGCGTCGAGGGCGTGGTGCGGGTCGACGACCTGGCGTGGTTCGCGACGGCGATCGAGGAGGCCGGCGGGGCCGTCGAGGACGACCACGTCGTGCTGGCCCGCAACGTCTCGGCCGAGGGACGGTCCCGGGCCTTCGCGGGCGGGGCATCGGTTCCCGTCTCGGTGCTCGCCGAGCTGGCGGAGCCCTTGGTCGCCGTGCACGGCCAGTCCGACCAGCACCGGCTGCTCGCCCCTCGGGCCCAACGCGACGCGCTGGACCGGTTCGCGGGGGACCGGGTGGCCAAGCCGCTGGCCCGCTACGTCACCCTCCGGGCCCGCCTGCTCGAGGTCGAGGCCGAGCTGACCGAGGTCACGCAGGCCGCGCGCGAGCGCGCCCGTGAGGCCGACCTGCTGCGGTTCGGGCTCGACGAGATCGCGGCCGTGGAGCCGCGACCGGGTGAGGACACCGACCTGGCGGCCGAGGAGGCCCGGCTGGGCTACGCCGACACCCTGCGGGCCGCCGCCGAGCGGGCCCGCGAGGCGCTGTCGAGCGACCAGGGCACCCCCGACGCGCTGGCGGCCGCCGCGGAGGCGCGCACGGCGCTCGACTCCGTCCGCGACCACGACACGGAGGCCGGCGAGCTCGCCGACCGGCTGGCGGAGCTCACCTACCTGTTGTCGGACCTGGCGGCCGACGTGGCGTCGTACGCCTCCGGGCTCGAGACCGACCCCGCGCGGCTGGCGGGCGTCTCGGAGCGGCGGGCGGCGCTGACGGCGCTCACCCGCAAGTACGGCGACACCATCGACGAGGTGCTCGGCTGGGCGGAGCAGTCGTCGGCCCGGCTCCTCGAGCTCGACGACACCGACGGCAAGATCGAGCGGCTCCGCGAGGAGGCCGCGGCGGTGCGCGCCGACCTGGCTGCCGCGGCCACCGAGCTGACCGACGCCCGCACCCAGGCGGCTGCCCGGCTGGCCGGGCAGGTCTCGCAGGAGCTGACCCAGCTGGCCATGCCGGACGGTCGCGTCACCGTGGTGGTGCGCCAGCACGAGGTGGCCGCCGAGTCCGCCGGCTCGCTGCTCGTCGGCAAGCGCTGGCTGCGGTTCGGCTCGTCCGGGGTCGACGAGGTCGAGATCGAGCTGGCCGCCAACGCCGGTTCGCCCTCGCGCCCGCTCGCCAAGGGAGCCTCGGGTGGCGAGCTGTCCCGGGTGATGCTGGCCATCGAGGTCGCGCTCGCCGGCACCAGTCCCGTGCCCACGTTCGTGTTCGACGAGGTGGACGCCGGCGTCGGCGGCCGCGCCGCGGTGGAGGTCGGCCGACGGCTCGCCGAGCTGGCCAAGACCGCACAGGTCCTGGTCGTGACCCACCTGCCGCAGGTCGCGGCGTACGCCGACCGCCACGTCGTCGTGGAGAAGTCCAGCGACGGCACCATCACCACCTCGGGCCTCACCGTCCTGGACCCCGAAGCCCGCGAGCGCGAGCTGTCGCGGATGTTCGCCGGCGTGGACGAGTCCGACACGGCCCTGGCCCACGCGCGCGAGCTGCTCGAGACGGCCGCGCCCGGCCGCGCCCTGTCCTGACCCGGCGAGGCGGAACACGCCGCACGGCCTGCGGGCAGCGACCCGTCCCGGTTGACAGCATGGGCCGGGATGAAGACTTCCGCACGCCCGTCCCGCCGCCGCCCCCCAGGACAGTCAGGGGTCCTTCCCGGCGTCCACGGCACCGCCCGCGTCGAGCGGCGGGTCGCCCTGCTCCTGCCGCGGCTCCGGCCCGGTGACGTCGCCGTCCTCGACGTCCTGGACCTCGACCGGCCCACCGCCCAGGCCCTCGCCGACGCCCGGGTGGCGGCGGTCGTCGACGCCAGCGACCTGATCTCCGGCCGCTACCCGAACCTCGGTCCCGAGGTGCTCGCCGAGGCCGGCGTGACGCTCGTCGACGGCATCGGCACCGACGGCCTGGCCGCGATCAAGGACGGGACCAGCGTCCGCGTCCACGAGGGCAGCGTGTACGTCGGTGACGAGGCCGTGGCGTCCGGCCGGGTCCTCGACCGGGCGAGCATCGAGACCGCGCTGGGCGCGGCCCGGCAGGGCATGATCAGCCAGCTGCAGAGCTTCACCCACAACAGCAGCGAGTTCCTGCGCCGCGAGCAGGACCTGCTGCTGCACGGCTCGGGCCTGCCGACGCTGCGCACCGCGATGACAGGTCGTCCGGTCGTGGTGGTGAGCGACCCGCGCGAGCTGGCGGCGCGGCGCAAGGACCTCAAGCCGTTCCTGCGCGAGCAGCGGCCCGTGCTGGTCGGCGTGGACGCCGGCGCCGACGCCCTGCTGGCGGCTGGTCACCAGCCGCACGTCGTGGTCGTCACCGCGAGCGCGGACCCGCCCAGCGCGAAGGTCGTCCGCGCGGCCCAGGACGTCGTGCTGGTCGCCGAGCCGGGCGGCGCCCGGTCGTCCGTGGAGACCCTCGAGCGGCTCGGTGCCCGCCCGCACCGGCTCGAGACCACGGCCGCGGCGCAGGACGCCGCCCTGCTCCTGGCCGACGCCGCCGAGGCCCGCGTCATCGTCGTGGTCGGCTCCCGCGCCACCCTGGAGGAGTTCCTGGACCGCGGCCGCACGGGTCTCGCCAGCACGTACCTGACCCGCCTCAAGGTCGGCACCCGCGTCGTCGACGCCGAGGCCGTGCCGACGCTGTACTCCGGCCGGGTCCGCCCACGGCACGTGCTGCTGGCCCTCCTGGTCTGCGTCATCGCGGTCGCTGCCGCGATCGCCACGACCCCGGTCGGCCAGGAGTGGGCCCAGGACGCCTGGACGTGGCTGGGCGACGCGTTCGCCGACCTCCGGGGGACCTTCTCGTGATCCGTCGTCTCCTCGTCACGTTCGTCGCGATCGTGATGGCCATGGCCGCCGGCATCGCGCTCGGCGGCGGTCCGCTCAGCGACATCGGCCGGACCCCGTCCCAGGCCGCCGCCCCACCCGCGGAACCGGCCGCCGACCCGCAGGACGAGGCGCGGGCGGCGTACGCCGACGCGTTCGCCGCGGGCGTCGCACCCGGGCTGTACGCCGACCGGTTGCACGGTCACCCGGTCACCATCGTCACGCTGCCCGGTGCCGACGCCGAGGACGTCGAGGCGCTCACCGCCCAGGTCCAGGCGGCCGGGACGCAGGTCATCGCGACCTACGCCCTGCGCCGCGGCCTGGTCGACACCGGCGAGAAGACCCTCGTCGACACCCTGGGCCTCCAGCTCGTCGAGCAGCTCGGTGCGGACGTCGTCAGCGCCGACGCCACGACGTACGACCGGATCGGCCAGCTCATCGGCCACGCGGTCAGCGCGGCGAAGCGGTCCGAGGCCATGGACCCCGCCCGGGTGGCCTCGCTCCGCGCCAGCCTGCAGGGCGCCGGCCTGGTGGCGGTCCCCGACGGCGAGCCGAACCTCGCCCCCCTCGTGCTCGTCGTCAGCGGCAAGGAGGTCGAGCAGCCGGTCCTCGCCGGACTCGTCGCCGGCCTGGCCGCCGTCGCCAGGGGCGTCGTGGTGGCCGGTCCGACGGGTGACGCCAGCATCGCCGCCCTGCGCGCAGCACCCCCGGTCCGGCCCGTCGCGACCGTCGACGGCACCGAGACAGCGGCCGGCCGGGTGGCCAGCATCCTCGCGCTCGTGCACGTGCTGACCACACCGGGCGGATCGTTCGGTGCGTCGGGTGCCGACTCGCCGGTACCCCTCGGGTAGGATGGAACTCCGTGAAGCAAGCGCCCACCAAGCATGTGTTCGTGACCGGGGGCGTCGCCTCCTCTCTGGGCAAGGGACTGACGGCCTCGTCCCTCGGTCGGTTGCTGCGTTCGCGCGGTCTGCGGGTCACCATGCAGAAGCTCGACCCGTACCTCAACGTCGACCCCGGGACGATGAACCCGTTCCAGCACGGCGAGGTCTTCGTCACCAATGACGGAGCCGAGACCGACCTCGACATCGGCCACTACGAGCGGTTCCTGGACACCGACCTGAGCCAGATCGCCAACGTCACGACGGGGCAGGTCTACTCGAGCGTGATCGCCAAGGAGCGCCGCGGCGACTACCTCGGCGACACCGTCCAGGTGATCCCGCACATCACCAACGAGATCAAGGACCGGATCCGGGCGATGGGCTCGCCCGACGTCGACGTGGTCATCACCGAGATCGGCGGCACGGTCGGTGACATCGAGTCGCTGCCGTTCCTGGAGGCCGCCCGTCAGGTCCGCCACGACATCGGCCGCAACAACTGCTTCTTCCTGCACGTCTCGCTCGTCCCGTACATCGGCCCGTCCGGCGAGCTGAAGACCAAGCCGACCCAGCACTCCGTGGCCGCGCTCCGCTCCATCGGCATCCAGCCCGACGCGATCGTGTGCCGGGCCGACCGCGAGATCCCCGAGGGCATCAAGCGCAAGATCTCGCTGATGTGCGACGTCGACGAGGAGGCGGTGGTCACCGCCGCCGACGCGCCCTCGATCTACGACATCCCCAAGGTGCTGCACCGCGAGGGCCTCGACGCCTACCTCGTCCGCCGGCTCGACCTGCCGTTCCGCGACGTCGACTGGACGACCTGGGACGACCTGCTGCGCAAGGTGCACCACCCCAAGGAGGACGTCACCGTCGCGCTCGTCGGCAAGTACGTCGACCTGCACGACGCCTACCTCTCGGTCGCCGAGGCCCTCAACGCCGGTGGCTTCGCCCACGACACCAAGGTGCACATCCGCTGGGTCGCCTCCGACGAGTGCGCCGAGCAGGCGGGCGCCCACCGGATGCTCCACGACGTCGACGCGATCTGCGTGCCGGGCGGGTTCGGCGTCCGCGGCCTCGACGGCAAGCTCGGCGCGCTGACGTACGCCCGCCTCAACGGCATCCCCACCCTGGGGCTGTGCCTGGGCCTGCAGTGCATGGTCATCGAGTACGCCCGCAACGTCGCCGGCCTCGAGAAGGCCGCCTCGACCGAGTTCGACCCCGACTGCCCCGAGCCGGTCATCGCGACCATGGAGGAGCAGAAGCACATCGTCGACGGTGCCGGCGACCTCGGCGGCACGATGCGGCTGGGTCTCTACCCGGCCGACCTCGCCGCCGGGTCGATCGTCCGCGAGGCGTACGGCTCGGCCCGCGTGGAGGAGCGGCACCGCCACCGCTACGAGGTCAACAACCACTACCGCGAGCAGCTCGAGGCGGCCGGCATCGTGTTCTCCGGCACCAACCCCGACCTCGACCTGGTCGAGTTCGTCGAGCTGCCGCGCGACGTGCACCCGTACTACGTGTCCACCCAGGCCCACCCCGAGCTCCGGTCGCGCCCCACCCGACCGCACCCGCTGTTCGCGGGTCTCGTCGGTGCGGCCCTCGAGCGTCAGAAGGCCGAACGGTTCCCGATCGACGAGACGGGCCTGCGGCGCGAACCCGTCGATGACTGACGCTCGCGAGCTCGAGCAGCGCGTCCTCGACACCTGGGACTTCGCCGACCCGGCCGCGACGGCCGACAGCTTCAGGGGCGCCGCCGACGAGGAGCGCGACCCCGAGGCGTCCGCCGTGCTGCGGACCCAGCAGGCGCGCGCCACTGGCCTCGCCGGCGACTTCGCGGCGGCGGCCCGGATCCTCGACGAGATCGAGTCATCCGGCCTCGACGCCTCGGCCACCCACGCCCGCGCCCGGCTCGCCATCGAACGCGGCCGGGTGCTCAACTCGACCGACGACGCGGCCGGCGCGGCGCCGTACTTCGTCGAGGCCCATCGCCTGGCCACCGAGGCCGGCGTGGGTGGGCTCGCCATCGACGCCCTCCACATGCAGGCGATCGCGGCCGGCGGCACCGACGGCCCCGACGCCGCCCGCGCGATCGACGAGCGCGCGCTTGGCCGAGATCGAGGCCTCCGACGACCCGCAGGTCCGCCGCTGGCTCGGCTCGATCCTCAACAACCTCGGCTGGGACCTCCACGACTCCGGCCGGCCCGACGAGGCCCTCGCGGTCTTCGAGCGGGCCGTCGAGGCCCGGGCTGCAGCCGACGACCACTCCGCCTGGCTGGTCGCGCGGTGGTGCGTGGGCCGGACGCTCCGCACCCTGGGTCGGTACGACGAGGCGCTGGCGCTGATGCGCGAGCTCGCCGCCGACCCGGTCGGCGCCGACGACGACTACGTGCACGAGGAGATCGCCGAGAACGAGAAGGCGATCGCCGGGCGGACCCCCTAGTCGAGCTCGCCGCGCGCCCGGAGGCCGCGCACGAGGGTGTCGACGCCCCCGAGCAGGGCGGCCCGGACCGTCGGGTCGACGCCCTCGGAACGGGCCATCGCGGTCGCGGCGTCGAGGAACTCCTGGTCGCCGACGTTGGGGAACATGCCGCCGATCAGCCCGAAGACCTTCAGCATGCCGCCGCCGGCGAGCTTGGGGATCTCCTCGAGGTACCTGGCCGTGAACGGCATCAGCACGTCGCGCTGCTCGGGCCGCCAGAAGGCATGGATGAGCGTGCCCAGCACCAGGCCGGCGGGCACGGCCTGCTCGACGTACAACGCGTGCCAGGCCTCCTCCTTGGCCTCGGGCAGGTTGCGCGAGGCGCGGACGATGAGCCCGCTCATGGCGGCGTCGGGGTCGGGGTCGCGCTCGAGCAGCTCCTCGACGACGTCCGGGTCGTACTCGCCCCGGGCGGCGCGGCTGGCCGCCACCCGCCACGCGAGGCCGATGTTGTCGGCCGCAGCCTTGTCGAGCTGGGCGAAGTGCTCGGGGGTGGTGGCGTTGCTCGCCAGGGCGTACAGCGCCCCCTGCTGCAGCTCGTCCTCGGCCCGCGCGATCACCGCCGCCCGGTCGGCGACCCGGCTGCGTTGCTCGGCCAGCCGGTCGACGGGCGTGTAGAAGCCCGCGATCAGGCTGGAGAGCCTCAGGAACGGCTCGACCACGCCCGGCACCGTCTCGGTCTCGAGCACGCCCAGGACGCACGTCAACGCGTCGTCGCTGGACAGCTCGCCCTTGACGAGCATGTCGTACGCCGTGGCGACGGCCAGCGCCCGGGAGACGGCGTCGGGCAGGGCGCCCGCGCTGCGCAGCATCAGGTCGAGGCTGGCCCGGTCGGTGCGGGCCGCGGCGAAGGTCAGGTCGTGGTCGTTGACGATCCGCAGGTCGCTGTCGGGCAGCGTCACCGCGGTCTCGGCGCCGTCGGTGCGGACGGCGACGTCGGCGACGTGCCGGAGCCCGCCGTCACCGTCCTCGGCGTAGCAACCGATGTCGAGGCGGTGCGGACGCGGAGCGTCACCGTCGGGCCCGGTGGCGGTCAGGGTGCCGCCCTCGAGCGAGAGGGTGTCGGTGCCGGCGCGGTCGAGCCAGGCGGTCTCCCAGGCGGACAGGTCCTCACCCGCGGCTTCGCCCACGGCGCCGGTGAGGTCCTCGAGGCGGGTGTTGCCCCAGGCGTGGTCGCGGAAGTACGCCTGCAGGCCGGCCAGGAAGGCCTCCTCGCCGACGTACGCGCTGAGCTGCTTCAGGACCGCCTGGCCCTTCTGGTAGGAGATCGCGTCGAAGTTCGCCATCGCCTGCGACACGTCCGGCACGTCGCCGCGGATGGGGTGGCTGGCGGGGCCCATGTCGACGCGGTAGCCCTCGAGCTTGCCGCCGGCCAACGACGTCGCCCAGCCGTCGCGGTACTTCGTCGCGCCGACCGCCGCCCAGGTGGAGGCCCACGTCGCGAAGGCCTCGTTGAGCCAGAGGTCGTTCCACCACTTCATGGTCACCAGGTCGCCGAACCACATGTGCGCCATCTCGTGCAGCAGGATCGCGGTGAGGGTCAGCCGCTGTGAGTGGGTCGGCGTGCTCCGGAAGAGGAGGCCGTCGCCGTACGTCACGCAGCCCCAGTTCTCCATCGCCCCGCCCATGTCGGGCACGAAGACCTGGTCGTACTTCTCCTGGGGGAAGGGCGCGCCGAACTTCTCGCCGAACCACGCCAGGCCCTGCTCGGTCAGCTCGAACAGCTCGGCGGCGTCGCGGTCGAGGAGGTGCTTGAGCGACTGGCGGCAGTACAGGCCGAGGTCGTGGTCGCCGCGTCGCTCGCGGATCTCGTAGAACGGGCCGGCGTTGAACACCGTGACGTACGTCGAGAGGCGCGGCGTGTCGGCGAAGCGCCAGACCCGACCGCCGTCGGGCAGCTCGTCGACCGACGTGTGCGCGGAGTTGCTGGTGACCGTCCAGGTGTCCGGGCGCGCTGATGGTGAAGGCGTGCACGGCCTTGAGGTCGGGCTGGTCGAAGTTCGCGAAGGCCCGACGGGCATGGTCGGGCTCGAAGGTGGTCCAGAGGTAGACGAGCTTGTCGCTGGCGTCGACCGTGCGCTGGATCCCGTGGCCGCTGCTCGTGTCGCTCTGCCGGGAGCTCACCACGAGGACGTTGTCGGCCTGCAGGTCGGGCAGCGGCAGCCGTCCGCCCGACGCCGTGGCCGGGTCGAGGTCGACCCCGTTGAGCGTCGCGTGGGTGATCTCGCCGGTGCAGTCGACGAACGTGCTCGCGCCGGGCTGGTGGCACCGGAAGGTCGCCGTCGAGGTCGCCTCGAGCACCTCGCCCTCGAACAGGCCGCGGAGGTCGACCGCGACGTCGTACCGCTCGACGTCGAGGAGGGCGAAGCGCTCCTCGGCCTCGGCGCGGGTCAGGCTGAGCGGTCCGTCTGCGGTCTCTGTCACGGTCGTCACGGTAGCGTCCGACCATGAGCGTCCTGCCGCCCGACGTGTCCGGGTCGTGGCCGGTCGTGGCCTCCGAGGACCTCTACCGCGGCGACTGGATCGTGGCCCTGAGGAAGGACAGCATCCGCCGTCCCGACGACCCGGACGGCCCCGCCTTCGACCGGTGGGTCTTCGAGCACCCGGGGGCCGTGATCGTGCTGGCGGTCGACGAGGACGAGCGCGTGGCGTGCGTCCGGCAGTACCGCCACCCGGCCCGGGGGACGTTCCTCGAGCTGCCGGCCGGCCTGCGCGACGCCGACGGCGAGGACCCGCTCGACACGGCCAAGCGTGAGCTGCTGGAGGAGGTCGAGCTGGAGGCCGCCGAGTGGCGGCAGCTCTTCTCGCTGTGGCCGTCCGCCGGCATCACGGCCGAGCGGCACGTCTTCTTCCTGGCCCGCGGGCTGAGCGCCGGCGACCGCGGCGACTTCGCCCTCGAGCACGAGGAGGCGGCCATGGAGATGCTCTGGGTGCCGGTCGACGACCTGGTCGAGGCGGTCCTCGACGGGCGCGTCACCGAGGAGCCGATCAGCCGTGGCCGTGCTCGCCTACGACGCCCTGCGTCGCCGGGACAGATCTGTGAAGGCGTCGGTCACCGACCTGCTGCGGGAGCACCCCGTCATCGACGGGCACAACGACCTGCTCTGGGCACTTCGTCACCGGCACAACTACGACTTCGACGCGGTCGACATCGGCGAGCGACAGGACGGCCTGGTCCACACCGACCTCCCGCGGCTGCGCGAGGGTGGCGTCGGGGCGCAGTTCTGGTCGGTCTACGTGCCGTCGACGATGGGAGCCGAGGCGGTCGGTGCGACCCTCGAGCAGGTGGACGCGGCGTACCGGATGATCGAGCGGTACGCCGACCGGATGGCGTTGGCGACGACGGCCGACGAGGTCGAGGCCGCGTGGGCGGTCGGGCGGGTGGCCTCGCTGCTGGGCGCGGAGGGTGGCCACCAGATCGACGGGTCGCTCGCGGTGCTGCGGATGTACCACCGGCTGGGCGTGAGGTACCTGACCCTGACCCACAACGACAACGTGGCCTGGGCCGACTCGGCCACCGACGAGCGGGTCCTGGGCGGGCTCAGCGACGTCGGCCGCGACGTGGTCGGCCGAGATGAACCGGCTCGGGATGATGGTCGACCTCTCCCACGTCAGCGCCGAGACCATGCGCGACGCGCTCGACGTCTCGACGGCGCCGGTGATCTTCTCGCACTCCTCGGCGTACGCCCTGGTCGACCATCCGCGGAACGTTCCCGACGACGTGCTGACGACCATGGCGGTCGGCGGCGGGCTCTGCATGGTGTCGTTCGTGCCCCGGTTCGTGTCCCAGGCCAACCGTGACTGGGCCCTCGCGGCCGAGGACGCCGCCCGCGACGCCGGGATCGACCCGAAGGAGCTGGCGCGGTTCGAGCCGTTCCTGGACGACCTGGAGAGCGTCGACCCGCCGCCGGCGGCGACCCTTGCCGACGTGGTCGCCCACGTCGAGCACGTCCGCGACGTGGCCGGGATCGACCATGTCGGGCTCGGTGGCGACTACGACGGCGTGACCACGTTGCCCGAGGGGCTGGAGGACGTCAGCCGCTACCCGAACCTGCTCGAGGCGCTCGCCGAGCGCGGGTGGTCGGCCGGCGACCTCGCCAAGCTGACCTGCCGCAACGTGCTGCGGACGATGCGCGCGGTCGAGGACGTGGCGGTCGAGTCCCGGTACGGGATCGCTGCTGCAGTCCCCTGACGAGCCGACGTCAGACCGAGACGCACCTCGGTGGCCTTCACCGTGAACGTGACCCGGCTGCCGGGAGCCAGCTCGAGGTCGGCGGCCGCCTGCACGGTCACGTCGGCCGCCAGCTCGCCGGCGTGCACGCGGACCAGGTCGGCGCGCGGCTCCACGTCGGTGACGGTGACCGGGAAGGCGTTGCGCGGGCTGCCGTGCACCTCGTCGCGGTAGACCGCCACCGCCTGCGGCCGGAAGGCGGCGATGGCGGCGTCGCCGTCGGCCGGCGCCGGTCCCTCCACCAGACCGTGCACGTCCAGGGTCTCGGACCGCACGGCACCGTCGCGCCACGGCCCGCGGACCAGGTTGAGACCGGCCAGCCGGGCCGCGAAGGCGCTGCGCGGCCGGGAGAGGACCTCGCGGCTCGGCCCGTCCTCGACCACGCGACCGGCCTCGAGCACCACGACCCGGTCGGCGAGGAGGAGGGCGTCGAGGGGGTCGTGGGTGACCACGATCGCGGTGCGGCTCGGCCAGCACCCGGCGCAGCACCTGCCGCAGGGCGGGCTGCACGGCCACGTCGAGCGCCGCCATCGGCTCGTCGAGGAGCAGCACCCGTGGGTCGGCGGCCAGCGCCCGGGCGACGGCGACCCGCTGGGCCTGACCGCCGGAGAGCTGCGACGGCCGCCGCCCCGACAGCTCGCCGACGCCGACCTCGTCGAGCCAGCGCTGGGCGTCCGTGCGCGCCGTCCGGCGGGAGGTACCCGCGCTGCGTGGCCCGAAGGCGACGTTCTCGAGGGCGTCGAGGTGCGGGAAGAGCAGGGCGTCCTGGCCGAGCAGGGCCGTACGCCGGGCGTGCGGCGCGACCATCAGGCCCGGGCGGCCGGGGCCGACGTCGGTGAGCACCTCCCCGTCGATGGACACCCGGCCGGTGGAGGGCCGGACCAGGCCGGCCAGCACCCCGAGGAGCGTCGACTTGCCGGAGCCGTTGGGGCCGAGCAGCGCGAGGGTCTCGACCGTCGGCGACCTCGACGGCCGCCTCGACGTCGCGGACGGTGTCGGTGAACTCGACCACGACGGTCATATCGAGCTCCGTCCCTGTCGGGCGAAGCCGATGACCACGACGGCGACGACCAGCAGCACGAGCGCCAGGGCGACGGCCGCGTCGGGGTCGGTCTCGCGCTGGAGGTAGATCTCGAGCGGCAGCGTGCGGGTGCGGCCCTGGAGGCTGCCGGCGAAGGTGATGGTCGCGCCGAACTCACCCAGCGCCCGGGCGAACGCCAGCACCGCGCCCGAGACCAGCCCGGGCATCACCAACGGAAGCGTGATCCGGCGGAACACCGTGGTCGGCGAGGCGCCGAGCGAGGCGGCCGCGACCTCGTAGCGGTCGCCGGCGGTGCGCAGCGCACCCTCGAGGCTGACGACCAGGAACGGGAGCGCCACGAACGTCTGCGCCATCACGACCGCGATGGTCGAGAAGGCGATCTGGACGCCGAGCGCTTCCAGCGACTCGCCGAGCAGCCCGCGCCGGCCGAAGGTGTAGAGGAGGGCGAGGCCGCCGACGACCGGGGGCAGCACGAGCGGCAGCAGGACCAGGGACCGCAGCAGGCCGAGGTAGCGGAAGTCCCACCGCGCGAGCACGAGGGCCAGCGGCACGCCGAGCACGATGCAGGCGAGGGTGCTGGCGACCGACGTACGGAGGCTCAGCGCCAACGCCGCCTGCGAGTCCTCGGAGGTGATCAGGTCCAGGAAGTTCGGCCAGTCGACCTTCGCGACGATCGCGACGAGGGGGAGCAGCACGAACGCCACCCCCACCAGGGCGGGTACGTAGGCCCACCGCGGCAGGTCGACCGGGCGCTGTCGCGTCACTCCGTCATGCCTCAATCATCGGCCGGGGCGAAACCCGCCGCCTCGAGGATCGACTGGCCGGTGTCGCTCAACACCAGGTCGACGAACTCCTGGGCGAGGTCGGCGTCCGCGGCGTCCTTCAGCGCGACCACCGGGTAGGTGTTCACCGCCTCGCTCGACTCCGGGAACGTGATGCCCTGGACGTCCGCACCGGCCGCCAGCACGTCGGTGACGTAGACCAGCCCGGCGTCGGCCTCGCCCGAGGTGACCTTCGCCAGCACGTCGGTCACCGACTGCTCCTCGCTGACGGGCTGGATGTCGACGCCCGTCGCGTCCTCGACCTTGACGGTCGCCGCGCCGCACGGCACCTCGGGCGCGCAGACGACGACGTTGATGCCGTCCTTCGCCAGGTCCGCGAACGAGGCGACGCCGGCCGGGTTGTCGGGTGGGACGGCGATCTCCAGGGTGTTGGTGGCGAAGTTCTCCGGGTCGGCCGCCTGCAGGTCCTCGGCGGTCAGCTTGTCCATGTTGGCCGTGTCCGCGGAGGCGAACACGTCGGCGGGGGCGCCCTCCTGGATCTGGGCCACCAGGTCCGAGGAGCCGCCGAAGCTGAACTCGACCGTGACCCCGTCGTGCTGGGCCTCGAACTCCGTGCCGATCTGCTCGAACGTCTTGGTCAGCGACGAGGCGGCGTACACGGTGAGAGTCGTGCCGCCGCCTGCGTCGCCGCCCGAGTCGTCGTCGCCGCATGCGGCGAGGCTGGCCATCAGGAGGGCGGAGGTCGCGACGAGCGCGAGTCGGCGTCCGGAGGTCATGCGCGCATCGAACCACATCGCCTAGGCAATACCTAGGCAGGGGTCACGCTTCGACGATGACGTTCGTCGACTTCACCACGGCGGTGGCGTGCTTGCCGACCTCGAGGCCGAGCTCGTCGGCGGCCTCGCGGCTCATCAGCGAGACGACGCGGAACTCCCCGCACACCAGCTCGACCTGCGCCATCACCCGGTCGCGGGTGATGCCCACGACCACGCCGTGGAAGCGGTTGCGGGCGCTCGAGTGCTTGTCGGGGCCGCTGACGGACGCCGTGAGGGCGGCGAGCTTGTCGGCGCGGAGCACCCGCTGGTTGCCGCGCCGCTCGAACTGCACCGTGCCGTTGGCCTCCCAGCGGCGCAGGGTGTCGACGCTGACGCCGACCGCTTGCGCGACCTCACCGATGCGCAAGTACTCAGCCACGTGGCGATCCTAGGCCCGCCGATGGATAAGGTCGTCACGGCCACACAACGAGGTGTGGTCGGCACTCGACTGAGGAGCGACAGGTGAAGGTCGGAGTCCCCAAGGAAGTCAAGAACCACGAGTACCGCGTGGCCATCACGCCGATCGGCGTGCACGAGCTCACCAGCCATGGCCACGAGGTCTACATCCAGAAGGACGCCGGGGTCGGTTCGTCCATCGAGGACTCCGAGTACGTCGCCGCGGGGGCCACGATCGTGCCCACGGCCGAGGCGGCGTGGGGCACCGACGGCGACATCGACATGGTGCTCAAGGTCAAGGAGCCCGTCGCCGAGGAGTACTCGCGGATGCGGGAGGGACTCACGCTCTTCACCTACCTCCACCTCGCCGCCGACAAGCCGCTGACCGAGGAGCTGTTGAAGCGGCAGGTCACCGGCATCGCCTACGAGACGGTGCAGCTGCCCTCGGGCGGGCTGCCGCTGCTCTACCCGATGTCCGAGGTGGCCGGCTGCCTGGCGCCGCAGGTCGGGGCGTACTCGCTGATGAAGGCCCAGGGCGGCCGCGGCGTGCTGATGGGCGGGGTCGGCGGCGTCGCCAACGCGAAGGTCGTGATCATCGGCGCCGGCGTCTCGGGCCAGAACGCCGCCAACATCGCGCTCGGCATGGGTGCCGACGTGACGCTGCTCGACACCGACCTCGACAAGCTGCGGATGTCGTTCTGGCGCTACAACAACCGCGTGCACGGGCTGGCCTCCTCCCGGCTGACCCTGGAGCAGCAGGTGATCGAGGCCGACCTGGTGATCGGCGCGGTGCTGATCCCCGGTGCGGCCGCTCCCAAGCTGGTCTCCAACGAGCTGGTCTCGCGGATGAAGCCGGGCTCGGTGCTCGTCGACATCGCGGTCGACCAGGGCGGCTGCTTCGAGGACACCCACGCGACCACGCACGCGGACCCGACGTACCCGGTCCACAACTCGATCTTCTACTGCGTGGCGAACATGCCCGGCGCGGTGCCGAACACGTCGACGTACGCGCTGACCAACGCGACCATGCCGTACGCCGTGGCGCTGGCCGACAAGGGCTGGCAGCAGGCGTGCCGCGACGACCACAGCCTCGCCCTCGGCCTCAACACCCACGCCGGCAGCCTCACCAACGGACCCGTCGGCGAGGCGGTCGGCATCGAGACGGTGTCGCTGGAAGACGCGATTGGCTGACCCGGCGCTGGCGGTTCGCACGTACCTCGACCACCTGTCGGTCGAGCGCGGGCTGGCGGCCAACACCCTGACGTCGTACCGGCGTGACCTCCGCAGGTACCAGGGGTTCCTCGCCGAGCGGGGCGTCGACGACCTCGACGGGGTCGACGAGGCGACGGTGACGGCGTTCCTGGTGCGGCTGCGCGAGGGCGACGCCGACCACCCGTCGCTGAGCTCGACGTCGGCGGCGCGCACCGTGGTCGCCGTCCGCGGGTTCCACAAGTTCGCCGTCAGCGACGGGCTCGCGGCCGTCGACCCCGCCGCGGGCGTGAAGCCCCCGGCGCCGGCCAAGCGGCTGCCCAAGGCGCTGCCGCTGGCGGACGTCGAGGCGATCCTGTCGGCGGCCGGGGCGGCGGGCACCACGCTGGCGATGCGGGACCGGGCGTTGCTCGAGGTGCTCTACGGCACCGGCGCCCGCATCTCCGAGGCGGTGGGTCTCGACGTCGACGACCTCGACACCGTCGACCGGACGGTGCTCCTGCGCGGCAAGGGAGGCAAGGAGCGGATCGTGCCCGTCGGCTCGTACGCCGTCGAGGCGGTCGCCGACTACCTCACCCGCGCTCGCCCCGGGTTGGTGGCCGCCGGCAAGGGCACCCCGGCCCTGTTCCTGAACGCCCGCGGCGGCCGGCTGTCGCGCCAGAGCGCCTGGTCGGTCCTGGTGAAGGCCGCCGAGCGGGCCGGTGTGACCACCGACGTGTCGCCGCACACGATGCGGCACTCCTTCGCCACCCACCTGCTCGACGGCGGCGCCGACGTCCGCGTCGTCCAGGAGCTCCTCGGCCACGCGTCGGTGACGACGACGCAGGTCTACACGCTGGTCACCGTCGAGAACCTGCGCGAGGTCTTCGCCACCGCCCACCCCCGCGCCCGCGACTGACCCGCCGAGTCGGCTAGAGGCGCTTGACGTCGAGGGCGCCGTCGGCGAAGTCCTGGCGGATGACCTTCTTGTCGAACTTGCCGACCGACGTGCGGGGGACGGACTCGATGAAGGCCCAGGCGTCGGGGAGCTGCCACTTGGCGAACTTGGTGGCGAGGTGCTCGCGCAACGAGTCGAGGTCGGCCGACGCGCCCTCGCGCAGCACGACGGTGGCGAGCGGGCGCTCGTCCCACTTCTCGTCGGGGATCGCGACCACGGCCGCCTCGAGGACGTCGGGGTGGGCCATCAGGTGGTTCTCCAGGTCGACCGAGGAGATCCACTCGCCGCCGGACTTGATGACGTCCTTGGCCCGGTCGGTGAGGGTGATGAAGCCTTGCCGGTCGAGGGTGCCGACGTCGCCGGTGCGCAGCCAGCCGTCGCGGAACTTTTCCGGGATCGTCGTCGTCCTTGTAGTAGCGAGGCGGTGACCCACGGACCTCGTACCTCGATCTCGCCGACCGCGACGCCGTCGCGGGGGAGCTCCTGGCCGTCGTCGCCGACGATCCGGGCCGTGACGCCGGCGAGCGCGCGGCCCTGGCTGGCGCGGTAGCGCCAGCCCTCGTCGCTGCCCGCGTCGACCCCGACGGGCGGCAGCGCGATCGTCGCGACCGGGCTGGTCTCGGTCATGCCCCACGCCTGGAGCACCTTCACGCCGTGCCGCTCCCGCAACGCCCGCTGCAACCCCAACGGCACCGCGGAGCCACCGCACGGCACGAGCCGGATGGACGAGAGGTCGGCCTCGTGCGAGTCGCGCGTAGCGTGAGGATGTCGTTCCAGATCGTCGGAACGGCTCCCGAGACGGTCACCCGCTCGCCCGCGATCAGCCTCGTCAGCGGCTCGGACTGGAGCCAACGGTCCGGCATCACCATCGCGGCGCCGACCATGATCGCGGCGTACGGCAGGCCCCAGGCGTTGGCGTGGAACATCGGCACGATCGGCAGGATCCGGTCGTACGGCGTCAGCCCCATCGCGTCGCCCATCGCGACGGCCATCGAGTGCAGGTACATCGACCGGTGGCTGTAGGCCACGCCCTTGGGGTTGCCGGTGGTGCCGGAGGTGTAGCACATCGCGGCCGCGTCGGTCTCCACGATGTCGGGCCACTCGGTGACCGGTTCGGCGGCTGCCAGCGCGTCCTCGTAGCGGAGGATCGTCTTGCCCGTCGCCTCGAGCACGGACAGGTCGGCGTCGGCCGCCTCGGGTCCGGCGACCAGCACGTGGGTGACCGTCTCGAAGGTCGGCAGCAGCGCGGCGAACGGCGTGAGCAGGCTGGCGTCGACCACGACCACCTTGTCCTCGGCGTGGTTGGCGACGTAGGTCACCTGGTCGGGGAACAGCCGGATGTTGAGGGTGTGGAGCACCGCGCCCATCGACGGCACGGCGAGGTAGACCTCGAGGTGCTCGGCGTTGTTCCACATGAACGTGCCGACCCGCTGGTCGCCGTCGATGCCGCAGGCCCGCAACGCCCCGGCCAGGCGGCCGGCCCGCTCGGCGACCTCGGCGAACGTACGGCGGCGGGTGCCGTCGGGCGTCGCGGTCACGACCTCGGTGTCGGGGTGCACGCGCGCCGCGTGCTCGAGGAGGCGGGAGATGCTCAGCGGGGCGTCCTGCATGGTGCTCTTCATGTGACCAGCGTCTCACCGGGATCGTTGGTTGCGGGTTGGTGGTTTCGTCGTCGGGTCTCGTGACAGGCGCTAGCGCGCCTTCCTCGACCAGCGACTCGACGGCGTGCGGTTGAATCGTGCGGTGTCCGCGTCCGTGCCCCGCCTCGTCGTCCCGGACGAGCGCGACGCCGACACCCTGTACCTCACCCTGACCGAGTGGGCGGGGGAGCAGGGGCTGACGCTCTACCCGCACCAGGACGAGGCGCTGATCGAGCTGCTGGGCGGCAGCAACGTGGTGCTGGCGACGCCGACGGGGTCGGGGAAGTCGCTGGTCGCGACCGGTGCTCACCTGGCGGCGCTGGCCGATGGGCGGGTGTCGTTCTACACCGCGCCGATCAAGGCGCTGGTGAGCGAGAAGTTCTTCGCGCTGTGCGAGGTGTTCGGGGCCGACGACGTCGGCATGCTGACCGGCGACGCCAGCGTCAACGCCGACGCACCGATCATCGCCTGCACCGCCGAGGTGCTCGCCAACATCGCCCTGCGCGAGGGCGCCCGCGCCGACGTCGGGCTGGTGGTGATGGACGAGTTCCACTACTACGGCGAGCCGGACCGCGGCTGGGCGTGGCAGGTGCCGCTCCTGGAGCTGCCCGACGCGCAGTTCGTGCTGATGTCCGCGACCCTGGGCGACGTCTCGGAGATCGCGGCCGACCTGACCCGGCGTACCGGCCGGCCGACCGCCGTGGTCGACGAGGCCGAGCGGCCCGTCCCCCTCAGCTTCCGGTGGTCCGTCGAACCGCTCGACGAGACGGTCGAGGAGCTCGTCACGACCGGCCAGGCGCCGGCGTACGTCGTGCACTTCACGCAGGCCAACGCCGTCGAGCACGCGACCCGGCTGCTGGGCGTCGGGGGACTCGCCCGGATCGACCGGCAGCACAAGGACGCCATCGCCGAGAAGATCGGGGCCTTCCGGTTCGGCGCGGGCTTCGGCAAGACGCTGCAGAAGCTGGTGAAGGCCGGCATCGGCGTGCACCACGCCGGGATGCTGCCGAAGTACCGGCGCCTCGTGGAGACCCTCGCCCAGGCCGGCCTGCTCACCGTCATCTGCGGCACCGACACCCTCGGCGTCGGCATCAACGTGCCGATCCGCACGGTGCTCTTCACCGGGCTGGCGAAGTTCGACGGCAACCGGCAGCGGGTGCTGAAGACCCGCGAGTTCCTCCAGATCGCCGGCCGAGCGGGCCGGGCCGGCTTCGACACGGCCGGGTTCGTCGTGGTCCAGGCGCCCGAGCACGTCATCGAGAACGAGAAGGCCAAGGCGAAGTCCGACGCGAAGAACAAGGCGCTCAGCTCACAGAAATTGGCGAAGAAGAAGTCCAAGCCCCAGCTCAAGAAGCCGCCCGAGGGCACGGTGGTCTGGAGCGAGCAGACCTTCGACAAGCTGGTCGCGGGCGAGCCCGAGAAGCTGGGCTCGCGGATGCGCGTGGACAACGCGATGCTCGTCAACGTCCTGTCCCGCCCCGAGGACGCGTTCGTGGTGCTGCGCCGGCTGCTCACCGAGAACCACGAGCCCCGTCGCCAGCAGCTGCGGCTGGCGCGCCGGGCGCTGCGGCTGACCCGTTCGCTCGTCCGCTCCGGCACCGTCACCCGTCTCGACGAGCCCGACGAGCACGGTCGCCGCTACGTGCTGACGGTGGACCTCCCCGAGGACTTCGCCCTCAACCAGCCGCTCGCGCACTTCGCCCTCGCGGCCTTCGACGTCCTCGACCCCGAGGCCGAGACCTACGCCCTCGACGTCGTCAGCGTCGTCGAGGCCGTGCTCGAGGCGCCGCGGCAGGTGCTGATGGCCCAGCAGCACGCCGCCCGGGGTGTGGCCGTGGGGGAGATGAAGGCCGACGGGATCGAGTACGAGGAGCGGATGGCGCTGCTCGACCAGATCACCTGGCCGCAGCCGCTCGCTGGAGCTGCTCGAGGCGACGTACGCGATGTACCGCCAGACCCACCCGTGGCTGCCCGAGGACGCCCTCGGCCCGAAGTCGGTGCTCCGCGAGATGTGGGAGCAGGCGATGGGGTTCACCGACTTCGTCCGCCGCTACGAGCTGGCCCGTTCCGAAGGACTGGTGCTGCGCTACCTGAGCGACGCCTACCGGACGCTGCGGCAGACCGTGCCCGACGCCCACCGCTCGCCCGACCTCGAGACGATCATCGAGTGGCTGGGGGAGACGATCCGCCAGACGGACTCCTCGCTCATCGACGAGTGGGAGGCGCTCAGCCACCCCGACGAGGTGCTCGCGCGCGGGTCGTCGTGGGACGAGCCCGCACCGCCGCCGCGGCCGCTGTCGGCGCAGGAGCGGGTGCTCACCGCCATGGTGCGCAACGCGATGTTCGCCCGGGTGGCCGCCTGTGCCCGCGACGACCTCGACGCGCTGATGCGGCTCGAACGCGCCGCCGCCGACCGCTTCGAGCCGCCGCGCGACGTGGTGCTGACCCGGTCCCGGTGGGACGCAGCGCTCGAGGACTACTACCGCGAGCACGAGACGCTGGCCACCGACGGGGACGCGCGCGGGCCGGCGTACTTCTGGATGGGCGCCGAGGAGATCGGCGAGCCGCCGGGCGCCGAGGAGGGTACGACGGCCCGGTTGCGGCAGGTCCGACAGACGCTGGCGGACCCTGCCGACCACCGCGACTGGGTGATCGAGGCGGTGGTCGACCTGGACGCCACCGACGCGGCCGGCGAGCTGGTGCTGGTGGCGACCGCCTGCCGCTCGCTCACCGGCGCGGCCGTCCACGAGCCCGTTCACCAGGCTGGGCCATAGTCCGAACGGACCAGATCAGACCACCCGTTGGAGTCAGTTCCGCCGATCTGTGAACAGGGAGGTCGGCAAGTCCCTAGCGTGTTCGGGACGGGACATACCACGTGACCGTCACCATCGGCCAGACCGGTGGTCGCCCGAGCTTCGCCCTACCCCCCGGGGGCCAGATGTTCTCCAAGAGTCGCACCGACGCGGCCTCTCCGAAGGCTGCCCCGACGTCGGCCAGGAACTCGTCGTCGTCGAAGCCGGCCGACGCCGACAAGATGAGTCGCGCCGAGAAGCGCGCGGAGAAGCGCGCCACGAAGGCAGGCGAGAAGGCGGCCTCCCAGGTCAGCGGCAAGGTCGGCACGGCCGACCGCCTCGCCGCGGCCCGCGCCGCCGCTGCCGCCGTCACCGACGAGATCACCAGCACCCGGGCCTCCAAGCGGGCCGAGAAGAAGGCCGCCAAGGACAGCGACTCGCCGGTGTACGCGCCCGGTGAGGAGCCCTCGTTCTGGAACCTCTCCGAGTGGTCCCTGCGCCGCAAGGTCGCGCTGGTCCTCGCGGTCCCCGTCACCCTGGCGGCCGTCTTCGGCGGCCTGCGCGTGAACGCCGAGCGCCAGCTCGCGAACAACTACGCCGCCAGCGCCTCGCAGGTCACCGTCCTCGGCCCGGCGATCGCCTACCTGGCCGCCGCCGAGCACGCCGCCGTGGTCGCCCGCGCGGAGGGCATCGACAACCCCAAGCTCGACGCCGCCCAGAAGGAGGTCGTGGACGCCGGGACGAAGCTCGTCGAGGCGCGCGACCAGGCCGACCTCACCCCGACCCAGCTGCGCCAGGTCAACGACGTGATCTCGCTGAGCGAGCAGATGCGCAACGGCATGGCGTACGTCAGCCTCACCTCCTCGGTGTCGCAGGTACGTCAGCTCGAGCGAGGCGTCACCCAGATCATCAGCACCATCATCGACGAGCAGACCCGCCCCGACCCCGGGCTGCTGGTGCTCGCCCAGGCCCTGGACGGTCGCCTGTCGGTGGCGCTGCAGGAGATCCAGGTCTCCAACAGCAAGACCATCCCCGCCAACCCCGTCGAGCTGTACACGGAGTTCGGCGTCGAGCTCGCCTCGATCGACCGGCTCGCGATCTCGCTCGGCCAGACCGACCCGCGCGTGCTCGAGATCCGCCAGGGCAACGCCCAGCGCGTGGTCAACGCCCGCGGCGGCAACACCAAGATGGTCGGCGCGACGTACGACGCCTACGACACCCTCATCGACGACGTGCTGACCGACGTCGAGAACGGCCTGGCGACCTCCACGCGCAACGCCAAGGTGCTCACCTGGGCCGACTCGATCATCATCGGCCTCGCCCTGCTCGCCGCGATCATCCTGGCGTTGCTGGTCTCGCGGCTGCTGGTCGGCCCGATCCGCCGGGTGCGGGCCGGTGCGCTCGAGGTGGCCCACGAGCGGCTGCCGGAGGCCGTCGCCAAGATCCGCGCCGGCGAGGACCCGGGCGAGATCGAGCCGATCGCCGTCACCACGCACGAGGAGACCGGCCAGCTCGCCCGCGCCGTGGACGACCTGCACCGCCAGGCCGTCAAGCTGGCCTCCGGTGAGGCCCACCTCCGGGCCCAGGTCGGCGACATGTTCGTCACGCTCTCCCGCCGCAACACCTCGCTGATCAACCAGCAGCTCGGCCTGATCGAGACGCTGGAGAGCGACGAGGAGGACCCGCAGCGCCTGGAGAGCCTGTTCCGCCTGGACCACCTGGCCTCGCGGATGCGCCGCAACGCGGAGAGCCTCGTCATCCTGTCCGGTGCCCCGACGCGGGCCACCGAGCAGGACGACCTCTCCCTGACCGACGTCCTCCAGGCCGCCATCGCGGGTGTGCAGGACTACCGCCGCGTGCAGCTGGACGCCGCACCCGCGCAGCGCGTCAGCGGTGAGGCCTCCGCCGACGTGGTCCACCTGCTGTCCGAGCTGGTCGACAACGCCCTGTCGTACTCGCCGCCGAGCTCGAAGGTGATGGTCACCTCGTCGTTCACCCGCGGTGGGGTCATCGTCCAGGTGACCGACGGAGGACTCGGCATCGCCGAGGACGCCCTGTCCGAGCTCAACGAGAAGCTGCGCGCCGGTGGCGAGGTCACGCCCGACACCGCTCGCCGGATGGGCCTGTTCGTGGTCAGCCGGCTCGCCCTGCGGCACGGCCTCACGGTCCAGCTCGACCACAACGACCGGATGGGCATCACCGCCACGGTGTTCCTGCCGACCAGCGTCCTGTCCGACACCGCTCGGCTGGAGGCCGGCTCGGGCGGCGCCCAGGTCATCGAGCTCGGTGCGACGCAGGCCGTCGACACCGACGGCTACGACGAGTACGCCGGCGACACCGGGTACGGCGACAGCGACGAGCGGGTGGACGCCGACGTGGTCGCCTACCGTCGGCCCGAGCCGGAGCCCGAGCAGGCCCCCGACTACGACCCGATCACGGCCGCGATCAACGCCTACGGCCTGCCGCAGCGTCGCCCCGGGGCCTCGGGTGCCGGCAACGACACCGCGCCGGTGTCGATGGGTGGCGGCTTCTTCGACCGGGTCGAGTCCGAGGAGACGGTCCCCGCGGTCGAGGACGACGTCGTCGACGCCGTCGTGGTCGAGACCGACGAGGTCGAGGAGGTCGACGCGCCCGAGGAGGAGGTGCGCGCGGCGATCGCGCTCGGTCCGGTCTCCGAGGACGAGCCCACCGACGAGGTGGCCGACGAGGACACCGACGAGGCAGCCGACGAGGACGTCGAGACGGACGAGACCGAGGCGGTCGAGCCCGTGGAGGCCGAGACGTCCGCGGAGTCCGACGACGCCCAGGTCGACGCCGAGGTCGACGCCGAGGACATCGAGGTTGCTGAGGTCGCCGAGCTCGAGGAGGTCGCCGAGGTCGAGGAGCACCTCGAGCAGGTGGCCGAGGCCGACACGGTCGAGCAGGACGAGGTCACCGAGGAGCCTGCCGACGAGCCTGCCGACGAGGACCACCTGGCCCCCGTGCTCGCCGGCCTCGCGCTGGCGCCGTCGGTGCCGTTCGACGCCCAGGAGGCGACGGCCGGACTCACCAACGGGAACGGCAACGGCAGCGGCCACGCGAACGGCAACGGGAACGGTCACGCGGGAGGGCTCGCGGCCCGGCTGCACGGCCTCGCCGCCGCCGCCCGCAACGGCAACGGCAATGGCGACCGGCCCGTCGAGGAGGCTCCGGAGCAGGAGCACGTCCTGGGTGGCGCCGCCACGGCCGCCGCAACACCGGCCGGGGCGTCCAACGGCATGGCCCGCACGCCCGCGTCCATGGACGAGGACGAGACCCCGATCTTCCGTTCGCTGCGGTCCAACTGGCTGAGCACGGACTCGGGGGAGCGCCCGTGGGCGAACACCGAGGTCGACGCCGGGTGGGACGCCGCGGACCGGGTCGAGGCGACCCCGCCCACGCGCCGTACCGAGACGGGCCTGCCCATGCGGCGGCCCGGCAACCGCCTCATCCCGGGCGGGCTGTCCACCCCGGCACCCGTCCAGACCGTGCGCGACCCGGAGGCCATCCGGGCGCGGCTGGCGGCCCACGCCGCCGGCGTCTCCCGCGGCCGCAACGCGGCCAGCGTGCCCGACACCACCACACAGGAAGCGGACCCCGCATGACCGAGAGCCTCCGATTCGGAGCCCCTGTCCCCAACGAGGCCGAGCGCGAGCTCGACTGGGTGGTCACCAAGTTCGTCGACGACGCCCCCGGCGCCGCCCACGCGGTCCTGGTCTCGGCCGACGGTCTCTTGATGGCCGCCAGCGCCCGCCTCCCCGGCGAGCGTGCCGAGCAGGTCGCGGCGGTCGCCTCCGGGCTGGCCAGCCTCGCCGTCGGCGCGGCCCGCCTCTTCGAGGGCGGCGCGGTCATGCAGACCGCCGTCGAGATGGAGCGGGGCTACCTGCTGCTGATGAGCGTGGGCGACGGGTCCCACCTCTGCGTGCTCACCCAGGACACCGCCGACATCGGTCAGGTGGGCTACGAGATGGCCCTCCTGGTCGAGCGCGTCGGCCGGATGATCCAGGCCCAGGCCCGCAACCTCACCGGCGTCTGAGGTGACCTCGCATGTCCCTGACTGACCCGGACCCCTGGGGCCGGTACTCCGACGAGGAGCCGGCCGCCCGGATCGTCCGTCCCTACACGATCACGGCGGGCCGTACCCGCAGCACGGTCGACCTCCCGATGGAGGCCCGCCTGGGGCTCGACCCGTCGGCGCACGAACGCGAGTGGGGGAGCGACCTGCAGGGTCGCATCGTCGAGGTGTGCGACCAGAAGTCGGTCGCCGAGGTCTCGGCGGCCGTGTCGATGCCGATCGGCGTCGTACGTGTGCTGCTGGGCGACCTCGTCGAGCAGGGCTACGTGGGGGTACAAGCCACCTTGAACGACAGCTCGTCTCGTGACGAGCGACTGGATCTCATTGAAAGGACCCTCCGTGGACTTCGCGCGTTCTAACGCCGGCGGCCGCGCCACAGCCTCGACGAAGATCGTCGTGGCAGGTGGCTTCGGTGTCGGCAAGACGACCCTGGTGGGCTCGGTGTCGGAGATCAAGCCGCTGCGCACCGAGGCCTTGGTCACCAACGAGTCGGAGGGCGTCGACGACCTCGACGCCGTCCCCACCAAGGCGACGACGACCGTCGCCATGGACTTCGGCCGCATCACGCTGGCCGAGGACCTCGTCCTCTACCTGTTCGGGACCCCCGGCCAGCGCCGGTTCTGGTTCATGTGGGACGACCTGTGCCGCGGCGCCATCGGCGCCATCGTGCTGGTCGACACCGCCCGCCTGAACGAGGCGTTCTCGCCGCTCGACTACTTCGAGGCCAAGGGCATCCCGTTCATCGTGTGCGTCAACGAGTTCGAGGGCACCCCGAAGTACCCCGTCGCGGAGATCCGCGAGGCCCTCGCGCTGCCCGAGCGAGGTGCCGATCATGACGGTCGACGCCCGCGACCGGGACTCCGCCAAGACGGCCCTCGTCCGGGTGACCGAGTTCGCCCTGGAGAAGCTCATGACGGCGGCCGCCGCCGTCCACTGAGCCACGCCACACGACCGGGTCGTGTGCCTGTCGCAGCGCCATGCCGCTGCCTCGGGCACACGACCCTCGTGCGTCCGGTCTCTCCACAACTCCTCCACAGCTGAGCGCTCACCTGTGCACGTGAGCGGGGCCGACTGCACACCCTCTCAACAGATTTGAGAAGGGCCTGGGGGTAACCCCGAACGTGTTGTGGGCGGCGCGCGACCCTCCTAGAGTCGCGCCCGTCGTCCGACGCACATGTCGGTGTGTCGACAATTTCCCCGGGTCCCGGCGCGTCGCGGAGCCCCCGGCCTGACGAGGAGCGCAGCATGAGTGGAAGCGGTCCCTCCGGGGGTTGGTCACCCGACGGACAGCAGTCGGGGAGCAGTGCTCCGGAGATGCCGCCGAGCAGTCCGCGCATGCCCCCGACCCCCTCAGGAGACTCCGTGTCCGACCCGGTGCCGTTCCGGCGGCCGATGCCGCCCGTCGAGCACGACGAACCGGAGGAGGTGCTGGCCCCCGACC
Source organism: uncultured Actinomycetota bacterium (assembly GCA_963839565.1). Classification (GTDB taxonomy): domain Bacteria; phylum Actinomycetota; class Actinomycetes; order Propionibacteriales; family Nocardioidaceae; genus Nocardioides. Next base: position 11,233 of record CAWIVR010000017.1, on the reverse strand, counting down.
GCTCCGAGCTCGACCCCGCCACCGAGTCGCTCGTCGAGCAGTTCGAGCGGGCCCGCCAGGAGGAGACGGCCCGCACGATGATCGACCGCGCCGCTCCTGCCGGCGCCGTGGCCCCGGTCGAGGACGCTCCGGTGATCGGCCCCACCGGTCGCCCGATGCCGGTCCTGCCCGAGCCCGAGCCGCTGACCAAGCACGGCCCCGCCCGCGTGGTGTCGATGACCAACCAGAAGGGTGGCGTCGGCAAGACCACCACCACGATCAACCTCGGCGCGTCGCTGGCCGAGTACGGGCGGAAGGTGCTGCTGGTCGACTTCGACCCGCAGGGCTCGCTGTCGGTCGGTCTCGGGCTGAACCCGCACGAGATGGAGCTGACGATCTACAACCTGCTGATGCAGCGGGACGTCAGCATCGAGGACGTCGTGGTGCCGACCAACGTCGAGGGCATGGACCTGCTGCCGTCCAACATCGACCTGTCGGCCGCCGAGGTGCAGCTGGTGCACGAGGTGGCGCGCGAGCAGACGCTGCAGCGCGTGCTGGCGCCGGCGATCGCCAAGTACGACGTCATCCTCATCGACTGCCAGCCCTCCCTCGGCCTGCTCACCGTCAACGCCCTCACCGCGTCCGACGGCGTGATCGTGCCGCTCGAGTGCGAGTACTTCGCCCTGCGGGGCGTCGCGCTGCTCAAGACGACCATCGACAAGGTCCGCGAGCGGCTCAACCCCAAGCTCGAGATCGACGGCGTCCTCGGCACCATGTTCGACGGCCGCACGCTGCACGGCCGCGAGGTCATGGAGCGACTGGTCCAGGCCTGGGGCGACCGGGTGTTCCACACGGTCATCCGCCGCACCGTGAAGTTCTCCGACTCGACCGTCGCGGGCGAGCCGATCACGTCGTACGCCTCCACCTCGGCCGGTGCCGACGCCTACCGCCAGCTCGCCAAGGAGGTGCTCGCCCGGTGGCCCCGACCTCTCCACGACGCGTGAGCCTGCCGGCCGCGGACGACCTGTTCCGGCCGACCGACCCGACAGCCGAGGAGCTGGCCGCCGAGGCGCACGTCCGGGCCGTGCCCGACGCCACGTCGCGAGCCGAGCCCTCGGAAGCGGACGCGCCGGGCAAGCGCAAGCCGAGCGGCCGCGTGAGGCACGACGAGAAGATGACCGTCTACGTCACGTCCGACGAGCTGCTCGACCTCGAGCAGGCCCGGCTGGTGCTGCGCCGCGACCACGGCCTGGCCGTCGACCGTGGCCGGCTGGTCCGCGAGGCGGTGGCCCTGGTGCTCGCCGACCTCGACGAGAACGGCCTCGACAGCTTGCTCGTGCAGCGCCTGACCGAGCGGTGACCCCGTCATGACGACCGTCATCGAGCCGGTCGAGGCGGGTACCGAGACGCCTGCGTTCGAAGTCAGCCTCGACAACTTCGAGGGTCCCTTCGACCTGCTGCTCAGCCTGATCTCGAAGCACAAGCTCGACATCACCGAGGTGTCGCTCTCGCGGGTCACCGACGAGTTCATCGCGCACGTCAAGGCCGGCGGTCCCGTCTGGGACCTGGAGCAGACGACGTCGTTCCTCCTCGTCGCGGCCACCCTGCTCGACCTCAAGGCGGCCCGGCTGCTGCCCCAGGGCGACGTCGAGGACGAGGAGGACCTCGCCCTGCTCGAGGCGCGCGACCTGCTCTTCGCCCGGCTGCTGCAGTACAAGGCGTTCAAGCAGGTCGCCGGCGTCCTCCAGACCCGGCTGGCGGGGGAGTCCAGGCGACACCCGCGGGCCGTGGGGCTGGAGGAGCGGTTCGCCACCCTGCTGCCCGAGGTGCTCATCGGCATCGGCCTCGACCAGTTCGCCGCGCTCGCCGCCAAGGCCCTCGAGCCGAAGGCCGCGCCCGAGGTCTCCCTGCAGCACATCCACGCCGCCCGCGTCAGCGTGCGCGAGCAGGCGGCGCTGATGGTCGAGCGGCTGCAGCGCAGCGGCACGATGACCTTCCGGGCGCTGTGCGGCGACTCGCCCGACACCCTGACCACGGTGGCGCGGTTCCTCGCCCTGCTCGAGCTCTTCCGCGAGGGCGCGGTCGGCTTCGACCAGGTCACCCCGCTCGGCGAGCTCACCGTCCGCTGGACCGGGGCCAGCGCCGAGGGCGACGAGTTCCAGATCGACGAGTTCGAGGGCGCACCCGAGGCGCCACCCGAGCCCCACGACGTACCCGAGGAGCAGGACGCATGACCGAGCAACCGGACCACCTCGAGGTCGCTCTCACGGACCTGCAGGCCCTCCCTCGAGGCGCTGCTGATGGTCGCCGACGAGCCGCTCGACCCGGTCACCCTGGCGAGCGCCGTCGGCCACCCGGTCGACACGGTCGTCGCCGGGCTGGCCGCGCTCGCGGCCGAGTACGACGAGCAGGGCCGCGGCTTCGAGCTGCGCAACGTCGCGGGCGGCTGGCGCTACTACACGCGCGAGGAGTACGCCGCCGTGGTCGAGGGGTTCGTCCTCGACGGCCAGCAGGCCCGGCTGACCCAGGCGGCGCTGGAGACGCTGGCCGTGGTCGCCTACAAGCAGCCGGTCTCGCGCGCGCGGGTCTCCGCGATCCGCGGCGTCAACGTCGACGGCGTGATGCGCACGCTGGTCACCCGCGGGCTCGTCGAGGAGGCGGGCCAGGACCACGCGTCGGGCGCGCACCTCTACCGCACCAGCAACTACTTCCTCGAGCGCATCGGGGTGACCTCGCTCGACGAGCTGCCCGAGCTGGCGCCGTACCTCCCGGACATGGACGACCTGGTCGACGAGCTGGCCTCCGACCTGATGGACGAGTCCGCCAGCGCATGAGCTCCGGGGCATGATGGCCGGGTGATCGAGACCGACGACGAGGGCCTGATCCGGCTGCAGAAGCTGCTGGCGCAGTCCGGCGTCGCGTCGCGCCGCAAGTGCGAGGAGCTGATGCTCGCCGGCGTCGTCGTCGTCGACGGCGAGGTGGTCACCCGGCTCGGCACCAAGGTCGACCCGCGCACCGCCGTCATCCGCGTGGACGGGAAGCGGCTGCCGCCGGTCTCGGCGCACGTCTACCTGGCGCTGAACAAGCCCCGCGGCGTGGTCTCGACGATGTCGGACCCCGAGGGCCGCCGTACCCTCCAGGACCTGGTCGACGACCGTCCTGAGCGGCTCTTCCACGTCGGCCGGCTCGACACCGACACCGACGGCCTGATCCTGCTCACCAACGACGGCGACTTCGCCCAGCGCCTGGCCCACCCGTCGTACGAGGTGGACAAGACCTACGTCGCCGAGGTCGACGGGCGCCTCACGAAGGCCGTCCTGCGCCAGCTGACCGACGGCGTGACCCTGGACGACGGCCCGGTGACGGTCTCCTCGGCCCGGCTGGTGTCGGTGCAGGGGGAGCGCTCGATCGTCGAGCTGGTCATCCACGAGGGCCGCAACCGGATCGTCCGGCGGCTGCTCGACCACGTCGGCCACCCCGTCCGCCGCCTCACCCGGACCGCGATCGGCCCGGTCCAGCTGCAGGGCCTCGGTACGGGCGAGCTGCGCGACCTCACCCTCGACGAGCTCGGCGTCCTGCTCGACAACGCCGCCCTCTGATCGACTGACCGGCCGGATCGCGGGGTACTCCCGTGCAGTTCCGGGGTCAAACCCGCTCGAACACCCCGGAACCGCACGGGACTACCCCGAAAACCCCTTGCCCGTACCTCCCGCGCCGCGGTGCCATGGGGCGTCCGAGAGACCCGAACCACAGGAGAAGTCGATGCGAGCTGCTTTCACGTCCCCAGCCGTCTACCAGACCAAGGATGTGAAGGTTGCGCACGCTCACCCTGGGGGTCCTGGCGCATGTTGACGCCGGCAAGACGACCCTGACCGAACGCCTGCTCGTCGAAGCAGGCGTGCTCGCGGAGCCCGGCAGCGTGGACGCCGGCTCCACCCACACCGACACGATGGCGCTCGAACGGCGCCGGGGCATCACCATCCGCGCGGCGGTGGTGTCCTTCGAGGTCGACGGCACGACCGTCAACCTCGTCGACACCCCCGGCCACTCGGACTTCATCGCCGAGGTCGAGCGCGCCCTGAGCCTGCTGGACGGCGCCGTGCTCGTCGTCTCGGCGGTCGAGGGCGTGCAGGCGCAGACGCTGGTGCTGATGCGCGCCCTGCAACGGCTGGGCATCGCCACGGTGGTGTTCGTCAACAAGGTCGACCGGGCCGGCGCCGACCCCGAGTTCGTCGAGCTCGAGGTCCGCGAGCGGCTCGATCCCGACGTACCCGTGCTCTTCGGGTCCGCCCTGAAGGGCGCGGGGGTCGCGGAGCTCCTGCACGCGCTGCCCGAGCTGCTCCCCAGCCGCGAGCCGTCGCCCGACGGCCCGGCGGCCGGCCTGGTGTTCAAGATCGACCGCGACGAGGCGGGCGGCAAGGAGGTCGTCGCGCTGCTGCGCTCGGGGACGCTGCACGTCCGCGACCGGCTGGACCTCGGCCGCGGCGACCCTGCGCGGGTCACCGGGCTGCGGAGGTTCCACCGCGGCGGCCTCGACACCGTCACCGAGGCGGCGGCCGGCCAGGTCGTCGTGCTGCGCGGCCTCGACGCCGCGCGGATCGGCGACGGGTTCGGCGCGGGTGCGGCGGGCGTGGCCGAGGAGTTCGCCCGGCCCAGCCTGGCCACGGTGGTGGAGCCGATCGACGAGCGCGACCGGCCGGCCCTGTACGCCGCCCTGGACCGGCTCGCCGAGCAGGACCCGCTGATCTCGCTCCGCGTCGACGGGCAGTCGGGGGACAAGCGCGAGCTGCGTCTCTCCCTCTACGGCGAGGTGCAGCAGCAGGTGATCGGGTCGCTGCTGGAGGAGGAGTACGGCGTGGCCGTGCGGTTCCGGGACACCGCGATGATCTGCACCGAGCGGCTGCGGGGCACGGGTGCGGCCGTCGAGCTGATCGGGACGGACGCGCAACCCGTACCTCGCCACCGTCGGGCTGCGCGTCGAGCCGGCCCCCGTGGGCAGCGGCGTCGACTTCGGGCTGGAGGTCGAGCTGGGCTCGATGCCGCCGGCCTTCTTCACCGCGGTCGAGACCAGCGTGCGGTCCGCGCTGCTGCACGGCAACCACGGCTGGGAGGTCCCCGACGCGCGGGTGCGGATGACCCACTCCGGCTACTGGGCGCGCCAGAGCCACGCCCACGGGACCTTCGACAAGTCCATGTCGAGCACGGCCGGCGACTTCCGCGACCTGACCCGCCTGCTGATGGCCCGGTCGATCGCGCAGGCGGGCACGGTGGTGTGCGAGCCGGTCCACCGGTTCGAGCTGGAGGTGCCCGCCGGTGCCCTCGGCCCGACGCTCGCGCTGCTGGCGCAGGCGGGCGGCGTACCGCTCACCACCGAGCCCCGTGGACCGTCCGGGTCGTCGGTCGTGGTGACGGGCGACGTACCGGCCGACGCGGTGCACCGGCTGACCCTGATGCTGCCCGACGTGACGCGTGGGGAGGGGGTGCTGAGTTCCAGGCTGGACCACTTCCGCCCCCAAGGGTGACGGCGGCGGATACGGTTTCCTCGAGGGCCGTTCCCCCGCGGCCGGATGAGGGAAGGAAGCGACGTGGCTGTCCGAGCGGTACGCGGCGCCACCCAGCTGGAGGCGGACGACCGCGACCACATGCTCGAGCGGGTCGCGGAGATGGTGACCGACGTGATGCGGTCCAACGGCCTGGTGGTGGACGACTTCATCTCGGTGATCTTCACCGCGACGTCGGACCTGGTGGCCGAGTTCCCGGCGTACGCCGCCCGGCGCCTCGGCTTCGGCGAGATCCCCCTGCTGTGCGCGCGCGAGCTCGAGATCGCCGGATCCATGCCCCGCGTGGTCCGGATGATGGCGCACGTCGAGACCGACCTGCCGCGCTCCGACATCACCCACGTCTACCTGCACGGCGCGGCCGCGCTGCGCAAGGACCTCACCCGCGTGCGGTCGGTCCCCGACGAGGAGCCGGCGCGATGGCTGAGCCCGTGACCCTGGAGGGACCCGTCCTCGTCGTCGGGGCCGGGCTGCTGGGCACCTCGATCGGCCTGGCGCTCCGGCGGCGGGGCGTCGCCGTCTGGTTCCGCGACGTCTCGACCGAGAACCTCCGCACCGCCCTGGGCCTCGGCGCCGGCCAGCTGTCCCCGGACATCGCGCCGCCACCGCAGCTGGTGGTGGTCGCCGTCCCTCCGAACGTGATCGGGGAGACCCTGCGCTGGGCGCTCACCCACCACCCGAAGGCCGTCGTCACCGACGTCGGCAGCATCAAGACCGGACCTCTCGAGCAGCTGCGCGCCTACGGGCTGGCCGGGCTGTCACGGTACGTCGGCGGGCACCCGATGGCGGGCAGCGAACGGTCGGGGCCGCTGGCGGCCAGCGCGGCGCTGTTCGACGGGCGCCCGTGGGCGGTCACGCCCCACCAGGACTCCAGCCGGGAGGCCGTCGACCTGGTGCTCGAGCTGGTCGCGGCGGTCGGGGCGACCGCGGTGCAGATGTCGCCCGACGAGCACGACCGGGCGGTCGCCCGTACCTCGCACCTCCCGCACCTGCTCGCGAGCCTGGTCGCCGGCCGGCTGGCCGAGGCACCGCCCGGCCACCTGGCCCTCTCGGGCCAGGGCGTCCGCGACGTCACCCGCGTCGCGGCCGGCGACCCCGAGCTCTGGCAGCAGATCGTCTCGGGCAACGCGCCGGCCGTCGTGCACCTGCTGGGCGAGGTACGCGAGCAGCTGGACGCCCTGATCGTCGCCGTCTCGAAGGGCCAGCAGGCCGAGCTGACCCAGATCCTGGCCCAGGGGGTGGCCGGTACGCAGGCCATCCCGGGCAAGCACGGCGGGCCGATGCGGGCCACCGCGTCGGTCTTCGTGTCGGTGCCCGACCGGGCGGGCGAGCTGGCCCGGCTGTTCGCGGACGCCGGCTCGAGCGGGGTCAACATCGAGGACGTGCACATCGACCACGACCCCGGCCGCCCGACCGGTCTGGTCGAGCTGGTCGTCGCCGACGACAGCTCCGAGCACCTGCTGGCCTCTCTGGAATCTCGTGGTTGGGTGACCCACCGGTAGCCTTGCCCCCTGTGAGCAGCCGCTGGGACCACTTCGTCGTGGCGATCGACGGACCCTCGGGCTCGGGCAAGTCGAGCACCTCCCGCGGCGTGGCCGACCGGCTCGGTCTGCGCTATCTCGACACCGGCGCGATGTACCGCGCCATCACCTGGTGGATGCTCCGCCAGGACGTCGACGTCCACGACCCGGCCGCCGTCGCGGCGCGGGTCGAGGAGCCCGAGATCCTCTCGGGCACCGACCCCCTCGGTCCCACGATCCTGGTCGACGGCGTCGACGTGGGCCTGGCGATCCGCTCCGACGAGGTCAACGCCGCGGTGTCGCCCGTCGCGGCCGTGCCCGCGGTCCGTCAGCGTCTGCTCGAGCTCCAGCACGAGATCATCGGCGCCGGCGGCATCGTGGTCGAGGGTCGCGACATCGGCTCGGTGGTCGCCCCCGACGCCGACGTCAAGGTCTTCCTGACGGCCGACGCCGCCGCCCGCGCCCACCGCCGCGCCCTCGAGGAGGGCGGCGCCGACATCGAGACCACCCGCGAGTCCCTGCTCGCCCGCGACGAGATCGACACCGGCCGCACCGCCTCGCCCCTCGTGATGGCCGAAGGTGCGGTGCACGTCGACGGGACGGCGTACTCGCTCGAGGACGTCGTCGACCTGGTCGTCTCCCTGGTGGAGGCGGCCGCGGGCCTGAACCGTGAAGGAACCCCATGACCGAGTTCGAGTCCGAGAACGAGTCCCCGGACGGGACGGGGGTCAGCGGACCGATCCTCGCCGTCGTCGGCCGTCCCAACGTCGGCAAGTCCACCCTGGTCAACCGGATCATCGGTCGGCGCGAGGCCGTCGTGGAGGACGTGCCGGGCGTGACCCGCGACCGGATCTCCTACGACGCGATCTGGAACGGCCGCGCGTTCACCGTGGTGGACACCGGCGGCTGGGACCCCGACGCGCGGGGCCTCGCCGAGCGGATCCGCGCCCAGGCGGAGATCGCGGTCGGGCTCGCCGACGCCGTGCTGTTCGTCGTCGACGCGACCGTCGGCATCACCGACGCCGACGAGTCCGTGGTCCGCATCCTCCGGAAGTCCGAGAAGCCGGTGATCCTGGCGGCCAACAAGGTCGACGACGCGCGCGCCGAGGCGGAGGCGTACGGCCTGTGGAACCTCGGCCTCGGCGAGCCGTACCCGGTCTCGGCCCTGCACGGCCGCGGCTCCGGCGACATGCTGGACGCCATCCTGGCCGCGCTGCCGGAGGCCCCCGCGGAGTCCTTCGACGTGGTGCGCGGCCCGCGACGGGTCGCCATCGTCGGCAAGCCCAACGTCGGCAAGTCCTCGCTGCTGAACCGGCTGGCGGGGGAGGAGCGGGCCGTCGTCGACAACGTCGCCGGCACGACCGTCGACCCCGTCGACGAGCTGGTCGAGCTGGGCGGCCGCACACTGGCGCTTCATCGACACCGCCGGCATCCGCAAGCGGGTCAAGGAGGCGTCGGGCCACGAGTACTACGCCTCGCTCCGTACGTCGACCGCGATCGACCGCGCGGAGGTCGCCGTGCTGGTGCTCGACGGCAGCCAGTCGGTCTCCGAGCAGGACGTCCGGATCCTGCAGACCGTGCGGGAGTCCGGCCGCGCGCTGGTCATCGCCTTCAACAAGTGGGACCTCGTCGACGAGGAGCGCCGCTACTACCTCGACCGTGAGATCGAGCGCGACCTCGTGCAGGTGCAGTGGGCACCGCGGATCAACGTCACGGCTCGCACCGGCTGGCACGTCGACCGGCTGGTGCCGGCCCTCGACAAGGCGCTGGCGGGCTGGGAGACCCGGGTCCCGACGGGCGCGCTCAACACGTTCCTGGGCCGGCTGGTCGCCGAGCACCCGCACCCGGTCCGCAGCGGCAAGCAGCCCAAGATCCTGTTCGGCACCCAGCCCTCGACCTCGCCGCCCACGTTCGTGCTGTTCACCAGCGGCAAGCTGGAGGCGTCCTACGAGCGGTACATCGAGCGCCGGCTGCGCGAGCAGTTCGGGTTCGTCGGCACGCCGATCGTGATCAACCAGCGTCCGCGGGAGAAGCGCAAGCGGTAGTTTCCGGGCATGCGTACCCCCCGCATCGCCCTTGCCGTCGCTGCTCTGGTGGCATCGCTGCCTTCGGCTCTCCGGCTGGTCTCGTGACAGGCGCTAGCGCGCCTTCCTCGACCAGCGGGGCGCGCGCCGCCTGCCCGACGTTCCCCGCCGACAACTGGTGGCACGCCGACGTCAGCAAGCTGCCGGTCCACGACCGCTCGGCCGACTGGCTCTCCCACATGTCGACCGACGTGGACCTGCACCCGGACTTCGGGCCGTCGTACGGCGACGGGCCCAACTACGGGATCCCGGTCACCGTGGTCAGGAGCGACCACCCGAAGGTGCGGGTGCGGTTCGACTACGCGTCCGAGAGCGACAAGGTGAAGTACCCCCTCGGTCCCGACACCCGCATCGAGGGCGGCCGCAACTCGGGTGGCGACATGCACGCCGTCGTCATCGACAAGAGCACCTGCAAGCTCTACGAGACCTGGAACACGCGCGTCTCCGGCAACACCTGGCGGGCCGGTTCCGGCGCCGTGTGGTCGCTGACGTCGAACCAGCTCCGGCCGGACTCCTGGACCTCCGCCGACGCCGCCGGGCTGCCGATCCTGCCGGGCCTGCTGCGCTGGAAGGAGGTCCGCGACGGCACCATCGACCACGCCATCCGCTTCACCACGCCCGAGACGAGCAGCCACCACCTCTGGCCGGCCCGGCACGACGCCGGCTCCACGACGTCGCTGGCCTTCCCGCCGATGGGCGCGCGGTTCCGGCTCGACGCCGGCTTCTCCACGCAGCGGCTACGGCGCCAAGGCGCGCGCGGTCATCAAGGCCATGAAGACCTACGGCCTCGTCCTCGCCGACAACGGCTCGGCGTGGTACTTCCAGGGTGAGCAGAACCCCCACTGGCCGTCACGGCTGGTCGAGGAGCTCAAGACCATCCCGGCGTCGGCGTTCGTGGCCGTGGACACCTCGTCGCTGATGGTCGACCCGGACTCCGCCCAGGTGAAGTGAGCGGACTTCTAGTGTCCTGCGTCAAAAGTTCGCTTGCAGTGGATACGCTGAGGTGTGCCGGACTCGAGGTTGTTGCCGCTGGTGCTGTCGGCGGTTGAAGTCGATCAGCTCAAGACATGGGCGCGGCGCCCGAAGACCGCGCAGGCGTTGGCGTTGCGTTCTCGGATCGTGCTGCGTTGCGCGGCTGGCGAGGGGACCGACTCCAACACGGTGGTCGCTGAAGAGCTTGGTATCGGTCGGGGCACGGTGGCCAAGTGGCGGGCCCGTTTCCAGGTCGAGCGACTCGACGGGTTGCTCGACGAGCCACGCCCCGGCCGGCCGCGCACGGTCACCGATGCCCAGGTCGAGGAGGTCATCACCACGACCTTGGAGTCAGCGCCGCGCGATGCCACGCACTGGTCCACGCGGTCATTGGCCACCGAGCTCGGCATGTCCGCCTCGGCGGTGCAGCGGATCTGGAAGGCCTTCGGGCTCCAGCCCCACCGGCAGGAGTCCTGGAAGCTGTCCAAGGACCCGCTGTTCGTGGACAAGGTCAAGGACGTGGTCGGGCTCTACCTCGACCCGCCCGAACGGGCCGTGGTGCTGTGCGTGGACGAGAAGTCCCAGATCCAGGCCCTGGACCGCACCGCCCCCATCCTGCCGATGCTGCCCGGCACCCCACAGCGAGCCACCCACGACTACAAACGACACGGCACCTCCAGCCTCTACGCCGCCCTGGACATCGCCAGCGGCCAGGTCATCGGCTCCCTGCACGCCCGGCACCGCGCGGTCGAGTTCAAGAAGTTCCTCACCCTCATCGACTCCCAGGTGCCCGACCACCTCGAGGTACACCTCGTGATGGACAACGCCTCGACCCACAAGACCCCCGCCATCCATCGTTGGCTGCTGGCCCACCCGCGCTTCACCGTGCACTTCACCCCGACCTCGAGCTCCTGGCTCAACCTGGTCGAACGCTGGTTCTCAGAGCTGACCACCAAGAAGCTCCAACGCGGCGCCCACACCAGCGTCCGCGCCCTCAACTCCGACATCCGCAACTGGATCAAGACCTGGAACGAGAACCCACGCCCCTACGTGTGGACCAAGACCAGCGACCAGATCCTCGAATCCATCGCCCGCTACTGCACGCGAATTACTGAATCAG
>CAWIVR010000016.1:0-15550 GCA_963839565.1 uncultured Actinomycetota bacterium | reverse complement strand
GTAGAACGCCACCGTGGCCAGGGCGATCGCGCCTCCGTAGCACATGGCTGCGACGAGGAACTTCTGCTTGACCTGCAGCCCGTCGTACACGGTGTAGCGGAACCGGTGAGCGGCGTGGACCAGCATCGGCACCATCAGCGCGAACAGCACGAGGCGGGTGAACCAGCTCTCCACGACGCCCTCGAGGTGCTGATGGCTCGGATCCACCCAGCCGAGGGGGAGAGCGAACGCGAGCAGGATCACGAGGATCGGTAGGAACACGGCGGCGATCACACCACCGCCGCTGAAGGTCAGCCAGACGAAGGGCAGGACGCGGAACTTCACGCCAGCACCACCAGCCAGTAGATGAACGCGGACACGGCGGCGAGGCCGACGTACTGCGCCACGATGATCAGCACGCCCGGCACGCGTCTGCCCCCGAGGTTCAGCACCATCGCCTGCGGGGTGAGGGCGAACCACGTGATCGTGTGCAGGACGAGGAACGCCAGCGCCACGGCGTTCACGACCAGGAACAGGGGACTGGACGCGCGGTCGAGGAACGCGTCGTACTTCTCCGCGCCGCCACCGACCGCGGCGATGAACATCAGCAGGTAGATCACGAACCAGGCGACGAACAGGCTGCTGAGCTCCCGCATCACGAAGAGGAAGTACGACCGCTTGTGCACCCACCAGAAGACACTCATCCGGCGCTGGTACGACGGGACGCGGGTGACCGGAGTGCTCATCGACGCCCCTTCGTTCGTTGCAGGGCCTTCGGGAGCAGGAAGGCCTTGACCGACTCCTGGGCAGCCTTCAGCTTGTACCGCTGGATGGCACCCGCGGGGTCGACGTGCTTGGGACACACCTTCGTGCACTCACCGACGAAGGTGCAGCCCCAGACGCCCTCGCGCTCGATCAGGACGTCGAGACGCTCGCGGGAGCCGTGGTCACGCGAGTCGAGGTCGTAGCGCTCTGCCAGGGCGATCGCCGCCGGGCCGACGAAGTCGGGGTCGAGGCCGTAGACAGGGCAGGCGGCGTAGCAGAGCATGCAGTTGATGCACATGCTGAACTGCTTGTAGGCGTCGAGCTCCTCCGGAGTCTGGAGATACTCCCCGTCGATCTCGGTGACGTCGTCGTCGCGGATGATCCACGGCTTGACCCGGGGGAGCTTCTCCATGAAGTCGCTCATGTCGACGACCAGGTCCTTGACGATCGGGAAGTTGGCCAATGGCTCCACGCGCACCGGGCCCGGCGCGTAGTCGGACAGGAACGTCCCGCACGTCAGCCGGGGTTCCCCGTCGACGTTCATGCCGCAGCTGCCGCAGATGCCCATCCGGCACGACCAGCGGAACGACAGCGTCTCGTCACGCTGGGCCTTGATGTGGTTGAGCCCGTCGAGGACGGTCCATTCCTTGCGCAGCGGTACTTGATAGTCCACCGGCACCGGCTGAGTGTTCTTGTCCGGTCGGTAGCGCGTCACTTGCATGGTGATGCTGCTTCTCCTGGCGTCCATCTGGCTACCTCCCGTAGACCCGCTCGCCGGGTGGCCAGCGGGTGATCGTCACCGGCAGCTGTTCGATGCGCACGGCCCCGTCGTCATCGCGCCGGACCAGGTGGTGGGCGAGGAACCGTTCGTCGTCGCGCGTGGTGAAGTCAGTGCGCTGGTGCGCGCCCCGGGACTCCTCGCGAGCGAGTCCCGACCGCAGGATGCACTCACCGATGTCGACCAGGTTCTCGAGCTCCAGCGCACCCATGAGCTCGGTGTTGAAGGCCCGGCTGGTGTCGCGGATCCCGAGGGCGTCGACCCGTTCGCGCAGCCCGTTGAACGTGTCGACCCCCTTCTCCATCGAGGGCCCGTTCCGGTAGATGCCCGCAGCGTCCTCCATGGTCGACTGCAGGTCGTCGCGGATCCTGGCCGTTCCGTCGTCGGGCCTGGAGTCGCGGTCCATGAGCGCCTCGAGGCGACGTACCTCGTCGGCGACCTGGGCCTCGATCACGGCGGGCGGCGCGGGCGCGGTGGCGGCGTACTCGGCGGCGGCCCGGCCCGCTCGAGCCCCGAACACCAGGCACTCGGGCAACGAGTTCGAGCCGAGCCGGTTGGCGCCGTTGATGCTGACGCAGGCGGTCTCGCCGGCGGCGTAGAGGCCGTCCAGTCCGGCCTTGCCGTCGATGTCGGTGTGGACCCCGCCCATCATGTAGTGCACCACCGGTCGTACGGGGATGAGCTCGGTGACCGGGTCGATCCGCTCGTACTGCAGACACAGCTCGCGGACCATCGGGAGCTTGGCCTCGATGAGCGCCTCGCCGAGGTGTCGCAGGTCGAGGTACACGACCGGCCCGTACGGCGAGTCGGTGGTCCGCCCCTTCTGGACCTCGTGCTCGAACGCCTGGGAGAGCCGGTCGCGTGGCCCGAGCTCCATGCTGCGCAGGGTCGGCGTGTCCGTCGGCGTACCGAGGTCGTAGTCCTGCAGGTAGCGGTAGCCGTCCTTGTTGAGCAGCCAGCCGCCCTCGGCTCGCGTCGCCTCCGTGATCAGGATCCCGGTGAACGGCAGGCCGGTGGGGTGGTACTGCACGAACTCCATGTCCTTGAGCGGGGCTCCGGCGCGATAGGCGAGCGCCATCCCGTCACCGGTGTTGATGTTGGCGTTCGTCGTGAAGGGGAAGACCTTGCCGCCGCCACCGGTGGCGAGCACCACGGCCTTGGCGGTGATCGCCTGGATCTTCCCGGTGGCCAGCTCGATGGCCACCACGCCGTGCACCCGGCCGTCGTCGACGAGGAGCCGTGTCACGAAGCTCTCGTCGTACCGCTTGACCGCGCGGTACTTGAGCGAGGTCTGGAACAGCGTGTGCAGCATGTGGAATCCGGTCTTGTCGGCCGCGAACCACGTGCGCTTGTTCTTCATGCCGCCGAAGGCCCGGACCGCGATGCGTCCGTCGTCCTGTCGGCTCCACGGGCACCCCCAGTGCTCGAGCTGCAGCAGCTCGCGAGGGGCCTCGTTCACGAACGCCTCGATCGCGTCCTGGTCGCCGAGCCAGTCGCTGCCCGAGATGGTGTCGTAGATGTGCTCCTCGATCGTGTCGTCGTCGGCCATCACGCCTGCCGCCCCGCCCTCCGCGGACACGGTGTGGCTGCGCATGGGATAGACCTTGGACACGACGGCCACGTCGAGGTCGGGGTCGGACTCGGCGATCGCGATGGCAGCCCGCAGTCCGGCTGCGCCGCCGCCCACGAGAAGTACGTCGTGGGCTGTCGCCACCGCCCCGTCACTCACCCCGCATCTCCTCGTCGCTGAGCACCTTGCCGTGGTGGTCCACGACCATCCGGTGGACGCTCCCGTCGTGGAACTCCTCCTTGCTCTCCCGGCAGCCGCACGTGAACTGGAGGTCCTCGGTCATGAGGCCCTGCTGGTCCTCGGTCACGAAGGACTCGCCGTCCTGCACTTGTCCGCACGGCGCGCGTCGAGCTTCGAAGCGACTGACGGTAGAAGTCATGGAGTCCTCCCCTTGATGCAGGGACGTTCGTGGACCGTCAGTGCCAGCGTGCTCCTCAATCGGGATGCTTGTGAAGGGACTCGACCGCTTGACCCTCGGGCCGGCCGCGTCAGCTCTTGTGGCGTGGCTTGCGCTGCGGTGCGCCCCCATCGAGGCGCAGCTCGATCAGCTTGCCGGAGATACGGGTCTTCGCCAGCGCCGCCTCGGTGCCGGGCGGCAGCTCGGCGGGCAGCTCCACCAGGGAGAAGTCGGGACGGATCTGGATGTGGCCGAAGTCTCCGCGGTTGAGGCCACCCTCGTTGGCCAGCGCACCGACGATCTGACGCGGCTCGACCTTGTGGCGCTTGCCGACCGCGATCCGGTACGTCGCCAGGGGCGTGTCCCCGGTCCGGCGCGAGGGGCGGCGCTCGGGTCGCTCGGGGCGGTCAGTGCGACCGCCGCGGTCGCCCTGGGCCGGGCGCTCGCTGCGGGCGGGTCGCTGGGGCTCGGGCTCGAGCAGCAGCGGCACGTCGCCCTGGAGCACCACGGCCAGGGCCGCTGCCACGTCGACGTCCGGGACGTTGTGCTCGCGCACGTAGTGGGACACCACGTCACGGAAGAACGACAGCCGCTCGGTCGACGAGAGGGCCTCGGTGATCGCGTCGTCGAAGCGCGCGAGCCGCGTGACGTTGACGTCCTCGACGGTCGGCAGCTGCATCGGGGTCAGCGGCTGACGCGTGGTCTTCTCGATGGACTTGAGCAGGTACCGCTCGCGCGGGGTGACGAACGAGATCGCGTCGCCGCTGCGCCCGGCCCGGCCGGTGCGGCCGGTGCGGTGCACGTACGACTCGGGGTCGGTGGGGATGTCGTAGTTGACGACGTGGCTGATCCGCTCGACGTCGAGCCCGCGGGCGGCGACGTCGGTCGCGACGAGGATGTCGAGCTTGCCGTCGCGCAGCTCGTTGATGGTCCGCTCGCGCTGGGCCTGCACGATGTCGCCGTTGATGGCCGTCGCGGAGAACCCACGGGCCCGCAGCTTCTCGGCCAGGGTCTCGGTCTCGTTCTTCGTGCGGACGAAGACGATCATGCCCTCGAAGTTCTCGACCTCGAGGATCCGGGTGAGGGCGTCGACCTTCTGCGGGTAGGACACCATCAGGTAGCGGTGCGTGACGTTGGGGGCCGTGGAGGTCTTGTTCTTGACCGTGACCTCGGCCGGGTCCCGCAGGTACTTCTTCGAGATCCGCCGGATCTGGGCCGGCATCGTCGCCGAGAACAGCGCGACGTTCTTGTCGGCCGGGGTGTCGGCGAGGATCGTCTCGACGTCGTCGGCGAAGCCCATGTTGAGCATCTCGTCGGCCTCGTCGAGGACGAGGAACCGGAGCTCGGTGAGGTCGAGGGTGCCCTTCTCGAGGTGGTCCATGATCCGGCCGGGGGTGCCGACCACGACGTGGACCCCGCGACGCAGGGCGCTGAGCTGGACGCCGTACCCCTGACCGCCGTAGACCGGGAGCACGTGCACGCCCTTGAGGTGCGCGGCGTACTTCTCGAACGCCTCGCAGACCTGGAGCGCCAGCTCGCGGGTCGGCGCCAGGACGAGGGCCTGCGGCTTCTTCTGCGACAGGTCGAGCCGGGACAGGATCGGCAGCGCGAACGCCGCGGTCTTGCCCGTGCCCGTCTGCGCGAGCCCGACGACGTCGCGGCCGCCGAGCAGGGTGGGGATGGTGGCGGCCTGGATGGGCGAGGGCGTCTCGTAGCCGACGTCCTGCACGGCCTGGAGGACCCGGGCGTCGAGCCCCAGGTCGGCGAAGGTGACCTCGTGCTCGGCCCCGTGCGGATCGTCGTTCATGGGTCCACGGTAGAGCCGCCGGCGGTTGCCGCCCGATTCCTGGACCTTCCGGGCGTTCCGGTAGGGTTCACCCGGCTCACCAGCACCACCGGGAGTCACTTCGGGCTGTGGCGCAGCTTGGTAGCGCACTTGACTGGGGGTCAAGGGGTCGCAGGTTCAAATCCTGTCAGCCCGACCGAAGAAACCGCAGGTCAGAGGCCGTTTGCCGCGATGCTAGCCATCGGGCGAACGGCCTCTTTCGGGTCGCGCGTCCTTATGCGCGTCCTTATGAGTCGCTCGTTCGCGCTCGGACGTCGGCCCGCTCATCCGCAATGAGCTGGTGAGAGTGGCGCCGAGGATGTCCAGAGCGCCCCGACGTGGCGGCCGAGGTCCTCGACTTGGACCGGCGACGGTTCGGGGCCCACCGCGTGGTGGTCGACCGGCTGGTCCTGTGAGCGGGAGGTCCGCCACCACTCCGGTCACGCCGACTGATCAGGTCGGCGAGGGTGACCGGCTCCAGGTGCGTCGTCCCTGTCCCTTCCGGCGGTCTCGCGTGCCCGAGCGGCGAGGAGAAGCCGGACCACCTCGGCGGCCGTGGCGCTCAGCTCGGCGACGGTGACCGCCGGGTCGAGGGCCTCGGCCAAGTTGCGGAGCTGCCCGTGGACCGGGAAGACGGCGTCGAAGCAGTCGGGTGCGGGTCGGTCGACCCGACCGCCGATGCCCACCACCAGGGCGCCCGCGGCCCGGGCCATCCGGGCGACGCCCGCCGGCGCCTTGCCCATCGCGGTCTGGGCGTCCAGGGAGCCCTCGCCGGTGATGACGAGGTCGGCGCCGGCCACGGCACGCCTTAGCCCCGTGACGCGTGCGACCTCGTCGAAGCCGGACACCAGGGTGGCACCACAGGCCAGGAGGGCGGCGCCGATGCCGCCGGCGGCGCCGGCCCCGGGAGAAGAGGTGACCGCACGACCGGTGCGGGCGAGGGCGTCGGCCCACCGACCCATCCGTTCCTCGAGGTGCTCCACCTGGGCGGGCGTTGCGCCCTTCTGCGGACCGAAGACCCGAGCCGCGCCGTCGGGCCCGGTCAGGGGATTGGTGACGTCGCACAGGACGACGACCCGCGACAGGTCCGGCAGGGTCGTCTCGTCCAACGCCGAGAACGACCAGAGCGGGTTCGCCGTGTGGGAGCGGATGTCGGCCCCGAGCGCGCGCAGCATCCCAGTGCCTCCGTCGACGCAGGCACTTCCGCCCAGCCCGACAAGCACCCGACCGGACGAGCCGGAGAGAGCGTGCGCGAGGTGGTCCCCGAGTCCCGCCGACGACGCCCTTGGCGGGACGGAGGAGTCGACGACCTCGAGCATCGCCAGGCCGACGGTGCGGGCGGCCTCGACGATCGCGGTGCCGTCCGGCAGCGTCAGGTACGCCGCGGACACGGGCCGGCCCAGGGCGTCGACGGTGGATACCGGCACGGACGCCGACGGCCGCGACGCACCGATCGCGTCTAGGGTGCCCTCGCCACCATCGGCGACCGGCACGACTCGCACGGAGGCCGCCGGCGCCACCAACAGCACACCGCGACGCACCGCCTGACCCGCCTGCCAGCTGTCCACCGACCCCTTGAACGAGTCGAGCGCGGCGACCACCCGCAGGGTCACCCCGGTCGCACCCAGGCGTAGCCCCAGGGAGCGACCGTCAGCGGCGCCGCCCGGTGGCCCGTCAGCACGTCGACGCCGACCACGCCGGGAAGCGTGACGGGCTCGCCGGTCACGTTGGTCACGCAGACCAGCTCGTCGGCGGTGCCTTCCCCCCGTCGCACGGCGAAGACCCTGTCGTCGAGATGCTCGACCTGCTGGGCGCCGAACGGGGAGAACGCCTCGTGCTGTCGGCGTACATCCAGCAGTTGCCGCATGCCGACGAACACCGCGTTTCGCCGCGGGTCCTCGGCCAGCTCGACATCGAGCCGGTCGGCATCGAGGACCTCCCGGTTGATGCGCCGGTTGATCTGGCTGGCTTTCATGCCCTCGTGGTCGGGGGCGGAGCCGACGAGCGAATGGAGGTAGATCGCGGGCACCCCGAGGAAGGCGAACAGGATGCTGTGCGCGGCCAGAGCCTTGGCTGCGACGATCGCGGCGTTGGTGGTCTCTTCGGGGGTGCACAGCGCGTCGAGATAGCTGAGGTTGAGCTCGTACACGGTGCTCGTGCCGTCCGGCCGGCTCGCCATCGAGACCCGGCCGCCGTGCGCGCGGGTGCGGTCCACGAGCGCCGCGCGTTCGGAGTCGTCGAGGATTCCCTCGGTCGCGCGCAGTCCGATCCCGTCGTGGCTGGCCAGGAAGTTGAACCAGGTGGCCGTCGTGCTCACGGGCCCCACCCCCGCAGCCCAATCGCTGAGCCGCGCGGTGGAGCCGGCGACGAAGGAGTGGAGGACGAGCGGCGGCAGCGCGAACTGGTAGACGAGGTGGGCCTCGTCCTCGCCGTTGCCGAAGTAGGAGATGTTCTCCGCGTGGGGGACGTTCGTCTCGGTCAGCAGACGCGCGCCAGGGGACACGTGGTCGACCAGCGCCCGCCACAGCTTGATGACCGCGTGGGTCTGGGGCAGGTGGATGCAGGTGGTGCCGGATTCCTTCCAGAGGAACCCGATGGCGTCGAGCCGGACGGCCGACGCACCCCGCGCCAGGTAGCCGAGCAGCACGTCGGTCAGCTCGACCAGCGTGGTGGGGTGCCGCACGTCGACATCGACCTGGTCCTCGCCGAACGTCGTCCAGGCCCACGCCTGGGTGCCGTCCGGCCTGGGATAGGCATGGAACAGCGGAGTGGTGCGCGGCCGGGTGACGTGCGAGACGTCGAAGTCTAGGTTGCGTTCGACGTAGAAGCCCTCGTACGCCGGGTCCCCGGCCAGCCACCCGGTGAACCACGGGCTCTGGCTGGAGGTGTGGTTGGCCACGAAGTCGAACATCAGGTCGTGCTCATCCGCCAGGTCCGCGACGTCGGCCCACGTGCCGAGGGCCTCGTTGACCGCCCGGTGGTCGACGACGGCGAACCCGTCGTCGGAGGTCCACGGGAACATCGGCAGCAGGTGCACGTCGCTGACGAGGTCACCGACCTGGTCGTGCAGAAAGCCGGCGAGCGTGTGCAGCGGCGTCTCGTCCGCGCGCCGGATGCCATCGCCGTAGGTGATCAGGCACGCCGTCCGTTGCGTCGGCGGTGTGACCGTCCGACCCCCCAACCGGTCGGCGTACGTCGCCGCCATCGCGACCAGCCGACGGCACACCTCCTCGTGCTCGTCGGGGTACAGCAGCTCGAGGTACGGCGAGATGCGTGCCGCTAGCTCGTCGGTCACCGCAACTCCTCCGCGGCCACCCGAGCACCCTCGCGCACCGTGGTGTCAACGAAGGGCTCGGCCGTGCTGCCGCGCGCCAGCAGGTCCCGGACCTGCTTGAGCCCGTGGTCGTCGAGCTCGCCCACCCGGTCGGAGAACGACGCCAGGCCGCCGAAGGTCTCGACCGCATCGGCCCACCGGTCTCGCTCGGCGTACGACGGCCGAGCCACCAGGCAGTCGGGGTCGTTGACCCAGAACCGGCCCTGCTGCCAGGCCCGCGCGGCCAGCGGCATCAACCCGCGCAGCCCGTGCGAGCCGTCCTCGCCGCCCTCGTGGAACGTGTCGGGGGAGACACGCATGGCGTCGACCAGCCCAACGCTCGGCAGCAGCGGCGCGCCGCACCCGACCAGCAGGACGCCGGGCCCGACCACTTCGCGGATCAGGGACAGGCCGGACCGGTAGGCCTCGTCGCCGGTCATGTCCTCGAGCCGACGGCCGGGCACGGCGCCGCCGTAGAGGAAGTCGAGCTTGAAGTAGTCGACGCCTCGATCGACCAGGGCCGTGAAGGTCTCGGCGAGGAGGTCGAGGACGCCTGGGTGGGTGAGGTCGAGGCCGACGAGGTCGTCACCCCAGTTGCGGCCCGCATCGCCGATCACCCATTGCGGGTGCTCGGTCGCGAGCGTCGTGCGGGCGCCGACGACGAACGGTGCGACCCAGATGCCGACCCGCCGGCCGGCCGCCCGGACCTGTTCGACGACCGCGTCGAGCGACCCGAACCGGTCCGCGACCACCAGCCCCTCGCCCAGCCCAGGGCTCCAGCCGTCGTCCACCTGGACCACGTCGACCACCAGGCCGTGCTGGTCGATGGCCCTCAGGTTCTCCAGCACCTCGGCGGCGGTGATCTGCTCGAAGTAGCGGTACCAGGAGCACCACACCGCCGGCGGAGGCGCCCCGGTGGGCGGCGTTGACCCGGCGCGTTGGGCGAAGGCGTTGGCGTACGCAGCCAGCGCACTTTCCGCGTCCGCGGCCGCGCTCGAGACAACGGCGCCGGTGGACCTGACGACGACGCGCTCGTCGACGAGTGTCGAGGTGATCGTGGGCACGTCGACCGGGCTCGTCGTCCCGTAGCAGCGGACGTCGCTGCCGTCGCCGGGGTCGACCACGAGCAGCCCCTCGCCCTGCAGGCCCTCTGCTGAGATCTCGGTGCCCGGGCGGAAACGCATCGTGTGCTGCCATTCCTCGGCCGGACGCAGGCCGGTCGCGCTGGCGGGGTACCAGGTGGCGGGGCTCCAGCTCTGCCAGCCCTCGGCGTAGATCCGGGCCCTCGCCGGGTCGACCGGGACCTCGTCGACCACCACGTCGAGCCGGTCGGCGCTCACGCCAGCACCTCGGCCGGGTCGACCGGTACGCCGCCGCGCTCGGCCGACGCGGCGGCGGCGAGCACCAGGACCACCGAGGACGCGGCGTCGGCGGCCGAGTTCTCGGGTTCGCGGTCCTCGGCCACGGCGCACATCAGCTCGCCCATGGCCGCGGCGAACCCGTCCACGAACCAGGCTCCGGACAGCGGCAGGGGTGTCCGGCGGGTTCCGTCGTCGAGCTCGAGACGGTCGGAGCCGATGAGCACGCTGCCGCGCAGGGTGCCGGTCGTGCCGTGCACCCAGAACGGGCAACCGGGCTCGCTGGAGACGACGCTTCCCGCGATTCGCAGGGCCGCGGTGGCGCCCGTGGCGGCATGCATCGTGAGCGTTGCCGACCACGGGTTGCGGGCCGCGTCCGGCTGCCCCGGCGTACGGGAGTCGGACGCCTGGACGGTCGTGATGTCGCCCAGCCAGGTCCGCGTGATGTCGACCCAGTGCAGGAGGTAGTCGGTCAGCAGCATGTGCGGGACGTCGTCGAAGGGAGTCCCGACCAGCGGCGGCAGCGGCTTGTCGTGCAGGTGGGTGACGCCGACGACGTCCCCGATCGCGCCCTGCCGCAGCAGCAAGGTCGTCGCGCGCCACGGGGGGGCCCAGCGTCCGTTGTGGTTCACCGCCACTCGCACGCCGGCGGCGTCCGCCCTCGCCAGCACGTCCGGCAGTTGGACCAGGTCGTCGACGGACAGCGTCAGGGGCTTCTGGGCCAGCACGTGCTTGCCAGCATCGATCGCCGCCTCGAGCCACTCCAGTCGGCCCTCGGGACCGGTGGCGAGGTCGACGTAGCGGACCTCCGGGTCGGCGAGCAGTTCCTCGGCGCTCGCGTAGACGCGGCCGACGAAGGGGAACCGCTCCCGCACGGTCGCGGTGGTGGCGGCCGTCCGACTCCACACCCCCGCCACGCGTACGCCGTGCTGCTCGTACGCCGGCAGGTGGGCGGACTGCGCGATCGTGCCGCAGCCCAGGATGGCCACGCCCCCACGCTCGTCGGGAAAGTGCGGTCCGGTGTCGGGGGTCTCGGTCACGCCGCTCATGCAGGGGCCGCCGGGAAACGGAGCACCGCTTGAAGGATGTCGGGGTCGCCGCGGTCGAGCCGCTCGAAGACCGCCCCCACGTCGCCGGCGTCCACGACGTCCGTGACGAGCGAGGCAGCGTCCACCTGCCCGCGCCGGACGAGCTCCATGAAGGTGCGGACCAGCCGCGGCTGGTCCCAGCGCGGCCCGAGGCCGACCGGTGTCCCGGAGATCTGGGAGGCCACGATGCGGACGCGGTTGTGGTGGAACTCCTCGCCGAGCCGCAGGTTCGCGGCCCCGCCCTGGTAGAACCCGGAAGCCACGACCGTGCCGTCCACGACCACCGACCGGACGGCTTCGTGCAGGGCGCGGTCGCTGCCGCTCAGCTCGATGGCCGCGTCGACGCCGCCACCGGACCATGCACGCACGACCGCGCCGGCGCCTCCCTCGGCATCGGCCGCGACGGTCTCGACGGCGCCCATCGCGCGCGCGACGTCGAGCCGGCGGGGCAGCATGTCGACGGCGACCACGTCCGCGCCCGCGAGGGTGGCCAGACGGGTGGCGAGCAGGCCGATGACGCCCTGACCGAACACCGCCAGCCGGTCGCCCAGTCGGGTGTCGGCCGCGAGCACCGCGTTGAGGGCGATCGAGCCGACGCGGGCGAAGGTACCCGAGATGGCGTCGTCGGCAGTCCACACCCGGTGAGCCACGTTCGCGGCCGGCAGCACCGCTTCGCTGCGGTGACCCCAGATGCCGTGCACCACGTCGCCGACTGCGGGTGACACCACGCCGTCGGCCACCTCGACGACCTCACCCACCTCGGAGTAGCCCCAGCCCTCGACGGGGTAGCCGAAGGTCGGCTCGCCTTCGATGAAGAGCCGTCGCTCGGGATCCCAAGTACCTGTGAGATAGGGGTTTGAGCCTCGGTAGGCCGTCAGCTCGGTGCCCGCGGAGATCCCGGAGAACCACGTCCGCACCCGGACTGACCCCGGCGTGAGCGACTGCTCCTCGCACGCGACGAGCGCCACCTGGTGCGGGGCGGTGAAAGACACGACCTCGGGCACGGATGTCCTCTTCTGCTGGGTTCGTCGGGAGTCGGGACGGGACGGCTCAGCCCTTCTCGGCGCCCGCGGTCAGGCCACCGGCCAGCCAGCGCTCGCTGAGGAAGAACAAGACGATGATCGGCACGGTCAGGATGACCGAGCCGGCCATCAGTACCGTCGTCGGCACCTCGATGCTCCCCGCCAGCTGAGAGAGGCCGAGCGAGACGGTCCAGTTCTCCCGCTTCTCGACCAGGAAGAGCAGCGCGAAGAGGAACTCGTTCCACGCGATCATGAAGACGAACAGCGCGTTCGAGGCGATGGCCGGCAGGGCCAGCGGCAGGCTGACGTGCCGCATGGCTTGGAGGCGGGTGCAGCCGTCGATGGCCGCGGCCTCCTCGACGCTGGCGGGAATCGTGTCGAAGTAGTTGCGCAGCATGTAGATCGAGACCGCGGCCACTTGGGCGACGTAGACGATGAGCAGGCCGGTCAGGGTGCCGCGTTGGCCGATTCTGGTGAAGAACACGAACAACGGGATCGCCAGCAGGATCGCCGGGAAGAAGTAGACCCCGAGGAAGACCGCGCTGATCTGGCGCCGACCGAAGAAGTCGAGGCGGCTGACGGCGTACGCGCCCGGCACGGCGACGAGCAGGCTCAGCACGACGGTGCCGACGGCCACGAACATGCTGTTCTTGATGAAGTTGAGGAAGCCCTGCCCGCCGTCCTCGGTCGACGCGAGCACGTCCTTGTAGGTGTCCAGGTCGATCTCGCCGAGCCGGGGGACCAGGGCTCCGGGGTCCTGGAGCACCGCGTCGAGCGGTCGGAACGACAGCATCACCATGTAGTAGAAGGGGAACAGGCAGATCACGAGCAGGAAGACGATGAACGCCGGCCTGACGACCGCGAAGATGCGTCGCTCGACGATGTCACGGCTGAGGGTGCTCACGCGACTTCCTCCTGTCGGCCGAACAGCTTGAGGTAGGTGCCGACGAGCACCGCGAGGATCGCGGCCAGGACCAGCGCCTGGGCGGCAGCGGCGCCGATGTCCCCGCGGTTGATCAAGTAGTCGTACACGCGCACCGCTACGACCTGGGTGCCGGCGCCGCCGCCGGTGAGCAGGTAGATGTCGTCGAAGTTGTTGAAGGTCCAGATGAACCGCAGCACCGTCAGGACGGCGATGGTCGGCAGCAGCTGCGGAAGGATGATGTGGCGGAAGCGCTGCGTCGGTGTCGCGCCGTCGACCATGGCCGCCTCCTCCAACGTCTCGGGGATCGCCTGCATCCGCGCGGTCAGGAACAGGAAGGCGAAGGGGAAGGACCGCCACGCCTCGAACAGGATCACGCTCGCGAGGGCGGTGGTGACGTGGGTGTCGAAGCCGAAGATCGACACCGGTTCGGAGGAGCTGAGGAAGGCGATCGGCTCGTCCCAGCCGAGGAGGGTGGTGCCGTAGTAGTTGACGATCCCGAACTGAGGGTTGAGCATCGTCGTCCACACGAAGGTGGCGGCGACCACCGGGGCGACGTACGGGATCAACATGCAGGCCCGTACCAGGCCCCGACCGCGGAACGGCTTGCGCAGCGCCAGCGCGGCCATCAGCCCGAGCCCGATGGCGCAGGCCGTGCCGCCGATGGAGTACACCAGCGTCGTGACGAGCGCGTCGACGAAGCCCGACGAGCCCAGGACGTTCCTGAAGTTCTCCAGGCTGTAGTCGCCGATGAAGCCGGCCTGTCGGAGGTTCAGCAGTCGGACCTGTTGGAAGCCCAGCGAGATGGTCCACACGATCGGCAGCACGACCATCGTGAAGACGATGACCACCGTGGGCGTGATCAGCAGGTAGCCGACCCGGCGGTCCTCGCGGGCCCGCGCGGACCCACCGTGCCGTGGCGGCGGAGGAGCGGTGGGGTCACCCTCCTTCGTCACCAGCATCGGCGCGGTGGGTCCGGCCAGGCTCATTGCACAGACTCCGCGGCCTCGCTGATGGCGTCCTGTGCCTGCTGGGCGGCTTCCTCGGCGGGTGTCCCGTTGGACACCTCGTTGACCGCGTTGGCCACCGGCTGCTCGCCCTGGATGGCGCCGAGCAGGTCACCTTGGCCCTGGGGATTGCCCAGCGCTGCAGCGACTCCGTGCCCGCGGTCAGCGCGTCGATGACCTCCGGGCCGTAGAAGTCCGACAGCGGCGCCTTGGTGTCCACGCCCACGTCCATCTGCGCCCAGGCGTCGGAGTAGTTGGTGTCGCCGGGTGCGCTGCCGGCACGCACCGGGATCTTGCCCTCGGGAGCGATCGCGATCCACGGCTCGTAGCCGTCGGACATCATGTACTCGATGAACTCCTGCGACGGCTCGGTGGGGGCGTCCGCGGCGATCGTCCAGGACGTCACCTCGCCGAACGTGGCGGGCTCCGAACCGGACGGTCCCTGGATCGAGGTCACCACGCCACTGTTGGTGGCCAGGAACGCGGGGTCCTTCTTGCACTGCGGGCACGTGGGGAGGGCGTCATTCCGCAGGCCCGCCATCTCGTCGAGGATGAAGCTCGACCAGATCACCATCGCGGCCTGGCCGGCGAAGTACGACGCACGCGTGGTGTCCACGTCCTGCGCACCGGTCACCGAGTAGTCCTGCTGCAGGGTCCCGTAGAAGTCGAGGCCCTCGACACACTCGGGACTGTCGAACGTGACCTCGCCGTCCTCGTTGACCATCTCGCAGTCGTTGCCCAGGCCGATCTCCTCGAAGGTCTGGGAGGTGAAGGCGTCGCCGGCGACGTTGGCACCGACGAACCCGGCGACGTCGGGGCTGTCCAGGGCCTCGGCCGCGGCGAGGACGTCCTCGTAGGTCTCCGGGGTTGTCAGCCCGGCCTCGTCGAAGAGGTCCTGACGGTAGACCAGCAGCTGGACCCACGACTCGCTCGGCACGCCGAGCTGGTCGTCGCCGTCCGCGGACAGCGCCAGGGCGCTCTCGCTGAACGTGCCGGCGTCGAGGCTGTCCACGACGTCGCCGACGGCCCCGGTGTCGATGAGCTCGTTGGCCGACAGCGTGCGCAGGGCGCCGAGCGGCAGCGCTCCGATCACGTCCGGCAGGTCCCCGGCGGCGGCGTTGGAGGTGAGGATCTGGTTGAACTGGTCCTCGGCGATGGCGGTGAGCTTGACCTCGACTCCGCTCTCCGCGGAGAAGGCGTCGACGATCTCCTGCGTCGCCGCGACCCGGTCGGGCAGGTCCTCGACGATCCAGACGGTGAGGCTGTCGGCGTCCCCGCCGCCACCTCCGCCCTCAGAGTCATCCCCGCCGCAGGCGGCGAGCCCCAGGACCAGGGCCGCGACCAGGCCGGTCGCGAGGAGTGGGCGGGCGGCTCCGGCGCGGCGGAGCCGGGCCCGAGCGGACAGACGGGCAAGGGACATCGAGGCCTCCGGTGACGATGGGTGGTGTGACGACAGACACACCACTTTTGTCCAAGACCTTGTACCTAAGTGACACACTTGTCAAGCATGAGTTGTCCAGTCGCTA